>NZ_JBFUGI010000003.1:0-595000 GCF_056402995.1 Mesorhizobium sp. P3_A8 | reverse complement strand
ACCACGTTAATATTCGTGGGCTTGGAGGTAGTGACGGATCATTGAGGTAGTCCAATCTTATCGGATTGAACGGGCTGCTGCGTGGTTCCAGGAAATAGCTCCTCCTTATAAACCGTACCCGAAACCGACACTGGTGGTCTGGTAGAGTATACCAAGGCGCTTGAGAGAACTATGCTGAAGGAACTCGGCAAATTGCACGCGTAACTTCGGAAGAAGCGTGACCCTTTTCTACGCAAGTAGAGGAGGGTGGCACAGACCAGGGGGTAGCGACTGTTTATCAAAAACACAGGGCTCTGCGAAGTCGCAAGACGACGTATAGGGTCTGACGCCTGCCCGGTGCTGGAAGGTTAAGAGGAGGGGTGCAAGCTCTGAATCGAAGCCCCAGTAAACGGCGGCCGTAACTATAACGGTCCTAAGGTAGCGAAATTCCTTGTCGGGTAAGTTCCGACCTGCACGAATGGCGTAACGACTTCCCCGCTGTCTCCAGCATAGACTCAGTGAAATTGAATTCCCCGTGAAGATGCGGGGTTCCTGCGGTTAGACGGAAAGACCCCGTGCACCTTTACTATAGCTTTACATTGGCATTCGTAGTGGCATGTGTAGGATAGGTGGTAGGCTTTGAAACCTGGGCGCCAGCTCAGGTGGAGCCACCCTTGAAATACCACCCTTATTACTATGGATGTCTAACCGCGGCCCGTTATCCGGGTCCGGGACAATGTATGGTGGGTAGTTTGACTGGGGCGGTCGCCTCCTAAAGAGTAACGGAGGCGCGCGATGGTGGGCTCAGAACGGTCGGAAATCGTTCGCTGAGTGCAATGGCATAAGCCTGCCTGACTGCGAGACTGACAAGTCGAGCAGAGACGAAAGTCGGTCATAGTGATCCGGTGGTCCCGCGTGGAAGGGCCATCGCTCAACGGATAAAAGGTACGCCGGGGATAACAGGCTGATGACCCCCAAGAGTCCATATCGACGGGGTTGTTTGGCACCTCGATGTCGACTCATCGCATCCTGGGGCTGGAGCAGGTCCCAAGGGTATGGCTGTTCGCCATTTAAAGCGGTACGTGAGTTGGGTTCAGAACGTCGTGAGACAGTTCGGTCCCTATCTGCCGTGGGTGTAGGAATATTGAAAGGATCTGTCCCTAGTACGAGAGGACCGGGATGGACGGATCTCTGGTGGACCTGTTGTGGCGCCAGCCGCATAGCAGGGTAGCTATATCCGGACGGGATAACCGCTGAAGGCATCTAAGCGGGAAACCCACCTTAAAACGAGTATTCCCTGAGAACCGTGGAAGACGACCACGTTGATAGGCCGGGTGTGGAAGAGCGGCAACGCTTGAAGCTTACCGGTACTAATAGTTCGATCGGCTTGATCGTTCTCATTCCTTATGCCCATCTCGGCGCAATCCAGCGGATTGCGCTAGAAGTCAGATGGATGGCACAAAAAAGACCAGCGAACAGCCCGAGAGGCACCCGACAGCTCTGCTGGCGACGTCTCTTTGCGCTCCCTTCGCTCAAAAAGCTTCTCGAACAACGTGCGTTTTGCCGACCTGGTGGTTATGGCGGAGCGGCTGCACCCGATCCCATTCCGAACTCGGCCGTGAAACGCTCCAGCGCTGATGGTACTTCGTCTCAAGACGCGGGAGAGTAGGTCGCTGCCAGGTCTGCTAAATGCACGTTGAAATCTTCTCTTCACGACAAGGCCCGCCAAGGGACAACGGGCCGCGTAAGCGGCCCTTTCATTTGGTGAGCCACCTACCTATCTGTAGGCCAGCCTGCTTATCGGCTTGCGCTTACGTCCTAAGCAAGCAAATGCTTGCTTAGGTCAGCAAGCAAGCGCTTGCTTAGGGTTGACGCGGGGTGGAGCAGCCCGGTAGCTCGTCAGGCTCATAACCTGAAGGTCACAGGTTCAAATCCTGTCCCCGCAACCAAACAAAAAACGGCCCGCATTCATGCGGGCCTTTTTTGTATCTACAGGTCGTGGCCAGCAATTCTAACCCCGCAGCAGACCGCAGCGAAAACGAGCTCTCGAGTCTGGTTCCGAAGTAAAATCAATGCGTTGATCAGTCGGATCGGATCGGCCGCACCGTCAATGTAAGTCATCACTGACTGACGGGTTTAGGTGACGACCCCGGCCCTCGGAACGCTTTCGCGATGCAGCATGCCTATCTCACCGAATCAAGGCTGCGAGAAGAACGGCCGCAACACGTCGGCGACACGCTCCGGCTGACCGACATCGTCCGCCGCCAAATGGCCGAGACCGGACAATTCGAGACGCTTGGCACTGGGCAGAATACCGGCCAGCGCGTCCAGCGTCGGAGGCAGATAGGCAGCGCTTTGGTCGCCTCCGACCAGGAGGACTTCCGTGCGCGTGGCTTTGAAGTTCTCGATAGTGCCTGCCATCTCCGCTACCAGGCGAACATCGAAGTGAACGGCGCGGATAAGGACATCCAGCGGGACGTTCCCGCTTTTCTCGTCGCTCGCGCTGGCCCGGATGGCCAGCCGCATCAATGGGACCAGGATGAAGCGTGGCATCTTGATCGTCGAGATGTCGCCGGTCCCCCTCATGCAGGAAACCATGGCGGCCGCCAGATCGCCACGCGCCAGCTCGCTTTCATAGCGCGGCGCCCAGGCCAAGGGCGACGGTGCGCCGGCGATCGCTAATGGCGGTTCGTAAAGCGCGACCTTGCGCAGGGAAGGCAGGAAGAGCGTTGCCTGAAGGGCGATGAGGGCGCCTGAACTCAGGCCGAAGACGTCTTGTGCGCCGGTTCCCGCCACGAGGGCATGAAGATCCTGAAGCTCCTTCTCCATTCCATATTCGTCGCCGAACGGTCCGCTCAGTCCACGCCCGCGGCGATCAGGTATGCAGAGGGTGAAGGTATTTGAGAGCGCAGTGGCGAGCCTCATGAAGTTCTGTGCCGCCTGCATACCGCCATGCAGCAAGATCAGAACTGGGCCGTTGCCCATCTGCCGGTAGCCGATCGTGGTGCCGTCACGGGATGTGACGGCGCCGGTCGTATAGGGTCTCGCGCTTGTGGCTTTCATGCGAAATGCTCCGGTCCTGCGGACAATTGTTTGCCCAACACCGACCAAAGGAGTTGCTCGCTCCTTTAATTTGGATACGGTGTTCGCAGTATTGTCTGCATAGAATATGCGAACAGTGTTCGCAATAGGAAAGGCGTATGGCCATCAGCGACAAGGCGCCGTCAGTAATCTGGATGCGGCCGGCGCGTGGCGCACGCGGCCCCGAGCCATCGCATGACCGTGAGGCGATCGCCCGGACGGCAATCGAGATAGCGGATCACGAGGGGATCGACGCCGTTTCCATGCGCCGCATCGCCTCGGCGATCGGCAGCGGCACCAGTTCGCTCTATCGTTATTTCGCCCGCAAGGATGATCTGTTGAACCTGATGGTCGATGGTGCGCTGGCCACCGGAGCATTCAGTCCTTCCGGCGACTGGCGCGCCGACTTCAGCGCTATCGGCTGGGCCACGCGCCAAACCTTCCTGGCTCATCGCTGGATGGTGACGGCGTTGGCCGGCCGGCCAACGCTCGGTCCCAACCGGCTGAAGCGACTGGAGGCAACACTAGGCCTCCTGGAGGAGCATGGTCTGTCAGCGAGAGAGCGGCTCGTTCTCATCGATACGCTGATCTCCTATGTGCGCGGCTTCGTCGCGTCCGAGATCGCCGACGATATCGCTATCGGTATTTCAGGGCTGTCCGCCGAGCAGTGGCGGGCGGATCAGGCTGCCTATGTGGTCTCGATCACCAGCTCCGGGACCTATCCGCTGACCACCGCGCTGTTCGAGGAGAGCCGCGACTTCGACGGAAACGCGATCCAGGATCAAAGCTTTGCAGCGGGGCTCGAGCTGATCCTGGACGGCATTGCCGCCAAACTGGCTCGGCTGCAGCCAAGATGATTCCGCTGGAGTCTTGCTGAGAAGGATCCGCTTCACCCTTTGGTGACGCCGCGCGCCCGCTTTCTCTCGGCAGCCGCGAGCAATTCAACGAAGGCGCGCACCTTGGCGGGCCGGAAGCGGGCCGGCGGAAAGACGGCATGGATGCCCCCTGTGGGCAGGGTCCATTCGGCGAATATCCGCACAAGCCGGCCCCCGACGATATCCTCATCGACCGCATAGTCGGGAAATATGCCCAGACCGATGCCGGCGAGAACGCAAGCATAGGCCGCCGGGCTTTTGTCGCAGACGACGACGGGATTGAGTTCGGTCAGCACCGTCTCGCCGCCCTTGGAGAAGAGCCATTGGCCGACGCCGCGCAGTTGGGCATTGCCGACCCAGGCCAGCGATCGCGCCTGGTTCGGGTTGGCCTTCGCGGGCAGGCTTGCCGCGAAGGCCGGGCTGGCAACGACGACCTGCCGGATCGTGCCCAGGCGCCGCGCCTGGTTGGAAGAATCGGCGAGCCAGCCGACGCGGATGCCGAGATCGATCTGCTCGTCGACCAGATTGCTCACCGCGTCGTCGAAGATCGCTTCGACGCGCATCTGCGGATAGGTCTTCAGATATGCCGCCATGACAGGGGCCACCATCCTGGTGCCATAGTCGAGCGGCGCGGTCAGTCTCAGCGTTCCGCTCGGCTCGACAGCGCTGTGCGAGATCTCACCATAGGCCGACTCCGCTTCGCGCAGGATGATCACCGCCCTGTCATAGAAGAGCCGGCCCTCTTCCGTTGGCGTGACGCGCCGGGTCGTGCGCTGCAGCAGCGTCGCGCCCAGTTCCTCTTCGAGCCTGCCGATCTGATGGCTGACGACGGCCTTGGCGACGCCAAGCCGATCCGCAGCCGATGTAAACGAGCCAGTCTCCATCACCGTGGTGAAGTAGACGAGCCGGTTGAGGTTCAGAAGGTCAGCCAAGGTGATTGCTTTTGTCTGATTTGATCAGACAGTTTGTATTATTGGGTGCCATTTATCGCAAGGCCTCCCTCTGCCACATAAGGCCAAGACATTTGGCGGCCCGTCAGCCGACAGTCCGTACCAAGGATGGCAGCGATCGTGAGCAATTCAGACGTGACTTATCTCTTCGACCCGCTCTGCGGCTGGTGCTACGGCGCCACGCCGATGCTGGACAGGCTGTCGGCCAGCGGCTTGCGCCTCGAGCTGCTGCCGACTGGCCTGTTCTCCGGTGCCGGTGCTCGGCCAATGGATGAGGGTTTTGCCGCCCATGCCTGGGCGAACGACCAGCGTATCGAGCGTCTGACCGGACAGAAGTTCACACAGGCTTATCAGCACAATGTCCTCAATGTCAGAGGCACCTTGCTGGACTCGCATGCCGCGACCCTCGGCATTAGTGCCGCCGGCCTGAAAGACCCCAGCCGCCGGCTCGCGGCGCTTAAGGCGATCCAGCGTGCGCGCTATGTCGACGGCCGCGATATCGTGACTGTCGAAGGCGTGGCTGGCGTGCTCGCCGATGCCGGTATGGCGGATTTCGCGGCAACGCTGAAGAAGCCGACCGAAATCTTGCTGACGGCTCACAGCGAGCTGATCGGCCGTGGCCGCGCGCTGTTCCAGCGCCTGCATGCCAATGGCGTGCCTTCCCTTGCAGTTATCCGCAACGATGCGCCTCGGCTCATCGGCTCGAACGCGCTGTTCGGCAGCTTTGACAATCTCCTCGCCCATATCGCGGCGGCGTGATCCCCAACAGAACTCCAACAAGGACTGGAAAAAGACATGGCAAAAGTCGCTCTCATCGGCGCATCGGGCGCTGTCGGTTCGCGCCTGCTCAAGGAACTCTCCGACCGTGGACATACGGTCACCGGTATCGCCCGCAGCCCGGAAAAGATTGCCGCACTGCCCGGTGTGACGGCCAGGAAGGGCGATGTCTTCGACAGGCAAGGCCTCACCGACCTGATCCGCGGCCATGATGTGGTGATCAGCGCCGTGCACTTTCTGGATAGCGACCCCGAAACGCTGATCGCCGCCGTGCGTGCTTCCGGCGTGAAGCGCTATCTCATTGTCGGCGGCGCCGGCAGCCTTGAAGTCGCGCCCGGCAAAAGGCTGGTCGATACCCCTGAATTCCCTGATATCTACAAGGCCGAAGCACAGAAGGGCGCCGACTTCCTCGACACGTTGAAGACGGTGGGCGACCTCGATTGGACCTTCCTGTCGCCCTCCGCCATGTTCATTCCGGGCGAGCGCACCGGCAAGTTCCGCCTCGGCAAGGACACGCTTCTCGCCTCGGACAAGGGCAGCAGCATCTCCTTCGAGGACTATGCCATCGTCATGGTCGACGAGATCGAGAAGCCGGCCCACATCAGGCAGCGTTTTACCGTCGGCTATTGATCAAACGGCGGCGGCCGTGTCTCGATCGAGGCCGGCAGACGCCAACCGCATCAGCGCTTCGCGGACACTGATGCGCCGATAGGTTTCGGTGACGAGGCCGTCCTGTCTCAGATCCTGGCGGCGGCGTTCGACAAAGGCGCGTTCCTCGCTGGTCAAATCGTGCTCACGCTTGCGCAGCCAGTCCTGGTAGGACGAATCGAGTTCCTTGACCGGCTTGGCCGCGGTCGAAACCGAAGCCGGCCGGCTGTCGCTGTAGCGCGGCCGCAAGGCACTGTTGGGATTGTATTCAGTACGCCTGTCGTTGCCTGAAATGACGAGGTCGGGATCCGAAACCCGACCCGACGGGTCGTAGACGAAGGCCGATGCGATGCGGTCGAGCGCCGCATCGACTTCCTTCGGCCGATGCACGACCTTGCGTGGAGCGCGATCGGGAACGGCCAGCCTTGTGATGCCGCGATCATTGATGGCGTCGAGCACTTCTCGATGATCGAGCGAGGTGATGATCTCGCGCCGGGCCGGCCAGAAATCATAGGGCGCGTGCGCGCCATAACCCTTGCCGATGTGGAAGGCATAGATTTCGGGATAGACCTTCAGCTCCGTGCGACGGCTCGGCTTGATGTCGTAAAAGGAGGTGATGGCGATCTGCAGAAGATGGGTGGCGCCGATGCCGCCAAGCGCATCGTCGATCACCAGGCCGAAGCGGTCATGCGGGTTCCAGTCCGGCAAGGCCTGCGGGATCGAGGCGGGCTTGCCGTCGATCTCGACGTCGAACATATCAGCCTTCAACAATGTCACGACATGCATTGCGGTCTCCGTCGTCTTCCGCCGATTCGTCGGAACGTCATCAAATCAGCAGCGCTTGCGCTTGTCAGCCGGCATCCGGCTTGAACCGTTCGAATCGGGGCTGACCAGCTAGGCCTTTCGAGACTCCTTCCCCATCAGCGTCGGCATGGTTAATAGTGTCGACTTCGCGGAGAATCGATCATGGAGAAGAGCCGGCTATCGAAGAAGGAGCGGCATGCGCTCATCCTGACGGAAGTGCGCCGCTCGGCGTCGATCCGTATCTCCAGGCTCGCTTTGCGCCTGGGTGTCGCCGGCGAAACGATCCGCCGCGACCTGATCGAGCTTGGCGATGCAGGACTGCTCAACCGAACCTATGGCGGCGCGACGATCTCGCTGGTGACATCCGAACCGGTGATTGCCGAGCGCAGCCAGACCATGATCGAGGAGCGTGCCCGGATCGGGCGTGGTGCGGCCGGACTGGTCGAGAAAGGCCAGATCGTGATGATCGATGGCGGCTCGACCACCTACGAGGTGGCACGCAGTCTCTCGCAGCTCAAGCGCGAGCTGACCATCATCACCAATTCCATCGGCGTGGCCTCGGTGACCGGGGCCAATCCGACCTTCCGGGTTATCCTGTGCCCTGGAACCTATGACAGCCGCGAAGCCAGCGTGGTCGGTGAGGATACGGTGGAATTCGTCAGGCGCTACAATGCCGACATTGCCATCATCGGCGCCTCGAGCCTGTCGGTGGACGGGCCCAGCGACATGATCACGGGGGCGGCGGCGGTCAAGCGGGCGATGATTGCGCGCGCGCTGTCGACGGCGCTTGTGGTGACCAACGACAAGTTCGGCCGCAACAGCCTCGAACGCGTCTGCGGGCTCGGCGAGCTTTCCGACATCGTCACCGATCGTGAGCCGCAACCAGCGCTACGCGCTGTCATTGAAGCGGCTGGAACGGGACTCCACGTTTTCAGCGGCGGCTGAACGGAGTTGCCGAGGGCGGAATCGAACCCGGCAGGAAGAATGCCAGTCGTCAGGCCGGGAACAGGAATGCCGAAGCGGGATCGAAAAAGATGCGCTGACCTGATGTGGCGGCGCTATCCGCTTCCTCTGCATCCGAGGTTGGCCTGACATCGATTTCGTCGCCGCTGGCCGTACGCGCCACGACGCGCCGGCGATCGCCGAAGAAGGCGGTATCGACGATCTCGACGGCGAGTGCCGCGCTTGTTGGCCCGGGCGTGAGGCGGAAGGCTTCCGGGCGCACCATCAGCCGGACCTTCTGGCCTTGGCCGAAGGACGTTGTCGTCTTGACGCCGGTCACGATCGAGCCGTCGGCCAGGCGGATCGTTGACGCCCCGCCCGCGGTTTGCAAATGCTCGGCCGGCAGGAAATTCGAGTTGCCGATGAAGCCGGCAACGAACTCGCTCGCCGGCCGGAGGTAAAGATCCTCGCCGGTACCGATCTGTTCGATGCGGCCTTCCCTGAACAGGGCGATGCGATCCGAAAGATGCAGCGCCTCCTCCTGGTCGTGCGTGACATAGAGGATGGTGACGCCGGTCTCGCGGTGGATGCGGCGGATCTCAGCCTGGATCTCCTGGCGCAGCTTCTTGTCGAGCGCCGACAGGGGTTCGTCCATCAAGAGGATCGGCGGATCGTAGGCCAGCGCGCGGGCAAGCGCCACGCGCTGCTGCTGGCCGCCAGACAGCGCGCCCGGATGGCGGTCGGCGAAATTTTCGAGGCGCACCAGCGCCAGCATGTCGGCGACCTTGCGCTTGATCTCGCCATCCGGCCGGCGGCGAACGCGCAGCGGAAAGGCGACATTCTCGGCGACGCTCAGATGCGGAAACAGCGTGTAGCGCTGGAAGACCATGCCGATGTTGCGCTTGTGCGACGGCACCGAAAGCAGCGACCTGTCCTCCAGGAGCACATCGCCCGAGCTCGGATCCTGGAAACCGGCGATGGCGTAGAGGGTGGTCGACTTGCCGGAGCCCGACGGGCCGAGGAAGGTCAGGAACTCACCCTTGGGCACATCGATGGTGACGTCATGGACGGCGACGAAGGCGCCGAACGTCTTTCTCACTGCGCGTATGGACAGGAACGGTCGGGTCATCTGGACAATTTTCTGCGAAGGAGTGCGGTCACGATCATCAGGCACAAGGTCAGGCCGACAAGCAGGCTGGAGGCGGCGGCGACGACGGGGCTGAGGTCGGCGCGCAGGCTAGCCCAGATCTTGACCGGCAAGGTCTGCAAGGTCGGGCTTGCCATGAAGATCGCCACCACGACTTCGTCCCATGAGGCCAGGAAAGAGAAGATCGCCGCCGAGAAGATGCCGATCCTGATCGACGGCAAGGTGATCCTCAACCGTGCCTGAAACGGGCTGGCGCCGCAGACGATGGCCGCGTCCTCGATGGATTTGTCGAAACCCTCGAGCGCGGCGGTGATAGGGATGATGGCGAAAGGCAGCGCGAGGATGGTGTGGGCGATCACGAAGCCGACCGTGGTGCCGGCGAGGCCTATGCGCAGGAAGAAGGCGTAGATGGCGATGGCGAAGACCACGACCGGCAGCACCATCGGCGTCAACAGCAGCCCGCGCAGAACCTGGCGTCCGCGAAATTCGCCCCTGACCAGGCTGAAGGAGGCGAACAGGCCGATGATGACGGCAAGGATGGCAGCCATGGCGGCAATCCGGGCGCTGGTCAGCGCCGCATCGATCCAGCTCGGGTCGGCCAGCAATTGCTGGTACCATTTCAGCGTCCAGCCGGGTGGCGGGAAGGCCAGCCAGCGCGACGAGCCGAATGACAGGAGCACGATGAAGACCACCGGCAGCAACAGGAAAGCCGCGACGGCCGCCGTGAAGCCGACAAGCGCCACGCGCAGCCATCCGAGCCTGTCGTAGTCGAGCAGCATGCTCAGATCCCTCCGCCGGTGCGCCTGGCGCCGACCAGGCGAAGCTGGATCGCGTAGAGGGCCATGGTGACGACGAGCAGGACGAAGGCGGCCGCACTTCCGAGCCCCCAGTTGAGCAGCGACTGCACCGTCTGGGCAATCATCTCGGCCAGCATCATGTTCGATGTGCCGCCGAGCAGGGCAGGCGTCACGAAGTAGCCAAGTGACATGACGAAGACCATCAGGCCGCCGGCGGCGACGCCGGGAAGCGACAGTGGCAAGAGGATGCGGCGGAAGGCCTCGAACGGGCTTGCGCCGCAAAGGGCGGCGGCGCGCAGCGTCATCGGATCTATCGCCCTCAGCGTGCCGACCAACGGCAGGATCATGAAGGGCAGCATGATGTAGACCATGCCGATGGTGACGCCGGCCAGATTGTTGATGAGCGGCAGCGGCTCATGGATGATGCCCAGGCCCATCAGTGCCCTGTTGATGACGCCGGTGCGTTGCAGCAGCACCATCCACGCATAGGTGCGGGTGAGAAGGTTTGTCCACATCGACAGGATGATGATGCCGAAGACGATCGAGCCCAGGGCCGGCGGCATGATCGCCAGCATCCAGGCCACTGGGAAAGCCACCAGGATGGTGACGGCGGTGACGACCGATGCGACCAGGAAGGTGTTGAGGAACACCCGCACATAGGTGCCGCTGCCGAACAGCGCGGCGTAGTTCTGCAAGCCTGGCTCAGGATCGGTGACGCTGCGCAGCAGCAAAGCGACCACCGGCACGATGAAGAACAAGCCAACCAGGAGCAGGGCCGGCAAGGCGCTGCCGCTGCCGGCCGGCAGGCCGGCAACCGAGCCGCGTCTGAAAGAATTTCCCTGCATCGAGTGGTCCTGTCTCGAAACGGGGCGCGCAGGCCGCGCCACGTCGTTCTGCAACGGTGTTACTTGGTCTGCCAGGCATACCAGCGCGTGGCGATCTCGTCGCGATGCTCGGCCCAGTAGTTCATGTCGAGGTTGATCTGGCCCTCGACATGGGCATCGGGCAGCGCCTTGACGGCATCGGCCGGCATCTCCGCCTTGGCCTTGGTGTTGATGGGCGCATAGCCGCTTGCTTCGGCGAATTTCGCCTGGCCGGTCGGGCTGGTGGCGGCGGCGAGGAACTTCATCGCACTGCCCTTGTTCTTGGCGCCCTTCGGCACGACGAGCACGTCGGCGGCGGTGAGGTTCTGGTTCCAGGAGACGCCGACATCGGTGCCATCCTGCTGCAGGGCGAAGACGCGACCGTTCCACAGCTGGCCGAAGGCGGCCTCGCCGGAAGCAATCAGCTGCTGCGACTCGGCGCCGCCGCCCCACCAGACGATATCGGACTTGATGGTGTCGAGTTTCTTGAAGGCCCGGTCGAGGTCGAGCGGATAGAGCTTGTCCGCCGACACGCCGTCGGCCAGCAGCGCGATCTCGATGACGCCGGGGGCCGACCATTTGTAGAAGGTTCGCTTGCCGGGAAATTTCTTGGTGTCGAACATGTCGGCCCAACCGGTCGGTTCGCCCGAGACCGCGCCCTTGTTCCAGGCGAGCACGAAGGAATAGTAGAAGCTGCCGACGGAATGCTCATTGCTGAAACGCGGGTCGAGATCGGCCTTGGGCACGACCGCATAGTCGATCGGCTCGAGCAGACCATCCTTGGCGGCCTTGATGGCGAAATCCATTTCCACGTCGACGACATCCCAGGTGACGTTGCCGGCATCGACCATGGCCTTGAGCTTGCCGTAGTCGGTTGGACCATCCTGCAGCACCTTGATGCCGGAGCTGGCTTCGAAGGGGGCTGCCCAAGACTTGGTCTGCGCCTCCTGCGTGGTGCCACCCCAGCTGGTGAACGCCATTTCATCGGCCTTGGCGGCTGTCGCCGCGAGCAGTCCGGCCAGCAGGCCGGTCAAAATCAGTTTCATGTCATTCTCCTCTGTTGGTCTGTTCTTGTTTTTCTCAGTGCACCTGCGTCCCGCGGTTCTCAGCGCATGACGAAGGGATCGGGGATCGGCTCGTCCGAGGTGTTGATCCAGACGGATTTCGAGCGTGTGTAATCTCTGATGGCATCGAGCCCGCCTTCGCGGCCGAGGCCAGACAGGCCGTAGCCGCCGAAGGGAACGAGCGGCGATACGGCGCGATAGGTGTTGACCCAGACGACGCCGGCATGGATGTCGCGCGCCATGCGGTGCGCCTTGCCGAGATTGCTGGTGAACACGCCAGAAGCCAGGCCGAAGGGCGTGTCGTTGGCGAGTGCCAGCGCCTGCGCCTCGCTGTCGAAAGCAAGCACGCTGAGCACCGGCCCGAACAATTCCTCGCGCACGCAGGGCAGATCATTGCCGCCGGCATCGATGATGGTCGGTGCGTAGTAGAAGCCGCTGCCGGCTGGCCGCGTGCCGCCGGTGACCAGCGTGCCGCCCGCGGCAAGGCTCTCTGCGACCACCTTCTCGATCCAGTCGCGCTGACGCAGCGTGGCCAGTGGACCCATTTCGGTCACCGGATCCTGCGGATCACCGATGCGGATCGCTTCGGCCTTGCGCTTCAGCCGGGCGAGGAATTCATCCTTCACCGAACGCTCGACCAGCAGCCGCGAGCCGGCGACGCAGCTCTGGCCGGTCGCGGCGAAAATGCCGGCGACCACCGCGTTGGCGGCGCTGTCGAGGTCGGCGTCGGCGAAGACGACGACCGGGCTTTTGCCGCCGAGTTCCAGAGTGGTGTAGGCAAGGTTCTCCGCCGTGTTCCTGACGATGGCGCGCGCCGTCGACGGACCGCCGGTGAAGGCGACGCGCGAAACCAGCGGATGGCTGGTCAGGCGCCGGCCGCACTCCCGGCCGAAGCCCGTGAGGATGTTGACGACCCCTGGGGGGAAGCCGGCCTCCTGGACGAGTTCGGCAAAGGCGAGCAGCGGCGCCGGGCCGTCCTCGGAGGCCTTGAGCACGATGGTGCAGCCGGCGGCGAGCGCTGGGCCGAGCTTGACGGCTGAGAGGAAGAGCTGCGAGTTCCACGGCACCACCGCGGCAACGACGCCGATCGGCTCGCGGCGGATGGTGACGTCGAGATCCGGCTTGTCAACAGGCACATGCGTGCCTTCATGCTTGTCGGCGAGCCCGCCATAGTAGCGATAGTAGTCGCCGACATAGGCGATCTGGGCGCGGGTCTCGCGGATGATCTTGCCGGTGTCGCGTGTCTCGAGCTCGGCAAGTCGCCCGGCATTGGCGGCGACAAGGTCGCCCAACTTGACCAGCAGCTTGCCGCGCGCCGTTGCTGTCATCCTTCGCCATGGGTCTGAGCGCAGTGCGCGGTGAGCCGCCTCGACGGCACGGTCGACATCGGCTTCGCTCGCCGCCGGCATCCTGGCCCAGGCCGCGCCGGTCGACGGGTCGACGCTGTCGAACGTGGCGGACGGCTCGTCGAAGCGGCCGTCGATGAAATTCCTGAAGAGGGCGTCGGTCATGGGCTCGCGATCAGAGGAAGGCCGGCATCACCCGGTCGATGAACAGTTGCAGCGATTTCATCTTGCGCTCGTGCGAAAGCCCGCTGTCGATCCAGATCGAGTACTGGTCGTAGCCGAGCGCCTCATAGGTCTTCAGCCGGGCGATAACCTCATCGGCCTCGCCGATCACCAGGTTCTGCCTGATCTTGTCGGGCGCGTATTGCGGCATGGCCGCGATCTCGTCCGCCGTGAGCGGCTCCAATATGCCTTGATGCACCGGCTTCTTGTTCTGGAACCAGGCGCCGAACTGGCAGTAGAAATTCGACAGGTCCTGCGTGAGGCGATCGGCATCGGCCGCGTCTTCGGCAACGAAGGTGTGCATCAAAAGCATGATTTCCGGCCGTTCGATCTCGGGATGCGAGGCGCAGGCGGCGTTGAAGCGCTGCATCAGGCTCGTCACCTCGTCATCGCCGGAAGCCAGCGGCGTCACCTGGACCTTACATCCATTGGCGACGGCGAAATCGTGCGAATTCGGGTCGCGGGCCGCCACCCAGATCGGCGGGTAGGGTTTCTGTAGCGGCTTGGGCGAGGAGGTGGTGGCGGGGAATTGCCAGAACTCGCCGGAGAGTTCGAAGTCGCCGTCCCAGAGGCCGCGGATCGCCGGTATGATCTCGCGCATGCGCTGGCCGGCGCCCCAGGCGTCGAGGCCTGGAAAGATGCGCTGATATTCATAGCTGTAGGCGCCGCGCGCGATGCCGATGTCGAGCCGGCCGCCACTGATGACGTCGGCCATCGCGGCTTCGCCGGCAAGCTTGATCGGATGCCAGAAGGGCGCGATCACGGTTCCAGTGCCAAGGCGGATGTGGCTGGTTTTGGCCGCGAGATAGGCGATGTTGATGAAGGGATTGGGCGAGATGGTGAATTCCATGCCATGATGCTCGCCGATCCAGGCGGTCTCGAACCCTGCCTGTTCGGCCATCAGGACCAGCTCCTCGAGCTCGGTCACAAGCTCGGAATGCGGCTTGGCCAAGTCCGACCGTTCCATGTGCACGAAGAGCGAGAATTTCATCCGTGGTCACCTGTATTGACGATGGAAGCGCTGGGTCTGGCGAGCGGCCGGACCTCGCCTTCGACATCGTTGCCGACATAGACGCCGAAGGCATCCACCGAGCATTCCCTGATATAGCGCGCGAGCATCGAGCGGATCGCCGGATCGGGCATCTTCAAGCCTTCGATCGCGTCGATCTCGATCAGCCGGATGCCGCGATCGCTGGAAGCGGGCACATCAAACGTGCCGCGATAGTAGACGTGCGTGCGTGAAACATTTCCGGCGTCGTCCCAGACGGCGAACAGGAAGCCGAGCTGAGCCTCGATGGCCTTTGCCGCAAGCAACCCTCGCAGACTTTTGCCGTCACCGGCCGAGCCCAATCCCCGGCCGCGCGGCAGTTCAAAGCCGTCCGCCGTTTCCAGGAACAGGATCCGGCCACCATTTTCGAGGATGGCGCCGACATCAGTGCCGGGCTGGGTGGCGGCGAGCGCGTCCTGGCTGAGGCCGGGGGCGACATAGGCGCCGCGGCAATAGCCGAGCGGCTGCGCCGAATTGTGCTCGAAATCGCGGACGCGGCCGATGAGGATCGAATGATCGCCGGCCTCGACCAGCCGCTCCATGTCGCAGTCGAAGGACGCGACGGAGCCGTCCAGCACGGGGCTGCCGGTCCGTCCCGGCCGCCATGCCACCGAGGCGAACTTGTCGGCCGCTTTCGAGGCAAAGACGCCGGACGCTGCCTTTTGACCCTCATTCAGGATGTTGATGGCGAAGCTTTTCGAAGTCGCGAAGACGGGATGGCCAAGCGCCTTGTGGGCGATGCAGACCAGCACCAGCGGCGGATCAAGCGACACCGAGGTGAAGGAGTTGGCGGTGAAGCCGCGGGGCTCGCCTTCGGGGCCGATCGTTGTGACGATGGTGACGCCGGTGAGGAAGGAGCCAAGCGCACGGCGGAACTCGCCGCTGTCGAACCCGGTATTCGCCTCCGCAGTGTTGTTTTGTTCGATCGCTTCGTCCTCTGCGAGGAAGTCAACGATATGGCGCGTTGTCAGATCGGGCGCGGCGACCGCCATCATGTGCTTCTCGCCCGGCAGCACCGTGCAGCGGCCATGCGGCGCCAGGCGTCCCATCGCGGCCGACATTGCCGGCGAAGAGTTCCTGTCCTCGGAGCCGGTCATGAACAGGGCCGGCACGGCCAGCGTCGGCAGGCGGTCAGCATGATCGCCGTCGGCACGAGCGAACAGGCGATAAGTGCGGGCATAGCCTTCCGGGTCGACCGCGCTCAGTGCGGATGCCGTCTTCTGCGCTGCCGCCTCCAGTTCGGCCGGCACCGGATCTCCGAACCAGCGGGCAATGGTTTGTGCCGTGCCGGCCGTATCGCTGCGGCCGTTGAGCGCCACGGCGCGCTGGCGAACTGCTTCGGCCAGTTCAGGTGGACGCCGGAACACCGCGTTAAGCGAAACGATGCGGCGGACGCGCTCCGGTGCGTGCAGCGCGAGTTCCTGGGCAACGAGTGCACCCATCGAATGGCCAACGACGGACACCTTGTCGAGGCCGAGATGGTCGAGCAGGCGAACGGCCTGGTCGGCGTAGTCGGCCAGTTCCGGGTGCTGCGGCGGCAGCGGCGAAAGGCCATGGCCGAGCATGTCGATGGCGATCACGTCAAAGCGGTCTGCCATGCGCTCGATCTGCGGCTGCCAGATCGCCGCGTTCATGCCGACACCGTGGATGAACAGCACCGGCGTGCCCGCGCCGGCTCGGATGAAGCCGGTGCCGTCGGGCGCCGTGTCCTGTCGAGCCCATGCGAAAGCGTCAGCCATGCACGTCCCCAAGCTCCTTGAGGTCCTGATAGCGGTCGCCGATGCGGTGATGCGGGCGACCGCCGATCGACGCGCCAAGCGCCACCACCAGCTCGTCCGGCGCCGGCGCATCGCCGATCTGGAAATGCACGGTCAGGTAATGCGAGCGCCGTCCCTCGTCATTCTTGTCCATCAGCGGGATCATGATCGGTGTGTTCGGCCCGCCGCGCAGATTGGTGAAGGCAAGATAGGTCTTGGCGCCGACGGCGCGGCGATAATGGTTGCCGAAATGCAGTGTGTGGATCAGCGCCGAAGCATGCTCGATCTCGCCCGACGTGCCGCAAATGGCCGCCTTGCCGTAGCCCTCGATCGCCTCGCCGGAACCAGCGATGGCAATGATCTCGCGGGTCAGGATCTCTCCCAGCACCGGTGCGCAGGCGCGGATTTCGGGCGAAAGGTCATCGGTGAAGCCGCGACCGGCCCAGGGATTGGTCAGCACCGCGGCGACGCCGATCAGGCGCAGCGGCCGGGGGGCGGCCTTGCCGCCTTCGATCAGCGTGTTCTCGGTATAGGTCACGATCTTGCGAATGGCAGGCTGCATGGAATCCTCGGGTCGGTGATGCCTTGGGGCCGTCCGATCCCCGTATCATCTTATGGTATACCATGCTATGGAGCGCCAAGTACCTTGTCAACCTGGCATGGAATCTGTTTTCGTGACAGCGCAGGAGACAAGACATGCCAGACGACACGCTTCGCATCGACCGCAGCGCCAAGACCTTGAGGACGCTGGCGCTGGAGCGCATGCGCGACGCGATCATGGATTTCCATTTCCAGCCTGGCGAAAGGCTGGTCGAACGGCCGCTTTGCGACCAGCTCGGCGTCAGCCGTTCCGTTGTGCGCGAGGTTCTGCGGCAGCTGGAGGCCGAGGGGCTCGTGCAGATGATCCCCGGACATGGGCCCGCGGTGGCGAGGCCCGACCTTGGCCGTACCGACGAGATCTATGAGCTCAGGGCTCTGCTTGAGGGTATTGCAGCGCGCGCCTGCGCCTTGTCGGCCACCGGCGAGCAACTGGCAACGCTCGAACGCGCGCTGGCGGATCTGTTCGACGCATGGGCGTCGGGGACACCGCCGGCGGTGATGCGGGCGACAACGAAATTCTACGAGGCGCTGTTCGAGGCCGCGGACAAGCGTGTCGCTTGGGAAATCGTCAGCGGGCTGAATGTCCGCATCAATCAGCTTCGTTCGATGACCATTGTCTCGACCAACCGGCGCGAAGCGGCGATCGCCGAGATGAACGAGATCATGGATGCGATCCGAGCACGCAAGCCGGAAGAGGCGGAAGCCGCGGCGCGGCGCCATGTCGAATCCGCCTGGCAGATCGCCCGCACGGCGCTGCGGCCACCGGCGTGAAGCCTATGCACCACTAGCCATGGCGGCTCGGAGCCAGGCCGTGATGGCATCGAAGTCGATCGGCTTTGTCGTGTCTACGTCGAAGAGCGGCCCACGCCGCAGCGGCTCGGCGCGCTTGGCGAGTTCGATCAGCTCGGGGATATAGGCGGCACCGGGATGGCCGGCGGGGCGCTGGTCGAGCCGGGCGCCATAGCGCTCGGCAAGCACTTCGCCGGGCGCGTGGCACCAGATCTCCACGGTCTGTTCGACGCCAGCCTTTCGCAGATGATCCTCGAGAACCTCACGCGGCTGGAAGCCGAACCAGGCGTCGACGATGAAGGTGGTACCGGCAGGGGCTTCACCGACGGCCGACCAGATGGCCTGGTAGCTGGCGCGGCCGAGCGTGCGGTTGAACAGGCGGTCGCCGCCGCCGAGCACTTCGAGGAACGGGTTCTTGATCGTGTCGAGCGCCAGCAACGGCCAGCCCATGCGGTCGGCGATGCCGCGCGAGACCGTGCTCTTGCCGCTGGCAGGGATGCCGTTGACGAGCACGGCGCGCCTGGCGTGGCTGGACTGCGTCAAGGGCGAAACCGGAACCGCCTGCGGCCCCGCCGCCAGCGCCTGCAGGCCAGCGCCGATCACGCCGGCGTCGTCGCCGAGCTGGGCGGGTTCGACGTGGCATTGGTACCAGGGCGCCAGCGCCGGCGCGCGGTCGAGGGCTGCATGTGCCGCCTGGCCAAGGCCGCCGCCAAGCAGCACCAGATCGGGAGCAAGCACGGCAACGGCGGTGTCGATAGCGGCACGCAAGGGTCTCGCCCAGGCGTCGAGAATGGCACGCGCGTGGACGTCGCCGGCCGCATCGCGGGCCAAGAGCTGATCGACAGAAATGTCGGCGCCGAGCCCGGCGCGCGCAATGTGGCGGCCAAGCGCCGTGCCCGAACTGGTGGTTTCGACGCAGCCGCGGCGGCCGCAGGCGCAAACCTCGCCATTGACGTCGACAGTGATGTGGCCGAGCTGTCCCGCCGTTGCCGAGCCGCGCATGATCCGCCGATCTTGAGCGACACCGCCGCCGATGCCGGTGCCGATGGTGAGCATGACGATGTTGCCATGGCCGCGCCCGGCGCCGAGGGCCATCTCGGCGGCCAGCGCCATGTTGCAGTCATTGTCGATGACGACAGGCTTGCCGGTCATGTCTTCCAGGCGCTGCGCCAGGGCAACCGAGGCGAGGTCGACATAGCCGCCCGACAGAACGGCGCCGCGCCGCGCATCGACGCGGCCGGGAATACCGACGCCGATGGCCTTCACATCCGGCGTGTCGAGAAGGCGCACCATGTCGGCGATGCGGCCAAGCACCAGTTCCGGGTCGGGCGCGCTCTTTTCGGAAACGCGCTTGAGGATTTCACCGGTCTCGGAGATGCGGGCGGCACGCAGATTTGTGCCGCCAATGTCGATTCCTATGCTGAGAGGCATGACGTCCTGCGCGTGATCCAAACTAGATTATCAGGCAGCGGCCTTCTGCCGGTAGTGCCCGATCACGGCCTGGATCTCACGCAATCGCGGCACTGCGATGGTCTTAAGCCTTTCGCGCTGGATGTCACGGTCGAGCGATATGCAATCCTTCCACAGCGAGCGGCCGGCGATCACGCCCGAGGCGCCGTTCTGCATGGCGATCTCGACCTGGCCGAGGAAGGTGGCGTGGTTGACGCCGGCCGAAAGCACCGCCCACGGCACGTCGCCGGCCATTTTGGTGATGTTGGCGCAGGCTTGCGGCGTTCCGGGGTAGGGAAGCTTCAGCACCTTGGCGCCGCACTCCAACGAAATCCTGGTGCCTTCTTCGACAAGCCATGGCGTCTTGGTCGCATAGTCCTCGGGGCTTTCCCCATCGAGCTGATAGGTCAGGAATTCGACGACCAGCAGCAGGTCCTCCTGCCCGAAATCGGCGATGCATTGGCGCAGGATGGCGATGTTGTGCTCGTTGGCTTCAGGCTTGTCGGCCCGCAGATACACCATGATCTTACCGCCGGTGCCGCCCAGTGCGCGGACGCGGCGCGCGTCGATGTCGGGAACCAGGCGTGACAGGCGGTAGCCCTCAGGCGAGACGTCGAAACCGGAAGCGTCGAGGCCGATGAGCAGCGCGGTATCGCGGTTCAAGACGCCCTCGTCGACAATGCGCGGCACCGCGCAAAGCGGGTCGAGCAGCACGCAGGACGCGGCACTGGCGAGGTAGCGCGTGATGTCAGCCTTGGTGTCGCCGAGCATGTCGTTGGTGATCTTGGCCTGTTCGGCGGGATCCGACGCCAGCAAGGTCCGCATGCCGCCGCGCTGGTCGCAGGCGATGGCCACCATGGCCCCGTCCTTGCCGCATATCTGCTGATAGCCGCGCAGTTCCGCGGTGGTCATCTTCGTCATGGTCTCAATCCGATGTTGGCGCTCTCTCGGAGGGCGCGGATCCCGTGAAAACAATGTTCGGTTCTGCCCGCCTTGCCGGCAGGCAGGGAGATTTTGCCGAGGTACTGCGCCATCCGCCCTCGCGAACAATGCCTCGCCGGCCTTGCGACCAAGGATCGGCCGAAAGTTGCGAGTTGGCTGGATTTGCGCGATAACTCCCGTCGGCGTATACGTGTGTAACACGTTGCTGAAAGGAATTGCAAGCTGTCTGTTTCCCCCATCCAGGATGCGGCCGCATCGCGGACGATGCTGCATACGGTTGCCAAGCTGCATTATGTGGAAGAGCTGTCGCAGGTCGACATCGCGCGGCAGCTGGGTGTCTCTACCGCGACGATTTCGCGCCTGCTGCAGCGGGCGCGGGCGGAAGGGGTCGTGCGAATCGAGGTTCTCGACCTGGCGACGCCTGAGGACATCACCAGGCAACTGATCGATGGCTTGAAATTGCGCGATGCCGCCGTGGTCGAGACGCCGGCTGCGGGCACTCTGGCGGCGCTCGCGGCGCCGCTTGGCGGGCTGCTCAGGCAGGCGCAATTGATGGCGGGCGCCGTCGTCGCCATCGGCTGGGGACGCGCCGTGCGCGAGGTGATCCGGGCCGGCCTGCCGCGCATGCCCGGCGTGCTGACCGTGGCTGCCACCGGTGGCATGCAGCAGCAGGCGGCGCATTTTCAGGTCAACGAATTCGTGCGGCTTGCCGCCGAGGAGTTTGGCGGCACACCGCATTTCATTCACGCGCCCTATCTGCCCTCCACCGAATTGCGCGAGGTCTTCCTGCGCGACACGGCCATCCGCGATGCCGTCGCGTTGTGGGAGCGGACCGATGTCGCGATCGTCGGCATTGGCCTGCCGCATGCCATCAATGCTCCCGAGGCAAGCGCCGCCACGCCGAGCGAGCAGGCGCTGGTTCATGCGGCCGGCGACGTGCTTCGCCATTACTTCGATGCCGAGGGCACGCTGATCGCCTGGGAAGGCGAGAGCCGGATGATCGCCATGTCGCCGGCGCAGCTGCGCGCCGTGCCGCTGGTCATCGGCCTTGCCGCGTCGCCGGAGAAGGCGACGGCAATCATTGCCGCCGTTCGCGCCGGGCTGATCAACACGCTGGTGACGGATACCAAGACGGCGCAGGCCATCCTCGCGACGCTCGCGTAGCGATTGAACGGGCAGGGCGCTACCGCGATTGGTGGCTCTGGGCGATCCAAGGCGCGGCCACGAAAACCAGTTGTGCCGCCGCAAGCCCCGCGCGATAGTTGACCGGGGCTCTACGGAGCAGTCGGATGTTGTACGGTGTGAAAAACCCGGCGCTGTCAGCTCGGAAAAACCGGGTTGCAATTTATTTCTGCAAAGTGTTACAAGTTCGAACGCCCGCCGCCAAGGCGCGGCGCAGGCCACGGTTTGCCGGACCTCGCGGAGGCTGAGGAACGGGCTGTGGCCAGATACGCCGGTCGGCTGACCGGCTGACATATAGACTGGAGGGCGCTTGGGAGGAGCTGCCCGCGAAAGGCAAACAGGCGTTCCCGGCCGTCGCATCCGAACGGATGACGGCCATTCCGATGTCACTTGCAACGGCAGATCTGCCAATAATGAGGAGGATGTCATGAAGAAGATTGTTGCCGCGCTCGCGGCGCTTGCCGTCAGTGCGACGGTGCTGATGGCGCCTGCACAGGCGCAGGACAAGAAATACACCATTGCGCTCATTCCGGGCCTGACCACCGACGGCTTCTACATCACCATGCGCAAGGGCGCCCAGGCGGCGGCCGATGCGCTTGGCGTGACCCTGGTTTTCCAGGGCGCGCCGGACTTCAACCCGGTCACCCAGGTGCCGGTGCTCGACGCCGTCATCGCCAAGAAGCCTGACGCGATCCTGATCGCGCCGACCGACAAGGTTCAGCTGGTCGAACCGCTGCGCAAGGCCAATGACGCCGGCATTCCGGTCATCACTGTCGACACATTCATTGGCAGCGGCGTCTACCAGACCGGCGCCGGCGATGCCGATTTCCCGCTGGCCTACATCGCTTCGGACAATGTCCTGGGCGGCGAGATTGCCGCTCGCGCGCTTGCCACCGCCATTGGCGACAAGGGCAAGGTCTATGTGTCGAACGTCAAGCCCGGCATCTCGACCACCGACCAGCGTGAGGAAGGCTTCAAGAAGGAGATGGCCAAGCATACGGGCATCACCGTGCTGGAGACCCAGTTCAATGACGACGACGCAAACAAGGCGGCTTCGCAGCTGCAGGCGGTGTTCGCCCGCAATCCCGACCTGGTCGGCGTGTTCGGCGCCAATCTGTTCTCGGCACTGGGTGCCGCCAACGGCGTCAAGCAGGCCGGACAGAGCGGCACCGTCAAGGTTGTCGCCTTCGATGCTCCGACCAGCATCGTCGACAACATCAACACCGGCCTTGTCGATGTGGCGATCGCCCAGCATCCCGCCGAGATCGGCTATTATGGCGTCGTCTCAGCCTATGCTCATCTGACCGGCCACTCGATCCCGGTCACCATCGGCACCGGCTTCACGATCATGGACAAGTCCAACATCGCTGACCCGAACATCTCGAAGTATCTCTACTCCGAGTAAGTCCAGACCAG
Organism: Mesorhizobium sp. P3_A8; assembly: GCF_056402995.1. Classification (NCBI taxonomy): domain Bacteria; kingdom Pseudomonadati; phylum Pseudomonadota; class Alphaproteobacteria; order Hyphomicrobiales; family Phyllobacteriaceae; genus Mesorhizobium; species Mesorhizobium sp. P3_A8. The sequence goes on along the minus strand of NZ_JBFUGI010000003.1, from coordinate 572,322 downwards.
CTCGGCTCCTCCCGGCCCGCCGGGAGGAGCCTGCCGGGTCCTCGCCAATCGAGGCCCGTTTGAAGGCGCCGCGGAGTATCCATGACCTCGACATCACCAGCCCAGCCGGCCGACAAGCATGTCGCCCCTCAGGCCGATCACGGCGATCCGGCCAGGAGCCTGATCGCACGCATCGCCGAAGGGCGCGCCTGGCTGTTCCTTGCCGGCCTGCTCATCTGTTTCGAGGCCTGGTCACGGCTCGCCTTCGGCGCGACCTTCGTGCTCAATCCGTTCAACCTGCAGTCCATCGCCATCTTCGCCGTGGCGCCGCTGCTGCTGGCGACTGGACAGACCTTCGTCATCATTTCGGGCGGCATCGACCTGTCGCTCGGCTTTATCATGGGGCTGGCCGCCGTCATCGCCGCGCATGCCACCAATTTGGCGGGGGCTGCCATTCCCCTGCCGCTGGCCATGCTGGCGGGCATCCTCGCCTCGGTGATCGTTGCCGGCGTGCCCGGCGTCATCAACGGCCTGCTGATCTCGCGCCTCAAGGTTCCACCCTTCATCGGCACGCTCGGCATGTTCGGCGTCGCCCGCGGCGCCGCCTTCCTGCTCGCCGGCGGCACGACGGTGCCGGTGCAGAATTCCTGGTTCGCGCTGCTCGGCAACGGCAAGTTCTATGGCGTGCCCTATCTGGTGCTGATCACCGCGGTCTTCGTCATTGTGATGCACTATCTGCTCAGCCAGACCCGGTTCGGCCAGCACAATTATGCCATCGGCGCCAATGTGCAGGCGGCGCGGCGCGCCGGCATCGACATCAGGGGCCACATATTGCGGCTCTATGTGCTGTCGGCGATGTGCGCCGGCCTTGGCGGAGCGCTCTACGCCGCGCGCTTCACCGCGGGTGCGGCGCAAGCCGGCGAGCCCTTGCTGCTCGACAGCGTCGCGGCGGTGGTCATCGGCGGCGCCAGCCTGTTCGGCGGCTCCGGCACCATCTTCGGCACGGTCGCCGGTGCGCTGGTGATCGCGGTCATCCAGTACGGGCTGGTCTTCGTCAATGTAGAGCCGTTCTGGCAGTTCATCGCTGTCGGCGTCGTCATCATCATTTCCGTTCTTATCGACCAGGCGCAGCGCCGGTTCAGTGGAGCCCGTCAGGATGAATAGCAGCAACCAGACCACGCCCCTGCTGGAAGTCCGCAACCTCTCCAAGCATTTTGGCGCCGTGCGCGCGCTCAACGACTTCTCCATGGCCGTGCGGCCGGGTGAGGTGGTGGCGCTGGCCGGTGACAACGGTGCCGGCAAGACGACGCTGATCAAGGCGATATCGGGCGTGTTCCAGCCGACGGGCGGCGAAATCCTGCTCAGGGGCCAGCCGGTGACGTTCGCGACGCCGCAGGAGGCGCGCGAGAAGGGCATCGAGACGATCTACCAGGATCTCGCGCTCGCCGACAATCTGTCGATCGGCGCCAACATCTTCCTTGGCCGCGAACCGATGCGCAAGGCGTTCGGCTTCCTGCCGGTGCTTGACCGCAAAGCAATGGCCGAGGCTGCCAAGGCGACGATGGGGCGGCTGGACTTCCATGTCAGCCGGCTCGAGGCTCCGGTCAGCAATTTCTCCGGTGGCCAGCGCCAGGCCGTCGCCATCGGCCGCGCCGTCTACTGGGATGCGCAGATCCTGATCATGGATGAGCCTACCGCCGCCCTTGGCGTGCCGGAGCAGCGCAAGGTGATTTCGCTGATCCACCAGCTCAAGGCGCAGGGGCGCGGCGTGATCTTCATCTCGCACAATCTGCAGGACATTTTTGCGGTGTCGGACCGCATCGTCGTGCTGCGGCGCGGCGTCCAGGCCGGCGAGCGCAAGATCTCCGAGACCAACCATGACGAGGTCGTCAAGCTGATGGTCGGCGGCTAAGCTGTGCCGATATTCAGGTGATGCCGGTCTGCAAACGACGGCTTCCTGCGCTTCCCCGTTCTACTGCGTCGCAGTAGAACGGTGCTCACGTACTTTAAGTACGCTCCGCTCCGGTTCTCGGAAGCCATCGTTTTCGACTCGGCCTGACCCGATCTCAACACACCTTTGATCGTCAATTGCTTAGCCGGCATCGCGATTGGTCAGCGCGATGTGGCAGCAGCCGGAACCGTGGCCCGGGGTCCAGGTAACATTGTCGAAGCGCACGCCGGTCGCCTCGAACAGGCCGCGGTCGAAGGCGCCGGCAATGCGGCAGAGCGTGGCGAGCTTTTCGTCTCCGACGTCTGCCTCGACCCAGGCGTCCTTCAGCGGGCAGCGCTTCACCTTGAAGGCGATGCGGTCATCACCACGTTCGACGTCGGTCGGATACATCAGGCCTCCGTCCGGACTGACGGCAAGAAACGCTTCGCCGATCGCGCGTGCGTCGTTGGCGCCGAAGCTGGCGAAGGCTGCCGCCGCCACTTCCTTGCCGCGCTGCTCGATGGCGCGGATCATGATCGCCTCGGCCTTTTCAGCACCCATCTCCCCGCTCAGCTCTTCAAGGAACAGGCGGTAGAGATCGGCACGGTTGCGGAAGGCGGAATCGAGTTCGCGCGACAGTTTTTCGGCTCTGGCTTCGGGGTCGGTCATGATGCGTCCTGCGGGGTTCTTTTCAGCTTTGGCGCTGCTGCCACCAGCGCCTTGCCGATGGTCGATTGCGGTGCGTCGATGATGGCGCGGGCATCGCCGCTCTCGGCGATCCGCCCGGCATCGAGAAGGACGACACGGTGGGCGATGGCACGGACGACGCCGAGATCGTGGGAAATGAAGAGATAGGCGATCCGTTCCTGCCTCTGCAGGTCGAGCAACAGGTCGAGGATTTGTCCGCGCACCGAGACGTCGAGTGCTGATACCGCTTCGTCAAGCACGATCAGCGACGGTTTCGTGGCGATGGCGCGGGCGATGGCGACGCGCTGGCGTTGGCCGCCGGAGATTTCATGGATGGCACGGGGCGCAAGCTCCGCCGACAGCCCGACGCGCTCGAGCAAGGCGGCGATACGGCTTGGGCGCTCGGCGCGGGAGGCGATGCCATGGATGCGCAAGGGATCGTCAAGCACGCGCGCCACCGTGGCGCGCGGATTGAAGGCGGCAAGCGGATCCTGGAACACCATTTGCAGGCGGGCGCGGCGAGCACGCAGAGCAGCGCCACGCAAGGCCAGGAAGTCATCGCCCTCGAAGTCGATGCGGCCGGCGTCCGGCTCGATCAGCCGCAACACCAGCCGCGCGATCGTCGATTTGCCGCTGCCGGAGGGGCCGGCCAATGCCAGTGTTTCGCCGGGCTCGATATGAAAGGAGACATCGTCGACGGCGATGACGGTGTCACCGCCGCGACGGTAGCGCTTGGTGAGGTTCGACACTGCGAGCAGGCTCATGCGTGCAGCCCGACCCGCTTCAGCAAGGGTTCGGCGTCGAGGCCGATATGGGCGTCCAGCAGGGTGCGGGTGTAGGCTTGCGTTGGGGCGCCGACAATCTGCGCCGTCGTGCCAAGCTCGACCAATTGACCGTGGCGGAAGACGGCGATGCGCTCGGCAAGGTCGGCCGCCAGCGCGATATCATGGCTGATGAACAGCAGCGTCATGCCGTCCTCGGCCACCAGCCGCCGGATCAGCGCGACGATCTCGGCTTGCACGATGGTGTCGAGCGCGCTGGTCGCCTCGTCGGCGATCAGCAGTTTCGGCCCGGCCGCGATCGCGGCCGCGATCGCCACGCGCTGCTTCTGGCCGCCGGAGAGCTGATGCGGGAAGGCATGCAGGGCCGAGTATGGATCAGGGAGGCGGACGCGTTCGAGCAGGGTTTTGGCTCTTGCATAGGCCTGCGGCCAATTCAGGCCGAGATGGGTGCGCGCGACTTCGGCGATTTGTTTGCCGATGGTCATGACGGGATCGAGGCTAGCCGAGGGGTCCTGGAAGACGAAGCCGATGTCGCGGCCGAGGAGGGGCAGTCCACCGCGAAGATGACGAAGTTGGCGCTCTATGGCGCCCCCCTCTGTCCTGCCGGACATCTCCCCCACTAGGGGGGAGATTGCGCTGTCGCCACCGCTTTCGCCAATCTCCAACGCTGCAGAGGGAGAGCCGGCGACGGAGCTGCCGATCTCCCCCCTTGTGGGGGAGATGTCCAGCAGGACAGAGGGGGGCGCCTGGACACCCAAGGTTGGTTGTGTTCGCCAGAACCAATCGATGCGACCTCCAACCTTGGCGGAAGCCGGCAACAACCCCGCAATCGCCAGCGCCAGCGTGCTCTTGCCGGAGCCACTTTCGCCGATAATAGCCAGACGCTCGCCAGCCATGATGTCGAGGCTGATGTCCCTCAGCGCTGCCACCTCGCTGCCGTCGCGGCGGTAGGTCACCGTCAGGTCGCGGATCGACGCCAGCACGCTCACGACAGGCCTCGTCTGACCGCCGTCGTCTCGACGATGCCTTCACCGGCCAGATAGACGCCCAGTACCGTCAGCACCAGTGCTATGCCTGGAACGATCGACAGGAAGGGCGCGGTGCGCAGCACGGCGCGGCCTTCGGCGATCATGCCGCCCCAGGTGACGCGGTTCGGGTCGCCGAGGCCGAGGAAGGACAGCGCCGCCTCGGTGAGGATGGCGGCGGCGACGATCACCGATGACATCGCCAGCACCGGCGGCAAGGCGTTGGGCAGCACCTCGCGAAAGGCGATTTCGAGCGGATGCATGCCTATGGCACGGGCACTGGCGACATAGTCGCGTTCGCGGATGGAGAGGACTTCCGCACGGGCAATTCGCGCCGGGCCGGTCCAGGTGCCGAGCGCTATTGCCGCAACGACGACGCCAAGCGACGGCCCAACGACGCTGACGAAGGCCAGCGCCAGCAGGAAGCTCGGCACGGTCTGGAAGGCATCGGTGATGCGCATCAGCACCTCGTCGACGAGACCGCCGGCAAAGCCGGCCAGCGTGCCGACCACAGAGCCGATAGCGAGTGCGGCCGCCGCTGCAGCGAGCCCGACGGCAAGTGAGGTGCGGGCGCCGTGGAAAAGCTCGGCCAGCACGTCGCGGCCGAGCCGATCGGTGCCGAGAGGCAGCGACCAGTCCTCGAAGGGCGGCAGCAGCGCCGGGCCGGCGATGGCTTGCGGGTCGCCGGGAAACAGCAGTGAGGCCGACAGCGCCATCGCTATCAGCGCACCCAGAAGGATGGCGCCGGCAACAGCCTCGGGAGTGCGCAGGAAGCGGCGGAGCGTATTCATGTGCCGGCCTCGTTGGCGCCAACGCGCGGATCGAGGAAGGCATAGGCGATGTCGACGAGCAGGTTGATGACGATGACCAGGACAGCGCTGACGAGGATGATCCCCAGCAGCAGCGGCGTGTCGCGCGAAGCCACGGCTTCCTGCGCCAGCCGGCCGAGGCCTGGCACGGAAAAGACGCTCTCAATGACGACGCTGCCGCCCAGCATCTGCGCCGATTGCAGGCCGAGCATAGTGACCAGCGGCAGCAGCGCATTGCGGGCGACATGGGCGAGCACGATGCGGCGGCGCGAAAGCCCCCTGGCGCGAGTGGCCAGGACAAAATCCTGGCGCCAGACCTCGGCCATGCCGGCGCGCATCATGCGCAGATAGAGTGCAAGGTAGATGAAGCCGAGGGCGGACACCGGCAGCACCAAATGGATGGCGATGTCGGCGGCGCGGTCGAGGCCGGTCCTGTCCGAGGCCAGCGTCTCGATACCGCCGATCGGCAGCCAGCGCAGGTCTACGGCGAAGATCACGATCAGCACCAGGCCGAGCCAGAAACCCGGCACGGCATAAAGCGCCAGCGAGCCGATCGACAGGAAGCGATCGCGGAAACTTCCGGGCCTGGCGCCGGCATAGATGCCGAGCGCCGAGCCGAGCCCGAAGGACAGCGCGGTGGCGCTGACCATCAGCAGCAGCGTGTTGGGCAGCCGTTCGAGGATCACGTCGCGGATCGGTCTGGAGAAGGTCACCGACTGGCCGAGATCGAGATGCAGCAGCGCCCAGAGATAGTTGGCCAACCGCGTCAGTTCGGACTGATCGAGGCCCCAGCGATGGCGCAGCAATTCGATCATGCCGGCATCGCCGCCGGTCGAGACGATGTAGGCATCGACGGCGTCGCCGGGGGCGGCTTCGAGCAACAGGAACGTACCGATGATGACAATCAGCAGCACGAAGACGCTGCCGACGAGGCGACGGCGGATGAGGGTGAGGGCGCGGGTCATGGCGATGACATGACACTGTGCCGATCGAGAGAAGTGGGGTGTATAGGCACCCCCCTCTGTCCTGCCGGACATCTCCCCCGCAAGGGGGGAGATTGGATGTCACCTCTGCCTTCGCTAACCTTGGATGCCGAATTTGCGCGACGGCGAAACTGCCGATCTCCCCCCTTGCGGGGGAGATGTCCGGCAGGACAGAGGGGGGTGTGACGAAACTCGGCCTTAGGCCATGTCCCACCACCGATTTCTTCGCGAATTCTCATCCGCGCAAATGTGTCACGATTCCAGATACGTGTCCGCCCAGTTCGACACCGCCCAGCGCGGGTTGTTGGCGATGTTCCCCACCGTGTCGCGGGCGACGCTGATGAAACTCCATTCGGCGACGTTGATCAGCGGCAGGTCGGTGGCCACTTCCTTCTGGAACTCCTTGTAGAGGTCGGTGCGGGCCGCCGTGTCGAGCGTTTCCGAGGCCTTGGCGATGAGCGCGTCGAGCGCGTCGTTCTTGTAGCCGCCCTGGTTGGAGAACGGCACGCCGTCGGGAATGCCGCTCTGCACCAGGATGGTGGTCGAGATCGCCGGGTCGCCGCGGAACACCGGCGGGCCGACGGCGAGGTCGAAGGCGTGGTCGGTGTAGACGGCCTTGATGTGCGCGGCCGAGTCGTTGTTGACCAGCTCCGCGTCGATGCCTATTGCGGCCAGCGCCTGGCGCAGATAGTCGCCGAACTGCTTGGTCTCGTTGAAATAGGGCGCCGGCAGGAGTTTCAGCGTAAAGCGCTTGCCGTCCGGGCCTTTCTTGTAGCCGGCCTCGTCGAGCAGCGCGTTGGCCTTGGCGACGTCGAAGGCATAGGTCGGCACATCGGCGGTGTAGAATTGCGGGTCGTTCTTCGGCACCGGTCCGGTGGCGGTGGCGGCATAGCCGAGGAACACCGTCTTGACGACGAAATCCTTGTCGATGGCATGCGCGATTGCCTGCCGCACCTTCACATCGGCCAGTTCCTTGCGGCGATGGTTGATCTCGACGACGAGCTGATAGGTCAGCCCTTCATAGCCCTTGCTGATCACCTTGAGGCCAGGCACCTTGGAGATGCGTTCGAGATCTGCCAGCGGCACCGCGGAAAAAGCGGCGAGCTGGATTTCCTCGGCCTCCAATGCGCTCGCGGCCGACGTGCGGTCGGGCAGGACCTGATAGATGATCTCGTCGAGATAAGGCTCGTCCTTGCCCCAGTAATCGGTGTTCTTGGTCAACCGGTAATACTGGCCGGCCTTGTACTCGCCGAACTTGAACGGCCCGGTGCCGATCGGCGCGTTGTTGGCCGGGTTGTCCTCGATCTTGCCCACTTCGTAGATGTGCTTCGGCACGACGCTGCTCAGCGCCGGCAGCGCGTTGCGGATCAGCTGGAACGGCGTCGGCTTGGCGAACTTGAACACGGCGGTGAGATCGTCCGGGGTGTCGACGCTGGCCAGATCCTTGAACACGGTGCGGCCGAGATTCTGCAGCGGCTTCCAGATCTGCAGTGCCGAGAAGGCGACGTCGGCCGAGGTGAACGGCTTGCCGTCATGCCATTTGACGCCGTCACGCAGTTTGAACGTCACTGACAGCCCATCGGCGGCGCCTTCCCAGCTCAGCGCCAGGCGTGGCGCCAGGCCGTCCTTGCCGTCGAAGGAGGCTTCGGCGAGCGTCTCGACGATCTTGCTGGAGATGAAGAACACGCCGTTGGAGGCGACGATCGCCGGGTTGAGGTTGCGCGGCTCGGAATCGGCGGCAAGCACCAGCCGGCCGCCCTTCTTCGGTGTCTGCGCCCAGCCCAGTGTCGGCATGGCGGTGGAGGCCAGCAGCATCGCCGAGCCGGCAAGCATTTTGCGTCTGGAAATCGTGAAACCTGACATGATCGAACTCCGTCCTCTCCGCGACCCGGTCGGGCGCGACAACACCCCTCGAATGCCGGCATCGGCATTCTTGCGGTGGTGATTATGAGCCTTGCCGAGGGTTTCGCCAGAGACGGAATTGGCGCATCCTTGCTTGGCTTTGAAATTTTCGTCCGCTGGACCAGTTCAAGAGAACGGGCTCAATTCGACCTATCTGGTAGGACCAGATTTGACGGATAGTCGACGGATGACGACTTGGTGACTGCCCAGCCGTGCAGTTGGCGTATTTCTGGCTAGACCAGAGTGGGCAAAATGGTGCAGATTTGACGCAAAGCCCAGGGATTGGGAGCAGAACAAGGTCGATCCCAGGCAAATTCAGGGAGAGAGAGATGAACATTGCGCCGGGCAAGAGTGCCGTCAGCAATATTCCGTTCGACGAGGCGAGAGTCGACCGGCTGATGGAGGAGGCCGGCATCGATGTGTTGCTCGCGACCTCCAAGCACAACACACAGTACCTGCTGGGCGGCTATAAATTCATCTTCTTCGCCGCCATGGATGCGATCGGCCACAGCCGCTACCTGCCGATCGTCGTCTACGAAAAAGGCGGGCCGGATCACGCGGCCTATATCGGCAACCGCATGGAGGGCGGCGAGCATCAGAACAACCCGTTCTGGACGCCGACGCTGCATGCCGCCTGCTGGGGCACGCTCGATGCCGCCAACTTCGCCGTCGAACATCTGCAAAAGATCGGCAAGGCCGGCGCGCGCATCGGCATCGAACCGGGCTTCCTGCCGTCGGATGCCTACACGCTGATCCGCAAGGCATTGCCGGACGCCAAGCTGATCGATGCGACTGCGATGCTCGAGAGCATGCGGGCCATCAAGACCGACGCGGAATTGGAGAAGCTACGCACGGCCTCCGAGCTGATCACCGATTCCATGCTGGCGACCATTGCCTGGGCGCGCGAAGGCACGACCAAGGCCGAGATGATCGAGCAGATCAGGCGCGAGGAGACCAATCGCGGCGCACATTTCGAATATTGCCTGCTGACGCTGGGCTCCAGTCACAACCGCGCCGCTTCGCCGCAAGCGTGGAAGAAGGGCGAGGTGCTGTCGATCGATTCCGGCGGCAATTATCATGGCTATATCGGCGACCTCTGCCGGATGGGCATTCTGGGGGAACCCGATGCCGAGCTCGAGGATCTGCTGGCCGAGGTCGAGACGGTGCAGCAGGCGGCGTTCTCGAAGGTGAAGGCGGGCACGCTGGGTGGCGACATGATTTCGTATGCCGAGGGCGTGCTGAAGCAATCCAAGGTCGCGCCCTATACGGATTTCTTCGCCCACGGCATGGGGCTGATCACGCATGAAGCGCCGTTCCTGATGACCAACCATCCAGTGACCTATGAAGGCACCTATGCGGCCAAACCGCTGGAAAAGAACATGGTGCTGTCGGTGGAGACGACGATGCTCCATCCGACGCGAGGGTTCATCAAGCTTGAGGATACGCTGGCTGTGACGGATGCTGGTTATGTGATGTTCGGTGATCGGGGCAGGGGGTGGAACAGGGGTGCAACCGCCTAGCTGGATGAAGGCGCTGCCCCCTCACCCGGATTGCCATCCGAATTGCGAAGAGCAATTCGGGGCAATCCGACCTCTCCCCGAGGGGAGAGGGGGGAGCCGGCAACGATGCTTGTCTCTTCTCCCCTCGGGGGTGAGGCGTGGTCCGCGTAGCGGACGAAAAGCCAACTGCTTGGCTTTTCGAACAACGAACGCCTGGAGGGCGGTGGCCGCGAAGCGGCCGGATGAGGGGCCCTCCCCAACGAGGGGCGGGTGGAAAGATCACTGCCCCGCCGGGATCAGCCTGAAATCCGGCAACTCCCGCAACACCAGTTCCGGCCCAGCCGGCGAATAGACGACGAAGAGCTGCATCGGCCCATCGCCGGTGTTCAGCGTCGAATGAAACCGGCTTTCCGGCACATAGATGGTGCAGCCGGGACCGACCTTCGCCACCACCGGATTGCCGTTCTCGTCCTCCACCATCTGCTCGCCATGGCCCGAGATGACGAAGATGATTTCCTCCGCGCCCGGATGGTTGTGGCGTGTGTGGCCCTTGCCCGATGGCAGGTCGACGACGCCGCCGGAAAAGCGCGTCGCGCCGTTCACTTCCGGCGCCACCGTCAGCGACAGTTTTCCCCAGTCGAAGCCGAAGGCGCTGACGTCCCTCGGGTAGACAAACACCTTGCACTTGTCGGTCATTTCCTCATCCCTTCTTTTTCTTCTGGTCATGCAGCGTGACGGCCTTGAAGTCGGCGGTCTGCCGGGCAATCGCGGCTTCCGCCGGCAGCCGCTCCATCGAGCTCGCGCCATAGAAGCCGTGCAGGCCCTTGCAGCGGTCGAGGATGTAGCGGGCGTCGTCGGGCATCGAGATCGGGCCACCATGGCAAAGCAGGATGACGTCCTTGCGCACCGAACGGGCGGCGTTAGCAATGGCGTCGATTTCGACCACGCAGTCGTCGAGCGACTTGGCGGAGGTGGCGCCGATCGAGCCGCCAGTCGTAACGCCCATATGAGCGACGACAATGTCGGCGCCGGCCTTGGTCATGGCGCGGGCCTCGTCTGGGTTGAAGACATAGGGCGTGGTGAGCAGGTCGAGCTTGTGCGCCTCGGCGATCATGTCGACCTCGAGCCCGAAGCCCATGCCGGTCTCCTCGAAGCTCTGCCGCATGGAGCCGTCAAACAGGCCGATGGTGGGGAAATTCTGCACGCCGGAAAAGCCCATGGTCTTCAGTTCGGCTAGCAGCAGCGGCATGATGACGAAGGGATCGGTGCCGTTGACGCCGGCCAGCACTGGCGTGTGTTTGACCACCGGCAGCACCTCATAGGCCATTTCCTTGACGATCTCGTTGGCATTGCCGTAGGCGAGCAGGCCGGCGGCCGAGCCGCGGCCGGCCATGCGGTAGCGGCCGGAATTGTAGATGATGATCAGGTCGATGCCGCCAGCCTCCTCGGCCTTGGCCGACAGGCCGGTGCCGGCGCCGCCGCCGACGATCGGCACGCCCTTGTCGATCATTCCCCGGAACTTCTTCAGTATGTCCTTGCGCGGTATAGCGGGCATGTTTTTAGACCTCAGTGTCTGGCGATGTCGAGGAAGGCGGTGGTTGCTGCCTGGGCGAATTCGGGGTCGTTGATGTGCAGCGGCAGGCGGGTGACGCGGCGGGTGGCATTCGGCTCGATGGTGCGCTCGATGGCTTCGAACAGGACGGCGTCGGCCTGCGGATCGAAGAAGGCGCCACCTTCGATGTCGAGCGCGGAGACGCCTTTCTCCGGGATGAGGAAATGCACCGGCCCTTCGCAAAGGGCGAGCCTGGTGCCGATCCATTCGCCGATCGCGCGGCATTCCTGCGCCGTCGTACGCATCAGCGTGACGTTCGGATTGTGTTCGTAGAACAGCCGGCCGCGATAGCGGTCCGGAATGGTCGAGAGCGCCCAGAAATTGACCATGTCGAGCGCCCCGACCGAACCGACATAGGGGAGCTTGCTGCGGGCAATCGCGCCGAAGCGATCCTGCGTTGCCGGCAGCACGCCGCCGAACAGCAGGTCGCAGACCTCGGTCGTGGTGATGTCGATGACGCCGGACAGCAGGCCGCTGTCGGCCAGCTTCTCCATGCTGCGGCCGCCAGTGCCGGTCGCGTGGAAGACCATGCAGTCGTAGGTCGAGCGAAGCTGGTCGGCGATGGCCGTCACACACGGCGTGGTGACGCCGAACATGGTGAGACCGATCGACCGCTTGCCATCGGGTGGCGGCGCCGGTCTTGCCGCCATGCCCGCTATCGCCTGGGCGGCATTGTGCAGCACGACACGGGAGAGCCGGTTCAGCCCGGCCATGTCGGTCACCGACGGCATCATGATGATGTCGGAGACATCGACATAGGGAGCGGTGTCGCCGGAGGCGAGCGTCGAGACCATGATTTTCGGCAGCCCAAGCGGCAGCGCGCGCATGCCTGATGTGATGATCGAGGTGCCACCGCCACCGCCAATGCCGATCACGGCGGCGATGTCGTTTCGCGACTGGACGAAGCGGGTGAAGGCGACGCCCATGGCCGCAACCGCGGCGCCACGATCGTCACCACCGAGCACGGCTGTGCTGCCGTCCGGATGATGGCCGGCAATTTCCTTCGCGGTGATGTCGACGGGGATGGTTGCCTTGCGCGTGCCGACATCGACGCGTGAAACGGCGGCGCCGGTGGCGGCAATCGCATCGGCCAGGAAGGCGAGTTCCTCGCCCTTGGTGTCCGCAGTGCCCACGACGTAAATGCGCTTCATGGGCGGTTCCCAGGTTATTGCAAATTTTTGAGACGCGCGTATCATATTGACATGGATGTCTCACGTCAACGATCCACTGCAAGCGGCGACACCGAGCGGGTAAGCGGCGAGGCCGCCGAGCGCGGACCCCGGGCGCGGACGAAACGGCTGATGCTGGAGACGGCGACGCGCCTGATGCAGGCCGGTGTCACGCCGTCGGTCAGCGAGGTGGCGGAAGCGGCGGAAGTTTCCCGCGCCACCGCCTATCGCTATTTCCCGAGCCAGGCGGCACTGGTGCAGGCTGTCGTCGACGAGGGGCTGGGACCAATCCTGACCTGGCAGTCGACCTCTCTCGATGCCGAACGCCGGGTGGCGGAGTTGTTCGACACCGCCATGCCGCGCATCGAGGCTTTTGAAGCAACGTTCAAGGCGGCGCTGAAGCTGTCGCTCGATCAATGGGCGCGGCGCCAGGCCGGCACGCTGGGCGGTGAGCCGGCCTTCACGCGCGGTCATCGCGTCGATTTGCTGCAGCAAGCGATCGAGCCGCTCAAGGGTCATTTGCCGCCGCGCGATTTCAAGCGCCTGGCGCAGGCGCTGTCGCTGATCTTCGGCGTCGAGGTGCTGATCGTGCTCAAGGATATCTGGGGCCTGGACAGCCGCAGGACACGGTCCGTGGCGCAATGGGCGGCAGGCGCCCTGGTGCGCGCGGCGGTGGCGGAATCGATCGGTGAAGGAGGCGACGTCGATCCGGAGTAGGACCTATCTGGTTCGACCAGATTTGCATGCCGACTATCAATATTATCCCTGATGCCGGGGGCTGTGCAACAGCCCTGCGTATCATTGAGTAGGAAAATCATTGGAAAACAGACAGATAATGCTTGGATTCCGCAGGAGTGGCCAAGTCTATCTTCCAAGAAAGGGCTTGACGTCGACGCGCAATTGGTAATACCAGATTAGAAAAGAAAAGTGGATCTAAAGTGAGGGCTGCGATCCATTTTCCGGCAGGGCGAGGAGGCCCGGAACCGGAAAGGTGCGATCACGGGAGGAACTACCAGAGCCGGCTCCGTCGCCGGCTCGCATGACAAGGTAGAATGCGCACAAGGGAGGAAATCATTATGCGCAAGTTAGTGACCAGCGTGCTTGCTGGTATCGGCTTAACGCTTGCCTGCGGCACGTCCGTTTACGCGCAGGAAAAGTCGCTCACCATCTTCTGGGCCGAATGGGATCCGGCCAACTATCTGCAGGAACTCGGCAACGAGTACGAGAAGGAAACCGGCGTCAAGATCACGGTGGAGACCACGCCCTGGTCAGACTTCCAGACCAAGGCCTTCACCGAGTTCAACGCCCATGGCGACGCCTACGACCTGGTCGTCGGCGACTCGCAGTGGCTCGGCGCCGGCTCGACCGGTGGCCACTATGTCGACCTCACCGACTTCTTCAACAAGTACAATCTGAAAGAAGTGATGGCGCCGGCGACGGTGAAATACTACGCCGAATATCCCGGCAACAGCGGCAAGTACTGGGCCATCCCTCTCGAGGGTGACGCTGTCGGCTGGTCCTATCGCAAGGACTGGTTCGAGGATCCCAAGGAGAAGGAAGCCTTCAAGGCCAAGTACGGCTATGATCTCGACGTGCCGAAGGATTTCAAGGCGCTGCGCGACATCGCCGAATTCTTCTACCGGCCGGATCAGAAGAAATACGGCATCGCCATCTACACCGACAATTCCTATGACGCGATGGCGATGGGCTTCGAGAACGCGCTGTTCTCCTATGGCGGCGAACTGGGTGACTATTCGACCTACAAGGTCGATGGCTTCATCAATTCCGACAAGGCGATCGCGGCACTCGACGCCTACAAGGAGCTCTACAAGTTCACGCCTCCGGGCTGGGCCAAGTCGTTCTTCGTCGAGGACAACCAGGCGATCACCGAGAACCTGGCCGCGATGAGCATGAACTACTTCGCGTTCTTCCCCTCGCTGATCAACGAGGCTTCGAACCCGAACGCCAAGAACACCGGCTTCTTCGCCAATCCACCCGGCCCCGGTGGTGACCAGTTCGCCGCGCTCGGCGGGCAAGGCATCTCGATCGTCTCCTACTCGAAGAAGCAGGAAGAGGCGACGAAGTTCCTTGAGTGGTTTATCAAGGACGAGACCCAGAAGAAGTGGGCGGCCCTTGGCGGCTACACCTGCAGCGCGGCGGTGCTCAAGTCGCCGGAGTTCCAGAGTGCCACGCCCTACAACAAGGCCTTCTACGAGACCATGTTCAAGGTGAAGGACTTCTGGGCCGTGCCGGAATACGCCGAACTGCTGCAGCAGCTCAACCAGCGCGTCTATCCCTACATGATCGGCGGCGAAGGCACCGCCAAGGAAACGCTGGACGCTCTGGCTGCCGACTGGAACGCGACGTTCAAGAAGTACGGCCGCGTTCAGTAACAATCATGCATCACGGAGGGGGCGTTGGTGCCTCCTCCGTTTCTTTTTCTGCAAATGGGAGCAGGGGTCTTGGCGACCACGATGATCACAACGCTGGACAAGTCCTCGCGGGCGGTCGCGCGCGGCCTAAGCGACATTTCGATCCGCAACCTCTTCATTATCCCGACGGTCCTGTTCCTGATCGTCTTCAACATCTTTCCGCTGATCTATTCGCTTGGCTATTCCTTCACCGACTTCCGCGCGTCGACCAACGCGCCGGCGAATTTCGTCGGGCTGCAGAACTACCGCGACCTGCTCAACGACCCCTATGTCTGGTCCAATTTCGCCATCACCGCGAAATACGTCATCATCTCTGTCGCCGGCCAGCTGCTTGTCGGCTTCGGCGTGGCGATGCTGCTCAACCGGGATATCCCGCTCAAGGGCCTTATCACCACGCTCCTGCTGCTGCCGATGATGTTGTCGATGGCTGTTGTAGGGCTGTTCTGGAAGCTGCTCTATGACCCATCATGGGGCGTCATCAACTATGCGCTCGGGCTCGGCAACTTCGAGTGGCTGGCCGACCCAAAGATGGCGCTCTACGCGGTTGCGCTGACCGATATCTGGATGTGGTCGCCCTTTGTCATGCTGTTGTCGCTGGCCGGGCTGTCGGCGGTGCCGAAGCATCTCTACGAAGCCGCCGCGATCGATCGCGCCGGGCCGTTCTACACCTTCTTCCGCATCACGCTGCCGCTGGTCGCACCGATCCTGATGATCGCGGTCATCTTCCGCACCATGGAAGCGTTCAAGACCTTCGACCTTGCCTACATCCTGACCAGCCAGCCGACGGCCGAGCTGATCTCGATCCGGCTCTACAAGATGGCGTTCCAGGAATGGCAGACCGGGCGCTCCTGCGCGCTGGCCTACATCGTGCTGATCATGGTGCTGGCGATCACCAACATCTACGTCAAATACCTCAACAAGGTGAAGGAGCGCTGAGATGGCCGCTGTGCGCACTTCTTCCGAGATCGGCTTCAACCGCGTCGCCATCGTCGTCGTGCTGTTGGTGACGATCATCTTCCTGGCGCCGATCTACTGGATTGCCTCGACGGCGTTCAAGCCGCGCAATCTGGCCACGACCATCCCGCCGACGGTCGTCTTCCAGCCCGAGATTTCGCCCTTCGTTAAGCTGTTCACCAAGCGCTCGCAAATGCGCAGCCCGCCGTCGCCGGAAGAGTACGCAGCGGCCCCGTGGTGGGAACGCGTCGTCTTCGACGGCGGCGAAAAGATCGTGCGCGACGGCAAGGACCAGGTGCAGTGGTCGGGCTATCCGAGCCGCTTCCTGAACTCGCTGATCATCGCCATCACCTCGACGGTGCTGGCGGTCGGCATGGGTACTTTCACCGCCTATGGCTTCTCGCGCTTCAAGGTGAAGGGGGAGGCGGATCTGCTCTTCTTCATCCTGTCGACACGCATGCTGCCGCCGGTGGTGGTAGCGATCCCGATGTTCCTGATGTACCGCGCGGTCGGCCTCAACGATTCCCACATCGGGCTGATCATCCTCTACACCGCCTTCAACCTGTCCTTCTCGGTGTGGCTGATGAAGGGGTTCATGGACGAAATTCCGAAGGAGTATGAGGAGGCGGCGCTCGTCGACGGCTACACGCGCATGGAGGCCTTCTTCAAGATCGTGCTGCCGGAGGCCGCCACCGGCATCGCCGCCACCGCCGTGTTCTGCTTCATCACGGCGTGGAACGAATATGCCTTCGCGCTGATCATGACCAATCGCCGTGCGCAGACAGCACCCCCCTTCATCCCCAGCCAAGTCGGTTCCGGCCTACCGGACTGGACGGTGATCGCGGCGGGAACCTTCCTGTTCCTGCTGCCGGTCGCGATCTTCACCTTCCTGCTCCGCAATCATCTGTTGCGCGGCATGTCCTTCGGAGCGATCCGCAAATGAGCTTTCGCGCCATCAATCAGAAATATCTGGAGCCCGGTTCGCAGGTGCTCATGGTGCTCGGCATCGTGGCGCTCTGCCAGCCCTGGAACATGCTGCTGCACACATACGGCCTGACCATCATCCTGATCGGGCTGATCGGCTTCAACATCACCTCGAAGATCGCGCCTGAGGAGGAGGCCGGCACCGGTCATGCCGCGCGAAATCCGGGAGCACAGCATTGACCCAGATCGAGCTTCGCGGCGTCCAGAAGTTCTTCGGCGCCGTCCAGGTCATCAAGGACCTCAACCTCAAAATATCGGATAACGAGTTCATCGTGCTGCTTGGCCAATCGGGCTGCGGCAAGACGACGACCTTGCGCGCCATCGCCGGGCTGGAAACGATCGACGAGGGCGACATCCTCATCGACGGCAAGCCGGTCCAGCATCTGAAGGCCGCCGACCGCGACATCGCCATGGTGTTCCAGTCGTTCTCGCTCTACCCGCATATGAGCGTCTACGAGAACATAGCGTTCCCCTTGCGCGCCACGCGAAAGAGCAAGGCGGAGATCGACAGCGAGGTGCGCTCGGTCGCCAAGACACTGCAGATATTGGACCTGCTGGCCAAGAAGCCGTCGGCGCTATCTGGCGGCGACATGCAGCGCGTTGCCATCGGTCGGGCGCTGGTGCGGCGGCCAAAGGCAATGCTGATGGACGAGCCGATCGGCGCGCTCGACGCCAAGCTGCGCGAGGAGATGCGGGCCGAGATCAAGCGACTGCACATCAAGCAGGGCTCGACCACCATCTATGTCACGCACGACCAGATCGAAGCGATGAGCCTCGCCGACCGCATCGTCATCATGCATGAGGGCGTGCTGCAGCAGGTTGGCTCACCGGACGAGGTTTATTCGCGCCCGGCCAATCTGTTCGTGGCGCAATTCGTCGGTAGCCCGGTGATGAATGTAGCCGATGCGGCGGTGACCGAGACCGCGGCCGCGGCCTCGGTGACGGTCGGGGGAGCGGCTTCCGGCTTCGAGTTTCCGCGCACACTGCTGTCGAAGCTCAACGGCCACGCCGGCGGTCAGTTGGCGCTCGGCATCCGGCCCGAAGGCGTGCTCATTCGCCGCGACGCGGCGGAGGGTTTCATGGCCGTCGAGACACAGATCGTCGAACCACTCGGCTCCTTCGACATCGTCGACCTGAAAGTGGGTTCCAAGATGCTGCGCGCCCGTACCAAGAGCGGCTTCATCTCTGGCCCCGGCGAAAAGGTGTTTGCCAGGATCGACCCGACGCAGGCGCATTTCTTCGACAAGGCAAGCGGCAAGTCGCTTGAGGTGAGGCTCTGATGGCCCATATCCAGCTCAAGAACATCTCGAAGAGTTTCGGCAACCACACGGCCTTGACCGGGCTCGATCTCGATATCGCCGATGGCGAGTTCTTCGTGCTGCTCGGCGAGACCGGTGCCGGCAAGACGACGACGCTGCGGCTGATTGCCGGTCTCGAAAAACCCAGCGAAGGGCAAGTCCTGATCGACGGCGTCGATGTCGCCGACTGGGGCGCGGCCGAGCGCGATGTGGCGCTGGTGCTGCAGCAATACTCGCTCTATCCGCGCTACACGGTGCGGGAGAACCTTGAGTTCCCGCTGAAGCCGAAGATCCGCCGGCTGCCCGATGCCGAGATCAAGGATCGCGTCGACCGCGCCGCCCGCACGCTCAGGATAGAGCATCTGCTCGATCGCAAGACCGACCGTCTGTCGGGCGGCGAAATGCAGCGCGTCTCGATCGGCCGCGCCATCGTGCGCAAGCCGCGCGTGTTCCTGATGGACGAGCCGCTGTCGGCGCTCGACGCCAAATTGCGCGAGGCGCTGCGCACCGAACTGAAAAACCTGCAGATACAGCTCGGCGCCACCTTCCTGTTCGTTACTCACGATCAGATCGAGGCGATGTCGATGGGCGACAAGGTGGGCGTGCTCAACCATGGCCGCATCGTCCAGACCGGCACGCCGCACGAAATCTACAACAACCCCCGGGACACCTATGTGGCGAGCTTCGTCGGCTCGCCGCCGATGAACCTCATCGACGGCAAACTGGTGAACGGTCGTGCAGTGATGGCGCCGCTGAATTTCGAGCTGCCTTTATCAGGGGGAGCCAGGACGAGCGGAGCGACCGACGGCCGCCCGCTCGTCTTCGGCATCCGTCCGGAGGATGTCTATTTGGAAAGCGGCGCGCCGGTCGAGGCGCGCGTCCACGATGTCGAGAATCATGGCGTGGAAAAGATTCTGACGCTGCGTGTCGGCGACACGACGCTGCGCGCCACCGTGCCGGCCAGGACCGATGTCGCCATCGAGCAGCCGGTGCGCTTTGCCTGGAACCCGGAGAAGGTGGTGCTGTTCGACAAGGGCAGCGGTGTTAGTTTGCGTCACGCCGGATAGAGCGCTCGATCACTTTGCCATGTAGGTCTCGTAAGGCGTGTCGTTGATGAGCAGGATCACGCACTCCGTGTCGGACAGGCAAGCGTCGTCATGCATCTCATTGGCCTTCTGGGTCCAGTAGGATCCCGGAGGCAGTTCGACCTTGGTCGCTTCGCCGCCTTGCATCTGCCAATGCGCCCACAGCCCCTTTATGACCTCGGCGCGGTAGTCCGCGGTGTGCGCATGAACGGGAGCCCGCCAGTTGCCGGGAACCTTCAGCAACGTGCCGGCCGGGCCCTTGGCCCTTTCGCCCCACAGCGGTCCAAGGCGGTGCGGCTGATCCGGCACTTCGGCGACATAGGGGATCTTGTCGGCCGGCAGATAGCTGTCCTCGAGGGCGAAGGCGCGAGTGGGAAAGACGCACAGAGTGGCGAGCACTAGAAATGCAGAACGATTGGGCATGGCGGTTTCTCCGCCTGCCAGACTATGGCGGTACGGCCGGCGTGCAATGACATGCCGTCCAAAAGATTTGGCAATTTCTCCAGTCCAGAGAGGGATGACGGGACGTACCGAATCCGAATCTCAGGTGTGGATGTCGCCGTTACCGATGTTGCGCAGGTGGCTCGGCGCCACGCCCATCACCCGCTTGAAGGCGCGGCTGAAGGAGGCTTCCGAATCGTAACCTAGTTTCGCCGCCGCCACTGACACCCTCAAACCGTCGCGGGTAAGCCATTGCCGCGCTTGGTGCATCCGCACGCGCAGCACGTATTTGGCCGGCGTTTCGCCGACGACGGTGGCAAAGCGCTGGGCGAAGGCGGAGCGCGAAGCGCCCATCATCCTGGCCAGCGCCTCGACCGTCCAGTCGCGGTCGGGCTGCAGATGAACCGCGGCGAGCACCTTGCCGACATCGGGATTGCGGACGGCGGCAATCCAGCCTGAGGCATCGCCACAGCCATTCTCCACCCAGGAGCGGATGATGGTGGCGGCGAGCACGTCGGCAAGGCGCGCCAGAATGCCGCCGGAGCCGACCCGGTCCATAGTCACTTCGCCGGCCATGGCATCGAGCAAATGCTGGATGCCCGGCGCGTTGGTCATCAACTTATGCGCCTGCATCAGACTGGGCATCATGTCGAGCAGGGGGTGCGAGCCGTCGAGGTTGAAGTGCATGCTGCCGCAGAACAACAACGTCTTGCAGCCATCGCAGCCGTTCGAGACGTCGTAGATGTTCTCGCATACCGGTTCGATTGAGTAGCGGCCGATCGGAACGGGCGGCACGCCCGGCGCACTGGCCAGAATATGCTCGTCGCCGCGCGGGATCAGTAGCGCGTCACCAACCGACAGCTCGATCCACTCCTTCGACGGCGAGAACAGCCAGCAGCTTTGCTGCCCGATGAAATGGAACCGTGCCGCTTTCTGCGCGGGAAAGGAAACGGCCCAAGGCTCGCCAAGCACGCAGCGGCCATAGTCGACGCCGTCGAGGCGCAAGCCGCGCAGCATGTCGGTCAGCGGGTCACCGGACGCGGGCAAAGCAGCTTTGGACGAATTGTAGGTCATTTCGGTGTTTCTAGCATGGAAACGCCATGGCGTCACTCCCTATGTTGCAGTGCAGCCAAATGCTGCGCCGCAACCAAGCCAAGGCCGACCTCATAGCCAAGCCGTGACGGCAAGGCATGGAAACGGGTGGAAGCCGCGGGCGGTCATTGCCTATGTGATGCCGCAAACAGATCGGAGACTGACCATGGCCGAACCCGCGACAGGCGTCATCGACGCCACACTTCTGAGCCCCGCAGACACCGATGAACGAACCGAGCCGGCATGGGGTGCCGTTGTATCACTGGCGCTTGGGGTGTTCGGACTGGTCACCGCCGAATTCCTGCCCGCCAGCCTGCTGACGCCAATGGCGCGCGATCTCGGCGTCACGGAAGGCGTGGCGGGACAAGCGGTGACGGCAACCGCGATCGTTGCCGCGATCGCCGCACCGACCATGGCGATCATCACCAGGCGCATGGACCGCAGGCTGGTGATGTGGATGCTGACGTCGTTCCTCATCCTGTCCAATCTTGTGGCCACCTTTGCCGCGTCACTGCCCATGCTTCTGCTGGCTCGCGTCGTGCTCGGCGTGGCGCTGGGCGGCTTCTGGGCGATGTCGGCGGCAATGGCGCTGCGGCTGGTGCCGATGCGGCTGATGCCGCGCGCCATGTCGATCATTCTGACCGGCGTTTCGCTGGCCACGGTCACTGCTGCTCCTGTCGGCGCCTATGTCGGCGACATCTGGGGCTGGCGCACGGCCTTCATGATCGCGACAGTCGTCGCTGCGCTGGCATTGCTGGTGCAGGTAGCGGCCATTCCGAAGCTGCCGCCTGTGGGTGTCGCGAGCTTCCGCACCTTGCTTGAGGTGCTCGAGCGGCCGTCGATCCGGGTGGCCCTGCTGGTCGTGCTACTGGTTGCGTCCGGGCACTTTGCCGGCTTCACCTATGTTCGGCCCTTCCTTGAGAAGGTGCCGGTGCTCAACATCGAGACGATCTCGCTGGTTCTGCTCGCCTATGGCGTAGGCGGCTTCTTCGGCAACATCGTCGGCGGCATCCTGGCCGAGCGCAACCTCAAGGCCGCGGTTGCGCTGGCGCCCCTGCTGATTGCCGTAGTGGCAGCCTCGATGCTGATCTTCGGCGCCTCGCCGACGATCGCCGCGGCTGCCGTCGCGGCCTGGGGCTTTGCCTTCGGCGCGGTGCCGGTCGGGCTGCAGAGCTGGCTGGTGCGGGCAGCGCCCGACCAGGCCGAGAGCGCCGGCGGCTTGATGGTGGCGACCTTCCAGGTGGCGATTGCGCTGGGCGCCGTCTTCGGCGGCCTGCTGGTCGACCATGCCGGTGTCGCCAGCGCCTTCGCCTATTGCGGCGCGGCAACGCTGCTGGCGGCCATCGTGGTGTTCCTGCGCGGCCCGAAGCCGGCCGAGTAGCCCTCTCATCTCTGACTTATCCAGCGGCCCGAGAACCATCACGGTTTTCGGGTCGCTGTCGTTGTGACGGCAACGACGAAGCGGTTGAGACTGTCGTCGACATAGGCGGCTACATTCATCGTCGGATCGAAGCTCCACCACAAGAGCGAGCCCTGCCAGTGCGAGGCCATCAGCAGGCCGACGTCCTGTGGCGGGCTGGACATCTCCGTAAAGCAATCTGCAAGGATTTTGGACAGAGATGCCTTCCAGGCCGCGCCCCGCGCCCGCAGCATCGGGTCACGCAGATCTTCGCGCAGGACAAGCAGGCCGTCGGCATAGGATTCGATGCCGCCATAACCTTGCGACAGCGCCACCAGCAATTCGACGGCGCCGGCCGGGGTCCGGGCAACGGCGGCGCCCAGTGTTCTAGTCTTGTCGTCGAGACCGTCCCAGGCATGCAAAAGGGTGCGTTGTTTCAACTGCGCCTTGTTCTTGAAGCGTTGCACCAATGTCGCGCCGGACAGGCCGCAAGCCTTTGCCAGCCGTTCGAAAGTGAGTGCCTCCGGACCATGTTCATGGATCAGGCGAAGGGCTGCCTCCAGCACCTGCTCGTCGGACCGGGTTTTGGGTCGGGTCATCTTGACATTCCAATATAACCGAATGATCATTTATATATGATGCAGGCGGCGCGGACCAGCCCCGCTTGTCGATGGTTTCGTTTTTGGGAGAGACTAATGACGTTGCAAGGGAAAATTGCCCTGGTCGCCGGTGGAACGCGTGGTGCGGGGCGCGGCATAGCGGTCGAACTCGGTGCTGCTGGCGCCACGGTCTATGTCACCGGCCGGAGCACGCGCGCCCAACAATCCGAGTATGCGCGGCCAGAGACAATCGAGGAAACGGCGGAAATGGTCACGGCGAATGGCGGCAGGGGCATCGCCGTGCAGGTTGATCATCTCGTGGCAGACGATGTGCGCAGTCTGGTCGAGCGCATCCGCACCGAACAGGGGCGCCTCGACATATTGGTCAACGACATCTGGGGTGGCGAAAAACTGTTCGAATGGGACAAGCCGGTCTGGGAGCATGATCTGGAGAATGGCTTGCGCATGCTGCGGCTGGCCATCGACACGCATCTGATCACTGCCCATCATGCGCTCCCCCTTATGATCGAGCAGCCAGGCGGACTGCTGGTCGAAGTCACGGACGGCACCGCCGAATACAATGCCGACCACTACCGACTGTCGCCCTTCTACGACCTTGCCAAGGTCGCGGTGAACCGCATGGCATGGGCTCACGCCAAGGACCTTGCAAAACATGGCGCCACCTCGGTCTCGCTGACGCCCGGCTGGCTACGGTCGGAGATGATGCTGGAGGCCTTTGGAGTGCGCGAAGAGAACTGGCGCGAGGCCACGGCAACGGTACCGCATTTCGTCATTTCTGAGACACCGCGCTTTGTCGGGCGGGCCGTTGCCGCATTGGCCGCAGACCCTGACCGCTCGCGCTGGAACGGGCAGTCGCTGTCTAGCGGTGGGTTGGCGCAGGTCTATGGCTTTACCGATCTCGACGGTTCGAGGCCCGATGCCTGGCGCTATGTGCCAGAGGTCCAAGACGCCGGCAAACCCGCCGACGCTACGGGTTATCGGTAAGGCAATATGGAATCGCTCAGGCCGAACGCCCGTCGAAATCCAGGATCGACAGGGTTGACGGGTCGACATCGGCGACGCAGTTGAGGTTGATGTAGGCGCTGCGTTCACCGCCTTCGCCGATATCCTCGGCGAATGGGTGGATGCCGCAGCTGCGGCAGAAGCGGTGTGCCATGGCCTGATTGCCGAATGTGTAGCTGCCCAGATCATCGCCCCAGGCGAGGACCGTCAGGCCCTCATGCGGGATGGCGCATAACAAGGCGCCCTTGCGCGAGCAGATCGAACAATTGCACCTGATGGCGCCGGTCAGTTCCGCCTTGAATTCGAAGGCGACCTTGCCGCAATGACAGCTGCCTTTGTACAGCATCAGTATCTTCCTATCGCTGGCAGGTGCAAAGGCACGCTGGCCGGGCTATCCCTTCCGCAGGCCGAACGGCTGCTTGCCTTAAAGACGCTCTAGCTTGGCGGAGTCCGACACCGACATGCAATCAATCCGCGATCGTCTCGAAATCATCCTGTCACGTCTTGCCAATCGTGCGGCCGGCGAGAAGGTCTTCACCAAGCTCTATGCCCAAGCGGCGCGTGCCGCGGCTGACGCCAGCGATGCCCGCAGCCGCGCCGGCGTGACGCTCGGACCACTCGACGGCACCATCGTCTCAATCAAGGATCTGTTCGATGTCGCCGGCGAGGCGACCACGGCCGGCTCGCTGATGCGCAAGACCGCTGCACCCGCGCTGCGTGATGCGGCCATCGTCAGCCGGCTCCGGCAGGCCGGTGCGGTCATCATCGGCAAGACCAACATGACCGAATTCGCCTTCACCGCGATTGGCGACAACATGCATTACGGCACGCCAGGAAATGCCGCCGAGGCGAGCCGTGTCCCCGGCGGTTCGTCCTCAGGTGCCGGCGTTGCCGTCGGGGAGGGGACGAGC
Organism: Mesorhizobium sp. P3_A8; assembly: GCF_056402995.1. NCBI lineage: Bacteria > Pseudomonadati > Pseudomonadota > Alphaproteobacteria > Hyphomicrobiales > Phyllobacteriaceae > Mesorhizobium > Mesorhizobium sp. P3_A8. The sequence continues at coordinate 547,727 of NZ_JBFUGI010000003.1, read as the reverse complement.
GACATCTCGATCGGATCCGATACCGGCGGTTCGATCCGCATTCCGGCGGCGCTCAATGGTGTCGTCGGCTTCAAGCCGACGGCCCGGCGCGTGCCGCTCTCTGGCGCCTTTCCGCTGTCGGGCACGCTGGACTCGATCGGGCCGCTCGCCCGAACCGTCGCGCAATGTGCCGCCGCTGATGCGGTGATGGCTGGCGACGTGCCGACAGAGCTGGCGGCCATTCCGCTCGCCGGGCTTCGCGTCGGTATTCCGCGCGGCGTTCTTTTCGGCGACACGGAAAGCGAGGTCACGGCGGCGTTCGAGCATTGTCTCGGCAAGATCGAACAGGCCGGCGCGCGCATTGCGGATCTGTCGATCGACGACATGATCGCTGAGCTGCGCGCGGCGACCAAGCGCGGTTCGATCGCTGCCATGGAAGGGGCCGAGATCCATGCCGACTGGCTGGCGACGGGCGCAGGGGTGCCGGTGGACCCGCATGTCAGCGGGCCTTTGTCGCGGGCGGCGATGCTGCCGGCGCCGGTCTACATCAGGGCCTTGCGCCGCCGCACTGCTCTGACTGCTGCCATGGACGAGCGGCTGACATCGGTCGATGTGCTGGCTCTGCCAACCACGCCGGTGACGGCGCCGACCATCGCTTCCATGGCCGAGAATGTCGAGTTGCGCGACCATATTGAAGGCCTGCTCTTGCGCAACACACAGGTCGCCAACCAGTTCGACCTCTGCGCGATCTCGCTGCCGATGCCCGGCATGGCCCTGCCGGCCGGGCTGATGCTGGTGGCGCGCAATGGCCTCGACCGGCATCTGCTACAGATTGCCGCTGAAGTGGAGAGGTTGCTGCGCGGCTGATCGGCTGTGAGTGGCTAGGAGTGGGTCAGGGCGACGAGCAGTGCTTGCGCTCACTGTCCTTGGCGGTGCGCACGATGCGGGTCGCGACCAGCCAGGGCAGGCTGTAATCCTTGCCGGTGATGGTCTGGGTACGACGCTCGATCGAGCCCCTGACGACGATCTTTCCGCTGTAAAGCGCGTCGGACTGATCGATTATCGCCTTGTCGGCCTGCGGCAATCCGTTGGTGTCGATCGACACACCCTTGATGATCGCGCCGGTGGCAAGGTCGAGCGCGCTGTTCGACGGGCAGGGCGCCTTGAAGCAACGCAATCCGTTGTCGCAATAGACTTAGCTGCTCTCCGCCGCGGCGAATGCCGGCAAGGCGCAGATGGACGAAGCAATCAGAAATGCGAGGCGAAGACCGGACATAGCTCTCAACGTCGCGGAGAATTGGGGCGAAACCGCGATCCGCTATATGTCGAGCGGAAACCGCCGCCGGTAATGATCGACCACTTCCGGATTGCGCAGATTGACCGGCAATTTGTCCGCCAGCACCAGCAGGGCCTCGCCCGCCGCGCCGACGCCCATGCGCATCATCGATTCCTCGGTAATCCCTGCCATATGCGGGGTGATGATGACGTTGTCGAAGCTGAAATAGGAATGATTTGACGGCAGCGGTTGCGTCGAGAAAACGTCGAGTGCTGCACCGCCGATGCGGCGCTCCCGCAAGGCTTCGATCAGCGCGTCGTCATCGACGACCGGCCCGCGCGAAACGTTGATCAGCAGCGCATTGGGCTTCATGCGGGCGATGCGCTCGCGGTTGATCAGGCCGCGCGTCTCCGGCGTCAGCGGGCAGCAGAGCACGATGATGTCGCTCTGCTCGACCAGCGCGTCGATCGACAGGAAGCCGACTTTCTCCGGCGCCGGCTGCATGCTGCGCGTCGTTGCCACCACCTTCAGGTCGAAACCGTGCGCCGCGATATGGCCGACGGCCTGTCCGACGGCGCCGAGGCCGACGATGCCGATGGTCTTGCCGGCAAGCTCGATATTGGAATTGGCGTGCTCGCGGCCGGCGAGCCAGCCTTTGGCGCGCAAATCGCGGTCGACCCTGCGGAATTGCCGCAGCAGCGCCAGCGCGGTGAACATCACATGCTCTGCAACCGAACGCGCATTGACCGCCGGCACGTTGGCCACCAGCACGCCGGCGGCGGCCGCTGCTTCCATCGGGATCATGTCGAGCCCGGCGCCATGGCGGATCGCTGCCCGCAGCTTCCAGGCGCCCTCGAAAAGCTGTGGCGGCAGATGCGCGCGCACGATAACGATGTCGGCGTCCTTCGCCTCTCTGGTCAAGGTGGCGGGATCGAGCGCCGAGGCGATGACGAGTTGACCAGCGCCAGCCAGCTTGGCCGCGGCGCGCGGATGCAGCGGATGGGTCGACAGGATCTTCGGCACGGTCTGCGTCACTCTCAGGCCTTTTCGAGTGCCGGGCTTGGCGGCGCAACCGCCTTGCCGCCTTCGATCAGGCCCTTCCAGTAGCTCTCCGCCCCTTGCAGATGGGCGCTCATCAGCGCCTGGGCGAGATTGCCGTCGCGGCGCAGCAGCGCCTCGTAGATCTGCACGTGCTCTGCATGCGAGCGCACGCTGCGCTCGGGATCGTTGAAGTAGATCGGCAGGCGCTGTTCGCCCATCAGATAGTAGACACTGCAGATGTTGTGGAAGACGCTGTTCTTGGTGGCGCGCACGATCTCCAGGTGAAACTCGCGGTCTTCCTTGGCGAGGCCTTCGCCGGCGGCGATGCGCTCCTCGGAAGCCTTGAGAATCTCACTCAGCCGTTCGAAATTCTCCTCGGTGGCGCGCGAGCAGGCGAGCTCGGCGGCCTTGATCTCATGGATCTTGCGCAGCTCGACCGTTTCATAGATCTGCAAGGGATCAAGCGGCAGCCCGGCGCGCGCGAACAGCGCCAGCGCTTCGACGCTGGCCTGCTTGGTGTCGATATAGATGCCGGACTTGGCGCGGCGCTCGACGATGCGCATGGCTTCCAGGATGGCCAGCGCCTCGCGGATCTGGCCGCGGCTGACGCCGAAATGCTCCGCCAGCTCACGCTCCGACGGCGTGCGGCCGGTCTCGCTGTCCGAGTGGGAGAACAGGTAGGCGGCGAGTTCGGCGAGGAGGTTCTTTTCTTTCATCGTCAACTGCGTTGCGCGTGCGCCTCCAGGAATCGCTCGGAAATGGTGAATCCCAATCCGGGCTTTTCCGGGATCGCTATCATACCGTCCTTGGCTTCGACAGTCTCTTCGATCAGATCATGGATCATCGGGTTGGCGCCGAGCGAATATTCGATCGTAAAACTCGACGGCGAGGCGGCGCAAACATGCAAGCCGGCGAAGAAACAAGGGGCGCCGGCCCACAGATGCGGCGCAAAGCGCAAATTGAAAGCGCTGGCGATGGTGCCGATCTTCATCGCCTCGCTGATGCCGCCGCAGAAGGCAGGATCGGGCTGGAAGATATCGGCTGCCTTCAGCACCGCGAGGTCGCGGAAGGCATAACGCGTCGCCTCGCTTTCGCCGGTGGCGATCGGCACGGCGCCGGAGGCACGCACTTCGGCCATGCCCGGCTTGTCGTCGGCGATCACAGGCTCCTCGAACCAGGCGAGATCGAGGTCGTTGACGAGGTGGATGAAGCGCTTGGCTTCGGCCACCGTATAGGTGCCGTGGGCGTCTACCATCAGCTCGACATCGGGGCCGAGCGCCTGGCGCGCGGCGCGGACACGGCCGGCGGAAATGTGCGCGGCGCCATCCATGGCTCCGACCCGCATCTTCAGCGCCTTGAAGCCGCCCCGGGCGATGTAGGATTTCAGTTGTTCGCCGATTGCATCGGCCGACGCCCAGCCGCCGGAGGCATAGGCCTGCATGCGGTCGAGCTTGCGGCCGCCGAGCAACCGCCAGACCGGCACGCCGAGCGACTTCCCCAAAATATCCCAGAGCGCGATGTCGACGGCGCTGATGGCGGCGATGCTCATGCCGCGCCGTGCCAGTTGCGGCATGGCGTGGCCGGCGCGCGCGGCACTGTCGTGGCGAACGCCATTGTAGAGCATCTCCCAGATGATGCCGATATCGGCCGGATCGCGGCCGATCAGCTGCGGGCCGACCTCGTGGTTGAGCATATGGACGAGCGCGCCGTAGCTGCCGGCGCTGCCGGCGGCGTTCTTGCCTTCGCCCCAGCCGACCAGCCCGTCATCGGTTTCGATGCGCAGGATGGCGGCGTCGAAGGTCGTCACCTGGCCGAAGTCGCTGCGATGTTGCTTCGCGGCTTCGATCGGGATGCGGACCCACCAGGCTTGGACGGTCTTGATGCGCATGTCTTTCCCCAGCCCTGCCGCCTGCCAGGACGGAAGGGCAAATTTCCCAGAAGCAGTCGACTACTTGATCAGCGGCAGCAGCGTTTCGGCGGTGATGCGCATCTGGTTGGTGTAGAATTTTTCGGTCAGCACGCTGGAGCCGTGATCCTGGATGAACTTCAGCTGCTCGGGCGAGATGTCGACCGGGTGGCGCTCGACCATTTCGGGGTAGGGTGCTGCCGGCGTGCGGTCGACCGGAGCGACGAATTCGTTGGTCAGCGCGCCGTCGTAGCCGACTTCCTTCAAGGTGGCGACGATCGCGGGCCAGTCGATCTGGCCGAGGCCGGCGGCGAAGCGGTTGTTGTCGGCGACATGGAAGTCGAACAGCCGCTTTCCGACCTGACGGATCGCGTCATGGACGTTAAATTCCTCCATGTGGATGTGGTAGGCGTCGAGGCAGACGCCGCATTCGGGGCTGACCGCGTCGGCCAGCGCCAGCGCCTGGGCGCCGCGATTGAACAGATAGGTCTCGAAGCGGTTCAGCGGCTCGACGGCGATCTTGACGCCGACCTTCTTGGCATGGGTGAAGCATTCGCGGGTCGCGTCGACCACCCACTTCCATTCCTCTTCCTCGGTACCGTCCGGCACCACCTTGCCGACGGTCGCGGGAACGAGCGTGATGATCTCGCCATCAAGCTCGCTGACCATGGTCAGCACGTCCTTGACGTATTGAACCGAGCGCTCGCGCTGGCCCTGGTCCCTGGCGGCAAGGTTGCGTTCGCCCAGCATCAAGGTCACCGCACCCCAGCAGCGGATGCCATGCTCCTTCAAGAGTGCCCGCGTCTCCTTGGTCTTGTACTGTTCGGGCTCGCCGGAAATCTCGATCGACTCATAGCCGAATTTCTTGATGCGCTTGAGCGTCGTCTCCAAGGGCTCCGCGCGCATCCAGTTGTGCGTCGAAAGATGCATGGTCTGTCCTTCCCAAATTCGTCCGTATGGTTTGCCTGCGACATGCATCGCGCAAAGACGACGCAAGGGTTCCTCCCCAAGGCATCCCCAGCCTTTTCCTGCAAACTGGTTCGACCAATTGGGCCTGAAGCGAGGTCTACAGCAAATTACCTGGAACGGCAAGAAGTGCGGCGACGCAACTTTTTGTGCGAATTATTCCGTTGATTATATTGCGATATATGCCGATACTTTGGCCATGCAGAGGGCGTTGCCGGTGCATTGTCAGGCTTGACCAAATTCCCCTATTTGGTAATACCAGAATGGCAGTGCCTGCAAAGCGCCCGGTGCGAAAAGACCAAAATGGCTGGCCCTGCTTTCAATCGGCGCTATGCTTGGTCAAGACACAATGAGGGAGGATGCCGATGCCGACGACAATGAAGGGTCCTGGACTGTTTCTGGCGCAGTTCGCGGGTGACGCAGCGCCATTCAATTCGCTGGCCTCGATCACCAAATGGGCCGCCGGTCTCGGCTACAAAGGCGTGCAGATCCCGACCTGGGATGCGCGGCTGTTCGATCTCAAGAAGGCGGCCTCCTCCAAGACGTATTGCGACGAGGTGAAGGGCATCTGTGCCGATGCCGGCGTCGAGATCACCGAACTGTCGACACATCTGCAGGGGCAGTTGGTGGCGGTGCACCCGGCCTATGACGCGCAGATGGATGGCTTCGCGCCGGCCTCGGTGCACAACAACCCAAAGGCGCGGCAGAAATGGGCGGTCGAACAGATGAAGTTCGGCGCCAAGGCATCGCGCAATCTCGGGCTGAATGTCTCGGTGTCGTTCACCGGATCGCTGGCTTTCCCTTACCTCTATCCCTTCCCGCAGCGGCCGGCCGGACTGATCGAGGAGGCCTTTGGCGAACTCGGCAAACGCTGGAAGCCGATCCTCGATGTCTATGAGGACAATGGCGTCGATGTCGGCTACGAAATTCACCCCTCTGAGGACGTGTTCGACGGCGCCACCTTCGAGATGTTCCTCGACGCGGTCGGCGGCCACAAGCGCTGCAACATCAACTACGACCCCTCACACTTCCTGCTGCAGCAGCTCGACTATCTCGAATTCATCGATATCTATCACGAGCGCATTAAGGCCTTCCACGTCAAGGACGCCGAGTTCAATCCGACCGGGCGGCAAGGCGTCTATTCCGGCTATCAGAGCTGGACCAACCGTGCCGGCCGCTTCCGTTCGCTGGGCGACGGGCAGGTGGATTTCGGCGGCATCTTCTCCAAGCTGACGCAGTACAATTATGATTCCTGGGCAGTGCTGGAATGGGAGTGCTGCCTGAAGCATCCCGAAGACGGTGCTGCCGAAGGCGCGCCCTTCATCCAGCACCACATCATCCGCGTGACGGAAAGGGCGTTCGACGATTTTGCCAGCGGCACCACGGACAAGAAGCTGCTGCGCGCGATGATGGGAATTTAACGGAGAAGAAAATGGTTGGCGCATCGAAGTCGGAAACGGGAGGCGGCCCGATCCGCTATGGCATGGTCGGCGGCGGGCAAGGCGCCTTCATCGGGGCGGTGCACCGGATCGCGGCGCGCTTGGACAATGACTTCGTGCTGGTCGCCGGTGCACTGTCGGCGAATCCCGAGCGCGCCAAGGCTTCGGCAGCCGAGCTCGGGCTTGATCCGGACCGCAGCTACGCCTCCTATGCCGAGATGGCCAAGGCAGAGGCCAAGCGCCCCGACGGCATCGAGGCGGTGGCGATCGTCACGCCGAACAATGTCCATGTGCCCGCGGCCAAGGCTTTCCTAGAGGCCGGCATCCACGTGATCTGCGACAAGCCGCTGGCAACGACGCTGGCCGAGGCGAAGAAACTCGCCGCTGTGGTCGAGAAGACCGGCAAGGTGTTCGTGCTCACCCACAATTATACCGCCTATCCGATGATCCGGCAGGCACGCGAAATGGTGGCCAAGGGCGTGCTCGGCGACATCCGCATCGTGCAGTCGGAATATCCGCAGGACTGGCTGACCGAGGACCTCGCCGCCACCGGCCAGAAGCAGGCCTCGTGGCGTGGCGATCCGAAACAGGCGGGTGCGGGCGGCGCGCTGGGCGACATCGGCACGCATGCCTATAATCTCGCTCGCTTCGTCTCGGGGCTGGAGCTTGACTCGTTGTCGGCCGATCTCGATGCCTTCGTGCCGGGTCGGCTGCTCGACGACAATGTCAACGTCATGCTGCGCTTCAAGCCCACCGGCAAGACGCATCCGGCCAAGGGTATGATCTGGGCGAGCCAGGTGGCGCCCGGCCACGAGAACGGGCTGAAGCTGCGCATCTATGGCTCGAAGGGCGGGCTTGAATGGGTGCAGGCCGATCCGAACTATCTCTGGTACACGCCGTTCGGCCAGCCCAAGCAATTGATCACCCGCAACGGCGCCGGCGCGCTGCCGGTGGCGGGCCGTGTCAGCCGTGTGCCGTCAGGCCACCCGGAGGGCTATCTCGAAGGTTTTGCCAACATCTACCAGGAAGCCGCGCGGGCGATCCGGGCTGCACGACGCAAGGGCGGCAAGCCGCCCAAGGATGTCGTCTTCCCGACCATCCAGGATGGCGTCGAAGGCATGGCCTTCATCGAGGCCTGCGTGAAGTCATCGAAGAAGAATGGGGCGTGGACGAAACTCTAAAACAAAAACGATCCGGGGGGATCAAACGGGGGGAGGGGCGTCGATGAAAATCGGCATGTGCATGTTTTTGTGGACGACGGCGGTGTCGAAGAAGCACGAGAAGCTGCTTCGTGACATCAAGGCGACTGGCTTCGATGGCGTCGAGATACCGATCTTCGCCGGTGTGCCGGACGACTACAAAAAGCTCGGTGACCTGCTCGACCGTATCGGGCTGGAGCGGACCGCGGTCTCGGCGATGGGCGATCCTTCAATGAACCTGATCTCGCCGGATACCGCGACCCGCAAGGCCGGTATCGCGTACATGAAATGGGCTGTTGATTGCGCTGATGCGCTTGGCGCCAGGACGCTCAGCGGGCCGCTGCACTCGACGCTCGGCGCCTTCTCCGGCAGCGGGCCGACACCCGCCGAGAAGAACCGTTCGGTCGCCTCGCAGCGCACTATCGGCGACCATGCCGGCAAGCGGGACGTCACCATCGGGCTGGAGGCGCTGAACCGCTTCGAATGTTATCTGATGAACACGATGGCGGACCTGTCGGAGCATATCGATGCCATCGGCAGGCCGCATATCAAGGCGATGTACGACACGTTCCACGCCAATATTGAGGAAGCCGACCCGATCGGCGCCTACACGAAGCACCGCAGGAATGTCGTGCACATCCACATATCGGAGAACGATCGCGGCGTACCGGGGCGCGGCAACATCCCGTGGAAAGAGACGTTCGCGGCGATCCGCAAGAGCGGCTATGACGACTGGCTGACGATCGAGTCGTTTGGGCGTTCGCTGAAGGATCTGGCGGCGGCGACGAAGGTGTGGCGCGATTTCGCGGAAACTCCGGAAGCGGTTTATCGGGACGGGTACAAGCATATCAAGAACGGGTGGAAGAAGGCGGGGTGAGGGCGCGGCTGCGCGTTGCTGGCGAGGGTTTAGAAACCTACCAAACGTTGGCGTCAAAATTTTCGTTGCGAGGCGCCTAACCCTGCTCGGCCTGTATCCTGTTGTAGTCGTGGATCGTCCGGCTCAACCGGCGGCGCAGGAAGTTCGAGATGTTGTCGAAGATGAAGACGACGAGCAGGATCAGCAGCACCATGTAGAAGACGTTGGCCCAGTTGGAATTGGTGCGCATCGCTTCCCACAATTTCAGGCCGATGCCGCCGGCGCCGACAGCGCCGATGATGGTGGCGCCACGGGTGTTGGATTCCCACTGGTAGAGCGTCTGGCTGATGAACACCGGAATGACTTCGGGCATCACGCCGTAGCGTTGCACTAGGAGGCCGTTGGCGCCGGTCGACAACACACCTTCGCGTGGCTTGTCGTCGATGTTCTCGAGACCTTCCGAATAGACCTTGCCGAGCGTGCCGATCTCGGTGAAGAAGATCGCGGCACTACCGGCCAGCGGCCCGGGGCCGAAGGCGCGAGTGAAGAACAGCGCCCAGATCAGCATGTCGACCGAGCGCATGAAGTCGAAGAAGCGCTTGAGCACCTGGCTGAGCGCCCCGCTCGGCGTGATGTTGCGGGCGGCGAAGAAGGCGAGCGGGAAGGCGACGATACCGCCAAGCAGCGTGCCCAGAAATGCCATGACGATGGTCTGCAAAAGCTTCGTCCAGACGTCGCCATGCTGCCACTGGGCGTTGTTCCAGATGTTGTCGCCGGCCAGCGCCAGGTTCGAGGTGCCCGGCTTCAGTTCGGGCCCGGACACGATCAGCGAAACCACTTCTCCCGCTGATTTACCGAAGAAGGGCGAGCGTGTGTCGAACACGAAATTCGCCCAGCCGAGGAAGCGCTTGCGCACCTTGACGCGGTCGACGGTGACGCGCACCTCGCCGACGAACCCCATCTTGGCCACCACCTCGTCATCATGCGCGGTGATCCAGTCCGGCACCGGGCCTGTGATCACCGGCTTGCCGCCGGTCAGCGAAACCGGCACGGTCTGGCCGTTGGCCACGATCGTCGCCTGAGCCTTGTCGAAGGTGACGGATTTTGCCGGGCCGTCGATCAGCACGGTGAAGGTGCCGTCCGGGTTCTTGATCACCCAGTCTGGGTTGGGGTTTTCGCCCAGCGCGGAGAAGCGCGGGTATTTGGGCGTGATCTCCGGCTGGTCGAGCCGGAACTCAGGCTGCAAATCGTAGCTGACCCATTGTGTCAGGAAGAGCGGCAGACGCTCCCAGTGCGATTCCCGCAACACTTGCGGCAGGCTGAAGAACCACAGGACATAGATGAGGTAAGTCAGGATGCCGACGAACAGGAAGAGCGGCGCGAAGCGCTTGTACAGCGGCCGCCGGAACACCAGGGGATAGCGTTCCGTGATCGACAGCATCTCCTCGGCGGTCATGGTCGCCATGATTTACGCCCCCATCATGAAGGCTTGTTCGCCGACCAGCTTGCGGCGCAGCCAGGCGGAAAACTGGTCGATGATGAAGATGGTGGTGAACAGGAGCAGCACCAGCGCCAGGGTCTTGGCGCCGAAGCCGCGCGAGATGGACAGCTTCAACTCCTCGCCGATGCCACCGCCGCCGACGGCGCCGATGATGGTCGAGACGCGGACATTGATCTCGACGCGCAGCAGTGTGTAGGACATGAAATTGGGCAGCACCTGCGGCAGGCCGGCAAAGCGCACGCGCTCGAACCAGTTGGCGCCGACCGCGCGCAGACCTTCCTCGGCGCGCATATCGATGTTCTCGTTGACCTCGTAGAACAGCTTGCCGAGTGCGCCGATCGAATGCAGGCCGATGGCGATGATGGCGGCGATCGGGCCGATCGAGACGATGGCCGCGAACAGGCCGGCGATGACGATCTCGGGAAAGGCGCGCAGCAGTTCCATGAAGCGCTTGACGATCAGCCGCAGCAGCGGATGGGGCGTCAGATTGCGCGCTGCGATGAACGAGAATGGCACCGCGAAGATGAAGCCGATGAAGGTCGAAACCAGGGCCATGTTCACCGTAGTCAGCATCAGCTCGAAATATTCGGGGACGTAGAACCCGCCCCAGACATAGACGCGGCCGAGCGGGAAGTTGAATTCCTGCGTGCCGGTGTCATGCGGCGAGGCAATGTCGAACAGCGCCCGCCAGACGTCGTTCCAGTCCTTGGGGACGAGCCAGCTCAGGAAATCCAGAATATGCGGCAGCCGGTCGAAAAAATGGCCGGCATTGGCCTCGTCGGCGAACCACATGCTGGCGAACATCGCGGCGAGCAGCAGGCCGACGCCAAGCACCGTATAGAACCGGCGCAGCGACGTCTGGCGTCGCCAGGCCTCGGCCAACTGGTGGGTGGCGCCAGAAGAGGCTGTCAAAGAAGGGGCTGTCACGGAAAGGGTCATGATCGGAGATGCAAAAAGGGCGGCACTTTCGGCGCCGCCCTTTCCGATTTCGCCGTTAGCCGCCGATGGCTGCCTTACGGGCTTCGACGATGACGTTGTAGAAGTCCGGCTTCACCGGAACGTAGCCGGTGAAATCGCCACCTTCGACGCCCTCGAAGCAAGCCTTGTCCTTCTTCGGCAGGTCGGTGAAGAAGGCGGCGAGCTTGGCGGTCATCTCGTCGCCAATCGCCGCGCGCACGACCAGCGGGCCGTTCGGGATCAGGCCCGAGCGCCAGACTTCGACGAAGTCGTTGGGGTCGACGGCGCCCTTGGCGACTTCCTTGTGGAAGGTGCCGGAGGTGTAGCCGTTCTTGAAATCGCCGATGCCGGAGGAATCGTCGACCGCGACGTCGACCTTGCCGTCGCGCACGGCCAGGATGTTGTTCTCATGGCCGCCGTTGAACTGGGTCGAGGCGAAATAGGTCTCGTTGGAGGCGCCGGTGTCCTTCGGAATCTGGGTCAGCGGGATCAGATAGCCGGAGGTCGAATCCGGATCGGCATAGCCGAGCTTCTTGCCCTTGGCCGACTTGATGTCGGTGATGCCGGAGGATTTCAGCGCCAGGCCGATCGAATAATAGCCGGTGGCGCCATCAGTCTGCTGGGTGGTGAGGATCGGGGTGACCGCCTTCGGGTCCTTGATGTAGACGCTGGCGTAGCCGGAAGCGCCGAGTTCGGCGAAGTCGAGCGTGCCGCCGAGCAGGCCCTGGATGACGCCATCATAGTCGGCGGCGGGGAACAGCGAGACCTTCTCGAAGCCGAATTCGGTCTTCAGATGGTCGGCCAGGCACTGGTAGTTGCGCAGCCGGTCGGTTTCGTTTTCACCGCCCAGAATGCCGACGCGGAATTCCTTCAGATCGGCGGCGTGGGCCATGCTGGTGGCCATGGCGAGCACCGAAACGGCGCCGAGAACCATCTTCCTGAACATCTGTTATCTCTCCTGTAGGTTCCGGCCCCGCGCCGGCAGCGTTATCGATTTTGACAGGTGCCCTTGACGTGGGCGGACGATCCGAGCCGCTCTTTGTTGAACTCAGTAGCCTGGGAATGCAGGCTCGAGCGGTCCGGCGGATGCTGCAATCTTTTGCTTGAAGGCAACGCTGGTCGAGGTGATGGCCTCGGCGATTTCGCCGCCATTGCCGTCGGCGCCATAGACGAGACGCACGGCTTCGCGGTTAAGCTCTTCCGGTGGGCCATCGAAGACGACCTTGCCGGCAGCCATGCCGATGATGCGGTTGCAATAGGTGCGCGCGGTATCGAGCGTGTGCAGATTGGTGACGACGGTGATGCCTTCGCGCAGATTGATGTCCTGCAGCGAATCCATCACCACCTTGGCGTTGAGCGGGTCGAGCGAGGCGATCGGCTCGTCGGCGAGGATCACCCTGGGCTGCTGCATCAGGGCGCGGGCAATGGCGACGCGCTGCTGCTGCCCACCAGACAAGGTGCCGGCGGGTTGAAGCGCGGTGCGGGCGATGTCGAGCCGCTCAAGGGCGGCGACCGCCTCGGCGCATTCGGCGCGCGAGAACATGCCGAGAAGATTGGACAGGGTCGAACGGTGGTTCAACTTGCCAAGCAGCACATTGGTCAGCACGTCGAGGCGCGGCACCAGGTTGAACTGCTGGAAGATCATGGCGCAGTCGCGCTGCCAGCGCCGCAGCGGCGAGCCGCGCAGCTGGGAGACCTCGGCGCCGTCAAAAAAAATCGACCCCTGGCTGGGGTCGACAAGACGGTTGATCATGCGAAGGAGGGTCGATTTGCCGGCGCCCGAACGGCCAATGACGCCAACCATCTGACCCTGCGGGATCGAGATGTTGACATCGTTGACGGCGGTGTTCTTGCCAAATCGTCGGCTGACGCCGCGGATTTCGAGTGTGGCAGAGCTTGCTGACATGGGGCTGGGCTCCAGTCCGGGCCTTATTGATCGTTAGGCTCTCGCCTAACGCAGCCACATGAACCTGCCGTGTCGCCAGCATGTCAGTTTTGTTACGCTCCACAGGCGTGAGGACCGGCGCCCAGCAAGCAATCAGCCGAGCACCAGCAATTCCTCGAAATGCTTCATGTCGCGGAAGGCGCAGAAGGCGGGCGCCTTGATCTCGATCACCGGTGCCTGCTTTGCGAAAAGTGCCAGGCCATCATCGAACAGCGCCTGCCATGCTGCAGCTTTGTCGTCCGCCAGACGCTGGATCTGGTAAGCGAAGGTGATGTGGAAGACGTAAGCGTCATGATCGGGGTGCCGGTAGCCGAACGGCGTCACCAGCGCATCGCGCCATTGACGCATGATGCGCACATCCTCGTCCGTCGCGCCGGCCACGGTGAGCCCGGTCGGCACGATTTCGACCACCTTGACGTTGAACGGACCGAAGCCCTCGAAACCCTTCAGCCGTTCCAGATAGACGCGGGTCATGGCGTCGATGCTGGTGTCGAGCGGCACGTCCTGCGGCCAGTAGGGCAGGCGGCGGCGATATTCGATGATGCCCTGGAACAGCGTCATATGCAGGCTGGAAACGGGCGTGAAGGCGAGCCGGTCGGCGTCAGGCATCGCCAGCATCTTCTCGCGCACCGCAAGCACCACGGCCTCGGACGGGGAACCGCTGACGAGATGGCTGACAACGGTGTTGCCGGGCTCAGTCAGGAAATTGCCTGACCTGTCGTAGCGCGTGCCGAGGTGCGCCGGCGGGGTCGGGTTGGAGCCGGCAAAGAATCCGGCAAGCGAGGGTCTGACGGTGTCGAGCATGGCGATCTCCAGGGAAAGACCGGGTCCTGCCTCGCTGATGTGTCAGGGATATGAAACAGGTTTCCCCATGACGATGATGTGAGGGACTAAGCTTCGTATTTTTCCAAGAAGGCTTCGGCAGACAGTTCTCTGAAATCGTCGAGTGAGGCGCGCAGCCTGGCATGGTCCCAATCCCACCAGGCGAGCGCCTGGAAGCGTTCGGCGGTGCGGCGGTCGAAGCGCTCGCGGATCGGCTTGGCCGGCACGCCGGCGACGATGGTGTAGGGCGCAACATCCTTTGAGACGACGGCTCCGGCGCCAACCGCTGCGCCGTCGCCGACGGTGACACCGGGTAGGACGGTCGAGCCGTGGCCGAGCCAGGTGTCGTGGCCGATGGTGACGCGCTTGGCGCGGCGCTGGGCGAAGAATTCGCTTTCGTGCTCGGCGTCGTCCCAGTAGTCCGAGGCGCGGTAGGTGAAGTGGTGCAGTGTCGGCCGCCAGGTCGGGTGGTTAGTAGCATTGAGGCGCACGCTTGCGGCGATGTTGGCAAACTTGCCGATCGTCGCGCACCAGACGGCGCAATCCTGCATCATGTAGGAATAGTCGCCGAGTTCGCTTTCCGAAACCCGGCTGCGGTCGGCGATCTCGGTCCAGCGGCCAAGTGTAGAATTGTGCACTTCCGCCGTCGGGTGGACCAACGGTGTCTCCGACAGCTTCCTGGTCATGCGGCGAGTTTTCCCGGAGCAAAGGCGGTGACGTCGATGACGCGATCGGACACCGCCTCGCGCACATCGTGGTCGTGGAAGATGCCGAGCAAGGCGACGCCGGCAGCCTTCTTGGCGGCGATGAGTTCGATCACCACGTCGCGGTTGGTGGCGTCGAGCGAGGCGGTCGGCTCGTCGAGCAGGAGGATCGGGTGCTCGGTGATGAAGCCGCGCGCGATGTTGACACGCTGCTGCTCGCCGCCAGAGAAGGTCGCCGGCGGCAGGGCCCAGAGTTTTTCCGGCAAATTGAGCTGCGCCAGCAAGGCGCGTGCTTTGCCACGGGCAATTTCGCGCCCTTCGCCGCGCTCGACCAGCGGCTCGGCGACGACATCGAGCGCCGAGACGCGCGGTACGGTGCGCAGGAACTGGCTGACATAGCCGATCGTTTGCCGGCGTACGGCAAGCACGGTGCGCGGGCTGGCATGCGCAAGATCGATCAGTCCGTCCTCATGCTTGACGATGATCTGGCCCTCGTCGACGGCATAGTTGCCGTAGAGCATCTTCAGGATCGAACTCTTGCCGGCACCGGACGGGCCGCCAAGCACGGTGCATTCACCGGCCTTGATCGAGAACGAGACACCGGAAACGACAGGCAGTTTGATGCCATCACGCAGATGCATGATGAAGCTCTTGGCGACGTCGGAAACAACGAGAGGCGTCGGCATGGTCAGACCTGCAGAATCGAGGAAACGAGCAACTGTGTGTAGGGCGCGCGCGGGTCGTCGAGCACGCGGTCGGTGAGGCCGCTTTCGACAACGCGGCCGTCCTTCATCACCATCATCCGCTGCGACAGCAGACGCGCCACCGCAAGGTCGTGGGTGACGACGATCGCCGCGAGGCCAAGATCGGTGACCAGCCCGCGCAGGAGGTCGAGCAGGCGCGCCTGCACTGACACGTCGAGGCCGCCCGTCGGCTCGTCCATGAACACCAGCCGTGGGCCGGTGACGAGGTTGCGGGCGATCTGCAGGCGCTGGCGCATGCCACCGGAAAAGGCGCGCGGCTCGTCGTCGATCCGGTCTTCCTCGATCTCGACGCGCGACAGCCAGTCGACCGCCGTGGCGCGGATCCTGCCGTAATGACGGTCGCCGACCGCCATCAGCCGTTCGCCGACATTGGCGCCGGCAGACACCGTCATGCGCAGGCCGTCGGCCGGGTTCTGATGGACAAAACCCCAGTCGGTGCGCATCAGGAAGCGGCGCTCGGCCTCGCTCATGCGGTAGAGTTCGCGGAACTGGCCGTCGCGCATTCGGTAGCTGGCGGTGCCTGAGGAAGGTAAGAGCCGCGTCGACAGGCAGTTGAGCAGCGTCGTCTTGCCGGAGCCGGATTCGCCGACGACAGCCAGGACTTCGCCCGGCCACAGATCGAAGGAGACGTTGTCGCAGCCGACGCGCGAGCCGTAGAATTTGGACAGCGCCGAGACGCGCAGCAACGGTTCGTCGGTCATTGTGCCGGCTCCATTTTTTCCGTGACAGAATGGGTTTCCGGGGCAGGATGGGCTTCGGGGGCAAGATGGCCGCGATGGCCGTCCGCCCGCCGCTTCTCGCAATGGTCGGTGTCGGAGCAGACGAACATGTGGCCGCCATGGTCGTCGAGGATGACCTCGTCGAGATAGACATTCTCCGCCGCGCACAGCGCGCAAGGCTGGTCGAAAGTCTGCACCTCGAATGGATGGTCCTCGAAGTCGAGGCTGACGACTTCGGTAAAGGGCGGCACCGCGTAGATGCGCTTTTCGCGGCCGGCACCGAACAGTTGCAAGGCCGGCGAGCGGTGCATCTTGGGATTGTCGAATTTCGGTGTCGGCGAGGGGTCCATCACATAACGGCCCTCGACCTTCACCGGATAGGCATAGGTGGTGGCGATGCGGCCGTGCTTGGCGATGTCCTCATAGAGCTTCACATGCATGAGGCCGTATTCCTCCAGCGCATGCATTTTCCGCGTTTCGGTCTCGCGCGGCTCGAGGAAGCGCAAGGGCTCGGGAATCGGCACCTGGTAGACCAGCACCTGGCCCGCGGTGAGCGGATGTTCGGGGATGCGGTGGCGGGTCTGGATGATGGTGGCGCTGGCGGTATCGGTGGTGACAGCGACATTGGTGACCTTCTTGAAGAAGGCGCGGATCGAGACCGCATTGGTGGTGTCGTCGGCGCCCTGGTCGATGACCTTCAGCACATCGTCCGGGCCGATGATCGAGGCGGTCACCTGGACGCCGCCGGTGCCCCAGCCATAGGGCATCGGCATTTCGCGCGAGGCGAAGGGCACCTGGTAGCCGGGGATGGCGATGCCCTTGAGGATCGCCCGGCGGATCATCCTTTTGGTCTGTTCGTCGAGATAGGCGAAGTTGTAGGTGGCGATGTCGGTCATGGCGATCACATCCACATTGTGCTATTGAATTGGCGTCCAGGACGCGGAAACAAAGGCGAATTCAGATGAACTCGACCGGATGGATGCATCTCGGAATTCTGTTGGTGGTGTTCGCCGGCGTCGTTCTCTTTTTCCTTCGGCGCATGATCCTTCCCGCGCCAAAAGAGGGCTCTCACGGTGAGTCCATAGGCGTCAGCAATGGTGGCTACTCCGGGTATGATAGCTATGGCGGTCATTCCCACGACGGTGGCGGCCATGGGGGCGGGCACTGAATTCATTGCACCGCCTCCAATCCCCTGACGTAGCGCGCCAGCCGCTCGGTGAGCGTGCCGGTGTGCAATTCGAACATGTGGTTGTCATCGTCGTAGAAATAGATCGAGCGGCCTTCGCCCTCGACGCGCGGACGCGGCGGGCGCATGTCGAGGCCTAGCTTGGCCACGCGCTCGGCGTAGCGGTCGAAATCGGCGTCATCGATCTTGAAGGCGATGTGGTTGTAGCTGCGCTCCGGTAGCGCCTCGCCTTCCATGATGGCGATCCAGATGTCGCCGATCAGGAAGAATTTTTCGCGCGACAGTGAGAACTGCTTGGTGTCGCTGGCGTAGATTTCTCGCGCGTCGAAAACTCCGGTCAGGATCTCGCTCATCCGGTCGAGATCGCGGACGATGAAGGTCATGTGGGACAGGCCTTCGATCATTCCGCGGCCTCCCGCTTCTCTTCGACCTTCGCGGGGTTTTCGCGGCCTTCGTACTCGGCGCGCATACGGCGCACGAGGTCGAGTTCGGCCTGGAAGTCGACATAGTGCG
Source organism: Mesorhizobium sp. P3_A8 (assembly GCF_056402995.1). Lineage (NCBI taxonomy): Bacteria > Pseudomonadati > Pseudomonadota > Alphaproteobacteria > Hyphomicrobiales > Phyllobacteriaceae > Mesorhizobium > Mesorhizobium sp. P3_A8. The sequence continues at coordinate 529,954 of NZ_JBFUGI010000003.1, read as the reverse complement.
GCAGCTTCAGATGCTCGACGAAGCCCGTCGCCTGGACGTTGTCGGAATGCGAGATGACGAATTCTTCGTCCTGGGCGGCGGCGACAATGTCTTCGCCGAGTTCGGAGGCGCGCAGCGCGCGGTCGCACAGCGCCATGGCCATCGCCTTGCGCTCGCTCTGGCCGAAGACGAGGCCATAGCCGCGGGTGAACTGCGGCGGCGCCTTGGCCGAGCCTTTGAACTGGTTGACCATCTGGCATTCGGTGACCCGCACCGTACCAAGGGGTGCTGCGAAAGGCAGTTCGGGAACGTCGAGTTCCAGTTCGACCTCGCCGATGCGGATTTCGCCGACAAAGGGATGGTTGCGGGCATAGCCGCGCTGGGTGGAATAGCCGAGCGCCAGCAGGAAACCCTCGTCGCCACGTGACAGCGCCTGCAGGCGGATGTCGCGCGCCATCGGGAATTCCAGCGGCTCGCGGGTGATGTCACCGGGGACATGGTCCTGCGGCATCTCACCGTCCGGCTCGATCAGGCCCTCGCGGGCAAGGATCGCCGAGACGCGCGGCATGGCCTGCGCTTCGGTCTCGCGCTGCAACGGTTCGGCGACATCGGCGCCGGCGGCAAGTTCGGGATCGAGCAGCCGGTGGGTGTAGTCGAAGGTCGGGCCGAGCAGCTGACCACCGGGCAGGTCCTTGTAGGTTGCCGACACGCGCCGCTCGACCCGCATGGTGCCGGTGTCGATTGGCTTGCTGTAGCCGAAGCGCGGCAGCGTGGTGCGGTAAGCGCGCACCAGGAAGATCGCCTCGATCATGTCGCCGCGCGCCTGGACGATGGCGAGTGCGGCGAGTTCGCGGTCATAGAGCGAGCCTTCGCTCATCACCCGGTCGACGCCGAGCGCCAGCTGCTCGACGATCTGGTCGAGGCGCAGCGCCGGCACCGAACGGTCGCCGCGCCGGCGGTCGGCGAGCAGGCTGTGGGCGTTGGCGATTGCGGCTTCGCCGCCTTTTACCGCGACATACATATTACGCCTCCATCGTCTTGATGCGCGTCGTGCGCGGCAGGCAGGCTATGCCGTCAGCGGTGGCGAGGATGATGTCGACGCCGCGTGGAAAGCGCTTGGTATTCTGCTTCCACTGCTCGATGAAATGACGCGGCATCTGCGCCGGCGCGATCGTGGCGGTGGTTTCGATGCCGGGACCTTCAAGCAACAGCGGAGCGCCTGAGGTGAGGTCGCTGACATGCAGGATCAGGGTGGTCGAGCGGTCGGGATAATCCTGCGTGCCCTGTGAAAAGCCGTCGAGCGACATCATCTCGGCCGGCGTGGCGACAAAGGCGAAATGCGCGTCGGCCGGCGTGTTGGCCAGCGGTGCGCCGGTGTGGAAGCCAAGCCAGGAGCCGATCGCGGCGGAGGCGTGCAGGGCCGGGTCGAGCCAGAGCGGCGTGTCGTTGTCGCAGAGCGCCAGGGCCACGGCGCCGGCGGTTGCCGAGAGCGGCGCCGGCGGGCGGGCCAAGGCCGGCAAAGGCTGCACGCTGCCCGGCCGCGCCATCGCGTCCATGACGGCGCGGAAAACGGTCTGGGCGTTGAAGACCGGATCGGCGAAACCGCCCTCGATCGATTGCGCAGCAATATCCATCAGTCTTCTCCGCGAACCATGGTGAAGAAATCCACCTTCGTTGCCGCCGTCTCGGCGCGGCGTTTTTCCTGGGCAGTCGTTAGCGCCGACCTCAAAGGTGCGATCAGCCTGGTCTCGACCTCGGCGCGGCGGGCAGGGTCCTGCCACAGCGCGTCGGCTATCGCCGCCAGCTTGGCCTTCTGCTTGTCACGGCCGAGTGCGTAGCAATGGCCGACCTGTCCGGACGGCAGCCGGACAGTGGCGCGGGTGACGGTCGCCTCGCCGATATTGAACGGCGCGCCGCCGCCGCCGATGCGACCGCGCAGCGTCACCAGACCGGTCTCGGGGCCGCGCAGCAGCTCGGCTTGCGAAGGCAGGCCGGCCTCGTTCCAGAGCCGGACGATGTCGTCGCCGCTCGATTGCGCCAGCGTCGCCATGGCGGCCTTGCGCTCGGCCTGGTCGCGGGCTTCCTGTCCTCGCATCGGCAGCATTCCTCTTTGCTAAATTTGTCTATTGATATAGACAACTATACAAATTATACATATTACCTAACGCGTGTCCATGACGGGTGGATGACAAGCGGCGGAAGCTTGGGGGGCAATTCATGATCGGGCGACAGGAAGCCGACAGCATCGAGCGGCGCAGCGGTGTCTCGTTGTGGCGGCAGATCGCCGACAGGATTCTGCAGGGGATCGCCATCGGCGATTTCGCCGAGAATTCCGCGCTGCCGCCGGAAGTGGCGCTGGCCGAGCGCTATGGCGTCAACCGTCACACGGTGCGCAGCGCCATATCGGCGCTTGTGCAGGAAGGCGTGCTGCGGGCCGAGCAGGGACGCGGCACCTTCGTGCTGTCGCGCAAGCGGCTGTCCTATCCGATCGGCGCACGCACACGCTTTTCGACAGGCCTGCAGGGGCAGACGTCGGAACGGCATATCGTGCTGCTCGCCTCATCGGTCGAGCCGGCCAGCCAGCGTGTCGCCGAGGGGCTTGGCCTGGCCAGGGGCGCCGAGGTGATCAGGTTGGAGACACGCGGCGAAGCCGATGGCCGGCCGGTGTCGCGCGCCGCCGGATGGTTCGATGCCAGGCGCTTTACCGGGATCGACAAGGCGATGGCTGAGACCGGCTCGATCACCGCGTCGCTGGCCCGCTTCGGCATAGACGACTATCTCCGGCAATCGACCGTCCTGTCGGCGCGCCATGCCGATGCTGCCGATCTTGCCGACCTCGACCTGCAGCCCGGCGCCATCGTGCTCGTCACGGTCTCCGTCAACGTCACCCCGGATGGGCAGCCGGTCCAGTTTTCGGAGTCGCGGTTTCCGGCGGAACGGGTGGAGCTGAAGCTGTCGGCGCTGTAGGGCGACGGCGGCCGGCTACCCCACCTCGATCACGGCCTTGATCAGGCCGGATTTTTCGTGCGCCCAACGGGCGAGATCGCTCGGCGTCTCGGCAAGCGATGTGCGGTGGGTGACGAGCGTGGCCAGGGGCACCGAACCGTTGCGGATCGAGGCTGCGACATGGTCGAAGTCGGCGCGCAGCGCATTGCGGCTGCCGATCAATGTCATTTCACGCTTGTGGAATTCGGGGTCGGAAAAGACGATGTCGTCCTTGACGACGCTGACCAGCACCAGTGTGCCGCCATGCGCGACATGAGCGAAGGCCGACTGCACCGAGGCGGTGTTGCCGGTGGCGTCGAAGACGACGTCGAAGCCTTCGCCTGACGTCGCCTCCTTGACCAGATCGGGCACCGCTGCGCGGGAGCCGTCGAGAATATTGAAGCCGAGTTCGTTCGCCGCAAAATCGAGCCGTTCCGTACTCATGTCGAGCAGCGTCACGTCGAGCCCGGCTATGCGGGCGAAGATGGCGGTGCCGAGGCCGATCGGGCCGGCGCCGATGACCAACGTGCGGGCGCCGGGCTCGCCCCGCGCGCGCCGCACGGCATGCGCGCCGATGGCCAGGAATTCGACGGCGGCGGCATCGGCCAGCGACAGGCCGTTTGCCGGATAAAGATTCTGCGCCGGCACCAGGATGCGTTCGCACATGGCGCCGTCGCGATGAACGCCGAGCACCTCGATTCTGACGCAGCAATTCGGCTTGCCGTGCCGGCAGGCGATGCATTTGCCGCAAGAGAGATATGGGTTGATGACGACCGGTTCGCCAATGGCAAGGTCGACGCCTTCGCCGGTCTCGACGATGGTTCCCGACACTTCGTGGCCCATGATGCGGGGATAGGCGAGGAACGGATGCTTGCCTTCGAAAATGTGGTAGTCGGTGCCGCAGATGCCGACATGGCTGATTGAAACCAGCGCCCAGCCGGCAGGTGGTGCGCCCGGCGCGGGGCGGTCTTCCAGGACAAGTTCGCCGGGCGAGCGGCAGACGACGGCTTTCATGCTTCGATCCAGTCTCTAATGAAATCGCCGGCCCGGCAGTCAAGTCGGGCCGGCGACCGCTCAGGGATGCCTACTTGCCGCGGCGCCGCAGCCCGTCGAAGTAGACGATGATGATGATCAGCGCGCCGGTGATGATGCGCTGCCAGAACGAGTTGACGTTGAGCAGGTTGGCACCGTTGTTGATGGTGGCCAGGATGAAGGCGCCGAGCAGCGGGCCGTGCACCGAGCCGACGGCGCCGAACAGCGAGGTGCCGCCGATGACCGACGAGGCAATGGCCTGCAGTTCCCAGCCCTCGGCCTGGGTCGGGTTGCCGATGCCGATGCGGGCGGCAAGCAGCACGCCGACGAAGGCCGCGCACAGGCCGGACAGTGTGTAGGCCATGTAGATGGTGCGCTGGACGTTGACGCCGGACAGGCGCGAGGCCTCGGCGTTTGAGCCGACCGAGAACAGATAGCGGCCCCAGCGGCTGTGGTGGAGGAAGATGTAAGCCGGAATGCCGACCAGGATGACCATCCAGAACAGGTTGGGAATGCCGATGAAGGAATTGCGCGAGAAGGCGGTGAATGTGTCGCTGTTGATGTTGATCGAGTTGCCGTTGGTCATCAAAAGGCCGATGCCGCGCAGCGAGGTCAGCGTCGCCAGCGTGATGATGAAGGGCGGCAGGCCCATCTTGACGATGCCGAAGCCGTGAAACATGCCGATGGCGACGCCGACCAGCAGTGTCGCCAGAATGGCGAGCCAGATCGGGACGCCGGCATTGATCAGCATGGCGACGACGACGGTGGCGAAGCCGACCACCGCGCCGACGGAAAGATCGATGCCGCCGGTGATGATGACGAAGGTCTGGCCGACCGCCATGATGGCGATCATCGAACCCTGGCGCAGAAGATTGGCGATGTTGTTGCCCGAGGCGAAGCTTGGCGTCGCCAGCGAAAGGACGATCCAGAGCAGCACCAACAGCGCCAGCAGCGTCAATCCGAACAGGACGTTGTAATTGCGCTTCGGTTTTTCGGCGGGGATCGCCTCGATGCTCATGTCTGTCCTCCCAGTTTTTCTTGTTTCTCGGCGAGCGCCTGCGTGAGAATGTCCTCGTGACTGGCGGTGTGGTACCCATGCGTGGCCACCAGCTTGCCGCGCCGGAACACGTGCAGCGTGTCGGCCAGTTCGTAGACCTCCGGCAAGTAGGACGAGATCAGGATGATGCCGGCGCCCTTCGACAACAGCTCGCCGAACAGGCGGTAGATTTCGGCCTTGGTGCCGACATCGACGCCGACTGTAGGTTCGTCGAAGATGAACAGCTTGGCGCCATGCGCCAGCCATTTGCCGATGACGATCTTCTGCTGGTTGCCGCCGGAAAGGCTGGATGCCAGCGCGCCGCGCGTCGGCGTCTTGATCCGGAGGCCGGCGATCTGGCGGTCGGCCTCGGTCTTCTCCTTTGCGTTGGAGATCAAGAGATTGCTGGAGATGCGCTTGTAGATCGGCAGGTTGAGGTTGAGGCCGACCGGCAGATTGAGGCAGAGGCCCTGGTCGCGGCGGCTTTCCGGTGCCAGCGCCATGCCGAGCTTGATCGCGTCGTGCTCGGAATTGACCTGAACCGGCTTGCCTTCCCACAGGATCTCGCCCGCCGATTTGCGGTGGCGGCCGTAAAGCGTGGTGACGAATTCGCTGCGCCCGGCGCCGATCAGGCCGTAGAGCCCGATGATCTCGCCTGCGCGGACCGTCATCGAGACATTTTCGAACCCCTTGCCCGACAGGTTCCTGGTCTCGACGATTGTGGCACCGGGGGTGAAATGCTCCTTGTGATAGACCTGCTCGATCGAGCGGTTGATCATCATCTTGACCAGCTCGGCGTCGTTGGTCTCGGCAATGTTCCTGGTGCCGACCAGCGTGCCGTCGCGCAGCACGGAGACGCGATCGGCGAGCTCGAACACTTCCTCCATGCGATGGCTGATGTAGATGATCGTCACGCCTTCGCCCTTCAGCCGGCGGATCAGGGTGAAGAGCTGGTCCGCCTCCTTGCGGGTGAGATAAGCGGTCGGCTCGTCGAAGATCAGGAATTTGGTGCCGCGCACGGTGGCGCGGGCGGCGGCAATCAGCTGCTGCTGGCCGATGGTAAGGTCGCCGAGCACGACATGCGCCGGCAGGTCGAAGCCGAGATCGTCGATGATCTTCTGCGCTTCCCTGACCATGGCGCGCTGCTGCAGGATGCCGAAACGTGAATTCTCCTCGCCGAGGAACATGTTGGCGGCGACCGTCAAATGACGGCAGAGCACGACCTCCTGATGCACGGCGTTGATGCCGAGCGCCATCGCCTCATGCGGGGTGGCGAGCGCTGCCGGTTTGCCTTCCCAGAAGACATCGCCCGATGTGCGCGGCATGACGCCGGTCAGAAGCTTGATGAGTGTTGATTTGCCGGCGCCGTTCTCGCCGACGATGGCGTGGATTTCACCGGACTTGAAAGCAAGGTTGACCGGCTTCAGCGCGTGCGTGCCGGGGTAGCGCTTCTCCAACCCGCGTAATTCGAGGATCGTGCGCCCTGGTTCCAGCGCGGGGGCGGGATGCAGGTCCTGCGCCGTCGAAATCATGACAATCCTCCCAGATTGGCTCCCAGATCGGCCTCACCATTGGCACGCGGCGAGGCAAGGATATGCCTCGAAAAAACAGCCTAGCCTAAGCTTGCGGGTTGCCAAGCCGTTTGTTCCGGCAGTGGATGTTTCCGGGGCGCGAGGCCCCGGAAACGATTGTGGATGCGACAGCTCAGAGCTTCGGGTTGAGCAGCGCGTCGATCTTGGGGTCTTTCATGTTGGCCTTGGTCACCAGATTGGCGCCGGTGTCGACATTGGCTTCGACCTTCTCGCCCTTGGAGGCGGCGAGCGCGGTCTTGATGCCGTCATAGCCCATCCGGTACGGATCCTGGACGACGAGGGCGGAAATGACGCCGTCATTGAGGAACTTGATCAGCTTCTCATCGCTGTCGAAGCCGACCAGCGCCAGCTTGCCGCCAAGGTTGTTCTCGGCGACAGCCTGACCGACGCCCTGCGCCATGATCAGGTTGGAGGCGAAAATACCCTTGAGGTTCGGGTTGGCGGTGATCAGGTCGGTGGCGATGTTGAGGCCGGTGGTGGCCTGGCCGTCAGCGTACTTGTCGGCGACCAGCTTCAGGCCCGGATATTTCGCCTTGAGCTGTTCGGTGAAGCCCTGCTTGCGCTGTTCGAGCGAGCCGGCGCCGGGAGCGTTGGTGATCAGGGCGACGTCGCCCTCGATCTTGCCGCCGTTGGCTGCGCCGATGGCGGCTGCGAGGCCGTCAGCGGCAACGCGGCCGCCCTGCACGTTGTCGGTGGTGAGGAACGAGGTGAAGGCCTTGGAGTCGGCGCCGGAGTCGATGCCGATAACCTTGACCTTGGCAGCGGCTTCGTCGATCGGCTTGCCAAGCGCCTTGAACTCGGTCGGCGCGATCACGATCGCGGCCGGGTTGCTGGCGACGGCGTTCTCGAGCATCGAGACCTGGCCGTTGACGTCGGTTTCAGCCTGCGCGCCGAGTTCCGGCACATTGACGCCGAGATCCTTGCCGGCCTTGCGGGCACCGGCCAGAACGATCTGCCAGTAGAAGGACGTGGTGTCCTTGACGATGATCGGAATGGTCACGTCCGCCGCCGAAACCGGCGCCGAATGCATGACGCCGGCGAGCATCGATGCTGCTGCCAGTGCCATGACGGCGCGGCGGTTGAGAATGCTGGTCATGAATTTCATTAGGATTCCTCCCTAAGTCGCCCGGTGAACGTTACGGAAAGTTCCGTTCGGATAGGCGTGGCCCAAACAGAACTTTATCAATAAAAAACATTTACGCTGTTTTGATAGTGCATCGATCTGGCCGATGCAAGCGGTGTTTCACGCCCGGCTTGCTATCGTCGGCGGAGACACATTCGCACGCTGCTCCTCCCAGGATGCAGCCAGAAGCTCCCGTTTCGTTCTGTAGAAGCATGGAATATTAATTCCATGCTTTAGTCAATATGGAATGTTCATTCTCTCGACGATGTCGCGGATTTGTGAAGTTGGAGCCCGCCATCGAGGGCATGTCGGCAAGATGCCGCCTTCATCCCAGATCCTGCACCACCGTGTAGGGACGGTATTTCTGATATTCCGTCTCCGGCACGTCGATGTCGAGCAGTTCGAGGTTGCGTGTCAGGTTTGCCAGTTTGGCGGTGCCGGTCAGCACCGTGGCGACCGTCGGCTCGTGCAGTGGAAACTGGAAGGCGGCGGCAGCCAGGGGATAGCCGCCTTCGCCGGCGATCTTCTCCATGGCGTCGACCCGGTCGAGCATATCGCGGCTGGCGGGTGCGTAGTCGAAATGCGCGCCTTGCACCGGCCCGGTCGCCAATATGCCGGAGTTGAACACGCCGCCGATGACCAGCGATGTCTGTTGCGCCCGGCACAGTGGCAGCAGTTCGGCTTCCGCGCTGCGGTCGAGCAAGGAATAGCGGCTGGCGAGCAGGATGCAGTCGAGCGGCGCCCGGCGCATCACGTCAAGGCAGATCTGGACTTCGTTGACGCCGAGCCCGTAGGCGGAAATCGTGCCGGAACGCTTCAACTCGTCGAGCGCCTTCAGGCCACCGTCCATCAACTGGCGAAAGTGCAGCTTGGTCTTCTCAACGCCATGCGTGTAAGCGCCGATGTCGTGGACATAGAGGATGTCGATCTTGTTCAGGCCAAGCCGTGCATAGCTGAAGTCGACCGACCGCATGATGCCGTCATAGGAATAGTCGTAGTCGAGCGCGAAGGGCAGCGGATCGACATAGGAGTGGTCGGGCACTTGGTCTTCGGGTACGGGGTGAAACAGGCGGCCGACCTTGGTCGACAGCACATAGGAATCGCGCGGCTTGTAGCGCAGGAAATCGCCGAAGCGTCGTTCCGACAGGCCGAAACCGTAGAACGGCGCGGTGTCGAAATAGCGCAAGCCCGCCTCCCAGGCGCCTTGCAGCGTCTCCATCGCCGCCTCGCGCGAACAGGCGCGGTAGAGGCCGCCGATCGCAGCGCCACCGAAGCTGACCTCGGTGACCTCGAGCGCCGTCTGGCCGATGCGGCGTTTTTCCATGCAAAGCCTCCCCGTTGCCGGCCGTTGCCCGGCCCGGCCATTCTACCACATATCAGCTAAATCTAGAGCGTCGCGCCGAGATGCCAGGGCACGAACTCGTTGTCGCCGTAGCCAAAATCCTCGCTCTTGGTCTTGCGGCCTGAAGCCGTCTCGACGATCAGTTCGAAGATTTCGCGGCCCATGCCGGCGATGGTCTTTTCACCCGAGGCGATGACGCCGCAATTGACGTCCATGTCCTCTTCCATCTGGTGATACATGGTCGAGTTGGTGGCGACCTTGATCGACGGTGTCGGCCGGCAGCCGAAGCAGGAACCGCGGCCGGTGGTGAAGACGATGACATTGGCGCCGCCCGCGACCTGGCCGGTGGCCGAGACCGGGTCGTAGCCGGGCGTGTCCATGAACACCAATCCGTTGCCGGTGACCTTCTCGGCATAGCCGAAGACGCCGTTGAGCGGCGTCTGGCCGCCCTTGGCAACCGCGCCCAGCGACTTCTCCAGGATGGTGGTGAGGCCGCCGCGCTTGTTGCCCGGCGAGGGGTTGTTGTCGATCGAGGCGCCATGCTTGGCGACGTGATCTTCCCACCACTTCACATAGCCATCGAGCTTCTTGGCGATCTCGGGCGTCGCGGCGCGATAGGCGAGCAGATGCTCGGCGCCGTAGATTTCCGTCGTCTCGGACAGGATGCCGATGCCGCCGACGCCGGCCAGGATATCGACAGCCGCACCCAGTGCCGGATTGGCGGTGATGCCCGACATGCCGTCGGAGCCGCCGCATTGCAGGCCGACGACGATCTCGCTGACCGGGATCGGCTCACGCTTCAACTGACCGACTTCCTCGGCGATCTCGGCCAGCACCAACATCGCTTTTTCCACCGATTTGCGCGACCCGCCGGCGTCCTGGATGTTGAAATGGCGCTTGCCGGCGGAGACGCCCTTCTGGCCGTAAAGGGTGAGCTGGTTGACCTCGCAGCCGAGGCCGACCATCAGCACTCCGCCGAAATTCGGGTGCCGCGCATAGCCGGCTAATGTGCGGTGCAGCACCATCATGCCGTCGCCGGTGCCGCTCATGCCGCAGCCTTGGCCGTGGACGATCGGCACGAAGCCGTCGATGCCGGGATATTTCGGCAGCAAGGTCCGGTTGGCGGTGTCGGCGATGGAATGGCAGACAGTGGCGGAGCAATTGACGCTGGCGAGGATGCCGATGAAGTTGCGCGTGCCGGCGCGGCCATCGGCGCGGCGATAGCCCATGAAGGTGCGGGCGCGGTCGGCCTCGGTTGCGTGCTCTGCCTCGCTCGGCGGCACCACCGGCAGGCGGCCGGCCTCGAACACCAGATTGTGCGAATGGACATGCTCGCCCGCCGCAATGTCCTGCGTGGCGCGGCCGATCGCCTGGGCGTATTTGACGACGGCTTCACCGGCGGCAATCGGTTTGATCGCCACCTTGTGGCCGGGTTCGATGACCGCGGAGGCAAGCGCGCCGCCTGGCAGAGCGGTGCCGATCTCGATGCGGCCATTGGCAACGGCGACATTGTCGGCGGGGGACAGAAGAATGGTGTTGGAGACGTTCACGGGCGGTTTCCTGGGTGATCCTGGGATGCGCGGATTGACACGCGCCTGTTAAGAGTTAATGTCTTTTATCGTGAAAAAACAGTTTTGCGTCAATTGTTTTTTCGCAGGCGTTCCGCATGCCTCTGGCTGGTGGTGGCGCTGCAAACAACGGACCGGACCCCAGCGAAAGCGATTCCTGCTTTTCAGGGTCATGGGAACGTCATATTGCGCTTCAAGCCGGCCGCCGCAAGCGCCAGTGTGAATGGGGCAGGGGATGTCGAAGAGCAACAACGTCTACAAGGACGCCTACAACAGGTGCCTCAGGCTGCTCGACGAAACGCGCAGCCTGCCGTCGGAACCGGAACTGGGCACGCTGCTCGGTGTCAGCCGCACCACTGTGCGCAGCATCCTGACGCGCATGGAAGAAACCGGTCTGATCGCCTGGAACAAGCGCGCCAAGACGGTGCTGCGCGACCCGCGTCCCGACGACTTCTTCCCCGAGGAAGAGACCGACACCCTGGCCGAGATCATCGAGCGTTCGTTCATGCGCCGGCTGCTCGCCGGCGGCGCCGAGGCCGGCATGCAGATCAATGAGCTCGAACTGGCGCGCGAGATCGGCGTCGGCACCACCAGCGTACGTGAGTTCCTGATCCGCTTCTCGCGTTTCGGCCTGATCGAGAAGCGCCGCAACAGCCATTGGGTGCTGAAGGGCTTTACCCGGGCCTTCGCGCTAGAGCTGACCGAAATCCGCGAGATGTTCGAAATACGCTCGGCGGCTGCCTTCGCGGCTCTGCCGCAGGACAGTCCGGTCTGGACCGACCTCGACCGCCTGGAGGACGAACATCGCCAGCTGGCACGCGAGATCGCCACGCGCTTCAACGCGTTTTCCGAGCTGGACGAACGCTTCCACCGGCTTATCCACCGTGCGTCGCGCAACCGTTTCATCGTCGATTTCTACGACGTCATCGCCATGATCTTCCATTACCACTACCAGTGGAACAAGGCGCAGGAGCGCGAGCGCAACGAAGTGGCGGTCGGAGAGCATCTTGCCTATATCGAGGCGCTCAAATCGCGCGACCTCGGCAAGGTCGACGCCGCCTGCCGCAAGCACCTGAAGTCGGCAAGGCAGACATTGCTGACCTCGATCCCAGAAAGCCGGCCCTCGCTAAAGTCCTGAGCCGCGTTGCCGCAGCATCGAATTGCCGATTTTCCACTCGCCGGTCGCGTGATAGATATCCTTCCAGAAATTGCTTGAAGAGGCAGATGGCTTGAATAGCCGGGGGAGACGCTGGAGCATGCCGGTCGCGCTTGTCGCGGCCTACCTGCTGCTGCTCCAGTCGACGCTCGGCGCGTTCGCCTTCGGCACTGGCCCGAATGCCGCGCAGCTCGACGCTTTCGGCAACGTTATCTGTAGCCGCGATGGCGCCACCCAGCTCCCTGGTGGTGACCAGCACCCGTCGCACCTGCCGGCCTGCTGCACGCTTGGCTGCAGCATGTTCTCATCGGCCTTTGCGCCGCCGCCCGATGCCGGGCTGGCCCTGGGCAGCCTTTCCTTCGAAACGGTCGCCTTCGTCTTTCCGGCGAGCATTCATCTCGACTTCGCGCGCGAACGCTCGCCGTCGAACCCGCGCGCGCCGCCGCTGGCAGCCTGAGCTGCTTGCCCGGCGGAACCTTTCGCGGGCGCACCCATCCAAGGATCAAAACTGCTCGCGACCGGCAACGGCGCGATCATCACTTCATGGAGCAACCATGTCCCATTTTTCCCCTATAGCGGCGGGCACTCTGTTCAGTCGCATTCTGTCTCGTTTCCAGGAGCATCTCGGCGCTGCCGCGCTGGCGTTTGCGATCATGCTCGTCGGCGCCCAGTCTGTCCTGGCGCATGAGTTCAAGGTCGGCGATCTCGAGATCGAGCATCCCTGGTCGCGCGCCACACCGGCCGGCGCCAAGGTGGCCGGCGGCTATTTCACCATCGTCAACAAGGGCAGCGCGCCGGACCGGCTGCTGTCGATCTCCTCTGATGTCTCCGAAAAGGCCGAGCTGCATGAGATGGGTATCAAGGACGGCGTCATGACCATGCGGCCGGTTTCCGGCGGCCTGGAAGTCCCGGCGGGCGGCAAGGTGGCGCTGGCGCCTGGCGGCTATCATTTGATGTTCGTCGGCCTGAAGCGGCAACCCAAGCAAGGCGAGAAATTCGCCGCCACGCTGACCTTCGAGAAGGCCGGCACGGTCAATATCGAGTTTGCCGTCGAAGGCATGGGCGAGATGGGCGGCATGGACGACCACGCCAATTGATCGCGCCGATCCGCAAATTTTGAAATCAGAGGGACCACCATGAACAAGTATCTTTTGTCGGCCGGCGCGATTCTGGCGCTGGGAACAAATGCCGCCTTCGCGCACATCACGCTCGAAACCCAGGAAGCGGCGGTCGGCTCGACTTACAAGGCCGTGCTGCGCGTGCCGCATGGCTGCGACGGCAAGGCGACGACCGCCGTGCGCGTGCAGATTCCGGAAGGGGTGATCGCGGTGAAGCCGATGCCCAAGCCGGGCTGGACGCTGCAGACCAAGAAGGGCAAATATGACAAATCCTACCAGCTCTATGGTCAGGCGGTGACGGACGGCGTCAAGGAGGTCGACTGGAGCGGCGGCAATCTGCCGGATGAATTCTATGACGAGTTCGTCTTCCGCGCGACGCTGACGGCGGATCTGCCCGTCGGCCAGAAACTCTACTTCCCGGTGGTGCAGGAATGCGATGGCGCCGCCGACCGCTGGATCGAAATCCCCGCGGCAGGGCAGGATGAAGACGCGTTGGAGAACCCAGCGCCCGGCATCAAGCTCACGCCGAAGAAGTAATTTTCTCGCGGCGCGCTCTGCTCGTTAGGGCGCGCCGCATCCCAAGGCATGCCATGAGCGCAATATCTTCCCTGTGTATGGTCGGTACGACCGGCAAGCCCCTCGGCCGCATTGCCGGCGGGCTGCTGGCCCTGATCATGCTGTGCATCGTGATGGCCTCGACAAACCAGGCCTTTGCCCATGCCGCACTGATCAAGACCGACCCGGCTGACGGTGCGATCCTGGCGCAGGCTCCGACGCAGTTCTCACTGACGTTCAGCGAGCCGGTCTCACCGCTGGTACTGACGCTGGTGAAGCCCGACGGCACGCCGGTTGCGCTGACATCCTTCCGCCTCAGCGACCAGACCGTCGAGATCGACAATCCGCAAGCGCTCAAATCCGGCACGCATGTGCTGAGCTGGCGTGTCATTTCCGCCGATGGCCATCCGGTCGGCGGTTCGCTGCTGTTTTCCATCGGCGCGGCAAGCGAACCGCCCGCTGTGTCCGAGGCCGTCGACTGGCCGCTGCGGTCGGCGATCTGGATCGGCAAGGTCTTTCTCTACATCGGCCTTTTCCTCGGCGTCGGCGGCGCCTTTGCCCTTGCCTGGCTGGCCGGCGAAGGACGAGCGGGTCAGCGCTTCGTCACGGCCGCGATCCTGTGCGGCCTGCTGGCGGCGCCCTTGTCGCTCGGCTTTCAGGGGCTCGATGCGCTTGGCGCGCCGCTCTCCCATCTCGTGCAAGCAGTGATCTGGCGGACCGGGCTCGGCACCAGCTTCGGCTGGACGGTGCTGGTCGCCCTGATTGCGCTGGGGCTCGGTCTGCTGTCACTGGCCGGACCGCGTGTACTCGCCAAGCCGTTTGCGCTTGCCGGGCTTGCCGGCGTCGGCGTCGCGCTTGCCGCCAGCGGCCACGCCAGTGCGGCCGAACCGCAATGGCTGACGCGGCCGATGGTGTTCGTGCATGGCGTCGGCATCGCCTTCTGGGCCGGCGCATTGGTGCCGCTCGGTCTCGCGCTGAAGCGCCAGACGGCAGATGCCGTCGCTTTCCTGCGCCGCTTCTCCTCAGCGATCCTGCCTGTCGTGGCCGTGCTCGCCGCAGCCGGCATCGTGCTGGCCGTCATCCAGGTGCAGACCCCCTCGGCGCTGGTCGGTACCGCCTATGGCCGGCTGCTGCTGGTCAAGCTCGCGCTGCTGGTCTTCCTGTTCACGCTGGCCGCTGTCAATCGCTGGAAGTTGACTGCCTCGGCCGAGGCGGGCGCGACCGAGGTGCAACGCAGGCTCACCCGCTCGATCGGCGTCGAAATGCTGATCGTGCTGGCGATCTTCGGCGTTGCCGCGGGCTGGCGCTTCACGCCGCCGCCGCGAGCCCTGGCGATCGCGGCGGCGCAGCCGGTCTCGGTCCACATCCACGCGTTACAAGCGATGGCCGATCTCAGCATCACGCCCGGCCACGCCGGGCCGGTGGCCGCCTCGATGATCATCATGACCGGCGATTTCGGACCACTCGACGCCAAGGAGGTGACGCTGGTGCTGTCGAAACCCGATTCCGGCATCGAACCGCTGAAGCGCGCGGCGACCAAGCCAGGCGACGGCAGCTGGCGCGTCGACAACCTCGTCATCCCGGTTTCCGGCCGCTGGACGGTGCGCATCGACATCCTGGTTTCGGATTTCGAGATGGTGAAGATCGAGGCGCCGGTGGACATCAGGCCGTAACCGGCAGATGTGCAACACAATTCGGCGAGGCGGTTGACGCGGCGCGAAAGGCCCGTCAATCATCCCCGCCAAATCGCGGGCTCCAACCAACAAGATCCGAAAGCAGGGAAGAAACGATGGAAAAAGCCGAAATCGGCCTGATCGGCCTTGGCACGATGGGCTCCAACCTGGCGCTCAACATCGCCGAACACGGGCACCGCATTGCCGTCTTCAACCGCACAAGGGCACGCACCGACGCCTTTGTCGAGAATGCCGGCGCGCTGAAGAACATGGTCGTTCCCTGCTACAGCCTGGAAGAACTTGCCGCCGCGATCCGGCCGCCGCGCCCGATCATCATCATGGTGCTGGCCGGCAAGCCGGTCGACGAACAGATCGAAGCGCTGCGCGGCGTGCTGTCCAACAACGACATCGTCATCGATGCCGGTAATGCCAATTTCCGCGACACGATGCGGCGTTTCTCCGAACTGTCCGGCTCGGGCCTGACCTTCATCGGCATGGGCGTGTCCGGCGGCGAGGAGGGCGCGCGTCATGGGCCGTCGATCATGGTCGGCGGTACGGAGGATTCCTGGAAGCGCGTCGAAAAAGTGCTGACCGCCATCTCCGCCAAGTTCAAGGACGAACCCTGCGCGGCATGGCTCGGCACTGACGGCGCCGGCCATTTCGTCAAGACCATCCACAACGGCATTGAATATGCCGACATGCAGATGATCGCCGAGATCTACGGCATCCTGCGCGATGGCCTGGGCATGGGGCCGAAGGAGATCGGCGATGTGTTCGCCACCTGGAACAAAGGCAGGCTCAATTCCTACCTGATCGAGATTACCGCCAAGGTGCTCGCGGCAGACGATCCGAAGAGCGGCAAGCCGGTGGTCGATATCATCCTCGACCGCGCTGGCCAGAAGGGCACCGGCAAATGGTCGGTCATCGAGGCGCAGCAGCTCGGCATTCCGGCGACCGCGATTGAGGCGGCGGTGGCGGCACGCGTTTTATCGTCGATCAAGGAGGAGCGGCAGGCGGCGGAAAAGGCCTACGGCAATATCGGTGTGTCGAAGATCTCCGGCGACAAGGATGCGCTGCTGAAGGACCTCGAACTGGCGCTGTTTGCCGGCAAGATCGCTGCCTACGCGCAAGGTTTCGCGGTGATGGCTGGTGCCTCGAAGGAGTTCAACTGGAACCTGCCGATGCCGACCATCGCCAGGATCTGGCGCGCCGGCTGCATCATCCGCTCGCAGATGCTGGACACGATGGCGGAGGCCTTTAGCAGCGGCGGCGCGTCGACCAATCTTTTGATGGCGCCGGCTTTCATCAGCTTGATGTTGGAAGCGCATCCGTCGCTGCGGCGTATCGTGGCCAAGGCTTCCGAGGCCGGCGCGCCGGTGCCGGCGCTGTCTTCCGCGCTGGCCTATTTCGACAGCTACCGCCAGGGCCGCGGCACCTCGAACCTGATCCAGGCGCAGCGCGATTTCTTCGGCGCGCATGGTTTCGAACGCATCGGCGAGCAGGGTGCCTTCCACGGCCCGTGGGGCAGTGGCGCTGCCGGCTAAGCCATGGACCGCTGGTAGGCCAGAACCTCGCCTGGCACGCTGAGACTTTGCAGCGAGCCAGGTGCTGCGCCGCCGATCCAGCCGAGCACCGAGCGGGCGAGCTCCGAGCCCGCCAGCCGGAAGTTCTCGTTGACTATCAGCAGTTCGGGCCGAAACAGGTGCAAAAGGTCCGATGATTGCTTGGAGACGATATCGACGTCACGGCCAAGCTTGAGGCCCGCATCCTCGATGCCTGCGACGAGCGCAAGCGTGGCGGCGGCGCCGCTGCTGACGAAGCCGTCCGGCCTGATGTCGCGGCGCATCAGCTGCGCGGTCCTCGTTCTGATCTGCTCGATCGAATGGTCGATCGACACCGTGCTGAACGGGATCTCGTTGGCGCCGACCTCGCTCAGCGCGTCGGCAAAGCCGTTGACCGTGTGGCTGTGGTAGCTCAGTCCAATGGGTGGTGCCAGCAGAGCGAGCTTGCGGCGTCCCATGCTCGCAAGACGCCGCACGGCTTCGACCGCGAAAGCGTGATTGTCGAAATCATGATAGGGGTGGACCAGCCCCATGTCGGTGCGGCCATGCGTGGCAAAAGGAATGCCATGCTCGAGCATATAGCGGGCCCTGGCATCGTTCGGCTGCGTGCGTGAAATGATGACGCCATCGGCGGAACCGGTCTCGACCAGATAGCGTATGGGGTCGAGCGGATCCTGTGAGCGCGAATAGGGCGTGACGATCAGGTGATAGGGCGTGTCGGCGAGCACTTCCGAAACGCCGTAGATGATGTCCGAGACGAAGCTCATGATCTCGCGCTCGGTGTTGAGCACAAGACTGATGACATTGGTCCTGCCGGTGCGCAGGCGCACGCCAGCGCGGTTGGGCCGGTAACCGATCTGCTTGGCGACGAGCTGGACGCGGCGCCTGGTCTCCGCGCCAATCTCCGGCGCGTCCTTCAGGGCGCGCGATACGGTGGTGACGCCAAGCCCGGTCATGAAGGCAAGCGTCTTCAGCGTCGGCCGCTCCTTGGCCGAATTCTCGTCGTTCTTTTCCGTACGCCGTCTGTCCATTCGTCCCGCCCGTCAGGCGCATAGCAGTCGCAGGGCGGGTCGGCAATCGCCGCGATTTGCGGCGTCGCACAATTTCAAGCCCGGCGAAGGCGGCAATATACTGAAACGTTACAGGTTGCCAATCTCGATTGCCAGATGGCGAATGGGCAGGCGAACACGTGGTCGTGATTTCTCTTGAGAATACAAGGCGAAGCGTCCTTGCCGCACTAATTTTGCCGGCTTCCGTGGCCGAACTGTTTGTTTTGCGCTGCGATTGCTCATATTGCGGCGCACAACGGGATGATCGATGTCCTATTTTATTCGCGGCTCGAAAAAATATCGGACAGGCCGCCTGCCCAGGGTTGCGTCATCCCTACAATTGCCTTATCCAAAATCTGTAACGTTTCAGATTCTGGGAGGAACCGAAATGCGATACGGGATTTTGACCGCTGCGCTGGCAGCATCGGCCGCGCTGCAGTTTGCCGCCCCGGCCAGGGCTACGGACCTGGAAGTCATCCATTGGTGGACATCGAAGGGCGAGTCGGCTGCGGTGTCGCAGTTCGCAAAGGCCTTCGACAATGACGGCCATGGCGACAAGTGGGTGGACAGCGCCATTGCCCTGGGCGAAACCGCCCGTTCGACCGTCATGCAGCGGGTGCTCGGCGGCGATCCGCCCGGTGCGGCACAGTTCAATCCCGGGCGGCAGTACGAGGAGCTGATTTCGGGCGGCAAGCTGCTCGACCTCACCGATATCGCGACCGCCGGCAAGTGGGATCAGGTCATTCGCCCGAAGGCGATCGGCAGCGCCTGCCTCGTCGACGGTCACTGGTGGTGCGTTCCGGTCAACATCCATTCGAACTACTGGGCCTGGTATTCCAAGCCGGTGTTCGAGAAAGCCGGCGTGCCGGAGCCGAAGAGCCTGGCCGATTTCATCGCGGCCGCGCCGAAGATCAAGGAGGCAGGCTTCATTCCCTTCGCCATCGGCGGCGACGGAAACGGCTGGCAGATCCAGTTGCTCTTCCAGGACATGGTCACCGAGGCTCTCGGCGTCGCCAAGCGTGACGAGATGTACACCAAGAAGAGCGCCGAAATTGCCGGCGGCCCCGAGATGAAAGGCGTCTTCACGCAGTTGAGGACCCTGAAACAGTTCACCGACAATGGCTACGCCAACCGCAACTGGAACGACACCACCAATCTGGTGATCACCGGCAAGGCCGGGCTTCAGGTGATGGGTGACTGGGCGCGCGGCGAATTCGCGGCCGCCGGCATGACCGGCGTCAAGGATTTCGGCTGCATGATAGGCCTGAACGAGGCCAAGCCGGTGGTCAGCACCGACGGCGACATCATCGTCTTCTTCAAGCAGAACAATCCGGATGTCGAGGCAGCGCAGAAGCGCCTTGCCGCATTGCTCATCAGCCCTGAGGTTCAGGTCGCCTTCAACAACGCCAAGGGTTCGATGCCCGTGCGTGGCGATGTCGACATGTCGACGGCCGACCCGTGCATGCAGAAGTCGCTGAAGGCAGTGGAGGATCCGGCCAACATCGTCACCGCGACGAACCGGTTCATCACCGAGAACACCAATCAGCAGCTCAATGAACTCGTCGCGCAATTCTTCGCCGACGACTCCATGACGGCTGACGACGCCACCGCGAAGTTCGCCACCATCATCGGAAGTTCCGACTAGGAGCCGATCAGCATTCGAGGCGCCGCTAATGCAGCGGCGCCTCGGTCCCACCTCGCTCGCCAAGCAGAAAGCCTTTGTCGGCGGGCTGACAATCGCAGGATCGGAAGCTGCGGCGGTTGGGAATCTGGCGGAGGCCGACTTTCGCGTCGGCAGACGGTCCCGACGTGTCGATGGAAGTGGAGAAAAACGGACGATGCAGAGGAGATGGAGGCGCAGATTTCACCTGCCTGCCGTCATCGGCACGATACCGATGATTCTCGTTGCTGTCGGCGTCTTCGTGATCGGCATCGGCTTCTCGGTGCTCTGGTCGTTCACCAGTTCCAAGCTCTTCCCCAATTACGATTTCGTAGGCCTGGCGCAGTACAGGCGGCTTTGGGCCGATAGCCGCTGGCTCGTCTCGGTCAACAACATCTGGTTCTTCGGCCTGATGTCCATCACCTGCAACATGGTGTTCGGCTATCTGCTCGCCGTTTTCATGGACCAGCGCATCCGCCAGGAGGATCTGTTCCGCTCGATCTTCCTCTATCCTTTCGCCATGTCGCTGATCGTTACCGGCCTCGTCTGGCAGTGGGTGCTTGATCCCAATCTCGGCCTGCAGGAGGCAATGCGCAATCTGGGCTGGTCGAGCTTCAGCTTCGCTCCCCTGGTTGACGCCAATACCGCGATCTACGCGCTGGTCGTGGCGGGCATCTGGCAGGGCTCTGGCGTGACGATGGCGATCCTGCTTGCCGGCCTGCGCGGCGTTGACGAGGAGATCTGGAAGGCGGCGAAGGTCGACGGTATCCCGACATGGCGCACGCATGTTTCCATCGTGGCGCCGATGATGAAGGGCGCCTTCGCCACTGCTTTTGTTCTCCAATGTGTCGGCGTGGTGCGGGTCTATGATCTGGTCATCGCCATGACCGGCGGCGGCCCGGGCATCGCCACGTCAATGCCGGCGGTCTACGTCATCCAGCTCATCACTGTTCGCCAGAACGTCGGCCAGGGCATGGCGGCGGCAACGATGATGCTGCTGCCGGTGCTGGTCGTGTTGGCTTTCGGCGGACTTGTCTTGTGGCGGCGCAATCGCCAGCGGGAAGCAGCCGTATGACCGCCGGCGTGATCACCACTCAAGAGCAGCCCGTCCAGGCCGGCGTCGCGCCCTTCGGGCCGAAACCACGGCGGACATCGGCCGGCCGCATAGGCCTTTATGCGTTCCTGGTCGTCGCGGCGCTCTTCTTCCTCATCCCGGTCTACATCATGATCGTCACGTCGCTGAAGGGGATGCCCGAGATCAGGCTCGGACATCTTTTCAGCCTGCCGCTCGAGCCGACCTTTCAACCCTGGGCCGACGCATGGCTGCATGCCTGCACCGGTCGCGACTGCAATGGGCTCAGCCCCGGCTTTTACAATTCGGTGAAGATCACCGTGCCGAGCGTGATCATCTCGATCATCTGCGCCTCGATCAACGGTTATGCACTGACCTTCTGGCCATACAAGGGCGCCAATCTGCTGTTCGGCTTGCTCGTCTTCGGTGCCTTCGTGCCTTATCAGGTCGTGATCTATCCGCTGATCATCGGCCTGAGCTCGGTCGGGCTGTTTGCCACCCTTCCCGGCATCATCATCATTCACACGATCTTCGGCATGCCGATCCTGACGCTGCTGTTTCGCAATTTCTATGCGGCGCTGCCGGTCGAGCTGTTCAAGGCAGCGCGGGTCGACGGTGCGGGTTTCTGGCGCATCTTCTTCTCCATCATGCTGGCGAT
The DNA here is from genome assembly GCF_056402995.1 of Mesorhizobium sp. P3_A8. NCBI lineage: Bacteria > Pseudomonadati > Pseudomonadota > Alphaproteobacteria > Hyphomicrobiales > Phyllobacteriaceae > Mesorhizobium > Mesorhizobium sp. P3_A8. Next base: position 508,794 of record NZ_JBFUGI010000003.1, on the reverse strand, counting down.
GTCGGTGCCGATCACCGTCGTCGCCGTCATCCTGCAAGTCACCGGCATCTGGAACGATTTTCTGTTCGGCATCGTGTTTGCCGGCCGGTCCAACTGGCCGATGACAGTGCAGCTCAACAACATCGTCAACACCACGACCGGCGTCAGGGAGTACAATGTCAACATGGCAGCCACCATTCTGACGGCGGCGGTACCTCTGATCATCTACTTCATCTCGGGAAGATGGTTCGTGCGCGGCATCGCCGCCGGCGCGGTGAAAGGCTGATGGGTATGGCGCAAAACGGTACCAGCGTATCGATCCAGGATCTGTCGCTGAATTTCGGTGCGGTGTCGGTGTTGAAGACGCTCAATCTCGATGTCGCCGAGGGCGAATTCATCGTGCTTTTGGGGCCTTCCGGTTGCGGCAAGTCGACCTTGCTCAACTGCGTCGCCGGCCTGCTCGATATTTCCGAAGGCCGCATCTTCATCAAGGGCAAGAACGTCACCTGGGAAGAGCCGAAGGACCGCGGCATCGGCATGGTGTTTCAGTCCTACGCGCTCTATCCGCAGATGACGGTGGAAAAGAATCTGTCCTTCGGCCTGCGTGTCGCCGGGTTGCCCAAGGAAGAAATCGCCAAACGCATCGCGCGCGCTTCGGAGATCCTGCAGATCGAGCCGCTGTTGCAACGCAAGCCCTCGGCACTGTCCGGCGGCCAGCGCCAGCGCGTGGCGATCGGGCGGGCCCTGGTGCGCGATGTCGACGTTTTCCTGTTCGATGAGCCGCTGTCTAACCTCGACGCCAAATTGCGCTCGGAACTGCGTGTCGAGATCAAGCTCTTGCACCGCAAATTGCAGAACACCATGATCTACGTCACCCACGACCAGATCGAGGCCATGACGCTTGCCGACCGCATCGCGGTGATGAAGGGCGGCGTCATCCAGCAGCTCGACGCGCCGCAAACCATCTACAACCGCCCGGTCAACCGTTTCGTCGCTGGTTTCCTTGGCTCGCCGGCGATGAATTTCCTCGACGGCAAGCTGGAGAAAGACAAGGGCGACTGGCATTTTGTTGTCGAGGATGTGCGCATTCCGCTCGCGACTTACGCCTTCGAGAAGGAGCCCGTGCCGGGGCCAGCCGTATTCGGCATGCGCCCCGAGCACGTCGCCTTCAACAGCGGCGCCGGCTGGCCGTTTACGGCTGACGCAAATGTCGAAGTCGTCGAACCGATGGGCTCCGATACGCTAGTCTGGCTGAAGCTCGGCAAGCAGAATTTCACCGTCCGGGTGACATCGGAGCGAACGCCGAAAAATGCCGACGCGGTAAGCATCGGCTTCGACCCGATGCGGGCCTCGCTCTTCGATGCCCAAACCGGCAGCCGCCTCTAATCTCTCCCAAGAACCATCCCCCAAGCCCCACCATCCCAAGCAGAACGGACAAAGACGATGAACTGGTCATTCCAACTTTACAGCGCCCGCAATTTCCTGCCCTGGACCGGCGTGCTGGAGACACTCGGCAAGCTTGGCTACACGCAAGTCGAAGGCTTCGGCGGCGTCTATGACGACCCCAAGGCCTTCCGCGCCGAACTCGACAAGAACGGCCTTTCCATGCCGACCGGGCATTTTTCCATCGACGCGCTGGAGAAGGATTTCGACGGCGTGCGCAGAACAGCCGAGGGGCTCGACATCAAGCTCCTGATTTGCCCCTATCTCCTGGCAGAGCAAAGGCCGTCCGACGCGGCCGGCTGGCGCGGCTTTGGCGAGCGTCTGGCCAAGGTCGGCGAGGTGGCCTCGAAGGCCGGCTACGGCTTTGCCTGGCACAACCATGATTTCGAGTTCAAGGCACTCGCCGACGGCTCGGTGCCGCAGGATCACATCCTGTCTTCCGCCCCCGGTGTTGGCTGGGAGATGGACCTCGCCTGGGTGGTGCGCGGTGGCGCCGATCCGCTGCCCTGGATCGAAAAGCACGGCAAGCGCATCGTCGCCGTACATGTGAAGGACATTGCAAAGCCGGGCGAAGGACTGGATGAAGATGGCTGGTCGGATGTCGGCCACGGCACGATCGACTGGGCCGGCCTGATCAAACTGTTGCGGGCCAAGAGCGCGGCAAAGTACTTTGTCATGGAACAGGACAACCCCAACGACATCGAGCGCTTCGCCCGCCGCTCGATCGCATCCGTCAAGGCTTACTAGGAACAATCATCATGGCAAAGAAATTGGGTATTGGCGTCATCGGCTGCGGCAACATCTCGAAAGCATATTTTTCGCTGGCGCCGCTGTTTCGCGGCATCGAGATGCGTGCCTGCGCCGACATCAACATGGACGCGGCCAGGGCGCGGGCGAAGGAGTTCAAGCTGCGCGCCGAAACCGTCGAGGATCTGCTCAAGGCCGACGACATTGACATCATCGTCAATCTGACGATACCGGCGGTGCATTACGAGGTGTCGAAACGCGTGCTCGACGCCGGCAAGCACGTCTATTCGGAAAAGCCGTTCGTGCTTTCGCTCAAGGAGGGCCAGGACCTTAAGGCGCGGGCTGAGAAGAAGGGGCTGCGCATCGGTTCGGCGCCCGACACCTTCCTCGGCGGTGCGCACCAACTGGTGCGCGAGCTGATCGACGAGGGCAAGCTCGGCAAGATCACCAGCGGCACCTGCCATGTCATGGGACACGGTATGGAGCATTGGCACCCCAATCCGGATTTCTTCTTCCAGCCGGGCGCCGGACCGGTGCTCGATATCGGGCCTTACTACATCACCAATCTGATCCAGCTGATCGGGCCGGTGAAGCAGGTGGCGGCCTTCGCGACGACCCCGGCCAAGGAACGGACCATCAGTTCAAAGCCGCGCGCGGGCGAAAAAATTCCGGTCAACACGCCAACCACCATCCACGGCCTGCTGGAGTTCGAGAACGGTGCGGTGGTGACGCTGAACACCAGCTGGGATGTCTGGGCTCACGGCCACGCGCCGATGGAGCTCTATGGCGAGGCAGGCACGGTGTTCGTGCCGGATCCGAACTTCTTCGGCGGCGACGTGCGCTTCACCGAAGAGGGCAAGCCGGTCAAGAAGCTGCCGAAATGGAAGCACCCGCTTGGCGTGCCGAATGAGATGCACGGCCAGGGCATGATGGCGAACTATCGCACGTCAGGTCTCGCCGACATGGCGCTGGCGATCGTCGAGGGGCGGCCGCACCGCTGTTCGATGGAACTGGCGCTGCATGCCGTCGATGTCATGACCGGCCTTCTGCGCTCCGGCGAGACAGGCAAGTTCGTTGCCATGCAGACCACTTGCGAACGGCCGGCCGCCCTTGGCATCAAGGCAGCCAAGGAACTGCTGGCCAAGAAAAAATAGGCCGCAGGGATTATCGATAATTTTTCAAATCTCCCTCTCCCCGTTTCGCCGGGGAGGGGGTAAGGAGAGGGCGAGCATCGATTCAATTGTTCCTTCCGGCGATCCCCGCGCCGCCTGATCCTGAGGATTTCCCATGCCCTACATCGCCGCAGAAAACCGCTACGAAAAAATGATCTACAACCGTTGCGGACGCTCCGGTCTCAAGCTGCCGGCGATCTCGCTCGGCCTGTGGCACAATTTCGGCAATGACACGCCGCACAAGACCAAGCAGGCGATCGCCCGCAAGGCCTTCGATCTCGGCATCACCCATTTCGACCTCGCCAACAATTACGGGCCGCCGCCCGGCTCGGCCGAGACCGCTTTCGGCGAAATCCTGCGCACCGACTTCGCCGGATATCGCGACGAACTGATCATCTCGACCAAGGCCGGTTATGAAATGTGGGCTGGCCCCTATGGCGAATGGGGCGGGCGCAAATACATGCTGGCCAGCCTCGACCAGAGCCTGAAGCGGATGGGGCTCGACTATGTCGACATCTTCTACTCGCACCGCTTCGATCCCGACACGCCGCTGGAAGAAACCATGGGCGCGCTCGACCATGCGGTGCGCTCGGGCAAGGCGCTCTATGCCGGCATCTCGTCCTACAATTCGCAGCGCACCCGCGAGGCCGCCGATATTTTGAAGCAGCTCGGCACGCCCTGCGTCATCCACCAGCCGAGCTATTCGATGCTGAACCGGTGGGTCGAGGAAGACGGCCTGCTCGATACGCTGGAAGGACTCGCCGTCGGCTCGATCGTGTTCTCGCCGCTGGCGCAAGGCATGCTGACCGACAAATATCTCGGCGGCATCCCCGACGGCAGCCGCGCCTCGCAGGGCAAGTCGCTCAAGTCGGCCTTCATCAACGACCGCACCATCGCCAACATCAAGGCGCTCAACGCCATCGCCGGCAAGCGTGGCCAGACGCTGGCGCAGATGGCGCTGGCCTGGGTACTGCGCAGGGGCAAGGTGACGTCGGCGCTGATCGGCGCCAGCCGGCCCGAGCAGGTCGAGGACTGTGTTGGCGCACTGAAGGTGCTTGACTTCAGCGATGCCGAATTGGCCGAGATCGATAGCTACGCGCGTGAATCCGACATCAATCTGTGGGCGGCCTCCGCCGAGCGCAAAGGCCCGCCGAGGAAATAGGGTTGCCGAGGGAATAGCTCCATTTGGCAAGCCGGCAAACAGAAACGGCGGGACATCTCCCGCCGTTTTCACATATGAAAGCAAATGCCGCCTTTCAGGGCGTCTTCGGCTTCTGGGCGGTGCCCAGACCTGCCTTCGGCTTTTCCGGCGCGGGGGCAGCAGTCTTCATCTTCGCCTCGATCCAGCCGCCATAGTTGGCCAGCCGCGTGTAGATGCCATAGGCGTCCTTGTGGCCGCAGGCCGCGCTGCCATCGGCCGGGCCTTCGCCCCAACTGACGACGCCGACCTGGACCGGGCCGTCGGCGCCGGTGATGAACAGCGGGCCGCCGCTGTCGCCATTGCAGGCATCACGTACGCCGCTGGTGGTGCCGGCGCAGATCATGTTGCTGGTCAGCGGGTCGGTCATGTCGGCGGCGATGGCGTTGGCGGCGGCATCGATGCCCTTTTCCGAATAGCGCATGCGATGCGACAGGTCGCCAAGCGCCGCCTTCAAATCATGCGCATAGATGGCCTTGATGCCGCTGTTGCAGGCCTTGTTCGGCTGCAGATCGAGGTCGGCCACCATCAGCGTGGTCGGGAACGTCCCGTCCTGCATCTTGCCCCAGCCGGTGACGGTGGTCTTGCCGGTTTCGGGGGTCGCCTCATGGGTAAGCTTGATGGTCGGCGCATCGGCCGTATCCGCAAGCCGGAGCAGGCCGAGGTCGTTGTCGAGTGTCTGCTCGCTGTAACCCTCGTTGACGATGACCTGCACCACTTTGTGGCGCTTGCCCTCGCTGAGGTCGGTAGCGCCGGTCAGCACGGTGACAGAGTCCGGCGAGATCGGCTTGCCCTTGTCGTTGAGGCAGTGCGCCGCCGTCAGCACCCATTGCGGCGCGATCAGGCTGCCGCCGCAGAATTGTGCATTGGCCTGCGAGGCGGGATTCTCGTCCAGCCTGGCGGTGGTGAGCAGCGCGACCTGGAAAGGATAGGCGCCCTTTTCGGCCTGGTTGCCGCCATAGACCCGGTCGGCGCCGTCGGGGTTTTCCGCCGCCGCCTTGGCCCTGGCGTCGTTCACACGCTGCATCGGCGAGACCGCCGCTTCGGGCCTTGCGGTGCTTTCATCCGCCCGGCCGGTGTTGATTGATACAAAGGCAGCGGCAATGCCAAGCAGCGATGCGGCAGCGATTGGTCCGAACCGATTTGTGATGTGCACCTGAACCCTCCTGAGACAATTCTCCCGCGCAGATCGACGCCGGGCATTGTGCAAGGAGGTGCTGCCGATCCGGCGATCCGCACGCGTGCCGTATCGAAACGGCGCGCGATCGGTCACAAAACCGAAGCCCACTTTTGCTAACCGTGCCCGCGAGTAGAACCCGCACAAAATCCTATAGCCCCCCACGGGCTACGTGGAAGCGATTTGTCATTGCCAATCTAGGATTATTTTAGGCAGTATGTCGCGATAGGGTCTTTTAGCGGGGGCTTAGATTGACCGTGGCAAACAACGAACCGGTGCGTGCGCCGATTGCCTTAACCATTTTTTCGGTACCACCACGATCTCGACAATATTTCTGTATTTTGATCCAGTCCTTGCTGACTTTTGGGAGAGTCTCACCATGCCAAAACTGACAAACGTTATGATTGCCTCCGCATTGCTTTCCACCGCAATGTGGACGGTCCCGGTTTTCGCCGCCGACCCTGGTTCCGCCAGTGCCGGTAATGGCGAAAGCATGCGGGACGTATCTTCAGGCGACTTCAAGGCCGGTCGGGCAAAACCGATCACGACACCGAAGCTTACTGACGAAGACAGCCGCGCCGCGCCGCTCACCGACGAGAAAACGGCTGTGAAATCCTATGGCATCGTTGGACGTTCCGCCGATGGCAAGGTGATCAAGATCGAGCCGAGCGAAGCGCTGCGCGAGCTCATCATCAAGGAACTGAATGCGCCGGCCAATGGAACAGAAGGTGGCCCGCGCAAGACCGAGGATCCCGGGCTCGGCGAAGGCGAAGCCGGCCGCCAGGTTTTCGGCACCGACGATCGCGAGCAGGTCAAGAACACCAAGACCTATCCGTTCTCGGCAATCGGCTATCTCGAAGCCAAGTCGAAGACCGGCTTCGGCAGCTGCTCGGCAACCTTGATCGGCCCGCGCACCGTGCTCACCGCAGCGCACTGCCTCTACAGCCATGAGGACAAGGACTGGTTGTCCGACTATCTGTTCGTGCCGGGCCTCAATGGCAGCACCGCCGATGACGCACCGTTCGGCGCCTTCACTTATGAAAGCGCCTATGTGCTGCAGGGCTTCATCGACAACTACCAGGGCTACTATGGTTCGGTCATCCCGTGGGATCTCGGCATCGTCACGCTGAAGCAGGATGTCGGCACCAACCTCGGCTGGCTGGGCTACGCCAACTATGACGATCTCGGCGACTTCACCGCCAACCTTGTCGGCTATCCCGGCGACAAGCCGATGGGCACGATGTGGAAAGCGAGTTGCGAAGTGAAAGCCGAGAACATCGCCCCGGAATATTTCCAGTATGACTGCGATACGTTCCCGGGGTCGAGCGGCAGCTCGGTCTATGCCTACGACAACAACTCCAAGCAGCGCATCATCACCGGCGTGAACGTGGCGGAAAGCCCCGACGCGAACACCGCCGTGCGCCTGAACGCGGCCAACATCCAGTGGATCAACAGCCTGTACAAATAATCCGGGCTGGGTTCGCAGAGAACGCAAGGGCGGCGGGTCAATCCCGCCGCCTTTTTCGTGCCGATCCTTGCGCTTGCACGAGGCAGGCACCGCGACTACGCTTGGCTTGCCAAGGGGTTGGCATCCAAAGGGGTTTTGGGGATGGCGCGGGCAAGGGCAGTGTTCGGGATGGCGGCCGCATCGATGCTGGCCACGCTGATGCTTTCACCGGCTTTCGCCGATCCCGCCCCTGTCGGTGGCGCCTGGGCGGAGCGCGTGCAGATCCTCTATCAGGCCGACACGCGCTCGGTGCTGCGCCGGACCGTGCGTGTCTGGGACTTCCATCCGGAAAAGAACCTCGACTTCGTCTGGGAGCCGGCGGCAGGCCAGTCGCCGGATAAGACCATCGCCGAGGACGGTACCATCAACGGCAAGGGCAGGCTGGTGTGGCGGGTGCGCGGCTCGGCGAGCTATGATCCGAAGACCGTCTACTCCAGCTATTTCGGCGATGTCAGGAACGGCCGGCCCAACGGGCAAGGCCGGCTTGAGCTGCGCTCGGGCGAGTTCTTTGATGGGTATTGGCTTGGCGGAGCACTCAACGGGAAAGGCATCCATGTCGATGCCGACGGCAATCGCTATGAAGGGCAATTTGTCGACGGCATCCCGAATGGCGAGGGTCGGCTGCTGTCGAAGACAGGCGAGATCTTTGCCGGCTCCTTTGTCGATGGCCTGAAAAATGGCAAGGGTCAGACCCAACTCGCCGGCGGTACGGTCTATGAATCGCAATGGGTGATGGGCAAGGAGGTCGGCGGCTCACGCCCGGACGTTCTGGCCGATGCCAGGGTCGGCGGCCTGCTCAAGGCGCAGGCCGGCGGCGGCGATGCCGACAAGGTCGAGATCGGCGTCGTGGTCGATCAACGCATGACCCAGCAGTCCGACATGCAGTACCAGCATCTGGTGCGTGATGAGGACATCGCGATCTATCCCCAGGATGAGTCCTACAACGACGCTTGGAACGGCACCGGAAAAGTCACCACCGGCAATGTCTATGAAGGCAAGGACTGGGAGGACACGCCGGCCTTTGCCGAGGTCGACCTGAAGACGACGGACGAGTCCAGGGTCAAGCTCAACAGCCTCGAAATGAAGGTAGCTGCCAGCGACGCCTACCGCAAGCCGATGCTGTCGATCTCCGAGCATTTCGGCTGCATCGGCTTTCGGCCGGATTTCACGATCATCAACAATGGCTGGGGCGACGCCAAGGATATGAAGATGTCGATCCAGTTCACCACGGTGGACGAGGAAGGCAACCCGACCGGCCAGCCAAGCCGCATGTTCACCAAGGACATAGGCGGTTTCGGCGAGGGCGTCGATGTGTCGATCAAGAGCGTGCTCGACGAGGCCGGCGTCGATACGGCGAGCCTGGAAACGGGGCGTTTTCCCTGTCCGTCGGTCGACAGTCTCAATGTCTGCCGCAGCCAGCTCACCAACAAGATCAAGTTCGGCGAGGTCGGCGACTATCTCGGCAATTTCAACCAGGCGATGACGCTGAATGCGATCGGCAAGTTCGATTATTCCTGGGCCGACGATCAGGGCAATGTCTACCAGCAGAGCGAGCCCTTCCGCACCCAGATGACCATGGCGGTCTTCGAGGTTCCCGAATCGATGGCCGAATGCGGCGATGGCGGTGGCGGCAGCCCGGAAGCGATGCGCTACCAGAACATCGAATTCCCGATCGGCAAGCACGACTACACTATTCCCATGCCGGTGCGCGGCAACAAGAACGTCAGCGCCTATACGGCACGGCTGAAAATGTGGTCGGCGATGTCGTCGATCCACAGTTTCAGCATCGCCGCCCATTTTGCCGACGGCAGCGTGCGCGAGAGCAAGCCGGTGACCTTCTTCTATTTCCGGCCGAAGCCGTCGCTGTTCGAGACCAAGACCGAGCCGGCGGCCTGTTATCTGCCGCGCAGCATGGCCGGCTGTGGGTAGCTATTTACGACCCATTTCGAAATAGTTGGGCAGCGGGATGAGCCTGGTGAAGATCGTGCCCTGGGCGAAGACGCGCAGTTCCAGCATCGATCCGGATGAGCGTTGCGCGCTCTGGTCGAAGAGGAAATTGCCGAGCGAATAGACTTCCGCCACATCGCCGCCGGCAAGCGGGACGATGCCCTCGCTCGACACATGCGGATGGCCGCCGACAATGGCCGAGACACCGCGCAGCCGCATCTCGTCGGCAAGCATCTCTTCGCGCGGCGACGGTTCGGTCTTGTACTCGCGGCCCCAATGGACGAAGGCGACGACCGGCCGTTGCGCGTTTTCATGTAGCAGCCGGTCGAGCAGAGCAGGGGTCAACAGGTCGGTGTTCTTCGAACCGTTGGTGTCGATGTCGGTCAGGCCGACAAGGTCGAGATCGGCAAGCGCCAGCGTCTCGCCCTGGCCGAAATGCGCGATGCCTGCCTCGTCCAGCGCGCGCAGCGTCTCGGCATAGCCGGACGGGCCGAGATCATAGGCATGATTGTTGGCGAGGCTGACGCCGGCGACGTGCAGCCGCTTCAGCATGTTGGCAGCGAGGTCTTCCGGCATGGCCAGCGTCATGTCGTCGATCGCTTCCGGCACATTGGGCAGGATGACGCCTTCGAGATTGACGATCAGCGGCCGCGATCCGGTCAGCGCCAGGATGCTGTCGACGATCTTGTCGGCAACGCCGTCGCGGACCAGGATTTTCTTCATGGCGCGGCCGAAATTCACGTCGCCGGCGAGATAGTAGATCCTGTCCTTGGGACGCGCGGGGTTGTTGAAGCCTGGGCCGAAGGCGCCGAACAGCGCCACGACATAGCTGGTGGTCCGCTCGACATAGTCGGTCGTGTGTTCCTGCGAATTCTCGTTGGCGACGACCAATGGCTGGGCGCCAAACAGTTCGCGCTGCAGCCTGGTCTGGATGTAGAGCGCGCCGACGGAATCAGCGTGATCGGGCTGGCGCAGGGCCGCTATGCCGTCGAGCGATCCAGCGGCCAGCATGTTCAGCGACTGCTGGTCGAAACGTATGGAGTCATGCTGCGGCAGGTAGTGCGAGAAGTCGGTGGATTCGACGATCAGCGTGTCCTGGTCGACGATCGGTTTGAGCGCCTCGGCCAGCCTGTCCCAGTCGCCGCGCTTAGCCTTGACCGACATCGCCACCGGCACGATTTTCGCCTCGGGGAAATAGTGGTGCAGGAACGGCAACATGGCACGCACGCCATGCTCCTTGTCGAACAGGCAGGATTCTTCAACCATGTCGCTGTGTGCCTCCAGCAGGCGCACGGCATCGGTGTCGGCTGCAACCGGGCCAAGCACTGTGTCGAAGCCGCGCACCGTGGTCGCATAGAGCTTGTGCGTCTTGTGGAAATGGTCCGGCGACAGGATGACGATGCGCTTGTAACGGAAGCCGGACGCCGCGCGGAAGCCGAGCGCCACGAGGTCGGCGGCCAGGAGATGATGCGGCACGGTGATGCCGGTCAGCCGCTGGTTGGAAGGCTGGACATCGGCGACGCTGGCGATGGCATTCTTGAACAGCGTGGCGTCGTCGTAGAAGGGCGGGAAGTTCTCGGCGCCGGGTGGGCAGACGACAGGGGCGGCGAAGGTGGGGAGGGGAAGAAAGATGACAAGCGTGATTATAGAAATCATTAGGATGGTCCGCGCCCAGGCACCCCCCTCTGTCCTGCCGGACATCTCCCCCGCAAGGGGGGAGATCAGATGTCGCCACGGCTTTCGCCAGTTTCTAACGTTGAAAAGTAGGCGTATCAGCTGAAGCTGCCGATCTCCCCCCTTGCGGGGGAGATGTCCGGTAGGACAGAGGGGGGTGCCTTGGCGCCGACCTCGCCCCCTCACGGCTCGGCCAACACGATGTTCTCCACGCCGCCGACATAATAGAACGGTTTCTGCTTCGACGATGTCAGCCGCACCACTTCACGCGAAATGAAATCGGCAAGCCCGAACAGCGTGACGCCGCCATCCGAGGTTCTTGCCTTGCCGCGCAGGCCTTCGAGGATCGAATAGGTGAAGACGCCGTGGCCAAGTTCCGGCAGTTCGGCGGCGGTGTTGTTGGCAGCGGTGGCGGAGAACACGACGATGCGCGCGTCCTGCGCGTCCTTTTCCAGGCGCGGGTTGAAGGCGTTGGCGGCATGGCAGGTGTCGAGCAGCATGAAGCGCATGCCCTTGGCCCGCTCGACCGATTTCTGGATATCACCCCAGTCGACAAGCGACGAACGCTTCCAGCGGTCGGCATCCTGTTTGCGGCCATCGGTCGGGATGAAATAGTAGTCTTCGTCGATGTTGATGCCGTGACCGGCGACGAAGATGATGGTGGTGTCGTGCTCGCCGGGTTTGTCGAGGAAATCGGCGAGTTGGTCGTCGATCGTGTGCGAGTCCGGCTCCATGATGTTGTCGGCGCTGGCGACCGTGTAGGTCTGCTGCGCTTTGTCGGGGCTCTCGTCGAGCGCTTCGCGGTTGACCAGAACCAGCGTCTCCATCGACGAGAACAAAGGCGCCGATTTCTGTGCAACCACTTTGAGGAATTCGGTGGCGTCATCGACAGGGTAGCGCAAATCGCAGGCATGACCTGAACAGGCGTCGGTCAGGAACGGATATTTGTCGACGCCGATGACCGCGACATAGAGCTTGCCCTTGGCCTCGGCCTTCTCGACCTTCCTCGCCAGCGCCGTCACGCTGCGCTCCGTCAGATAGCCATATTCATTGGTGCCGGTGATGCGGATGGTGTTTTCGCCATTCTCGACCGGTACTTCGACAGTTGTCTTGTTGCCGTCCACGGAGCGCGTGGCAATATCGCCGACATTGCGGCTGTTCGACAGGATCGAGAAGCCGGCGACATCGGTGCCGGCTTCCTTGGCGCCTGTGATCTCGACGGCGACATAACCATCTCGGACCTTGCTCTGGTCGTCGGCAAGGCGGATGCCGAATTCCGGCGGCTTGCGCTGCAACAGTTTCTGCAACTCGTCGTCGACGCCCGGCCGCATCTCCTTGACCGCCTGTTTCGCGCTGCGCAGGATGATCGCCCTGCGCACCATTTCTGGACTCCAGAGGTATTTCTTCAACTGCCCGGCGCGGATGAAGCGGCCTTCATGGTCGCGGCCCTGGTTGACCTGCCAGCCGATCAGCTTGTCGCCCTCGTCGGAGGAATAATAGTAGCCCTGCGGCATCCAGGCGATCCATTGCGAGCCGGCAAAGAACATCGACACGATCAGCTCGTGCGTCTTCAGGTTCCATAGCCTCACCGTCTGGTCGGCACTGCCGGTGACCAGCAGGCCGGCCTTCTCCGAGGCGACCATGGCGTTGATTTCGCCGGTATGGCCGGTGAATTCGCCGGAAACCCTGGCGGTCGCGGCCTTGTATTCCAGCAACGTGCCATCATTGCCGCCGGTGATCAGGCCAAGCCCGTTGTCGATCAGCGTGAAGGCCGAATGGACAAAGCCGTTGGTGGCATCGTTCTCGATCGATCGCACCACCTTGCCGCCATTGGCGATCTCCAGCACCGCGTTTTCCAGCGCGTCCTTGCCGCCTTCAGTGGCGTGCAGCGACCACTCACCGTCGCTCAGCGCGGCGCGGGCAAATGAGCCCGGCTCCGTCAACGGCTGCGGATCCTCGAAGAACCGCTCGGTGGTGGGCAGATCCAGCCTCTTGTCCAGCGCACCCATCTGTTCCGGGCAAGCCACGCGCTCGGGACAAGGGTTGGCATTGCTCCAGGCGATGATGCCGTTCGCCGCGTCGATGCCGATGGCAGTCACTGGCTCCCCCACCCCCTGCAGCAAGGCCTTGCGTTCCCCTGTCGCCGGGTCCCAGACCTGGATGGCGTTGCGCGTGCCGCCGGCGGTCGCCACCAGCGAGCCGTCGGCATTGGCGGCGCTGGCATAGACCGTGCCGTCATGGCCGGCATAGTCGAGCAGCTTCTCACCGCTGTCGGTGTTCCAGACGATGGAGCGATGCTTGTCGGCGCAGCGATAGCCGCAGGAAGCGATCAGCCGCGATCCCTTGGCGAAGGTCAGCGAGCCGATGAGGAAATCCTGCCTCGGCATGGCGCGCAACAGCGTGCCGTCGGCCGCGCGCCAGAGCTGGACCTGTCCGTCCTTGCTGCCGGTGGCAAACAGGCTGCCGTCCTGCGAGATGGCCAACGCCATGACGCTGATGTCCCGCAAGGGCTCGGCGTCTGCCGGCAAGGCGATCTCCTCGCCCTTGGCGACATCCCAGAGCCGGATGCCATTGTCGGTTGTTGTTGCTACCAGCCGGGCTCCGGCAGAGGCGAAGGCCAGTTTGTCGATGTGCCAGGAATCGGCGTCGAGCTTCTTGTCCAGCGTCCAGCCTGACGTGGCCTTGTCGTCCTGTTTCCAGAGATAGACGACGCCGTCGGCACCGCCTGCGGCGATCGTCTTGCCATCGGGAGAAAAGGCGAGATCATAGGTCGCGTAGTCGGCGGCCTTGAGCACGGCCTTGATCTTGCCGCTGGCGAAATCGAACAGCCTGATGTCGCCATAGGGCGGCTTGTCGCCGAGGCTGGCGCCGAAATAGCCGCCGGCGGCGATCGTCTTGCCATCCGGCGAGACGGCGACCGTGAAGACCTTGCCGTCGCTGCCATTGCCGAGATAGCCGCGTATGGTGCGCAGCGTCACGCCGCTCTGCCAGTCCCAGATGCGGATGGTCTTGTCGTCGGATGCCGAGACGATATCCTCGCCATCGGGTGTGAAGGCGAGGTCGGCAATCCGGGCGGTATGGCCTGCGGTGTCGAGATCGAGATGGAAATCCGGGGCGTCCTCGGCGCGGGCAACCGAGGCCGTGACCAAAGCTGCAGCCATGGTCAGCCAGCGGCAGGCGCGCATGAGGCGAACGCGGATCCCGGCCTTTCCCATCGCTATTTGGCTTCAGCCGCCGGTTGCCCGTTGCGCACATAGGCTTCAATCGCTGTGGCAAAAGTCGGCGAACCGGCCTTGCGCTGCTTGTCGACATAGCCGGCAAAATAACTCCAGAACGAGACGGCATAGTCGCGGAAATAGGCGTCGGTCACCTTGCGCGAACACAGGTCGCCGTCGACGCAGAAGGCCAGGCGGTTGAGGAAATAGACGATGCGGTCGAAATTCTCGTTGAAATCGGCGAGCGGCATGTCGCCGCCAGCGGCGGTCATTGCCTCTATGCCGATGCGCTGGCGGAAAACCTGCTCCTCGGTCGGCGAAGGATTGGCGCTGAGCAGATTGTCGTATTTGGCATTGAGGGCCGCGAGCCGATCTTTCAGCGCCCGCTGCGCCTGCTGGTAGTCCTTGGTCTCCCAGAGCTCGACCAGTGACATGGTCTGCTCGACGCGCTTCTGTTCCTGGTTGGCGAGGAACTGGTAGACCGAGAACGCCAGGGTGAAGATGATGGCGAAACGCACCAGCATGCCCGACCAGGCATAGACGAGCATGCGCCAGTCACGGTCGGTGAAGGGATTGCTCTCCTTCTTGATCTCATGGCTGCTTGCCCAAGGGAATCCTTCCGTGGTTTCCGGCAGCGTCTGCTTTGCCGCCGGTGCCCTGGCGGGCGTGGCCATCGGTGCCTGCTTTGTCGTGCCCCCCGGCTTCTTCATTTGCAGTTGTCCAGTTCGATGGTGGCGGAGGGATCAAGCACGACGCCCGGCGCCTCCAGCTGCTTCTTCAGGCACTGCAGTTGCGGGCGCGAAACCATAAACTGCACGTCCGGTTCCGCAGGCGCCTTTGTCGGCGACGGCAATGCCTCGACGATGCCGCGCGAGGCACAGCTTGAGAGGTCGACCACGACAGCGTTGCCGTTGCTTTTGGCGATCTGGTCGTACTGGTCAAGAAAACACGTCGCCAATTCCGAGTTGGTGACGATCTGCTTGACGCACAGGCCGCAAGCGTCCTCTGCCGAAGCGTTGGCGATCAGCATCAGGCTGCCGGCCAAGCCGGCCATCGCTCCACGCCAGGAAAACACAGAGTTCTTCACAATCGATCCTATCTGCTTTTGTCCGGCCATCATGCACCATGGCTTCGGCCGGAATGTTCTCATATCACGCCAATCGTGCAAGAGCCGGCGCAACAGCGCCGTGCCGCCCTGGCGCCGGAGCTCAGGCGCGTGGCACCGTCTCCATCGGGAAGATCATCACCGCGCCCTTCGGGCCGCTCTTGTCGGCAAGCCGCATCACCGAGCGGGTCGGCGGCGCCGCGCCGATATCGGCAAGCATGTCGGAGAAGCTGGCGGGGCCGAGGCCACGCGTCATCGAGGCGACGCCGTCCTGCGCCAGGAAGCTCAAATCTTCCTTCTCGCTCTCCGGCGGTGCCTCGGTCAGCACCGCGATCATCCGCTCCATGCCGAAGCTGGTGTCGGTGAAGGCGAGCAGCCCTTCCTCGAGCGTCGCCTGCGGGGCGAGGCGCTCGGCAACGATGTGGGTGATCGAATAGTCGCTGCCGACATAGAGCACGTTGATGTCGACCAGCTGGTCCGAGCTGTTCTTGGCCAGCACATGCACCTCGTCGCCCGGCGAGACGCGCGGCACCGCGGACGCCTGCAACGGTTCAAGGCCGTCCTTGTCGCGGCGCTTGACCTGGAACTGGACGTCGACATCCTCGGGCTTGTAGTCGGAGGCGGCCGCCAGCCGCGACAGCCCGGTGGCACGGAAGATGGTGCGCAAATTCCTGGTCGTGGCGTCGACCAGCTTCTGGCGATCATCGGAATGGATGATGATCAGCGGCGGCTTGCTGCCATCCTTCAAGGTCACGTCGCCCGATGCCGGCAGGAACCACAGCGCCGGCTTGTCGGACGCATCCTTGCCTGCGCCTTCAATGGCTTTTTCGCGCATCACCGCGAAGCGCAGCTCGGCGCTCTTGCCGGGGTCGACCAGCTCGATGTTGAAGCCGGTCTCCTTGGCCGCGGCCAGTTCGTCGAGAACCGAATTGACCAGAGCCGCTTCCTTCTCCAGTCCCTTGGTTGCTGCCGGCCGTGCGACAGTGAGTTTGTAGTCGACGGCAATCTCCGCCACCCGCGCATAGGCGTTGGCGGGAATTTCGGTGAGCTTGAGTGCCGGTTTCTTCTCGAACTCGACCGGCTTAACGTGGCTCTCCAGGTTCTTTGCCGACTCCACCTCGAGATAGCCGACCGCGTCGGACAGCGACGACAGCGCCGACGGCAGGATGGCGAGCTTGCTGCCCGGCGTCAGGCGATGGAGCAGGCCGGCGCCGATCGTCGCCTCACCGTCCTTGACGACGATGGGCCACTGCATGACGGCGTCGGTCTTGTCGGTGCCGAAGACGCGCGCGTCGAGTTCGCCCTCGAACAGCGGCGTCGGCCGGGTGCGGCTGTCGGCCGAATATTGCTGCAGCACGGCCTGGCCGAGCTGGCGATAGGTAACGTCAGGGTTTTCAGCGAGCTTCGACAGAATGGTGAAGGTGAACAGGCCGAAGCGCGGCGCATCCGTCGTGCCCTTGGGCAACGGCATTTCCGGCGTCGTCTCCACAGTCTGCGCGGCATAGAATGCGACCAGCTTGCCCTTGGTGATCGGCTCGCCGCCGGTCGGCGTCAGGTTGAAGGCGGGCTTGCGCGCGCCATTCTCGTCGAGGCCGCGCGAGGCGCCCGCGACGGTGTCCTCATAGGTCTTGATGGCCGCCGCTCTTGCCGCCTCGTCGCCGCCGACCAGGTCGGCGAATTCAACCTTGCGTTCCAGCTCGTCGTCGACTTCGACGGCGCGTGTCGCGGTGCCGGAATGGCAGCAGTCGAAGACAGCCCAGACGAAGGCGCCTTTGTTGCGGATGGCGTCGAGCGCATCGCCGATTTCATTGTCGACCAGCGCGTTCGGTACACCGGCATCGCGGTTGATCCATTTTTCGATGTCGACAGGCAGGAAGATCTCGTCGAGCCCGTCGGTCTCGTCACCCTTGACCCTCTCCGGCTGCTGGGCGCCGTGGCCGGACAGATGCAGGTAGACGAAATCGTCACGCTGAACCTTGGCCGCGAGATCGGCGAGTGCCGTCTTGATCGCCGCATGGGTTGGCAAACCCTTGGCGCCCGGCACATCCTTAGCGAGCAGCGTGACGTTTTCGGGCGCGAACCGCACCGGGTCGGGCACATTCTTCAGCAGATACTCGTGCACCAGGCCGGCATCGTTCTTCGGCCCGATCAGCCAATTCCTCTGTGGCAAGGCAGGATATTCAGTGCAGGCGACCAGCAGCGCATGGTAGGTGCGCGATGCCGCCCGTGCCCGGAACGATACCGCACCGGCCGCCATCAGCGCCGACGTGCCGACAAGCAGCGTCCGGCGTGTCAATTTGATCATATTGCTTCCCCAAGCCCGATCGAATTTCCCAAGCGAAACTATCCTCGTCGAGGATTTTGTCAGTATTTTGAATATCGCTCCGCCATCAAATATGCCTGTGCGTGATCGATTGACCCAGGACAACAACAGAACAGTAGCAAAGACGGCGGTTCGTCGCTATCTGAATGGGATCAGGCCGTTTGCACGGGCAAACAGCCTGGGGATGGCGCAGGACAAGTTGGAACGAGACCATGGCGGCAAGGGATGTGCTGACGAAAAACCAGGTGTGCGTGCTCGAGAAGCTCGAAGCCGCCAGCGGGCCGCTCAGCGCCTACACCTTGCTTGACCAGTTGCGCGAACGCGGTTTTCGCGC
This sequence comes from Mesorhizobium sp. P3_A8, assembly GCF_056402995.1. Taxonomy (NCBI): domain Bacteria; kingdom Pseudomonadati; phylum Pseudomonadota; class Alphaproteobacteria; order Hyphomicrobiales; family Phyllobacteriaceae; genus Mesorhizobium; species Mesorhizobium sp. P3_A8. The sequence continues at coordinate 490,973 of NZ_JBFUGI010000003.1, read as the reverse complement.
GCCGCTGCAAGTCTACCGCGCGCTCGACACGCTGGTGAAATCCGGCTTCGTGCACCGGCTGGAAAGCATCAACTCCTTCGTCGCCTGCGCCGAACCGCACGACCACAGCCATTCGATGACCGCTTTCGCCATCTGCGACACGTGCGGGCAAGTGACCGAGATGTCGGATCACGACGTCGACCACCGGCTGAACGAGTGGGTGAGTTCGACCGGCTTTGCTGCCAAGAAGGCAGTGATCGAGTTTCGGGGTGTGTGTGCGAAGTGCCGGGCTGAAGCGGCCTAACGCGCAGTCGACCACGCGAACCAGAGCGCAACGAGCGCCAGCAGCGCGGAGAGAATCCGTCTGCTGATCCGTTCCATCCGTGGATCGTCGAGAAATGGCTGCAGGGAGCCCGCCAAGACCACGATCGTTGCATGGATGGCTGTCGCGACAGCCACATAGGTCACGGTAAGCAATACAGCCTGGGCAAGTATCGGTCGTCCGGTCTCGACGAAGGTCGGCAGCACGGCGACATAGAAGATCGCCGCCTTCGGGTTGAGGATATTGGTGACAAATCCGCGCAGGAAGTACGTCCCGCCCCGATTGCCATTGTTCGAAACCACATCGGTTCCAGCGCTCCAGCCCTCCCAGGCGAGATACAACAGGAACATTATGCCTGCCCAACGGAGACCCTGGTAGAGCAGGGATGACGCTTGGATGAGTTCGGCGACGCCCAGAGCGGCGATGCCGCCAATGACCGCGAGGCCCGCGGCGATACCCGCCACGGTGGCAAAGCCAGCGCCGCGCCCGTGGCTTGCAGAAACCAGTGCCAGATAGGTCATGTTCGGGCCCGGCGTCAGTTCAATCAGGAGCGACGCCAGTGCGAAAGAGAGGAATGTGGCCGTTGAAAACGGCAGCACTTCGCTCACCTCAATGTGCCTCGTCCCAGTTGTTCGCCGCGCGGGCGTCGACATGCAGTGGCACCGACATCGATACCGCCGGCATCGCCGCGTTTTCCATGACATGGCGCACGATGGGGATCGTCGCTTCGACTTCGGCCTCGACCGTTTCGAAGATCAGTTCGTCATGCACCTGCAAGAGCATGCGGGCGGAGAGCTTCGCCTTGTCCAGCGCCTCCTCCATGCGCACCATGGCGCGGCGGATGATGTCGGCGGCGGTGCCTTGCAGGCGGGCGTTGATCGAGGCCCGCTCGTTGAACGCGCGCAACGACGGGTTGGACGAGCGGATGTCGGGATAGTGGATGCGGCGGCCGAAGATGGTTTCGACGAAGCCGTGCTCGCGGGCGTAGGCCTTGGTCTCCTCGATATAGTCGCGGATGCCGGGGAAACGTTCGAAATATTTCTTGATGTAGTTGCTCGCCTCCTCGCGCGGGATGGACAGCTGGTTGGCGAGGCCGAAGGCGGAGATGCCGTAGATGATGCCGAAATTGATCGCCTTGGCGCGGCGGCGGATCTCCGAAGGCATGCCTTCGACGGGCACGTTGAACATCTCCGACGCGGTGATGGCATGGATGTCGGCGCCGTCGGCGAAAGCCTGCCGCAATTGCGGGATTTCGGCGACATGGGCAAGCACGCGCAGTTCGATCTGGCTGTAGTCGGCCGAAACCAACCGGTTGCCCTTGTCGGCGATGAAGGCGGTCCTGATCTTCCGGCCTTCGGCGGTGCGCACCGGAATGTTCTGCAGGTTCGGATCGGAGGATGACAGCCGGCCCGTCGTCGTCGCGGCCAGCGCGTAGGAGGTGTGGACGCGCCTGGTGTCCGGATGGATGAAGCCGGGCAGCGCATCGGTATAGGTCGACTTCAGCTTGGTCAGCTGGCGCCAGTCGACGATCTTGCGCGGCAGTTCATGGCCTTCGGCGGCAAGGTCTTCCAGCAGCTGGGCCGAAGTCGACCACTGCCCGGTCTTGGTCTTGGAGCCACCGGGCAGGCCCATGCGGCCGAACAATATATCGCCAAGCTGCTTGGGCGAGCCGATGTTGATGCGCTCGCCGATGAGCTGGTAGATTTCCTCTTCGAGCCGGGCAGCCCCTTGCGCCAGTTCGCCCGACAGCCTGGACAGGATCTGCCGGTCGACGGAGATGCCGCGCTGCTCCATGCGCGCCAGCACCGGCACCAGCGGCCGCTCCAGCCGCTCATAGACCGAGACCAGGCCTTTGGCGGCAAGCCGGGGTTTCAGCACCTGCCAAAGACGCATCGTCACATCGGCGTCTTCGGCGGCATGAGCCGTCGCCCTGTCGATGTCGACCTGATCGAAACCGACGGCGCTCTTGCCGGAGCCGGTCAGATCCTTGAGCACGAGCGGGGTGTGGCCAAGCCATTTGTCGGCCAGCGCGTCCATGCCGTGACCATGCGGGGTGCCGGCATCGAGCACATAGGAGATCAGCATGGTGTCGTCGAAGGGCGCGACATCGACGCCATAGCGGCTCATGATGACGAGATCGTATTTCAGGTTTTGCGCGATCTTGAGGACCGATTTGTCCTCAAGCATCGGTTTCAGCACCGCCAGCGCCTCGCGAAGCGGAATCTGGTTTTCGAGCGTGCCGCCGCCGAGCAGGTCACCATTGCCGCTCTTGTGGGCGAAGGGAATGTAGCCGGCGCGGCCGGGCGCCGTGGCTATCGCCAAGCCGATCAGTTCGGCCTGCATCGGATCGCCCGACGTCGCCCTGACGTCGAAGGCGGTGACACCAGCCTCTCGCGCCTCGGCGACCCAGGCCTTTAGCGTCGCGATATCGCGAATGCATTGGTAGGCTGAGGTGTCGATCTTGCCGGTTGCCGCGCGCTCCAGCCGCAAGGCTGAGAGCAGGGAAGGGGTGTCGCCCTGCTTCGCGGTGTCCGTCGTCGCCGCTCCGTTGGCCTCGCTCGGCTCGGCACCGCTCCGGGCCGACGCTCCAGCGCCGACATCGGGGCCATGCGCATTGTCGGCGCGTTCGACGGTGACGGCGACCGCCTGGACGTCGCCGGCCTCGGTGCTGGTCGCCTCCGCCACGCGGCGGGTCAGCGAGGTGAATTCCATGGTTTTCAGGAAGCCGATCAGCTTCGGCCCGTCCGGCGCATGCAGGACGAAATCGTCCAGTCCGTCGGTCACCGGCACGTCGTTCTTCAGCGTCACCAATTGGCGCGAGATCAGCGCCTTGTCGGTGTTGGCGATGATCGATTCGCGTCTTTTGTCCTGCTTGATCTCACCGGCGCGGGCCAGCAGCCCGTCGAGGTCGCCGAACTGCTCCAGCAGCTGCGCCGCCGTCTTCGGCCCGATGCCGGGCACGCCGGGCACGTTGTCGACCGAATCGCCGGTCAATGCCTGCAGGTCGACCATCTTTTCGGGCGGCACGCCCCATTTCTCGATGACTTCGGGGATGCCAATCTGGCGGTCCTTCATCGGGTCGTACATGCCGACCGTATCGCCGACCAGCTGCATCAAATCCTTGTCGGAGGAGATGATGGTGGTGTCGCCGCCGGCTTCGCGGGCCAGCCTGGCATAAGTGGCGATGAGGTCGTCGGCTTCATAACCTTCGATCTCGATGCAAGGCAGGTTGAACGCCTTGGTTGCCTGGCGGATCAGGCCGAATTGCGGGATCAAATCCTCGGGCGGCGCCGAACGGTTGGCCTTGTATTCGGGGTAGAGGTCGTTGCGGAAGGTTTTCGAGGAATAGTCGAAGATGACCGCGAAATGCGTCGGCACAATGCCTACATCGGTGTTGCGGGCATCCTGCATCAGCTTCCACAGCATGTTGCAGAAACCGGAAACGGCGCCGACCGGCAGGCCGTCGGATTTGCGCGTCAGCGGCGGCAGTGCGTGATAAGCCCGGAAGATGTAGCCGGAGCCGTCGATAAGGAAGAGATGATCGCCTTTTTTCATGCCGGCAGGGATAGCGCGGCGCGATGGCTTGGTCCATGCCAAAGACACCGTCAGGCATCGGTTCCGGCAACACCCTGACAGATCGAGGTTATACGGGTCTGCTCACGAGCACGTTACAAAAGTGTAACGTTGACGCCCTTGAATCGCCACGTTCACGGACCCAAATACACGTCATCGGCAGTTTTCGCCGAGTCCGGAGCAAGGCCCGTCCCCCGCCTATCCCGGACAACTGCGGCAGCCTATCCCCCCTCTCCGGGCTGCCGCATCGTTTCGAGTACAGGACCGCCGTGGTTCCCCCTCCACCACGGCGGTCTTTTTTTGCCTTGCGGCAGCCGGCTCGTGCCGTGGTCCAATGGTCCCGGGCTTTTCGTTTCGCCGCTCTGCCTTTACGGTTCCGGCACTGAATCGAAAGGCTTGCCAAATGTCCGCAGTTTCCCCCGTTCTCGACCGTCTCGACAAAAATCTCGACCAGAGCCTCGAGCGCCTGTTCGGCCTGCTCAGGATCAAGTCGATCTCCACCGACCCGGCCTATGCCGCCGACTGCCGCAAGGCGGCGGAATGGCTGGTGGCGGAGCTCAAGCTGATCGGCTTCGATGCCAGCGTGCGCGACACGCCAGGCCACCCGATGGTGGTTGCGCATCATGACGGGCCGGCCGGCGCGCCGCATGTGCTGTTCTATGGCCACTATGATGTGCAGCCGGTCGACCCGATCGAACTGTGGGAAAACGACCCGTTCGCGCCTGCGGTGAAGGAGGTCGGACTCGACCACAAGGTGATATCAGGGCGCGGCTCGGCCGACGACAAGGGTCAGCTGATGACCTTTGTCGAGGCTTGCCGCGCCTGGAAACAGGTGCATGGCAATCTGCCATGCCGCGTCACCATCCTGTTCGAGGGCGAGGAGGAGTCCGGCTCGCCGTCGCTGAAACCGTTCCTCGAGGCCAATGCCGACGAACTCAAGGCCGACTTCGCGCTGGTCTGCGATACCGGCATGTGGGACCGCGACACGCCCTCGATCTGCGTCGGGCTGCGCGGGCTGGTCGGCGAGGAGATCACAGTCAAGGCCGCCGACCGCGACCTGCATTCGGGTCTCTATGGCGGGGCAGCCGCCAACCCGATCCGCATCCTGGCCAAGGTCCTGGCCGACATCCACGACAAGGATGGCCACATCACAATCCCCGGCTTCTATGACGGCGTCGAGGAAACGCCGACGCAGGTGCTGAAATCCTGGGAGACGCTGGGCGAAACGGCCGAGACCTTCCTTGGGCCTGTCGGCCTGTCGATCCCGTCCGGGGAAAAGGGCCGCTCGGTGCTGGAACTGACCTGGGCGCGGCCGACCGCCGAGTTCAACGGCATCATCGGCGGCTATACCGGCAAGGGGTTCAAGACGGTGATCGCGGCGGAAGCCTCGGCGAAAATCTCGTTCCGTCTCGTGCACAAGCAGGATCCCGCCAAGATCCGTGACGCATTCCAGAAATTCGTCGAGGAGCGCATCCCGGCCGACTGCTCGGTCGAATTCCATCCGCATGGCGGTTCGCCGGCAATCCAGCTTTCCTACGACTCGCCGTTCCTGGCCAAGGCCAAGATCGCGCTGTCCGACGAATGGCCGAAACCGGCGGTGACGACCGGCAGCGGCGGCTCGATCCCCGTGGTCGGCGACTTCCAGACCTATCTCGGCATGGAATCGCTGCTGGTCGGCTTCGGCCTCGACGACGACCGCATCCACTCGCCCAACGAGAAATACGAGCTCTCATCCTTCCACAAGGGCCAGCGCTCCTGGGCGCGTATTCTGGATGCACTGACGCGCTGAGCGGCGGAAAGCAAGTTTTCTTGTTGATTTTTCACCGGATCGCGGCGAGGACGGTGGACGCCGCGACCGGAGAAGACAATGGCCGATATCCGTTTCCACAAGCATGATCTGCCCGACCTCACGCATTACAATGTCGAGGCAGTGGCCATCGATACCGAGACGCTGGGGCTGAACCCGCATCGCGACCGGTTGTGCGTGGTGCAGATTTCGCCTGGCGACGGCAGCGCCGATGTCATCCAGATCGCACCTGGCCAGAAGAAGGCGCCGAACCTTGTCAGCCTGCTGAAAAACCGCAACGTGACGAAGCTCTTCCATTTCGGTCGGTTTGACCTGGCCGTGCTTTACAACGCCTTCGGGGTGATGCCCGAACCGGTGTTCTGCACCAAGATCGCCTCGCGGCTCACGCGGACCTATACCGACCGGCACGGACTGAAGGACATCTGCTTCGAGCTTCTTGGCGTCGGCCTGTCCAAGGCGCAGCAATCGTCGGACTGGGCGGCCGAGACGCTGTCGCCGGAGCAGCTCGAATATGCCGCCTCCGATGTGCTCTATCTGCACCGGTTGCGCGATGTGCTGGCCGGGCGGCTGGCACGCGATGGCCGCACCAAGGAAGCCGACGCCTGCTTCCGCTTCCTGCCGACGCGGGCCAAGCTTGACCTGATGGGCTGGGACGAAGAGGATATTTTTGCGCACAGCTGATGGCCTGAGAGCGATCCTGGCCGGTGGCCCACTGGAACCAAGATGCCAGCCGCCGCGTTTTGTCGGCGCAGTTTCAACGGCTCAATGGGGGATAAGATGGCCGATCGAAAGCCGATATCGACAGCGCCGACCGACGGCTCCAAGGTCTCTGTCATGTGGAAGGACAGCGACGGCGTCGTCAACGAATCCATCGCGCAACATCGCGACGGCGGGTGGTGGGTCTATACCGACAGCAACACCCAGAAAAAAGTCGAGCCGACCAGTTGGCGGCCAGCCGCGAGCGACGATGACGATTAGTTTTGACGCAATCCCGGACGGAAAACCGCTTCACACTTTTCCTGGAATTGATCTAGTGAGCGCGCCGCTGGCGAGCAAGGCTGCTTTCGCATAGCCTGAAGCCGTTGATATCGGGGCCGATTCGGAGCCTTCCGCTCCGTACTCGCCCTATTGCTCGGAGGAAAATCGCCATGGGCGTCGAAAGCCTGCTCGTCTTCATCATCATCGGTGCCATCGCCGGCTGGCTTGCCGGTCTCATCGTTTCCGGCTTCGGTTTCGGCCTGATCGGCAACATCATCGTCGGCATTATCGGTGCCTTCATCGCCGGCTGGCTTTTTCCAAGGCTCGGCTTCGCCATCGGCGGCGGCATTCTCGCTGCCATCATCAACGCCACGATCGGCGCCATCATCCTCTTGGTACTGGTCAAAGTCTTGAAACGAGCGTGAGGCTCGACATCAGAAAGAGCGCGCCATGAAGCAGAACACACTCTATCTCCTCATTGGCGCACTCGTCGTCGTGGTCATCGCGCTCGGCATTTATGTCTACCAAGAGCAGACCAAGCCGAAAGGCGTCGAGCTCAAGATCGACGACAAGGGCATTTCGATCCAGCAGAACTGAGCCTGCCGTCGATTGGGGCTGGCTGCATGTCAAGAGGCGTGAACAATGCCTTGGCCAGCGCGCTGCTTGGCGAGGCGGTGGGCCTCCAGCCTTTGGAACCTGAGAGCCCGCGATCAGGCTCAGTCGGCAACATCAAAGCTGGGCAAACAGTCTTCAATGGGCCGGGAGCAGTTGGATACTTCTCGATCCCTTCCGTCGTTTGATTCCCTAGGTGGGTCGCCAATGATCCCCGCGATCAGCTTCAAGGCTAGCGCGGCGGTGCGGGCAGCGCTTTCGGCGATTGGACGCACCGAGGATTTGCGCTTTTCACCGGACAACCGATTGCTGGTAATCGCCGGCTATGCGCGCAAGCGCTTGCTGGTCCTGCGCATCGACATCGGGGCCGGGCCTGATGGTCCCGATGTCACGATCCGCGATTTCATGGAGCTGACATCGGACGATATGGGCGAAATCCATGGCCTGGATTTCATCGATGACCGCACCCTGGCGATCGGCAACCGCGACGGGCTGGTTGCGATCTTCAGCATGCCGCGCGAAGAACCGGCCGGCCAGAGTCGCGCGATATCAGCCATTCGCCTGATAAAGGGCAGGCGGCCTTGCAAACTGAATTCGCCGGGTTCGATTGCCGTCAGGCTGGAGTCGCGGGGCCGCATCAGCCTGCTGGTCTGCAGCAACTACACGCATCTGGTCACAAGGCACGTGGTCAACCGGTGGCTCGGCTATCGCATGACGAGCAACCAGCGGCTGCTCGAGCGTGGGCTCGATATACCGGACGGCATTGCGCTCAGCCATGACGGGTCGCTGGATCGCGGTCAGCAGCCACGGCACCCAGGACGTCAAACTTTACCGCATGTCCGCGGCGCTTGGGCCTGACACCGAACCCGCGGGTGTTCTGCAGCACGCCGGCTATCCGCACGGTGTGCGCTTTACCAACGACGATCGGCGCATCCTCGTTGCCGACGCCGGCAGCCGGATGGTGCATGTCTATGCCGGCGACGGTGACTGGAACGGGCATCGCGCGCCGGCGCGTTCGGTCGCCGTGCTCGACGAGGAAACTTTTCAGCGCGGCAGGGCCAGCCCCGAGGAGGGTGGCCCGAAAGGCCTCGATATCGACCGGTCGAACAGCGTCGTCGCCGTGACCTGCGAAGAGCAGACGCTGGCCTTTTTCTCCCTCGCATCGATGATCGGTTAGCGGGGAGCAGGCGTCGCTTTGCTTAACCCGCCCGACCAGCACACAGCGGCAATGCGCGGTAACGAATTTAGAAAATCGTAAGGAATTTCAAAAGGGTGCATAAACCCTGCTTTAACCCGCCCTTAAATCGCCGCATCTACTCTTCAACCGGAGCGCCATAGGCACCGGGGATATCAAGCACAGCGCATGGCGAACCGCAGGGACAACCGCATTGAACCGAGTTTCGAGGGACCGCCGCAGGCGCGATCCCAACCGGGTCTTTCGGTGAGCGAGGAGGATCGCGTCGTGCCGAGCAACCGCAAAGCCTCCGCCAAACGCAAATCGTCGAAGGCGAAATCGTCGCGTGGCGGGCGTGGCAGAAGCCGGCGCGGCCTGTTCGGCGTGCTTGGCCGGCTGTTCTACTGGTGCTTCGTGCTCGCCATCTGGGGCGGCATCGCGGTGGCGGGCGTCGTCATCTACTACGGCGCCAAGATGCCGGCGGCCACGACCTGGTCGATCCCCGACCGCGCCCCCAACATCAAGATCGTCTCGGCCGATGGCCAGCTTCTCGCCAACAGGGGCATGAGCGGCGGTGAAGCCGTCGGCCTGCACGAAATGTCGCCCTATATTCCGGAAGCCGTCATCGCCATCGAGGACCGTCGGTTCTATTCGCATTTCGGTGTCGACCCGATCGGGCTGTCGCGCGCCATGGTAACCAACGTGCTCGGCGGACACTTCTCGCAAGGCGGCTCGACGCTGACGCAGCAATTGGCGAAAAACCTGTTCCTGACGCCCGACCGCACGCTGGAGCGTAAGGTGCAGGAGGTGCTGCTGTCGCTGTGGCTTGAGCACAAGCACACCAAGGACCAGATCCTCGAAATGTACCTCAACCGGGTCTATTTCGGCTCGGGCGCCTATGGCGTCGAGGCGGCTTCACGCCGCTATTTCGGCAAGAGCGCGCGAGACGTGACTTTGTCGGAGGCCGCCCTGCTGGCAGGCCTTCTGAAAGCCCCGTCGCGGCTGTCGCCGGCGCGCGATCCCAAGGCCGCCGAGGAACGGTCTCAGCTTGTGCTCGCCGCCATGCGCGAGGAAGGCAAGATCAGCGACAAGGAGCTGAAAACCGCGCTCAGCGCGCCGGCAACGCGTTCGCCGTCCTACTGGACGGGCTCGGAAAACTATGTCGCCGACACCATCATGGAAGAACTGCCCGACCTGATCGGCGACGTGCGCGGCGACATCGTCATCGACTCCACCGTCGACCTGAACCTGCAGAAGCTTGCCGAACAATCGATCCGCCGGCTGATCGATGAAAGCGGCAAGAAGCTCAACGTCACCCAGGGCGCGCTGGTGTCGATCGACGATTCCGGTGCGGTGCGTGCCATGGTCGGCGGCTATGATTATTCGACCAGCCAGTTCGATCGCGCCTCGGAAGCGCGCCGCCAGCCGGGCTCGGCATTCAAGCCGTTCGTCTATATGGCGGCACTCGAAGCCGGCCGTACGCCCGACAGCACGCGCAACGATGCGCCGATCAGGATCGGCAACTGGACACCCGACAATTACGGCGGCAAGTACTTTGGCAAGGTGACGTTGGCGACGGCGCTGGCCAAGTCGCTGAACTCGGTTGCCGCGCAATTGACCATGGAGGTCGGGCCGAACGCTGTCGTCGAGGCAGCGCACCGCATGGGCATCCAGTCCGATCTGCAGGCCAACACCTCGATCGCGCTCGGCACCTCGGAGGTCACGCCGCTTGAGCTGACCTCGGCCTATGTGCCGTTCGCCAATGGCGGCTACAAGCCGGACATCCATTTTATCCGTCGCATTACCACCACCGAGGGCAAGGTGCTCTATGACAGCGGCGGCGGCAACGCGCCCCGCGTGGTCAAACCCGAGATCGTCGGCATGATGAACTCGATGATGATGGGCACGGTCGAGTTCGGCTCGGCAAAGAAGGCCGCCTTTGCCTGGCCTTCGGCCGGCAAGACCGGCACCAGCCAGAATTCGCGCGATGCATGGTTCGTCGGCTACACCGCCAATCTCACCACCGGCGTGTGGTTCGGCAATGATGACGGCACGGCGATGAAGAAGGTTACCGGCGGCGCGCTGCCGGCGCAGGCCTGGCACGAATTCATGGTCGCCGCGCACGAAGGTGTGCCGGTGCGGCCGCTGCCCGGTACCTGGAAATCGACGCCAGCCGACACGATCGTGCCCGACGATATACCCTCTGTCGACAACAACCAGCCGGCGCCGGTTCCATCAGCCTCGGTTGGCCAGCAGGCACCGGCGCCGACGGTTCCGCGAGCCGCTCCTGTTGCCCAGGCACCAACGCCAGCCCGCGCGGCGCGTCCCGCCCAGACCGTCGATGCGGATGGCTTTGACATGCCTGCGGACAATGGCACAACCGCTTCGGTCGGGCATCCGGTCCCTCCTGGCAGTGTCGGCGGTCCGCTCAAGAAGAAGCGGACCTCGATCCTGGATATCCTGGGCGGCGGGTGAGTGGCAATTCGCCTCTCGACTACCCGACTGATCGGCATTGACAAAATCGGACCGTAATTGGTCAAATGATCGAGCGGTATCAGACAACAGAGCAATGGAAACCGTTCGTAGGTTCAACCGTCTGGACTTTGAACAATGGTCGCTTCTGGTGGCCATGTCAGCAAGCGCCGTTCTGTTCCGTCAGGCACCTAATCTCAGATCTGAGCCGGCGGACTTTCTCGCCGAGAGAATAGGCGGGATGTTAGGCGCGTTCATCGCCTGTCTTCTTATCCCGTACGGTTTGGCGTGGCTATCCGGGCGCATATTCCGGAGGTCCCGCATCGTATTTCTCGCCGTTCTTTGGGTTCTGGCGGTACTTATGTTCGTCTCGAACCTCAACCTGCGCTACGAGTGCCCCACCTGCTACTGAAGATCCCCGTCGTGCAAAGAGGATCAATGCGAGCTGTCGAACGACTCTCGCTATCGTAACCATATTCGGCTAGATCACGCGCCGGAGACCAAGCCATGGCCGAGACCGACACCCGAAAAACCATCGTGCTGACCGGCGCCAGCCGCGGCATTGGCCACGCCACGGTCAAGCGCTTTTCGCGCGAGGGTTGGCGCGTCATCACCTGTTCGCGCCAGGCCTTTGCCGAGGATTGCCCGTGGCCGGCAGGCCCCGAGGATCACATCAAGGTCGATCTCGCCGACCAGGAAGATGTCGGCATCGCCGTCTCGGAAATCCGTCATCGGCTGGAAGCGCATGGCGGCCAGTTGCATGCGCTGGTCAACAATGCCGGCATCTCGCCCAAGCTCAAGGACGGCAACAGCCGCATGGATTCGATCGACACGCCGATGCATGTCTGGCGCGACGTGTTCCAGGTCAATTTCTTCGCGCCGATCATGCTCGCGCGGGGGTTGTTCAAAGAGTTAGCAGCGGCCAAGGGCTCGATCGTCAACGTCACCTCGATCGCCGGCACCCGCGTGCATCCTTTCGCCGGCACCGCCTATGCGACGTCGAAGGCGGCACTTGGCTCACTGACACGCGAGATGGCGCATGATTTCGGCCCGCACGGCATCCGCGTCAACGCCATCGCGCCGGGCGAGATCGACACCGCGATCCTGTCGCCAGGCACCGACAAGATCGTCGAGACAATCCCAATGCGGCGGCTCGGCAAAACGGCCGAGGTCGCCGACATTATCTTCTTCCTGTGCTCGCAGCAGGCGTCCTATGTGACCGGCTCGGAAATCCACATCAACGGTGGGCAGCACGTTTAGGTACTGGAGCGCTCAGATCGTTCTCGCCCGTCCCGCAAGGCTTCCCAGGACCGCCATCAGCAAGGTGGCGATGGCGCAGGCGCCCAGAGCCAGGCTCCAGGTCCCGGTCGCATCGTGGGCAAGACCGGCCAGCGGCGGGCCAGTGGCCGCCAGCGAATAGCCCAGGCATTGCGCCATTCCCGATAGCGCTGCCGCCTCCTGGCTGTTTGAGGCCCTGAGGCTGACGAAGGAGAGGCCAAGCATGAAGGCCGCACCCGCGCCGAAGCCGAACAGCGCGATCCAAAGTGCTGCAAGGGCCGGAAGCTGCCACAGGCCGAGCAGCGCGAGGCAGGTGGTCAGTGCCATGCCGATGGCCATGGCGCGCTGGTCCTTCATGCGCCTGACGGCGGTGCCGAGCAGCAGACCGGGGATCGCGATTGCCAGTTGACACAGCCCGTGCAGCGAGCCTGCGGCCGCTGCGGAATAGCCTGCCTCCGCCAGGATCGAGGGCAGCCATCCGACGATCACATAGAAGACCAGCGAGGTCAGGCCAAGAAAGCCCGTCACCTGCCAGGCAAGGGCCGAGCGCCAGAGGTGTCTACGATCCTGCGTGGAGGATGCCGCTCGCTCCGGGGCGGCTGGCATTTGAAGCTGAGGCGCCCAGGCAATCAGGGCCGCGACTGGAAAGATCAGCGTGCAAGCAAGCGAGAGATGCCAGTTCGACCCCGGCAATTGAGCGAGCGGGATCATCACTGTCGATGCCAATGCCTGCGAAAGCCCGGACACGATGGCATAGAAGCCGGTCAGGCTGGCGACCCGGTTGGGAAAATCGCGTTTCAGCAAGCCTGGCAGCAGGACGTTGGCGACAGCAATCCCTGCCCCAACTGTGCCGGTGCCGGCGAACAGCGCCCAGAGGGGGCCGGTCGAGCGCAGGGCAATACCGGTCGCGACAACAAGCAGTGCTGCGAATAAGGACCTTTCGATGCCGTATCGACGCGCCAGTCCGGCCGCGAAAGGCGAGATCGCCGCGAACGCCAGCAAGGGAAGGGTGGTCAGCATTCCCGCCTCAGTGGCGCTGATGCCGCTGGTTTGCCGGATCATGCCGAGCATCGGCGCCACGCCGGTGATCGGCGCGCGAAGCGTCGATGCGATCAGCATGATGCCGACCAGGAGAAGCCCCTGGCCGCTCGATGTTCTGACAATTTCTCTAACCGTCATTGGAGACTCCTGACCTGGTGCTGGCGCCTGGGCGCCTTGATTTGCGTATTGCGGAACAGCCATCTCCAGTCCGTGCCGGGGCGCGGGCCATCGACCGAAACGGCCGGCCTATCCGGCTATGGTGAGAACGGCCTTGCCGCTGAAGCTGCGCTGCCGCAGGGCGTCGAGGGCCTGGGCGATATCGGTCCACGGCAAGGTCAAGGCGACGCGGGTCTCCAGCCGGCCGGCCGCGACCAGAGTGAGCAGCGAGGCGATATCAGCGCCAATGCCTGAACCGGACGTATAGTAGGCGAACGTCTGAAGCCTCGCGCCCTCATGGCCCGGAACGAATTGGCGGAAGCCAACCGGCGTCAGTTCGCCACTGCTCGAACCGAACATGACGATGGTCCCGCCAGGGCCGACGCGTTCGATCGCGTGTGCGAGGCTTTCGCCGCCGACCGACTCGGTGATCAGCGAAAACGGTCCCTCGGCCAATTCGATCGCCTCGACCACCTGCTCCGCTCCAAGGCCGCGGAGATCGTCGGCATGCCGGGCGGCGGCGATGGCAGTCACCGAGGCGCCTTGTTCGCGGGCGATCTGGATCTGGAAACGGCCGACCGCACCGCTTGCACCGGTAATCAGCACATGCTGGCCGGTGAGGTCACCGCCATGACGTAAAGTCCTCAGCGCCGTCGTGCCTGCGACCGGAAGCGTGGAGGCGGAGACGAAACTGACTTCCTCCGGCAGGACGGCGAGACGCTCGGTCGGAACGGCGACACGTTCGGCCCAGCCGGCCTCGTCGACCAAGGCCACGACCCGGGTGCCAACGGCCGGCCCGGAGCCATCGGCTGCTGCCCGTTCGACGACCCCAACGATGTCCTGACCGGGTATCCAGCCGTTCGGACGTATGGTGAGCAGGCGCAGTTCGCCACGGTTCAACGAGGTTGCGTGGGCCGAGATCAGCGCTTCGTTCGCGCAAGGTTGTGGCTCGTCCACCTCGGCGAGTTTCAATCTGGCTGCATTGTCGGAAGAGACGGTGAGCGCGAGCATGGGTACACCTTTGCCAATTTTGGCGAGAACGACCCGAGCCTATCGATTTGCGCTGACGAATAATCTAGATATAAAAGCAATCGATCGCTAAAAGTCGTCAATCATGAAACAGCCCCTTCGCTACCCCTGGCTCAATTTCGATGTGGATGAGTTTTCCGCGCCGGCGATTTCCGTGCGCGTCGACGTCCCCGAAACCAGAGCGGAGGTATCAGCCCATTGGCATCGCAAGGGGCAACTCGTCTTCGCGCTCGGCGGCGGCGTGACCTGCCGCGTTCCCAGTGGCCTGTGGATGGTGCCACCGCATTGCGGGGTGTGGGTGCCAAGCCGCATGGAGCACAGCAACATCGCGACGGCCAATGCGCGGATTTTCTTTGTCTACATCGAGCCCGGTGCTGCCGAACTGCCGGACCGGTGCTGCACGCTTTCGATCTCGCCGCTGCTGCGCGAGCTCATCATCGAACTGTCGGACTGTGCGCCGGACGATGCGAGGTGCGCTTTCCTGGGAAGCGTCCTGCTTGCCGAACTGCCTGATATGCCTGTCCAGCAATTGCATCTGCCGATCTCCTCCGAGCCGCGCTTGCGGCGGATCGCCGAAGCGCTGGCGGACGATCCCGCTGACCGCAGCACGCTGGCGGAGTGGGCCAATCGCGTCGCGCTGAGCGAGAGCAGTCTCGCTCGTCTCGTGGTGAAGGAGACTGGCTTGAGCTTCGGCCGCTGGCGGCAGCAATTGCACCTGATCGTCGCAATCAGGGAGCTGGCTTCGGGTGCAAGCGTTCAGCGGGTTTCGGGCGATCTCGGCTATGAGTCCGTCACAGCCTTCATCACCATGTTCAAAAAGGCGCTCGGCAAGCCTCCCGCACAATATCTCAGCAGCATCGCACAGAATGGCGGTTCCGCGTTCGTGCGATCAGCCTAGGCTACGGACGGCTCAAGCAGTCTCCGGCTTGTGGCCAAGCACCTCTTCGACAATGCCGCGCGCGATCTCGCGCTCGCCCATGATCACCGTGTTGGCGCCGAGGCCCTTGAGATGCTCGACCTCGGCATCGGAATGGGCGCGGGCGACGACGTTGATGTTGGGATTGGCGGCGCGCGCCCTGAGCACGATCTGGCCGGCCTCGAAGGCGTTGGGGATGGCAAGGATCAGCCGGCTGGCGCCTTCGGGATTGGCGGCGGCGAACACTTCGGCATTGGCGGCATTGCCGGCGACGGTCTCGACGCCGTCCGTCTTCAGCTTGACCAGCGTCTTGTCGGCGTCCTCGATGACGAGGAAGGGCATGGCGGCGTCCTTCAGCGCCGCGCCGACCAGGCCGCCGACACGGCCGTAGCCGATCAGGATGGCATGACCGGTGAGTGCCGTTTTCGGCGGCGGTCCGTCTTCCTTTTTGGAGGCTGCGGCAACCGAGGCGACCTGGCCCGGTTCTGTCGCCGGACCGACCGGCTTGGCGTCCGCCGGCGGTGCCGTCCGGGCGGCACGCGACTCGAGCCACGGCTTCATCCAGTCGATGACCAGGAACATCAGCGGGTTGAGCACGATCGACAGGATGGCGCCAGCGAGAATCAGATCGCGGCCCTGCTCGGGCAGAAGTTTCAACCCGAAGCCGAGCTCGGCCAGGATGAAGGAGAATTCGCCGATCTGGGCAAGGCTTGCGGAGATCACCAAGGCCGTGGCCAGGGGATAGCCGAAGGCGATGACGATGACGAAGGCCGCCAGCGACTTGCCGATGACGATGATGGCCAGCGTCGCCAGGATCGGCAGGCCGTTGCTGAACAGGCTGAACGGGTCGAACAGCATGCCGACAGAGACGAAGAACAGCACCGAGAAGGCATCGCGCAAAGGCAGCGATTCTTCCGCCGCGCGATGGCTGAGCTCGGATTCGCTCATGATCATGCCGGCGAAGAAGGCGCCGAGCGCCAGCGAGACGCCGAACAGTTTTGCCGCGCCGAAAGCGACGCCGAGCGCAATCGCCAGCACTGCCAGCCGGAACAGCTCGCGCGACCCGGTATGGGCGACATAGTGCAGGATCCAGGGAATGACCCTGCGCCCGACGACCAGCATGACGACGACGAAAGCCGCGACCTTAGCCAGCGTGATGCCGACGACGCCCCAGATGCCGTAACTGGCCGGCAGCGACAGCAGGCCGCTCGAATGCACATCCGCCTGTTCCTGGCCACCCAGCACGCCGGCAAGCGCCGGCAGCAACACCAGCGCCAGCACCATGGCCAGATCCTCGACGATCAGCCAGCCGACGGCGATGCGGCCGCGCTCGGTCTCGATCATGCGGCGTTCCTGAAGTGCGCGCAGCAGCACCACGGTGGAAGCCACAGACAGCGCCAGGCCGAACACCAGACCGGCGCCCATCGACCAGCCGAGCATCCAGGACAACCCAGCGCCGAGTGCCGTAGCGAAGCCGATCTGGACGATGGCGCCGGGCACGGCGATGGCGCGGACGGACAGCAGGTCCTTCAGCGAGAAATGCAGGCCGACGCCGAACATCAGCAGGATGACGCCGATTTCGGCGAGCTCGTTGGCGAGGCCGGCATCGGCGACGAAACCGGGCGTGTTCGGCCCGACCAGCACGCCGGCTACGAGATAGCCGACCAGCGGCGGAATGCGGAAGCGATTGGCGAGAGCGCCGAAGACGAAAGCCAGCCCCAGACCGGCGACGATGGTGGCGATAAGGGGCGTGTCATGCGGCATTGTCTATGGAGCGCCTTTCAAATTAGCGATGTCGGATGTGCGCCGCCCGGAGCCGCCGCCTGTTTGCAATATGGTGGAAGGGGTGACAGTGATGCAACCCGCAAGAGGTGTGAAATCGACGGTGGAGCGACAAAATGCTCGGCCGGCCCTCGCATGAGTTCCCGATTGAGCTGAATTCACCTGCGTATTGCACCTCGGTATACGGCGCTAAAGACGGGCGCAGCCCGTGGACGACTTTAATCTACTAAATTGGTAGAAATTAGAAAAAACTGTTTTGCGAAACAAATGGCAGGCGACTAAAAAGACCTGAAATCAAGGCCTGCTTCAGCGGCTTGAATCTGCTCATACTCTGGATGTGGAATATTTTTCTCCTGCCTTTCGCAGTTGCGAAAAAGCGATTGCCTGCCATCCCAGGATGCGCGAGTGCTTTGCTTCTGGTTTTTCGCGCCCGGGCGTAAAACTGCGACACTGTTCCCGGATTGCACTTGTCATGCCGTACACCGTGCCCAAGCTCAACGCCTTTCCCGTCTTCGTGCGGGTCGAGGGCGAAGCCGTGGCCATTGTCGGCGGCGGCGAGGAAGCCTTGGCCAAGGCGCGGCTGATCGGTCAGTCGAGCGCGGTGCTGCGCGTTATCGCCGAATATGCCGAACCCGAGCTGCTTGCCTTCATCGCTCAGTCCGGCGCCAGCCATGTTGCGGCAGCCTACGATGCCTCGCAGCTCGAAGGCGCGGTCATGGTGTTTGCCGCCAGCGGCGATGAGGCGCTTGACCGCCGCGTTGCCGCGGACGCGCGCAAGCTGGGCATCCCCGTCAATGCCGTCGACCGGCCGGAGCTCTGTGATTTCTTCACCCCGGCGCTGGTCAACCGCGCGCCGGTCGCCATCGCCATCGGCACTGAAGGCGCCGGCCCGGTGCTTGCCCAGCTGCTGCGAAGCCGCATCGACCAGATGCTGTCGCCGTCGCTTGGATCGCTGGCAACGCTCGCCGCTTCGCTGCGGGGTGCCGCCGAGAAAGTGCTGCCGAAAGGCAATGCCCGCCGACGCTTCTGGAGCAGTTTTTTCCAGGGTGCGCCTGCCCATGCCGTGGAAGCCGGCCAGCTGTCGCAGGCGCATGACGCCGCTGTGGATCTTCTGCTGTCGGACGCGCCGGCTGCGGGCCATATCGCCCTGGTCGGCGCCGGTCCCGGCGCCGAGGATCTTCTGACCCTGCGTGCCCATCGCCTGCTGATGGAAGCCGATGTCATCGTCCATGACGCGCTGGTGCCGGAGGCAGTCGTCGCCATGGGCCGCCGCGATGCCGAGCGGCTTCCAGTCGGCAAGCGCAAGGGCTGCCACACCAAGAGCCAGGTTGAAATCAATGCGCTGCTGGTTGAACTCGGCCGACAGGGCAAGCGGGTCGTGCGGCTGAAGTCGGGCGATCCGCTGGTGTTCGGCCGCGCCGGCGAGGAGATGGCGGCGCTGCGCGATGCCGGCATTGCCTATGAGGTGGTTCCGGGCGTCACCGCGGCCTTTGCCGCCGCCGCCGATTTCGAACTGCCGCTGACCTTGCGCGGCGTGTCCTCGTCGATGGTGTTCACCACCGGCCACGACCTCAAGGGCAACTCACTGCCCGACTGGGCCAAGCTCGCCATTTCCGGCGCCACGGTCGCCGTCTATATGGGCCGCTCGGTCGCCGCCGAAGTCGCCGGCCGGCTGATCGAAGCCGGTCTCTCGCCGGACACGGCTGTCGCCGTGGTCGAGAATGCCAGCCTGGCCAACCGGCGCCGTTTCCACGGCACGTTGGCCGACCTGCCGTCGCTGGAAGCGCGTGGCGATCTGTCCGGCCCGGTCATGACCATTATCGGCGATGCGGTTGCCGGCGCCAATTTTGAACGGTCAGAGCCGCTCGCGGCACACAGGCACGAAGATTTGCGGCACGAAGGTGCGGCCATTGCCGCCACTGAGAGAGTTCAGCCATGAAGATACTGACCGCCAACCGCCTGACCGATGGCATCGCCGTCTGGTACGCCGATGGCGGCTGGGCCGAGACGGTGGACCACGCCGACCTTGCCCATGACAAGGCGGCCGAAGACCGCCTGGAAGCGATCGGCGCCAATGCCTATGCCGACAATGAGGTGGTCGACGTCAATCTGATCGACGCGGACGTCGTCGACGGCCTGGTCGAGCCAGTGCGGCTGCGCGAAAAGATCCGCGCCGCGGGCCCGACCATCCGCGGCGATCTCGGCAAGCAGGCCGAGCGGGCGGCGTAGCCAGGATTTGAGTGAAACGGGCGGACGCGCCCTGAAAGACGAAGCATGTACCGTTACGATGAGTTCGACCACGATTTTGTCCAGGCCCGCGTCGCCGAGTTCAGCGACCAGGTCGAGCGCCGGCTGTCCGGCGAGATATCAGAGGACCAGTTCCGTCCACTCAGGCTGATGAACGGCGTCTATCTGCAGCTGCACGCCTATATGCTTCGCATAGCGGTGCCCTACGGCACGCTGAACGGCAAGCAGCTGCGCATGCTCGGCCACATCGCCCGCAAATACGACAAGGGCTACGGCCATTTCACCACGCGCCAGAACATCCAGTTCAACTGGCCGGCGCTGTCGGACATTCCGGCGATCCTGGCCGATCTCGCCAGCGTCGAGATGCACGCCATCCAGACCAGCGGCAATTGCATCCGCAACGTCACCGCCGACCACTTTGCCGGTGCGGCTGCCGACGAAGTCGCCGATCCGCGCCCCTATGCGGAAATACTGCGGCAATGGTCTTCGGTGCATCCGGAATTCTCGTTCCTGCCCAGAAAATTCAAGATCGCGGTGACGGGTGCCGAGCGCGACCGCGCCGCCATCCAGACGCATGACATCGGCCTTCATGTGAAGAGGAACGCCGCCGGCGAGCTTGGTTTCGCCGTCTATGTCGGCGGCGGCCAGGGCCGCACGCCGATGGTGGCGAGGAAGATCCGCGATTTCCTGCCGGAAGCCGACCTCCTGTCCTACTGCACGGCGATCCTGCGCGTTTACAACCTCTATGGCCGCCGCGATAACAAGTACAAGGCGCGTATCAAGATTCTGGTGCACGAGACCGGCGTGGAGGAAATCACCCGCCAGGTCGAGGCCGAATGGCAGGAATTGAAGGACGCCGAGCTGAAGCTGCCGGACGCCGACATCCGCGCCATCGAGGCCTATTTCGCGCCGCCGGCGTTGGCTGATCGGCCGGAAGGCGACCAGGCGGTCAAGCTGGCGCGCCTCGATTCCAAGGGTTTCTCGGAGTGGCTCGACCAGAACGTGGTGACGCATCGCCATCCCGACTACGCGGCGGTAACGATCTCGCTCAAGGGCATCGGCGAGGTGCCGGGCGACGCTTCCGACAGCCAGATGGAAGCGGTCGCCGACATCGCCGAACAATACGCCTTCGACGAGCTGCGCGTCAGCCATGAGCAGAACCTGATCCTGCCGCATGTGGCGCGGAGCGATCTCAAGGCGGTCTATGACGCGCTGGTCGACATCGGGCTGGCGACGGCCAATTCCAATTTGATATCGGACATCATCGCGTGCCCGGGCCTCGACTATTGCGCGCTGGCCACCGCGCGCTCGATCCCGATCGCGCAGGAAATCTCGCAACGCTTTGCTTCGCTGGAACGTCAGCGCGAAATCGGCGAACTGAAGCTGAAGATCTCCGGTTGCATCAACGCCTGCGGTCATCACCATGTCGGCCATATCGGCATCCTCGGCGTCGAGAAGAAGGGCTCCGAGCTCTATCAGGTGACGCTGGGCGGCTCGGCCGACGAGAACACGTCGGTAGGCGAGATCATCGGTCGCGGCTTCTCGTCGGAAGAGATCACCGATGCCATCGAGCAGATCGTCGAGACCTATCTCGGCCTTCGGCTCAACCCACAGGAAAAATTCATCGACGCCTACCGCCGTGTCGGTCCCGCGCCGTTCAAGGAGGCGCTCTATGCTGGCGAAGCCAAGGCCGCTTGACCGCATCGTCGATGTCGATGACGGCGCCGCCGCGAAAGCGGCGGGGCTTGATGCGCTCTATGGCCATCTGAAGCCGCTCGAGATCATCGAACGCTCGGCCCGCGAATTGTTTCACGACGAGATCGCCGCGGTGTCGTCCTTCGGAGCGGATTCGGCGGTGCTGTTGCACATGATCGCCGAGATCGACCGCACGCTGCCGGTGATCTTCCTCGACACCGGCAAGCATTTCGAGGAGACGCTCGGCTACCGTGACGCGCTCGTCGCCGATTTCGGGCTGACCAATATCAGGGTGATCAAGCCCGAGGAGGCCGCGCTCGAGCGGATCGACCCGACGGGCAATCTGCACCAAACCAGCACCGATGCCTGCTGCGACGTGCGCAAGGTCGAGCCGCTGGCGCGTGGGGTTGCACCCTTCCGCGCCTGGCTGACTGGCCGTAAGCGCTTCCAGGCCTCGACGCGGGCAGCACTGCCGGTGTTCGAGGCGGTCGGCGCGCGCATCCGCATCAATCCGCTGGCGCATTGGACGACATCGGACCAGGCCGATTACATGCGCGCGCATGCGCTGCGTGAAAATCCGCTGGTCGCCTATGGCTATCTGTCGATCGGCTGCTTCCCGTGCACCCAGCCGGTGCAGCCGGGCGAAGACGCGCGCAGCGGCCGCTGGGCCGGTCATGCCAAGACCGAGTGCGGCATTCACCTGTCGGGGCTGGAAGTGTCGCTGACCGACGCATCACTGTAGGGCGGGTTGATATTCAGGTGAGGCCGGCCTGCAAATGGCGGTTTCCTGCGCTTCCGGTGCTCACGTACTTCAAGTACGCTCCGCTCCGGTTCTCGGAAGCCACCATTTTCGGCGCGGCCTGACCTGAATCTCAACGTACCCTGAGCTTCTTTGAATTTTTGGGAATTTTTGATGACCGAAACGACGACACCGGAGACCCGGCTCTGGACCCCTGAGGGTTTTCGCGAGGATGAGTGGGCTCATGCCGAAAGTGCGGATGCGCTTTCCGGCAATGGCCGCTTCATCCTGCCGCTGCAGGCGTTCCTCGACCTTGATCCGGAGGTGCGCCGGTCCGCCAAAGAGCGGCTCGGCGTGGTGCTGCAGCCCGGCGACCAGCTCGAGAAGATAGCCGACCTGCTCGACCAGCTGTCGCTGGTGGCGCTGGTTTTCCCGGCCTTCAGCGACGGCCGCTCCTTCTCCAAGGCTGAACTGCTGCGCAGCCGCTACCAGTTCGAAGGTGCCGTTCGCGCCACCGGCCAGGTGCTGGTCGATCCGTTGCCGCATATGCTGCGGCTGGGCTTCGACGAGTTCGAGATTTCCAACCCGGTGCTGTTGAAGCGCCTGGAAGAGGGCCGCACCGGTGGGTTGGGGCTCTACTATCAGCCGACCGCCGTGACGGAGCCGAACGGTCCGAAATATTCCTGGCGGCGCGTTCGCAACAGCTGACGTTGCGGTAATTGCGCGCGTCTTTACATCGCTTGCGATCAGGCCTTCTCTGAGCTGTCCGGACGGAAATATCCGTCGGATGATCGGGGAGGGTCTTCATGCGCTACGACTATGTCATAGCCGGCGGTGGGTCCGCTGGCTGTGCGCTTGCTTCACGGCTCTCCGAAGATCCATCCGTCACCGTCTGCCTGATCGAAGCCGGCGGTGAAGGCAGGGACATGCTGATCCGCGCTCCGGCCGGCATCATCGGCATGCTTTCCGGCCGGCCGAAGATCAACAATTGGGCTTTCGAGACGGTGCCGCAGCAAGGTCTTGGCGGCCGCAAGGGCTATCAGCCGCGCGGCAAGGCGCTGGGTGGCTCCAGCGCCATCAACGCCATGCTTTATGTAAGGGGCCACCGCGGCGACTATGACGAATGGGCCGATCTCGGCTGTGACGGCTGGTCATGGGACGAGGTGCTGCCCTATTTCCGGCGCGCCGAAAGCAATGAGCGCGGCACAGACGCCCTGCATGGTGGCGACGGTCCGCTGAAAGTCTCGAACCAGCGTTCGCCCCGGCCGATCGCCAAGGCCTTCATCGAGGCTTGCGCGGAAAACCAGATCCGCATGACGGACGACTTCAACGGGCCGGAGCAAGAGGGCGCCGGCTATTTCCAGGTCACGCAATTTGCCGGCGGCGCGCGCAATGGCGAGCGCTGTTCGTCGGCCGCCGCCTATATCCATCCGGTGATGCAGCGGACCAACCTGACTGTCATCACGCGGGCGCACGCCACAGGTGTCGTCCTTGACGGCAAGCGCGCCACCGGCATCCGCTACCGCACCCGTCAGGGCGAGGCAGTGGCACAGGCGTCGCGCGAGGTGATCCTCTGCGGCGGCGCCTTCGGCTCGCCGCAACTCTTGCTGCTGTCCGGTATCGGCCCTGCCGCCGAACTCGCCATGCACGGCATCCCCGTCGCCCACGAATTGCCGGGTGTCGGCAAGAATTTGCAGGACCACCTCGATTTCATCGTCGGCTGGAGATCCAGGGATACCGACATGCTTGGCATGAGCCCACGCGGGGCGCTGGGTTTCCTGGGGCATATCCTGCAGTGGCGGCGGGATGGAACCGGACTGATCGCCTCGCCGGCGGCCGAAAGCGGCGCGTTCGTCAAATCCGATCCGGCACTCGATCGTCCTGACCTGCAATTGCAGTTCATCATCGGCCTGGTCGAGAACCATGCGCGCACGCTGCACTACGGCTTCGGTTTCTCCTGCCACGTCTGCATCTTGCGTCCGCAGTCGCGCGGCGAAGTCGGCCTGGTCAGCGCCGATCCGCTGGCCGCGCCGCGCATCGATCCGCGCTTTCTCGATGACGAACGCGATGCCGAGCTGCTGCTGAAGGGCGTGAAGCTCACCCGGCAGGTGCTGGGTTCACCGGCGCTGGAGCGTTACCGGCACAAGGAGATGCATATCGCCGGCTTGGCAGGCGATGCCGAACTGATGGCTCATATCCGCGCCCGAGCCGACACCGTCTATCACCCTGTCGGCTCGTGCCGCATGGGTGTCGACGAGACGGCGGTGGTCGATCCGCAATTGCGGGTTCACGGGATTGAAGCCTTGCGGGTCGTCGACGCCTCGGTGATGCCGACGCTGATCGGCGGCAACACCAACGCACCGACTATCATGATTGCCGAAAAGGCGGCGGACATGATCAAAGCGGCCGCCTGACTGCAAGTCTGGTCGAACCAGCAATGCTATTTTCGTTCGCCGTGGAGCGCCTTGTTGCGTCTTTGGTCTGGAATGAGGAAAACTGGTCGTACCAATTGTGCGATTTACACTTTCCCTTTCGCTGGCCTGCCCTTAGGATAGGTCCATTATTTCGCACCTCGAAATAAATGGCCACAAGGGAGGAACCGGGAATGGCTGGCAAGAAAATATTGATGCTCGTTGGCGAGTTCAGCGAGGAGTATGAAATTTTCGTCTTTGAACAGGCCATGCATGCCGTCGGCCACACTGTGCATGTCGTCTGTCCGGACAAGAAGGCAGGCGATATTCTGAAGACCTCGCTGCACGACTTCGAAGGGCACCAGACCTACACGGAAAAGCTCGGCCACGACTACATCCTCAACAAGACATTTTCCGAGGTGGACCCGGCCCAATACGACGCCGTCTACGCGGCGGGCGGGCGCGGCCCCGAATACATCCGTATCGACAAGCGGGTGCAGGCGCTGGTGCGGCATTTCCACGAGGCCGGCAAGCCGATTTTCACCATCTGCCACGGCGTGCAGATCCTGATCGCGGTCGACGGCGTGGTGCGGGGCAGGGAAGTGGCGGCACTGCAATATTGCGAGCCGGAAGTGACGCTGGCCGGCGGCATCTATATCGATGTCGCACCGACCGGTGCCCATGTCGACGGCAACCTGGTTTCAGCCAAGGGCTGGCCGGGCTTGTCCAACTTTATCCGCGAATGCCTGAAGGTGCTGGGCACTGAAATCCGCCATGGCGAGATTCTGATGCGCGACGAGCGCCAGGCAGCCTGAACGGGACGTTGGGAAGCCGCCGCGCCGTGGCGCGGCGGTCGTCGTTCTACTTTTGACGCAATTCCGGACGGAAAACCGTTTAACACTTTTCCTGGAATTGCTTAGGCCGAGGCTCGTGCCTCACGGAACGACACCAGCTTGCGGCGGTTTTCGTCCCACAAGGCCAGTTTGACGCAGCGCAGGCTGTCGAGCAGCGTGACGCGGCCGATGCCGCGCAGCTCCGGATAATCCCGCAGCACTTCCTGCAGCCGGTAGCCCGGCACCTTGGCCGAGAGGTGATGGACGTGATGGACGCCGATGTTGCCGGTGAACCAGTTCAGCACCGGCGGCAGATCGTAATATGACGAGCCATGCAGGGCGGCATGCTGGAATTCCCAGTCGTCATCCTTTGCCCATTCCGTCTCCTCGAACTGGTGCTGGACGTAGAACAGCCAGATGCCGGCCGAACCGGCGAGAATGACGATCGGCAGATGAACGACCAGGAAGGCGCCAGGGCCGACGGCCCAGATCAGAATGGCCGCCGCAACCGCGATGGCGAGATTGGTGGTCATGGATGACACCCATGGCGTCAGGCCGCCGCGCATCATGCCGATGGGCAGCCTTTGCTCGAAGATGAACAGCCAGATCGGCCCCAGCCCGAACATCACCAGCGGATGGCGGTAGAGCCGATAGGCAAGGCGGCCGCGCCAGGACAATTGCCGGTATTCGGCAACGGTCAGCGTCCTGATGTCGCCCATGCCGCGCTCGTCAAGATTGCCGGCGGTGGCATGGTGCGTCGCGTGGGCGCGCCGCCAGCAATCGTAAGGTGTCAGCGTCAAGACGCCGAGCGCGCGGCCGATCCAGTCGTCGGCGTAACGATTGGCGAAGAAGGAGCCATGGCCGCAATCGTGCTGGATCATGAATATCCGCACCAGGAACCCAGCCGCCGGCAGGATCAGGATCAGCCCCCACCAATGGCCGTAGGCATAGGCCGCCGAAGAGAGCGCCCAGAGCGTGGCGAACGGAATGAGGGTGATGGCGAGTTCGATGGCGCTGCGTCGCCGATCCGGCTTCTTGTAGCGCGCCAGAATCTTTAGCCAGGCACGCCTGCTGTTGGCGGCCGCATCGGGGGAAATCATGTTCATCAGGAAGCATAGGCGGGGCTTGTGGCCACCGCAAGGCAACCATCACGCAAAATTACTGTGCGTAATTGTCGCGCGAAAGGCGATCCCGGGCCGATTCTCCAGAGACCTGAGAGGCCGGGATGGGCCGGCCGGGCACTGCTCTTATTGCCGACCGCTGCCAAGGCTGTTGCTCTCCAGCCGATCGAGATGGTCGAGCAACTCTTTGAAGCGGTTGGGGATGTCGGTTTCGGGCCGAAAGGCCGGCAGAGTGCGCAGAAAGCGCGTCATCGCCTCGGCACCGAACTGGCGCCTGACTTCGGTGGCCAGCTTTTCTCCCTTTTCAGCCTTGTCGCGGGTCATCATTTCAAAATCCTTTGTCGGTTCCGAAACTCCTCCAGCAAGGGAATGGTTCCCACATCACGCTTCTGTGGCAAGCCAAGCCGGCAAGTACGGTAAAATTTGAATTAAAATCGAAGGAGTGCCATTGGTCACCGTATCGGTCCTCCGAAGGTCCTCCCGGTGGCTTACCCCTTGATTTTTGGCCGCCAAACCTCGATATCGGGCACAAAATCCACACCATTCGAGATAACGGGAAACGGCGATGAGCGACCAGGCAAAAGACGAACGCGCGCCCAGTGAAGTCGAGGCGACCGAGGCCAATGCCGAGCGCACGGAAGGCAGCATCGACGGCGACTATGAAGCGCTCGTGCGACTGCTGAAGGAAAATGAAGAGCTGAAGGACCGCGCGCTGCGCGTCGCGGCCGAGATGGAGAACCTGCGCCGCCGCACCGCGCGTGACGTGCACGACGCCCGCACCTATGCGGTGGCGAATTTCGCCCGCGACATGCTGTCGGTGTCGGACAATCTGCGCCGGGCGCTGGACGCCATTCCAGCCGAGGCCAAGGCATCTGAAGACGCCGGCTTCAAGGCGCTGATCGAAGGCGTCGACCTGACCGAGCGCGCCATGCTGTCGGCGCTGGAACGGCACGGGGTCAAGAAACTCACACCGGAAGGCGAGAAGTTCGATCCCAATTTCCACCAGGCAATGTTCGAAGTGCCGAATCCCGATGTCCCGGCCAACACGGTGGTCCAGGTCGTGCAGCCGGGCTATTCGATCGGCGAGCGCGTGCTGCGCCCGGCCATGGTCGGCGTCGCCAAGGGCGGCCCGAAGATTGCCGCCGAGACGCCGGTCGAGCCAGGGCCGGTCAATGACGAGGCCGAGAAGGATGCTTGATTAGGGGAATAAGGGAGTAGGGCAGTACGGGAGTAGGGGAGTAGCACCAAGGGTGCGGCTTCGTGCTAAACATACTGGCTTACTGCCCTATTCCCTTACTGCCTTGGCCTCCCATGCATCCGATCGCCCTTCTCGACTATGCCGGTGTCGCCGTTTTTGCGGCGACCGGGGCGTTGGCTGCGTCGCGTAAACAGCTCGACATCATCGGTTTCCTGTTCCTGGCCAGCGTCACCGGCATTGGCGGCGGCACGTTTCGCGACCTCATCCTCAATGTGCCGGTCTTCTGGGTGGGAAACCGCGACTATGTGCTGATCTGCGCTGTCGTGGCGGTTCTGGTGTTCTTCACCGCGCACCGGGTCGAATCCCGCTACAAGCTGCTGCTGTGGCTCGATGCCATCGGGCTGGCCGCCTTTTCGGTGATGGGTGCGGCAAGGGGTCTAGCCGTCACCGGTTCGCCGGTGGTCTCGATCATCACTGGCATGCTGACGGCAACCTTCGGCGGCATATTGCGCGATCTGCTGGCCGGCGAGCCATCGGTGCTGCTGAGGCCCGAGATCTACGTCACGGCCGCCCTGGCCGGCGCCGCGATCTTCACGCTGGGCGACGTTGCCGGATTGCCGCAGATTGTCTCGGGATTGGCGGGTTTCGTCGTGGCGCTCGCCGTGCGCGGCGGCGCACTGCGTTTCGGCTGGACGTTTGCGTCCTACAAGAGCCGGCCGGGAAGGCGGCCGGAAGATATTCCGTGAAGAGGAAGCGAATAGCGAATAGGGAGTAGCGAATGGGGATGACAGTCCGCAGGATTGCGGCGTAGCTCTCGCTATTCGCTATTCGCTATTCGCTATTCGCTATTCGCTATTCGCTATTCGCTATTCGCTATTCGCTAGCGTCAGGCAGCGAAACGCTGCGCTTCCCCGCCATAGTAGTTGACGTAGCGGGCACCGATTTCCTTGACCGGCATCACCACGAAGACATCGACCGTCGAGAATTCGCGGTCGATGACGCAGCCGTCGCCGATGCGAGCACCGACCCTCAGATAGCCCTTGACCAGAGGCGGCATCGCCGCGATCGCCGCCTTGGCATTGACCGCCTCGATCGGCATCAGATCCATGGAGCAGTAGCGATCGGAAACCGCGCGCACGTCCCAGGCGGAGTTGGTACGGCAGTGATGCGCAAGATAGGTAAGCGCCTCGGCATGTGCGGCCGGCACGGTGCCGTGGAAGGAGGCGCAGCCGGTCATCACACCGATTTCGTAGTGGTTGATGTAGGCCCAGATGCCTTGCCACAGCGCCTCGATAGTGCGCTTCGAACGGTATTGCGGCAAAACGCAGGAGCGGCCGAGTTCGAGAAAGCGCTGGCCGGGGTGACGGGCGATGAGCTTGGTCAGCTCGAATTCGCCTTCGGAATAGAAGCCGCCGGCGGTGGCCGCGATTTCTTGCCGCAGCAGGCGATAGGTTCCGACGATACGGCGATGCTCGGGGCCGGAAAGCGTCGTGTCCAGTACCAGAAGATGGTCGCAGAGCGGATCAAACCGATCGGCGTCGCGACGGTCCTGCGCCTGGAACAGGTCCTTCCTGGCGCCAAGCTCGTCGTAAAATACCCGGTAGCGCACTTCCTGCGCGGCCGCGATCTCGGCCTCGTTGCGGGCGAGCCGCACTTCGAGATTGCCGATACGGCCGAGTGCTGCGCCCTTTATGACGGAATCGACATTACGTCCGGCAAGCAAGGCGCTGCTGGCGTTTGGCCGAGTGTCACATTCCGGCATAACTGTATGCACGAGTGATTCTCCTTCGAGCCATCCCTCTTGGCACGGGGATACGGTGTAGGTGCAACAGGATTGTGACAGTACCGTGATACGGCGTCGCGGGCAATACTTCGTCGGCTGGCGAAAACGGTCAACCGGCTACGTTAGGTGGGCAGATTTGATGCGCGTCGCGTTCGCGCGAACCCAGGCGACGCGCCCAAGGTCCGTGTTTCCATGCATGTCGTCCTCGCAAAACCAAAGCCGTTTTTGGCGCGACATGCGTCAGCCGCGTGCCAGAAAAAAGACTGCTCAGGCGGCGACCTGGCCCTCGACGGCGCTGACCAGCGCATCGGGGTCTAGCGGCTTGGTGACGAAGCCGCTGGCGCCGTGGGCGAGCACCGCATGGCGTGTCTTTTCCTGGCTGTCGGCCGACAGCACCATGATCGGCACGGGCGCCGCCGATGTTTCCTCTTCATGGCGGCGGATCGCGGCAATGGCGTCCAGCCCGTCCATGACCGGCATATGCAGGTCCATCAGCACCACGTCGAAGCGGTGCTTGTGCCCGGCGCTGGTGACGGCCTCGACGGCGGCCTTGCCATTGCCGACCACCTTGACGCGGTGCCCCGCCTTCAACAGCGTGGCGCGGGCCAACATGGCATTGATGTCGTTGTCTTCGGCGATCAGCACGGACAGGCCCTGCTGGCGGTCGCTTGCGGCGCGAAGTGCCGGCGTGCGGCGCTTTTCCGGCTGCGGCTGGGCAAGGGCCGGCGCATGGCTGGTCAAAAGCACACGCAAAAGTGTTCCCCCGCGCACCGGCCTGGCCAGGAAGGTCGCGTAGCCGCTGGCACGGAACTCGCCAAGCATGCCGCGGTCGGTCGGCGCGATCAGCGTGATGGCTTCGCAATCGGAAAAGCCGCTTTGCCGCAACCGCTTGAGCAGCCTGCCGTCACTCTCTTCCATGGCCGCGTCGACCAGAATCGCGTCGCAGCCCTCGGCCAGGGGTGCGGCCTGCGCCACGGTGGTGGCGATACCGGCCGTGCCGCCATTGGCGCGGATGGTGCGGGCGATGGCGTCGGCCTCGACGGCGTTCCTGGACAGGATCACGGCGCGCCTGCCGGCCAGCACGTTCTGCCGGCCCTGCGGCGCCTCGGTGGCCTCGGTGGCCGGGATTTCGAAGACGAATTCCGACCCTTGGCCAAGCCGGCTCGAGACCGAAATCGAGCCACCCATGGCAGCCACCAGGCGCCGGGAGATGGCTAGTCCCAGCCCTGCCCCGCCATGTGTGCGCGTCGAGGTGCCGTCGGCCTGCTCGAACTCTTCGAAGATCCGCTCCATGTCCTCGTCGCGCAGGCCGGGACCGGTGTCGGTGATGGTGAAGCAGATGCGGTCGCTGCTCTCGGTGCGGGCGCGCGCGACGTTGACCAGGACGCCGCCGCTGTCGGTGAACTTGATGGCGTTGCCGATGAGGTTGAGCAGCACCTGCCTGACCCGGCCCGGATCGGCGGTGATCAATTGCGGGACATCCGGTTCGACGTGGCAGCCGAGGCCGATATCCTTGGCGAAGGCGCGCGCGGCCAGCAATTCGATGATGTTGTCGGCGATCTCGCGCACCGACATCGGCTGCGGCTCCGGATCGAAGCGGCCGGCCTCGATCTTGGAATAGTCGAGCAGGTCTTCGATCAAGGCGAGCAAGGCGCTGGCCGAGGTCGAGACGGCGCCGACATAGGTCTGCTGTTCCGGCGACAGGCTGGTGTCGGCCAGGAGCCTCGCCATGCCCATGATGCCGTTCATCGGCGTGCGGATTTCATGGCTGACTGTGGCGAGGAAGCGCGACTTGGCCTGGCTTGCATATTCGGCCCGCTCGCGCGCGGTGATCAGCGAGGATTCGGCGCGCTTGCGGGCGGTGATATCGCGGGCGATGGCGCGATGCGAAACCGCGCCGCTGTCCTTGTCGCGCACCGACAGTTCGATCCAGGAGAACCAGCGCGAGCCGCTCGGCGTGCGGATGGCGACGTCGGTGGAACTCAGGCACTCATGGTCGGAAAAGGCGGCGTCGGGAACGATGCCGACCTCGATGCCAAGTTCGGCAAGGGTCTTGCCGGCAAGATCGCGCGGATCGGTTTCGACCAGATCGGCGAACACCTTGTTGGCATAGACGATGTAGCCGTCGCGGTCGCGATGGATGACGAGATCACCAAGCGCGTCGATGAGACCGCGAAAGCGCTCCTCGCTTTCCTGCATTTCCCACATGCGGTCGGCCAGCGTCTCGATCTCGGCGCGGCTGCGGGCGGTCGTCTCGTCAAGCAGCACCACGGTGCGGTGGGCGCTGCGTCTGGCATGCAGATGCAACGCAAGGCCGGCGAGGCCGGTTGCCATCAATGCGAGGCTGATGAAGATCGGCGCACCGGTCAGATGCGCGAGGCCCGCCAGTACGATGATAGCAACGAAGGTGAGCAGCGGCAGGCTTTCCCGCCTGGCCAATTGCTGCTCGGGCACCAGCGGCGGCGCAGCGATAAACCGCCGCGCCGGTGCGGCAAACGCATCGACATCGTCGCTTTTGTCCACCTGCTGGGTGTCGGATTCCGCGATCATGCGAAATCCTTGCCAGACAGAGATTATGGAAAATTGCGGCGGATCGTTCGAATTTTAGCGGATAGGGCGTTTTCGTCCGGCAGTGGCGGATTCGTCACCGGATTTGGCGTTTCAGTCCGCTGCCTGCAACCCGCCCGGCGGGTTTACATGTCGACGACGACGCGTCCGCGGATCTTGCCGTCGACGATGTCGCGTGCGGCATCGATGATGCCGTCGAAGCCGATGGTCGTGGACAGGCTGGCGAGCTTCTCCAGGTCGAGATCGGAGCCGATGCGCCGCCAGGCCTCGATGCGCACAGCCTTCGGCGCCATCACCGAATCGACGCCAAGCAGCGAGACGCCGCGCAGGATGAACGGGGCGACGCTCGATGGCAGATCCATGCCGCCGGCGAGGCCGCAGGCCGCGACCGCGCCGCCATAGGATGTCATCGACAGCACATTGGCCAGCGTGTGGCTGCCGACCGAATCGATGCCGCCGGCCCAGCGTTCCTTGGCCAGCGGCTTGGTCGGCTGGTTGAGCTCGTCGCGCGAGATCACCTCGGCGGCGCCGAGGTTGATCAGATAGGGGCTTTCGGCATTGCGTCCGGTCGACGCAATGACGTGGTAGCCGAGGCTGGACAGGATGGAGACCGCGACCGAACCGACGCCGCCGGCAGCACCCGTCACCACCACCGGGCCGCGGTTGGGCAGGATGCCGTGCCGCTCCAGCGCCATGACGCAGAGCATGGCGGTATAGCCGGCGGTGCCGACCGCCATCGCGTCATGCGCGCTGATGCCCTCCGGCAGCGGCACCAGCCAGTCGCCCTTGACGCGGGCGCGCCCGGCATAGGCACCGAAATGCGTTTCGCCGACGCCCCAGCCATTCAGGATGACCTTGT
Source organism: Mesorhizobium sp. P3_A8 (assembly GCF_056402995.1). Classification (NCBI taxonomy): domain Bacteria; kingdom Pseudomonadati; phylum Pseudomonadota; class Alphaproteobacteria; order Hyphomicrobiales; family Phyllobacteriaceae; genus Mesorhizobium; species Mesorhizobium sp. P3_A8. The sequence goes on along the minus strand of NZ_JBFUGI010000003.1, from coordinate 458,400 downwards.
CTCCCTTGCGCCAGTCGGGATTGGAGGACGAGATGACGGTGCCGGCGAAGTCGATGCCCGGCACCAGCGGCCAGCGGCGGACCACCGGCGCCTTGCCGGTAATGGCCAGCCCATCCTTGTAGTTCACCGTTGTCGCCTCGACCGCGACGGTGACGTCGCCCTCCATCAGGTCGGCATCGCTGAGATCCGTCACGGCCACCGATTGCTTCTTGTCGGCATCGCGCGAGACGAGGATGGCTTTGAAGGTTTCGGACATCTTTTTCTCCGCGAGCTTGCTTGGCGTCCTGGACTGTGCGGCGACGACCGCGCGGGGTCAATCTTTGGAAGGCTTGGCGTTCGAAGGCTTGGGCTCGCGCCGCCAACCGATGAGTTCGTCGAAGACGACCAGTGCCGCGCCCACGGAAATGAAGGCGTCGGCGAGATTGAAGACGGCAAAGGACCAGACCGGCGTGTGGAACAGGATGTAGTCGATGACGTGGCCGTAGACGGCGCGGTCGATCAGATTGCCCAGCGCGCCGCCGATGATCAGGGCAAAGCCGGTGCGGGCGATGACATGGCCTGATGGCGTGCGGGTGGCGAGGTAGAGCACGAAAGCGACGACCAGCACGGCGATGACCACCAGGCCGGTGTCGCCGAAGGAGGAGAACATCGAGAAGGCGATGCCGGTGTTGTAGGTGCGAAACAGCGCCAGGAACGGCACCAGGTCGAGCTTTTCCTGGAAGGGCAGGCCGGCCTCGACCAGATGCTTTATCCATTGATCAAGCGCAATGGCCGCGACGACAAGCAGCGCGTAGGGGGACCATGATCTCACGAGCGGGCAACCTTCATTGCTGATCGGCGATTGGTTCGAGCTTCAGCGCGCCGCGCCGGATCTCGAACAGCATGATGCCGGTGGCGACGGCGAGATTGAGCGAATCGGCACGTCCTGCTTGCGGAATGCGCAGCAGCCGGTCGCAACTCGCCGCCAGGCTTTCGGGCAGGCCCTGCTGCTCATTGCCCATCATCAGCAGCACCGGCCCACGGGAAAAATCGACCGAGCGGTAGTCGACGGCGCCTTTCAGATGCGTGCCGGCTACGAGGCCCGAAAACCCGCCGCGCCAGGCAAGGAAAGCCTCGGTCGTCGCCTTGGCCACCGGCACGGCGAAGATCGAACCCATTGTGGCGCGCACCGTCTCCACGGAAAACGGATCGGTGGTGTCGCCGACCAGGATAACGCCCTTGGCACCGACGGCATCGATGGTGCGGATGACAGTGCCGAGATTGCCGGGGTCGCGCACCCGATCGAGCGCCACCCAGACATCGCCATTGTCGGCACGGATGTCCCTGAGGGCCAGGAATCTCTGCGAGAAGACGCCGACCACCATTTGCGGATTGTCGCGGCGGGTGATGGCGACAAGCACCTTTTCCGAGACTTCGAGCACGGTGCCGCCGGCGGCAACCGTGCGCGCCGCGACCTTTTCGACCGCGGCATTGCCGCGCCCGGCCTTGGCGAACACAAGCGTCCTGATCTGCCAGCCCAAATCGAGCGCATCGATGACCAGCTTCAGCCCCTCGGCCATGAAGGCGTTCTGCTGGTCGCGGAATTTCTTCAGCGCAAGCGCCTTTATGTCCTTGATCAGCGGATTGGCGAGGCTGGTGACTTCCTTCACCTGGCCGGGTGCGCCGACGTGCCGTTCGTTCATTCAGGACTCCGGGGCATTCAAGCCACCCAACGCGAAAACAGTGAGGTCGAAAGCGCCCTGCCGGCGGACTTTTCGCGGATGATCAACTCACCCGATTCAACCCTGCCGCCCATGCCGGCAAAAGTGTCGCGCATCAGAGCGTGGATGGCGAAGAAGGAGGCGCGGATCGAATAGGCGGTCAGCACCACGGCAAGCGGTTTCGGCGTCAGGATCGCCCGGCAAAGGTCGGTGAGCGCCGGTAGATCCTCGAACAATTGCCAGACCTCGCCCTTGGGGCCGCGGCCATAGGCCGGCGGGTCGAACAGGATGATGTCGTAGCGACTGCCGCGGCGCTCTTCGCGCTCGGCGAATTTCACCGCGTCGTCGACGATCCAGCGGATCGGCTTGCTGCCGAGCCCAGCCATCTCCTGGTTTTCGCGCGCCCAGCCGATCGCCTTCTTGGAGGCGTCGACATGGGTGACTTCGGCGCCCGCACGGGCCGCCACCAGCGAGGCGAGGCCGGTATAGCCGAACAGGTTGAGCACCTTGACCGGCCGCTTCGCCGCCGCGATCAGGCCGGCCATATGGTCCCAGTGCGAGGCCTGTTCGGGAAAGACGCCGACATGGCGAAACGAGGTGAAACGGCCGAGATAGTCGATGCCGTCATGCTTCATCGGCCAAGTTTCGCCGAGCGGCGTCTTCGGGAAACGCCAGCGGCCGATGCCCTCCTCGTCGGTGTCGCCGGTGAAGACGGCGTCGGCACGCTCCCAGTCCTTCGCCGGCAAGGCCTTCTGCCAGATCGCCTGGCCCTCGGGCCGCACGATGCGGTAGGGGCCGTATTGTTCGAGTTTTTCGCCGGCACCGCTGTCGAGCAGCGCGTAATCGGCGTTGGGCGCCACTTCCAGGATTATCGGAAGTTGCTCGGCGGGCAGCGTCCCTTCGCGGCGGGCGAGGATGCGCGGTGCGGATTTCGGTTCGCTGCGATCGTCGGTTCTGGTCTCAGGCCGCTCTCGCGGCTTGGCGTCCGGCCGCTCGCGCGGCTTGGCGTCCGGTCGTGCGGCGCCACGCGTCTCGTGCGGACGCACCTCTCCGCTTCCACCTTTCGCGGGCGGGCGGCTGTCGCGGCGTTTGTCGCGAAAAGACTTCAAGCAGGAGCATCTCCGAGCGGCGTGCCGCTTTTGGCATGAGGACAGCGGCGGTGCAACAAGCGATGGCCCGTAGGTCGATTGGCACAGAGTGGGAGGCCAGGCCTTCAAAGCCGTGCGGTGGTGTTGCGGCGTCGCACTTGGTTTTTTCGCACGCTTCGTTTATGAGGGCGCCATTGTTGTTTCTGGAATGGGAGCGAAAGATGACGAGCATCTTCACCGCGCACCCCTTGAGGGTTCCGGCGTAAGCCAGCATTTTGCTGCTGACGCCGGTCGAACGGATGCCTGACGGCGTCCGGTTTCTGACCTTTATCCAGAAGTGTTCTTATCATGGGCAATTTTATCGGAGGCCTCGGCCTCCCTTCGTCGTGCGTCGCGCCTGCCGCGCACATCCAGCATTGTTTTTCGCCGCAGACATGGATCGAAGGCGCGGCCCTTCAGCAACTGAAAACCGTCGCGGCCTTGCCCGGCGTCACTTCGGTCGCGGCCTTTCCGGACCTGCATCCCGGCAAATACGGCCCGACCGGCATTGCCGTGCTGTCGCAGCGGCTGCACCCGCAACTGATCGGCAACGACATTGGCTGCGGCATGTCGCTGTTCGAGCTCGATCTGCCGTTGCGTAAACTCAGGATCGACAAGGCTGTCGAATGCCTGCGCCGGATCGAAGCGGAAGATGTCGACCGGCATGCGGCGCTCGCTGCCTCGGGCTTGCCGACGGATCTCTATCCCGAAGCGCTGGGCACGATCGGCGGCGGCAACCATTTCTGCGAGCTGCAGGCGGTCGACCAGACCGATGCGGCCGGCGATGGCCTGTTCGACCGCCAGAAGCTTTATCTGCTGGTGCATTCCGGCTCGCGGGGACTTGGTGCTTTTGTCTTCGGGCAGATGCTCGACCTCCAGTCGGCGGTCACGGCCGGGCTCGATCCGGAGTCGGCGGAGGGCAGGAGCTGGCGTCGCCAGCATGACCTTTGCGTTACCTGGGCGTCGCTCAATCGCCGACTGATCGCCGATCGTGCGGCAAGCGCCTTGCGCAGCGAAGCGCGGCTGGTGGCCGATGTGCCGCACAACCTTGTCCGCGACCGGGCCGATGGTTTCGTCCATCACAAGGGCTCGGCCGCCGTGCGGGCGGGAGATTTGGCACCGATCGCCGGTTCACGCGCCAGCCTGAGCTATGTGGTGCGGGCGCTCGACGGGACGGGTCCGTCGCTGGGCGGCATTTCGCATGGCGCAGGCCGCAAATACGACCGTGCCACCATGCATGGCCGTGCCGGGCGCAACAGGTCGGAGCGCGATGCCTTGCTCAGAAATGCATGGGGCGGACAGTTGATCTGCGACGACCGCAACCTGGTCATCGAGGAAGCGGCTTCCGCCTACAAGGATGCCGGGCAAGTGGTGCAAGACCTTGCCGATGCCGGCCTGGTCGTGACGCTGGCGGCGATGAAACCGCTGGTGACCTACAAGAAGGCGATAGACGGCCCGCCCGACCGGACACGCAAGAAGCCATCTCGCGACCGTGTGGCAAGGAGGGCGGACCATGGCCGCGATTGACATGCTCGTCACCTCGGGCAACGGACCGGTCGAATGCCGCATCGCCTTGACGGCGCTTGTCGGGATCATCGAGAAGGAAGCCGGCCGGCTGGGCTGCGCCGTCGAGGTCGCGTTTGGCCACCAGCCGGACCGGCACGGCGCCAAATCCGCCTTGCTCAGTCTCGAGGGCCGCAACGCCGAAGCATTCGCGCAGGAGTATTGCGGCACCGTCAAGTTCGTCTTCAAGAGCCCGGTGCGTGCGGGCCACAAGCGGCAGAACTGGTTCGTCGGCGTGCAGGTGGTGGATCTGGCGCATGCCGTCGCCGTTTCGATCGCACCGTCCGATGTCCGTTTCGAAACCTTGCGGGCCGGTGGTCCCGGCGGACAGCACCAGAACACCACCGACAGCGCCGTGCGTGCGGTTCACTTGCCGACCGGCATTGTGGTGACGGCGCGCAACGAACGTTCGCAACACCGCAACAAGGCGATCGCGCTGCGCCGGCTGGAAGCGATGCTGCGGGTTCTTGCCGACCGAGAGGTTGAAATGTCGAAGACGCAGATGTTCGTGGCCAACAAGGCCCTGGAACGCGGCAACGAGGTCAAGGTGTTCCACCTTGACCTCTGAGCGAAGTGGCGCGGCGGTGTCGCTGGAGGGGAAGCCGTCCTGGCTTCCTGCCGCGCCCCTGCGGTTCTATCGTGGACTGGTCCCAAGTCCCGAGAATCATGTCCCGATCCGAACGCCTGCTCGACCTCATCCAGTGCCTGCGTCGGCATCGCCGGCCGGTGAGCGGACATGTGCTGGCCGATGAGCTTGGGATTTCGATCCGCACGCTCTACCGCGACATCGCCACGCTTCAGGGACAGGGCGCGCCGATCGAGGGCGAGGCGGGTCTGGGCTATGTGCTCAAGCCCGGCTTCATGCTGCCGCCGCTGATGTTCAGCGATGAGGAGATCGAGGCCATCGTGCTCGGATCGCGTTGGGTCGCCAAGCAGCCGGACCAGCGCCTGTCGACCGCCGCCGCCAACGCGCTGGCCAAGATCGCAGCCGTGCTGCCGGATGATCTGCGTGAGGATCTCGATGCCTCGACGCTGCTGGTCGGGCCGCCGGCGCAAGCTATCGAGGGCATCGATCTCGGCGCGGTGCGGCAGGCCATCCGCAACGAACGCAAGCTCGGCTTCCTCTATCGCGACGCCGGCGGCGTGGCTTCGCAACGTATTGTCTGGCCGTTCGCGCTCGGCTTCTTCGACAAGGTGCGGGTGGTGGTGGCGTGGTGTGAGATGCGGCAGGATTTCCGGCATTTTCGCGCCGATCGCATATCCAGCCTCAACACCATCGATACGCGCTATCCGCGTCGCCGCCAGGTGCTGCTCAAGGAATGGCGGGCCACACTCGACAAGCCGCGGGGGTGATGACGGCTACTGCCAGAATCTGACAGTAGCGCAGCCTATATCCGGCACATCGAAACCCCTGGAGAGCCGATCATGACCACCCCGAATTTCGTTATCCTCTATGTCGACAAACCGCTTGAGAGCGGCGCCTTCTACAGCGCGCTGCTCGGGCGCGAGCCGGTCGAAAGTGCGCCGACCTTCGTGCTGTTCGTGCTCGACAACGGCTTCAAGCTCGGCCTCTGGTCGCGGCATACGGTCGAGCCGGTAGCGGCCGCGGCAGGTGGCGGTGCCGAGATCGTGTTTGCGCTGGCGACGCCTGACGCGGTCGATGCCACCCATGCCGACTGGTCGGGGCGCGGATTGAAGATCCTGCAGACGCCGACCGACATGGATTTCGGCCGCACCTTCGTTGCGCTTGACCCCGACAATCATCGTCTGCGTGTTTACTGGCTGTCCGATGGGGAACAGAAATGAGCGCGTACTGGATCGCGGTTGCGTCGGCGCAGCATGTCCGGCGTGGTCGGGCCGCCGGCTTCATGCAGGTCAACCACGGCAAGGCGGCGCCGCTGCGCCGCGTCAAACCTGGCGACGGCATCATCTATTATTCGCCGACCACGATTTTGGGCGACAAGGATGGCCTGCAGGCTTTCACCGCAATCGGCACCGTGCGGGAAGGCGAGCCTTATCAAGGCGACATGGGCGGCGGCTTCACGCCGTTTCGCCGCGACGTCGAGTGGGTAGCGGCTGAAGAAGCGCCGATCAAGCCATTGCTCGACCAGCTGGACTTCACTGCCGGCAAGTCGAACTGGGGATATCAGCTACGTTTCGGCCTGTTCGAAATCACCGATCACGATTTTCGCCTGATCGCCGACGCGATGGGGGCCGCGAAGAAGCTTGCAGAGGCTACGGCTTGAGCGCCTTGTAGACGGCGATGCCGGCGGCAAGGTCCTCAAGTGCCGCGCCGACCGATTTGAACAGCGTGATCTCGGTGGGACTCTGGCGGCCCTGTTTCTCGCCGCGCGCCAGTTCGTGCAGGTCGGCGACGATGGCTTCCGGCTTCAGCACGCCCGACGCAAGCGGGATGACGATGTCGCCGGCCTCCTTGGTGGCGCCGGCGCGGGTGTCGACATAGACGCTGGCGCGCGCGATCGCATCGTCGTCGCTTTCGCGCATGGTCGGCGTGAAACCACCGACCATGTCGACATGGGCCCCCGGCTTCAGCAGCGCGCCCTTGATCAGCGGCGTGGTGGTGATCGTCGCCGAGGAGACGATGTCGGCCTCACCAAGTTCGGCATCGAGATCGCTTGCAGCACTTGCCGCGAAACCATCGGCGCGCAGATCGGCCGCGACCTTTTCGGCATTGGCCGGGGTGCGGTTCCAGATGCGGATGGTTTTGATCGGCCGCACCGCCGAATGTGCTTTGGCGAGGAAGGGCGACAGCGCGCCGGCGCCGACCACCAGCAGCCGCGAAGCATCGTCGCGGGCGAGGTAGGACGCCGCCAGCGCTGAAGCGCAGGCCGTGCGCCACTGGGTCAGGCGCTGGCCGTCGATCAGGGCTTCCGGTTCGCCGGTGCTGCCATTGAGCAAGAGATAGAGCCCCATCACCGCCGGCTTGCCGATGGCGTTGTTGTCGGGTGAGACAGTGACGATCTTGACGCCGATATAGCCGCCGGAAGATGTACCGGCAGCGTTGAAATCAGTCCATGCCGGCATCAGCAGCAAGGTCGAGGCCGCACCATCGGGCCGTTCGACTGCGTGATGATGCCTGACGGGCTGCACGGCACCGTCGCGGAAAGCCGTGCGCAGCGTCTCGACCAGTCCAGGAAAGGTCAGCGCATGATCGACCTCGGCGGCCGAAATGGTCAGCATGAAAAGCTCCGTGGAAAGAAAGCCGCCGGCCGGCGGCTCAGTTTGTCGGCTTCGGCAATGCGGACCCCTGGGCCGACCCCTGGACCGGTCCCTGCGGTGCCGAGGGCGCGCGGCTGACCGCCTGGCGCAGGTTTTCGGCCTCGACGCCGCGCTGGCGCGCCAGCTTGCGGTAGCGGCCCTGCTTGACCCAGGTCGCCAGGCTGCCGACGATCATGCCGATGGCGAGCGCCAGGAACAGGAAGATGAACAGCGGCAACGTCAGCGTCAGCTTCGGATTGCCGGGATTGAACGGGTCCAGCGTGAAGGCGACGAGTTCGCGGTTGGCGACGGCCAAGGCAATCAGAATGATCGCCAGGGGCACGAAGACCACGATGAGCATGAAACGATTGAGCATTATGTTTTCCGTCGGAAGCTGGCGCTGAAGGCGCGCCTACTTGCCGCCGTTCAGCCTTTCGCGCAGTTCCTTACCGGTCTTGAAGAACGGCACCCATTTCTCCTCGACCTCGACGGATTCGCCGGTGCGCGGGTTGCGGCCGGTGCGGGCGGGGCGGTTTTTCACCGAAAAAGCACCGAAGCCGCGCAGCTCGACCCGGTTGCCTTCAGCAAGGGCGTCGGTGATCTCGTCGAAGATCGCGCCGACAATGTTTTCGACGTCGCGCAGGAAAAGATGCGGATTGCGCGTGGCAATAATCTGCACAAGTTCGGACTTGATCATCAGACGGGTCCCCGTGAAAGCAGTGCGGTCGAAATTATGAGGATGATTTTATTGGCTTTTTAGCTGTCCCAAACCGCGCTCAAGGGTGCCAGACGGAAACGAGGCCGTCAAGAAACAAGCGGTCGGCGCCAAGTTCGTGGATGACATCGCTGCTGGAGTCCGGCAGGCCGAGTGCGCTGCCGGCCATTTTCACCATGGCTTTTGACCACAGGAAGCTGCTGCGCCGGTCCGTGTCCTTCCATTCGACCACCTTGAGCTTGGCATCGACACCCTTGGTCGCGAGCCAGTCGACCGCCTCGGTCTCGCCGCCGACGGCATCGATCAGGCCGTTGGCGACACCCTGGCGGCCGGTGAAGATCGACCCGTCGGCAAGCGCGAGTGCCTGTTCGTGGGTCATCTTGCGGCGTTCGGCGACGATGCCGACGAACCAGTCGTAGCTGTCGAGGATAAGCTTGCGGACCATGGCGCGCTCGTCGTCATTGGTCGGCTTGAAGGGAGAGGGCGAGGCCTTGAGCGGCGAGGATTTCACCTCCTCCAGCTTGACGCCGAGCTTGTCCATCAGGCCGCTGACGTCAGGATACTGGATCAGCACGCCGATCGAGCCGACAATCGAGGTCTTGCGGGCGACAATGTGGTCGGCGGCACTGGCGATCATATAGCCCGCCGATGCGGCGAGCGTGCCGACTTCGGCCACGACCGGCTTGTCGGCGGCCACCTTGCGCACTTCCTCGTATATCGATTCACCACCGACAGTGGTGCCGCCGGGTGAATCGATCGCCAGGATCACACCTTTCACCTTCGACGACTTGCGGATGTCCTCCAGCCGCTTGATGAGTTCCTCGTCCTCGGTGATCGTGCCTTCGATCCTGACCTTGGCGATGTGGTCGACGGTCGAGCCGCCGAGATCGTCGCGATAAAACCAGCCCGACAGCGCAATCACCCCGAGGGCGACGATGCCGATGGCCACAACACGCCAGAATGTCAGCTTGCGCCGCAAACGGCGGCGGTCGATCAGGTCGTCGGCTCTCAATGCCATGGTCAGCCTCACAGTCGGCGGGAACGGACGCTTTTAGACCATGATGTCCTCAGCGGGAAGCAGTTCCGTCTTCGATATGGCGCGGCAATCCGCCCAAGGCGATCCTAACGCTGTCAGTTTTGTGACTGGCCTGCGCAAGGGACGCAAGGTAAGGGGGAGAAACGGCGGCGATGAAAAAACGGCGCAGGCACGTCCATTTCTGCTATGAAGTACCGGCTGTTGTGCCGACCTCGTTTTCGTTTGTACAACCACAGTTGTCACATTTTTGCGGTTTTCGTGGGCTTGTGCTTGCTTGAGGGCACTGGCCCCCCACCTATAGGCGGTGCTCCCTGGCGGGCAGGGGTTTAGAAGAAAGCAGTCATGTTAGCGCGATCGAATGAACCGACCAGCCCCGAGATGGAGTTGGGTCCCCCGGCGGATGGCTGGACGCGGGGCGATGCGTTCGACCGCGCCCAGCGTCATTCGCGCCGCGTGCGCGTGCTCAAATTCGCCGTGCCCTTGGCTGCGGCGCTGATCGCCGTCGCCTTCCCGGTCTACTCCTATCTCGCCGCACCCGTCTCCGTCGCGGTGCAGGCGGAAGGCACCGCTTTTTCCAACGGCAAGCTGGTGATGGCCAATCCCAAGCTCAACGGTTTTACCAAGCAGAAGCAGCCCTATTCGATGACAGCCCTGCGGGCGATACAGGATGTCAACACGCAAGGCATAATCGAACTCGAAGGCATAGACGCCAAGGTGCCGGTCGGGCCGGACAATGTCGCTGCGATCAAAGCCTCGCGCGGGACCTACGATCGCGACGGCAACACGATGAAAATGACCAGTGACGTCACGATAACCACGACCGACGGCATGCAAGCCAAGTTCAAATCGGTCTTCCTCGACATGGGCAAAGGCACTATGAAGACGGATGATCCCGTCGATGTCAGCCGTGGCGGGTCGCAGATCACAGCGGATTCCATGTCGGTCCAGGACAATGGCAAGGTCCTGGTGTTCGAGAAACGGGTGCGCGTCAACATCGATCCCGCCGCTCTGAAGGCGGCTCAGGCAAAGGGCGAAGAAGCGAATGTGGCTCAATAGTTCGACACGGCTTGTGGCCGCAACCTCGGCGCTGATCCTGCTGGGGATGGCGCCCTCGCTGGCACAGTCCAGTGCCAGTGGCCAGATGTCCGGACTCAAACTGTCCGGCGACCAGCCGATACAGATCGAAAGCGACAAGCTGGAGGTCCGGCAGGCTGAGAGTCTCGCCGTGTTCACCGGCAACGTCACCGTCGTCCAGGGGCCAACCCTGCTCAAGGCCGGCAAGATGATGGTCTATTACGTCAAGGATCCCAACGCGGCGGCCAAGGGCACCGAAGCGGCGGGCGCCGCGATGACCGGCTCCGCCAACATCGACCACCTCGAAGTCAGCGGCAAGGTCTACATCAAGTCGAACGACCAGGTTGCAACCGGCGACAGCGGCACTTTCGACATGAAGACCCAGGTGCTGGTCCTGTCCGGCAAGGAAGTGGTGATGTCGCAAGGTCCTAATGTGCTCAAGGGCTGCAAGTTGACCGTGCAGATGAAGACCGGCCTCGCAAACGTCGATGGTTGCGGCGGACGCGTCATCATGTCGATGACGCCCCCGCCGAAATCGGATGCGCCGAAATCGGGAGCGACGAACCCCTAATGGCCAGCCTGTCATCGCTGACGGCGCGTCTTCCGGGACGAGCCGCAAGCAAGATTTCGGCTCCGGCCACGATCACCGTCGATAAGGCGAAGTTCAAGGGAACCTTGATCGCCAAGGGCCTGACCAAGAGCTACAAGGGGCGCAAGGTGGTCAGCGGCGTAACCATTGGCGTGCGTGCCGGCGAGGCCGTCGGGCTGCTCGGACCCAACGGCGCGGGCAAGACGACGTGTTTCTACATGGTCACTGGCCTGGTGCCGGTGGATGAAGGCACGATCGAGATCGACGGCTTCGACGTCACCTCGATGCCGATGTACCGCCGTGCGCGCCTCGGCATCGGCTATCTGCCGCAGGAGGCGTCGATCTTCCGCGGCCTCAACGTCGAGCAGAATATCCGCGCCGTGCTCGAAGTGGTCGAAAAGGACCGCAAGGTGCGCGAGCGTAATCTCGACGAACTGCTCGAGGAATTCCACATCAGCCATCTGCGCAAGGCGCCATCCATGTCGCTCTCCGGCGGCGAGCGGCGGCGCCTGGAAATTGCGCGCGCGCTGGCGACTCGCCCGGCCTACATGCTGCTCGACGAGCCGTTTGCCGGCATCGATCCGATCGCTGTCGCCGATATCCAGCAACTGGTGCGCCACCTGACGGCGCGCGGCATCGGCGTCCTCATCACCGACCACAATGTGCGCGAGACGCTCGGGCTGATCGACCGCGCCTACATCATCCATGCCGGCCAGGTGCTGACCCATGGCCGCGCCGACGAAGTGGTGGCGAACCCGGACGTACGGCGGCTCTATCTCGGCGAGGGTTTTACGCTCTGACTCTTTTTCCGCGCAATTCCGGACCGCAACGCGCTTGTCCTGGAATTGCCTTGGGCGTGAAAATTGTTTCCTGACACGATTTTTTGCGCGGAACGGGATGTTTTTCCGCGATTTTGCTCCGGGATAACGCTCCGGTAAGCGGCTTTTGCTAGGCTTTGCCTTGACAAGCAAAAGCCGGGCCAGTTTCTATGGTCGGCCGCGAAATTCATTTCCGGTAAGTCTGCGTATAGAAGGCGTTTGAAACCGAACCATGGCGTTGGCGGCGAAACTACAGCTCCGACAGTCGCAGTCGCTGGTGATGACGCCGCAGCTGATGCAGTCGATTCGGCTGCTGCAGTTCACCCATCTCGAACTCGAGCACTTCATCGACGAGGAGATCGAGCGCAACCCGCTTCTGGAGCGCGCCGAGCCGCAGGACGATGCCGCGAGCGACCAGGCGCAGAAGACCGAGGCCGAGCCGCAAGCGGCCGCCGACGGCGACTGGTTCGAGAACGAGGCGGGATGGAGCGCCGAGGCGATCTCGGAAAAACTCGATACGTCGCTGGAAAACCTGTTTCCCGACGATCCCGGCACCAGCGAGCGGCTCGGACCCGACCTGACGGCGCAATGGAAATCGGCTTCGGGCAATGGCGGTGGCTCCTCGTCCGAGGGGCTTGATGCCGGCGACATGGCGGCGGGCGCCATCACCTTGCGCGACCATGTCGGCGAGCAGGTCGCACTCGCCTTCGCCGATCCCGTGGCGCGGCTGATCGCGGCCGACCTCGCCGACGGGCTCGACGAGACTGGTTATCTACGCGCGGACCTGGCCGAGGTCGCCGCGCGTCTTGGCGCCGACGCTGCCACGGTGGCCAAGGTGCTGGCGGTGTGCCAGGCTTTCGAGCCGGCCGGGCTGTTCGCCCGCGATCTTGCCGAATGTCTTTCGCTGCAGCTTGCCGTGCGCGACCGCCTCGACCCGGCGATGAAGGCCCTGGTCGCCAATCTCGAGCTCCTGGCGCGGCGCGATTTCCAGGCGCTGAAGCGGATCTGCGGCGTCGACGAGGAGGATTTGCTCGACATGCTGGCCGAGATCCGGGCCCTCGATCCGCGCCCGGGCATGGCGTTTTCGGGCGGCGCCAGCGACGCCATCGTTGCCGATGTCGAGGTGCGTGCGGCCAATGACGGCAGCTGGACCGTCGAACTCAACGCCGAAACGCTGCCGCGTGTGCTGGTCGACCATATCTATTTCGCCCAGGTCTCGCCGCACGCGAAGAACCAGGCGGAAAAGGATTTCCTGGCCGAGTGCCTGCAAAACGCCAACTGGCTGACGCGCAGCCTCGACCAGCGGGCAAAGACCATCCTCAAAGTGGCCTCGGAAATCGTGCGGCAGCAGGATGCGTTCCTGGTCCATGGCGTGCGCCAGCTGAAGCCGCTGAATTTGCGCACGGTGGCCGACGCCATCGGCATGCACGAATCGACCGTCAGCCGCGTCACCGCCAACAAATACATGCTGACCCCGCGCGGCGTGTTCGAACTGCGCTATTTCTTCACCGCTTCGATCGCCGCGTCGGGCGGTGGCGACGCGCATTCCTCGGAAGCTGTGCGGGATCGCATCAAGCAGCTGATCGACGAGGAGAAACCCGTCGACGTGCTGTCCGACGACGCGATCGTCGACATGCTCAAGGAGAGCGGCGTCGATATTGCGCGGCGCACGGTTGCCAAGTACCGGGAGGGCATGAATATTCCGTCTTCCGTCCAGCGCCGGCGCGAGAAGCGGGCGCTGGCCAGCGCCGGCCGCTAGAGCAATTCCAGGAAAAGTGTGGTTTTCCGTGCGGAATTGCGTCAAGACAAAGAGATGGAGCGGTTCGGCGTTTTCCGTGAAACGATGAACTGCTCCACGAGCTTGCGATTTTCCACAGCTTTCGAGCTTCATTGACAAGCCGTGGGGAAGTGGCTAGAAGCCCGCCCGCATGAGACGGGCCCGATGCCCGCTAGCGGATGGTCCGTCACGACAATGGCCTCGGGACGGTCAAAAGGGCGGCTTGTGATCAACCGGAAAGTTCGGATTTAAATCGGCGCGAGTGACGCCGCAAAGCTTGTGCGCACGGATCACGAGTATAAACTCAGGCCAATTTGAAGCCTGAGCAAGGAAGGTCAGTTTTCAGATGAATCTGCGCATATCGGGAAAACACATGGATATCGGCGATGCGTTCCGCACACGCATCAACGATCGTGTCGGCGAAGCGATCGGCAAATATTTCGATCGCGGCTTTGCGGGACACGTCACCGTCATCAAATCGGGTTCGCGCTATCAGGCGGATTGCATGATCCGACTGGATTCCGGCGCCTCGCTGCAGGCCACCGGCGATGCCCAGGATCCGACGCTTGCCTTCGAGGCCGCGGCCGATCGGCTGGAGACCCGGCTTCGGCGCTACAAGCGCCGTCTCAAATCCCACAATTCGGGCAATGGCAATGGTGAGTTGACCGACATCGCCTATACGGTGATGGCGCCGCTTGCCGATGATGACGAGGAGATCCCGGAGGATTTCGCGCCGGCCATCGTCGCCGAATCGACCATGACGCTGAAGACCATGTCGGTGGCATCGGCGGTCATCGAACTCGATACCAAGGACAGTCCGGTGTTCGTTTTCCGCAACGCCGGAACCGACCATCTCAATATCGTCTATCGCCGGCCCGACGGAAACATTGGCTGGATCGACCCGTCCACGACCAAGGTCGCGCAGGGATAAAAGCCAGCCGCACGAGGGGTGGGGACTGGCGACGGCAGGCGAACAAGGGATTTTCAAGCATGGATCTGAGCGATCTTATCAGCGTTCCGGCGATTTTGCCGGCGTTGAAGGCGAACTCCAAGAAGCAGCTTCTGCAATTGCTGTCCGAACGGGCAGCGGCGATTTCGGGCATTCCGGAGAGGGAAGTGTTCGACACCATCCTGCAGCGTGAGCGGCTGGGCTCGACCGGCGTCGGCAACGGCATCGCCATTCCGCATGGCAAGCTCGCCGGCGTGAAGCGCATCGCCGGTGTTTTCGCCCGGCTGGAAACGCCGGTCGATTTCGAATCGCTGGATGACCAGCCTGTCGATCTGGTGTTTCTGCTGTTGGCGCCGGAAGGGGCGGGCGCCGATCATCTCAAGGCGCTGTCGCGCATCGCGCGCGTGCTGCGCGACGCCGACACGGTGGCCAAGGTCAGGGGAACGCGCGACGCTACGGCGATCCACGCGCTGTTGTCGGACACGCAGGCCTCGCACGCGGCCTGAAGCCATATTTTGGAATGAGATCGCCAAGGGCCGCCGTGAGCGGCCCTTTTCGTTTCAGCCAATCGATCGCTTAGTGAATAGCGACCGTGGTCAGGTCGTTTTCCATGGCGCCGGCCAGAGCGCGGTCACGCGCATCGGACAGCAGGATCGGCTGGCCATTGGCGGCAAACAGCGCCCACAACTCCATGCCGGGCGCGATCTCACCGAGATTGGGGAAACGGCCGAGCAATTCGTCGCTCGAGACCTTTCTGAGATAAGCGACCGAGCCCTCGCCGAGATGGGCGAATTCGCCATTGGTCATGGTGATCGTTTCAGTTCTGGTCATTTCAAGCCTCCTTGGCGCGAGGACGCCGCCCTTTTCAGGGGGATAGGCCATCCCGCATGAGAGCCATCGGTAAAGATCAGTCTTTCACCGATATGTTTATTTTCCGTACCAGCCGTTCGGACTCCGGCCGATCGAGGTCGATCGACAAAAGGCCGTTTTTCAACTCCGCCGCGATCACCCGCATGCCGTCGGCCAGCACGAAGCAGCGCTGGAACTGGCGCGCGGCGATGCCGCGATGAAGAAATTCGCGCTCGGTATCGTCGGTCTGACGGCCGCGCACGACCAGCTGGTTCTCCTCCGTTGTCACATCGAGGTCGCTTTCGGCGAAACCGGCGACGGCGAGCGTAATGCGCAGCCTTTCGGCCTTGCCGTCAGCACCGCTGAGCCGTTCGATGTTGTAGGGAGGGTAGCTGTCACCGGATTTCGCCAGGCGCTCCAGGGTCTTTTCCATGGCGTCGAAACCAAGGAGAAGCGGGCTGGAGAAAGGCGTCATTCGGCTCATGTTACACTGTCCTCTCAAGAGCGACATAAAGTGGAAAAACCCAGATGGCATTTTTCCCGATGCTCTTGATATGGTCCGCCCCGCGACCAAGTTCAAGCCACCAGAAGACCCGCCCAAAAAGACCAGGCCTTGGACTCACAGGAATAATCGACATGGCGCTTGAAACGACGCGCGGATGCAAAGAGAAGCGCTGGGGTCGGGACCGTTTCCCGGTCGAGCGGTTCGGCAGCTTGCAGCCGGTTCGGCGTCCTTCAGGCGCGCTCTCGATCCGGTGAGCTCACGGCCAGCCAAACAAGGAATTGAAATGCCCCAACCACGCAAGATCATCATCGACACCGATCCCGGCCAGGACGATGCCGTCGCCATTCTGCTGGCGCTCGGCAGCAGCGAGCTGGAGATCGTCGGCATCACCGCCGTTGCCGGCAACGTGCCGCTGAAATTAACCGAAAAGAATGCTCGCAAGATCTGCGAACTGGCCGGCCGGCCGGAAATCAAGGTCTATGCCGGTGCCATCCGCCCCTTGGCACGCACACTGGTCACCGCCGAGGAAGTGCATGGCAAGACCGGCCTCAATGGGCCGCAGCTGCCCGAACCGACGATGAAGCTGCAGGAGCAGTATGCCGTCGACTTCATCGTCGAGACGCTCATGAAGGAAGAGAGCGGCACCATCACGCTCTGCCCGCTCGGGCCTCTGACCAACATCGCGCTGGCGCTGATCCGCGAACCACGGATCGCGCCGCGCATCAAGGAAATCGTGCTGATGGGCGGCGGCTTCTTCGAGGGCGGCAACGTCACGCCGGCGGCCGAATTCAACATCTATGTCGATCCGCAGGCTGCCGATCTGGTGTTCAAGGCCGGCATTCCGATCGTGATGATGCCGCTCGACGTCACCCACAAGGCGCTGACCACGACCAAGCGCACGCAGGCTTTTCGTGCGCTCGGCACCAAGGTCGGCATCGCGACCGCCGACATGCTGGAGTTCTTCGAGCGTTACGACGAGGGCAAATACGGCACCGATGGCGGGCCGCTGCACGACCCCTGCGTCATCGCCTATCTCTTGAAGCCGGAGCTGTTCAAGGGCCGCAACTGCAATGTCAGCGTGGAAACCGCCTCGGAACTGACCATGGGCATGACCGTGATCGATTGGTGGGGCGTGACCAAACGTCCGAAGAACGCCATGGTGATGCGCGACATCGACCATGACGGCTTCTTCGCGCTGCTGGTGGAGAGGCTGGCGCGGCTTTAGTTCCTGTTTCTCATACGTGTCACCAGAGCCGATGTGTGCTCTGGACGCCACGCATCGGGTTGCTCAATCGCGAAGGAGACGAAACGTATCGCTGCCGTTCTCACGGTGCTGCCGCTCAATCGAAACGTCCGATCCGGCAGTCCGCGGGGCGTCATCAGGCGAAGATCAACGGGCTGTTTTCCCTGAGGCGGACACCGTAGAGGTAACGGGATCCGCCGGTGAGTTTGGTATCCGGAGACGGAGAGGCGTCGAGGACGGTGGCAACTGTGCCCGTTATGCGATCCCGGCTGACAATCGGGCCGGCCTGCCTTGCCATCAGCGCGGTGACTGCAAGAAAACACAGGCTCAGGACGAGAGCCGAGAGAAATATGCCCCTGAGATTTTCCCTCACGACCAAGGCGACAACGATAAACCTTGAATTGGCATCCACTTTTCGTTGGCTGTGAGCATTCCAAGCTGCTCACGGAGCAATGCTTCAATTGGCAAACCGGTAAGCTATGGAGCCATTGCTTCGGGTAACGCGCTCAATCCTGACTTGTGAGCCGATGGGATGCAGTTCTTTGTCGTCAACAAATACGAACGAGTTATCATTGAGGGACAGCGCGTAGGTGGGCACGTTATTCCTAACCCAGTATACGCTCTTGATCGTCCCATCGAGCGCAACAACCGACCGGGTTGGGCTTGCGTCATTCGTAGACTCGTTCAGCGCCAAGGCAGCCATTATCGCAAAAAGACCAGAAAATAGGACCACGCCAGGCGCGTTCCTTTTCAAACCATCCCTAGTCCAAAAAGCAAACATGAATCCCTCAACACAGATTCATGTGGTGGTGGGAGAACACACTTTCAATCGGCTACCATTCCAGGGCGCAGCAACTCTTTGCGGCGCCGGCCTCGCGGCCGCCTTTACTTCGATCTTGAAAACGCCAGCCACAGGCCGCCGCCAACCAGGAAGCTGCCGCTGATTCTGGACATGAGCTTGATGCGGCTGGCCGACAGCAGGCGCCCGGCGCGGCTGGCGGCCAGAGCGTAGGTCGAATCCGACATGGCGGCGAAGATCATGGCGGTCAGGCCCATGACGACGATCTGCAGCGTGTAATTGCCCTGCGGCGCGATGAACTGCGGAAAGAAGGCCCCGAAGAACACCAGCGTCTTGGGATTGCTCAGCGCCACCAGCAGGCCCTGCAAGAAGAAGCCGCCACGCGGCTTCCTCGCGGTGCCGTCGGCGTTCAGCGTGCCCTTGGAGCGGAACATCTGTACGCCCATCCAGATCAGGTAGGCGGCGCCGATCAGCCGCACCCATTCGAACCAATGGCCCATGCCCGCGATCAGCGTGTTGAGGCCGATGCCGACGATGGCGATCATGATGGCAAGGCCTGCCTGTGTGCCGGCGACATTGGCGAGGCCGGCGCGGGCGCCGTGGCGAATGCTGTTGGCGATGATCAGCGTGACGGTTGGACCGGGCACCAGGATGATGACGATGCAGGCGAGGACGTAAGCGGCGTAGAGTTCGAGCGACATGGTTTTTCCCTTGGAATGCTGTCGATCCAGCAGCCGACAATCAATGCATGGCGACAGGCTCCGCGCAAGCCATACGCGAAGCGTATGGCCGTTACACGCGCCTCAAGCGCCGGCCTGCCAGGGCAGTGTCGCCTCATAGGCGGCAGCCGCCTTCAGCACGGCGAGGTCGCCGCGCGGCCGGCCGATCAGCTGCATGCCCATCGGCCGCCCCTTGTCGTCGAAGCCGACCGGCACATTGACCGCCGGGCAGCCGCCCAGCGTGGCAAAGGCTGAGACCTGCATCCAGCGGTGATAGCTGTCCATCGGTCGTCCGGCGACCTCGCTTGGCCAGTGCGTGCCGATTTCGAAGGGGAAGACCTGCGCGGTCGGCAGGGCAATGAGGTCGAAGCGGTCGAAGATCGACAGCAGCGTGCGATGCCAGGAGGTGCGGATGACCGAGGCCGCGCGGATCTGCGGCGCCGTCAGCCGCATGGCGTTCTCCACTTCCCAGATGGCTTCCGGCTTCAGCAGGCCGCGCCTGGAAGGGTCATCGTAGTGGACCTTGAGGGCGCAGCCGCTGCTGGCCTGGCGCAGCGTCACGAAGGCCTGCCACAGCGCTTCGAAATCGAAATCCGGCAGCAAGGGTTCGGCTGGGAAGGATGCATCGGCAAATCGGCTCAGCGCGACCTCGCACAGATCGAGGATGCCGGCTTCGAGCGGCAAATGGCCGCCGAGGTCGCCGAGCCAGGCGACGTGGCCGCCGGTCGACGGCATTGCCAGCCCCTCGAGGAACGAGCCCGGCTTCTCATAGGACAGGGGCGCCTGCGGGTGGTAGCCCGCCTGCACGTCGAGCAGCAGCGCCATGTCGGCGACGTTGCGACCCATCGGCCCCTCGACGCCCATCTGCGCATGAAAGACTTCGAAGTCCGGGCCGCCGGGTACAAGCCCCTGCGACGGGCGGAAGCCGTAGACATTGTTCCAGGCGGCGGGATTGCGCAGCGAACCGCCGAAGTCGCTGCCGTCGGCGACGGGCACCATGTCGAGCGCCAGCGCCACCGCCGCACCGCCGCTCGAACCGCCGGCAGTCAGCGCCGGATCGAAAGCGTTCAGCGTCGGCCCGAACACGGTGTTGTAGGTGTTGGAGCCGAGCCCGAATTCGGGAACATTGGTCTTGCCGATGATGATGGCGCCGGCGGCGCGGATGCGCTCGACGAAGAAATCGTCTTCCTGCGGCACGAAATCGGCAAAGATCGGCGAGCCGAAGGAGGTTCGGAGCCCGGTTGTCGAGGCAAGGTCCTTGATGGCGATCGGCAAGCCGAAGAGCGAGCCGGTTTCGATACCAGCCTGCCGCCTGATATCGGCCGCATCGGCCTCGCGCAGGATGTCGGCACGATCGCGCAACGAGACGATGGCGTTGACCAGCGGATTGACCGTTTCGATGCGGTCGAGGAAGGCCGTCACCACCTCGCGCACCGACAGTTTCTTGCGGCGGATCGCGTCGGCAAGCTCGATGGCGGACAGGCGGCAAATATCGCCGGCCGGCGGCACGGCATGTTTCGTCTGCGGGCGCATCATTTCAGCTGGCTTCCTGCAAGGCTTGATCGACATCCTTGGCCAGCGGGATCGCCGGCTGGGCGCCAGGCTTGAGGCATGCCAGCGAGCCGGCCGCACCGGCGCGCGCCAGCGCCTTGTCGAGCGGGAGGCCTGACGACAGGCCGGCAGCGAAGTAGCCGCAGAACGTGTCGCCGGCGCCGACCGTGTCGACAGGCGTGATCTTCATGGCCGCAATGGTCAGGAAATCGCTCGGCGTCGCTGCCATGACGCCGTCGCCGCCGAGCGTGACGACGATGGTGCGGCCGGTTTTCGCTGCGAAGTCGCGCATGCGCGCCGCCCGGTCGCGGCCTTTCAACGCCAGCGCCTCGCCATAGAGGTCGAACTCGGTCTCGTTGGCGACGGCATAATCGGCCTTGCCGAGGAAAGCCGCCGCAGCGCCCTGGAAAGGCGCGGTGTTGAGCACGGTGACGGCGCCGGCCGCCCGCGCTTGGTCGAGTGCGGCGTCTACGGTCGCCAGCGGGATCTCGTGCTGCAAAAGCACGACATCGCCCTTATTCAGAAAGGCCTTGGAGAGGTCTCCGGGCACCACGGAAGCATTGGCGCCGGGAACCACGGCGATGATGTTCTCGCCGTCGTCGCCGACCATGATCAGCGCCGTGCCGGTCGAGGCAAAGGTTTCCCCCACGCCCGACAGGTCGACCTTGGCCTCACGCAGCAATGCCAGCGCCTCGGCGGCGAAACTGTCCTTGCCGACGGCACCGACCATGCGCACCGCGGCGCCGGCACGCGCGGCGGCCAGCGCCTGGTTGGCGCCCTTGCCGCCAGGCGCCGTGGCAAAACCGGAGCCGCTCACCGTTTCGCCGGGGGTCGGCAGGCGGTCGACTTTGGCGATAAGGTCGAGGTTGATCGAGCCGATGACGACTATCAAGAAAGTGCCTCCCTGCCAGCGCTGGCCGGAAATCAGGATCGACTTTCGGTAAGCACAATGTGGATCGAGATCCACAATGTGGATCGAGATGGCGAGGTGCGCCGGTGCATCAATATGGATGCACCGTCACCTCGGTTGCGCGGGAAGCTAGCGCGTCATGCGGTGACTTGCCAGACCATGCGGATATCAAAAGGCGATTTGTCGCCTCACTCGCAGCGTACGGTGACGGTGACCTGATAGTTGCCGGCGGGAAAGATGCCGCTGGACTTGGTGGCGGTGAGATCGACTTGCATGGGGTGGGTGCCGTTGGTGACCCTTTGCGGCACGCTTCCGTTGACATCGACCCCCGAGCCGTCGAGGCGGAAGACCGAGACGAACGTCACATTGGTGCCGCCGCCGCTCGGCGCCGACGAGAATGCGGCAGGCGCCGGCGCTGAAACCGAATAGCAGTCCAGCAAGTTAAGTATCGAGCACAACAGGGAGCTCGCCACGATGGTGGCGCTGGCGCTCGATCCGCCGGCCTGCTTGGAGCCCAGTATGCTGATGGCGGGATTTGCCTTCATCGTTCCCGACGCCCCGACCATGATGGTGCAGGTGCCGATGATCGCCGCTTGCACCGGAAGGCAGAAGCCTGCAAGTGCAGCCATCGCAAGCAGCGCGCGGCTATTTCTTCTTCTTTTTCTTGCCATCGCTATGTCCGGTCCTGATGCTCCAGCCCTCGTTGGCCCACCCGGGTGATGCGGCCGCGGTGGCGGGAGCGCTGGCCGCCACGCTCGCCGTCTGGCCGTCGCCGCCGAGGCCCATTTTGAGCAGTTTCAGCTCCAGCTGCAGGCGCTCGACCTCGAGCTCGTAGAGGCGGCTGCAATCGACGCGCTTCGGTGTACGCCCGATCGGGATCACCACGCGGCCGTAGGTGGCGACGTCGTTGTTCGACTGGCTGTTGCCTCTGATGACGCCGAGGTCGAGATAGGCACCCGATCCGGAGACCGCGGAACGGCAAGTGGTGCCGTCGGCAGCGTGGACCTCGTCCTGGCCCTGGGGCAAGGTCACACCGGGCAGGTTGAAGCCGCTCTCATTCTGATTGAGATTGTAGACATCCTCGGCCAGAACCGGCGAGCTCCCCGCCGACATCGCGACAAGCGCGATTGTCAGGACTTGCGGTGCCCAAAAAACTTTCCGCATATTTGTGCCTTTATCTGCGTCTGTTGATTGGGAAAGGGGATGCTCTCGGTACAGATACGCACTTTACGCTCGGCAGCGCCGCCGAAGGGCACGACCACAAGGACAGAACGGGAAGCCTGGGACCCCAGTTGGAACGCACTCGGAGAGATCCTGGCGTCCACTGGCTGAAAATCCTGATCGTAGACGTGGATTTCGACCTTGATCTTCTGGTCGTATGGATTGGCCGGGTATACGCGGACCGCGAAGACGTCGGTGAAACTGTTGACCTCGCCGCGCATCGGCGACATCGACTGGGCCGCCGCGGCAACAGGGATCAGGCCGACGGCCAGCGCCGTCGCCAAGGTTCGAAAAAGTGTCAAGGATGCCTCCTTCCCGAGCGCTACTCGCAGCGAAGCGTTACCGTTGCCTGATAGTTTCCGTTGGCGAAGCGGTTGCTGCCGCCCTTGCTGCCGGCGAGATGGACCGAGACAAGGTCGGCGCCGGGTGTGCTGATGGCGGTCGCCGAGCCGGTCTCGACGATGGAGTGCGCACCGGCGGCGGAGTAGGTTGGTGTCCAGGTGGTCGATGTCACGTCGGCCGACGGCACCGTCGTGGTGGTAACAGGATCGACGCTCAGCGATACGCCGCCTGTCGTCGTCAGCGTGACGGTTCCGGCCGAGCCGCCGCTGTTGTGGGAGCTGAGGGACTGGAGGTCGGGACTGACCGTCATTGTGCCATTGGTGGCAATGACGAGCGTGCAGGTCGGCGCGACCGTGCCATTGAAAATGACATTTTGCGTCGTTGCCAGTGCCGGCTCGGCCAGGCATGCGAGCAACAAGGCTGCACCGAAGGCGGTGCGAAACAACTTCATCGAGACCTCCTATTAAGTCGGATTGCCCGATTTAATAGGAGTCATGATCGCTTTATCGTGGTTAATTTAGCGTAAACTTAAATAATGCGCTGAAATAACATTCCATAAATAACCGAAGGTTGTCCCCGGTTGTGTCCTGAATTTCAGATATAATCCAAGTAATACTTTCCTCCGGTCAAGATATGTAAATTTCTTCGGCGGAAACTGGAAAATCGATATTCACGACGACACTTGCCCCGCCTCCCAGCCCAGTATGGCGCGCTTGCGGGTCAGGCCCCAGTGGTAGCCGGTAAGGTCGCCGGACTTGCCGATGGCGCGGTGGCAAGGCACCACGAAGGAGAGCGGGTTGGCGCCATTGGCGGCACCGACCGCCCGGCTGGCGCTCGGCGCACCGATGCTGGCGGCGATCGAGGAATAGGTGCGGGCCTTGCCCATCGGGATCTGCAGCAGCGCCTCCCAGACACGGACCTGGAAGTCGGTGCCGATCATGACGACATGCAGCGGCTGGTCGGGGCGCCACAGCGTCTGGTCGAAGATGCGCGCGGCGTAAGGCCCGGTGGCCGTCATGTCCTCCACATAGATGGCATTCGGCCAGCGGCTGGACATGTCGGCGAACGACGCACGTTCCTCGCCGGGATCGCTGAAGGCGAGGCCGGCAAGCCCACGGTCGGTGGCCATGATCAGGGCGGTGCCGAAAGGCGAGGGGTGATAGCCGTAGCGGATGGTCAGCCCGGCACCGCGCGTTTTGTAGTCGCCCGGCGACATCGCCTCATGGGTGACGAACAGATCATGCAGCCGGCCGGGACCGGACATGCCCAGTTCGAACGAGGTTTCGAGCAGCGGCATGCCGGAATCGAGCAGCCGGCGCGCATGGTCGAGCGTCACCGCCTGCAGGAAGGCTTTTGGCGACAGGCCGGCCCAGCGGGTGAAGAGTTTTTGCAGGCCGGTCGGCGTCTCGCCGACTTCCTCTGCAAGCTCCTCGAGCGAAGGCTGGTCGCGATAGTCGAGGCTGATCTTCTCGATGGCGCGGCGCACGATCTCGTAGTCGCTGCCTTGCGGCGTGATGTCCTTTTTGAGGACTGCTGTGTGTGTGCTCATCGAACTGTCTCCTTGGCCAGGAATATCGCCCCTTGGGGCGCCGATCGCCACCCGAAACTTGCCTTCTTGCCGCGCATGCCCAGATAGACTCGGGTTGCGAGCCCAGGAGTCGCTCATGGCTGGCGAGAAAGTGCATCTGACCGGGGCCGCGCAAGGTCGGCAGGCTTTTGCGCTTCCGGTTCTAGATTCAGCGCGCCTTGGCGGTCGCCAACGCCCGCGAGAAGGCGGTGGCAAAGCTCTCGCGGGACTCGGGATCGAGAAAGCCGCCGATCGGCACGTTCTGGCCTTGTCCTTCCACAGTCATTTTGGTGATGCCGATCTCGGCGTGACGGGCGACTGAAAACCGCGTCCAGAACGGGTTGAAGCGGTGCGCTTCTGATTTTCCCGAAGGCGCCGTCTTGCGGATATCGAGGCTGGTGCGGGAGACCGACACTTCCTCGCGGGCGCGGGCGGCGCGATAGTTGGCGCGGAAGGCGATGTAGACGGCGATCACGTCGAGGCCGAAGAAGCCGAACACCGGCCAGGCGCCACGCGACAGGAAAAACGCACCTGTCACCAGCCAGCCGAACAGCAGCGCGCCCATCAGGACCAGGAAGCCCTTCCTGCCCAGCGACCGGTGTGGGGTCAGCAAGGCATGAAAGAAGGGCTCGTCAGCCTGAAACGAGGCGTTTGTATCGCTCATGACAGGATATTATAGGAGGGAAATGGCGAGCCCCAAGTCCAAAGATTCTTCCATGTCCGAAAAAGAGTTGCCGGCCGGCCGGCGCGACGGTTCGAACGCCAAGCCGCGTCCGCGGCCGGTGCGGCGGACTTCGCGCTACAGTCCGGCCGAAGTGCACGAGATTTTCCGGCGCTTTTCGGTGCAGCGGCCGGAGCCGAAGGGCGAGCTCGAACATGTAAACGCCTTCACGCTGCTGGTGGCGGTGGTGCTCTCGGCGCAGGCGACCGACGCCGGCGTCAACAAGGCGACACGGGCGCTGTTCAAGGTCGCCGACACGCCGCAGAAGATGCTGGCGCTGGGTGAGGCCAAGGTCGGCGATTACATCAGGACCATCGGTCTCTGGCGCAACAAGGCCAAGAACGTCGTCGCACTATCCGAGGCGCTGATCCGCGACCATGGCGGCGCGGTGCCTGATGACCGTGATGAGCTGGTCAAACTGCCGGGGGTCGGGCGCAAGACCGCCAATGTCGTGCTCAACATGGCTTTCGGCCAGCACACGATGGCGGTCGACACGCACATTTTCCGCATCGGCAACCGGCTTGGCCTGGCGCCTGGCAAGACGCCCGAACAGGTCGAGCAGGGGCTGCTGAAGATCATCCCGGACGAGTTTATGCGCCATGCGCATCACTGGCTGATCCTGCATGGCCGCTATGTCTGCAAGGCGCGCAAGCCGGACTGCCCGGCCTGTGTCATCGCCGACATCTGTAAGGCTGAGGAGAAGACGACCAGCGTTCCAGCGCCGCTGGTGCCGATCGCGGCGCTCGGTCCGGCAGACGAGGTTCAGGGCCAGACCTGACCGGGCTTCAACTCTCCTCCACGAACACCTCTTCCCGCTTCTTCTTGATTGATGGCAGGAAGACGATGACGAGCACGGCGAGTGCGACCAGCAGCAGGCCGGCGCTGATCGGCCGCGTCACGAAGGTTGAGGGGTCACCGCGCGACAGGATCATGGCGCGGCGCAGGTTTTCCTCGAGCAACGGGCCGAGCACGAAGCCGAGCAGCAGCGGCGCCGGTTCGCAGCGCAGCTTGGTCAGGACGTATCCGAGCAAGCCGAAGAAGGCGACGGCATAGAGGTCGAACGCGTTGGTGTTGACGCTGTAAACGCCGATCGAGCAGAACGCCATGATGATCGGAAAAAGCACATAGTAGGGGATCGTCAGCAGTTTCACCCAAAGGCCGATCAGCGGCAAGTTCAGGATGATCAGCATCAGATTGCCGATCCACATCGAGGCGATGATGCCCCAGAACAGCGCCGGCTGTTCAGTCGCGACATTGGGGCCGGGCACGATGCCCTGGATGATCATGGCGCCGATCATCAGCGCCATCACCGGGTTGGCCGGAATGCCGAGCGTCAGCATCGGAATGAAGGAGGTCTGGGCGCCGGCATTGTTGGCCGATTCCGGCCCGGCGACGCCTGCGATGGCGCCCTTGCCGAACTCCTCCGGGTGTTTGGAGACGCGCTTTTCCACCGTGTAGGAGGCAAAGGCGGCAAGCACCGCGCCGCCGCCGGGCAGGATGCCGAGCGCCGAACCGATGATGGTTCCGCGCACGATGGGTGCTGCCATTTGCTTGAAGTCGTCGCGGGTCGGCATCAGGCCGGAGACTTTTTTGATCATCACCGCGCGCTCATGCTCGTTTTCGAGGTTGCGCAGGATCTCGGCGACGCCGAAGACGCCGACCGCCACCGCGACGAAATTCAGCCCGTCGGCATATTCGCGGATGCCCAGCGTGAAGCGCGGCGTCCCGGTGTAGATGTCGGTGCCGACAATGCCAAGCAACAGGCCGAGCACGACCATCGCCAGCGCCTTTACGATCGAGCCGTGGGCGAGCGCGATGGACGAGACGAGGCCGACGATCATCAGCGAAAAATACTCCGCCGCGCCGAATTGCAGGGCTATCGCCGTCAGCGGCGGGGCAAAGACGGCGACGAGGAAGGTCGACACCGTGCCGGCGAAGAACGAGCCAATCGCGGCGATCGCCAGTGCTGCGCCAGCACGGCCGTTCTTGGCCATCTGGTAGCCGTCGATGGCGGTGACGGCCGAGGAGGATTCGCCGGGCATGTTGATGAGAATGGCGGTGGTCGAGCCGCCATACTGGGCGCCGTAATAAATGCCCGCGAGCATGATCAGGGAAGAAACCGGATCGCCGATCTGGAAGGTGATCGGCAACAGCATGGCGATGGTTGCGGTGGCGCCGATACCGGGGAGGACGCCGATCAGCGTGCCGAGAAGGACGCCGATCAGACAGAAACCGAGATTTGCCGGCGTTGTGGCCGTCGAGAAGCCAAGCTCGAGGTTGTGGAGGAGGTCCATGTCAGCGCCTCACAATGCCAGCCATGGGGGCAGCCAGGGGCCGAAGCGCTGGAACGGCAGCCCGAGCGCGTAGCTGAAGACGAGGACCGAGAACAGCGTCAGGGCAGCCGACAGCACGAGCGCGGTGAGCGGCTTCATGCGGCCGCTGGCAAAGGCGGCGATCAGCGCCGTCAGGAAGATCGACGGGACGAAGCCGAGGCCGCGCACCGTCAGGCCGAAGAAGATCGGCGCCGGCAGGATGAACAGCATGCCGCGCCAGGCGATGGGGCCGATCGGCTCGCCCTCGACGCGCACCGCCTGGACGAGGATGACGGCGCCAAGCAGGATCAGCACGATCGCCAGGACCAGCGGGAAATAGCCCGGTCCCATACGGAAGGCGGTTCCGATTTCGAGCCCGAGCGACTGCAGCGCAAAAAAGGCGCCGAAGAAGATGAAGAGCACGGCGCACAGGCCGTTGGTCCTGTCGATTGCGAAAGGTTTCATGACGGTCCTCCCAGACCCTTTGCCGGGGCCTGCCGCTGTGAATGTGAAGACGGGGCAAATGTGAAAACGGGCCGAGGCGAAAACGGGGCGCCGGTGGCGCCCCGTTCAAGCCTCAGTCGGCGTACTGGCCGGCGGCTTCGATGATCGGCTTCCAGCGCGTGATCTCGCTTTCCAGCTTGGCCTTCAGCGCCACCGGCGTCGCGTCGGCCTGCGAAGATGGCTTGGTGCCGAGTTCGGCGAAGCGGGCGACGACGTTTTGGTCCTTCAGTGCGACCTGGAGCGATTTCGACAGGCGGTCGGTGATCTCGGCCGGCGTGCCCTTCGGCGCATAGAGGCCGTGCCAGATGCCGACCTGCACCGCGGGAAGGCCGCCTTCCACAGTCGTCGGGACATCCTTCAGCACATCGAGGCGTTCCGGCGAGGTTACGGCATAGGCCTTGATCGTGCCGCCCTGGATCTGCTTGGTGGTGTTGGTCGTCTGGTCGCACATGATGTCGACCTGGCCGCCGAGAAGATCCGTCATGGCCGGGCCGGTGCCCTTGTAGGGCACGGTGACCAGTGGCGTGCCGATGGCGCTCATGAACAGCATGCCGCACAGATGCGAGGCCGCACCGATGCCGGCATTGGCCACGGTGATGCTGTCCTTGTTGGCCTTGGCGTAGTCGACCAGCCCTTTCAGATCGGTCGGCGGGAGCTCCTTGCGGCCGACGATGGTCATCGGCACCTCGGTCACCAGGCCGACATATTCGAAAGCGTTCAGCGTGTCGTAGGCGAGCTTTCTGTAGAGCGTGGCACTTGTCGCCATGCCGATGTGATGGAGAAGCAGCGTGTAGCCGTCGGGATCGGCATTGGCGACGCGGCCCGCACCAAGCGTGCCGCCGGCGCCGCCGACATTCTCGACGATGACCTGCTGGCCGAGATCCTTCGACATGGCTTCGGCGACGAGGCGGGTGACCGTGTCGGTCGGGCCGCCCGCCGCAAACGGCACCACAACGGTGATGGTGCGTTCGGGATAGGATTGTGAGTTGGCGGCGAACGAATAAAGCGTGACGGCCGCGGCGGCGGCCAGAGCGGCAACAAATTTTCGCATCGTAATTCTCCTCCCGGGATATGAATAAAAACTGCTGCGCGGAACTCCTCTCAATGCCGGCCGCGGATGAAACAACAACCAGCGTCAGCCAATAGATTGCAATCGGACTCAAATGGCAAACTGAGATTATCCGCGGTAGCGGCACGCAACGGCTAGATGTTCGAGTTGGGGCGGGATGCGAAATGGTCGAAAGTCGGCCGGCTTCGTCAAATATCGATTGCAGACGTCTGCCTGCTTCCGATCTATTCTGGACTAGTATCCGTAGCCGCGCGCCATCGCTGCCGCGAAGACCGGGATCATCAGGAAGACGAAGGCTTCAGTGCGGATATAGGTCTTCACCGAGGCCAGTTCGCTCGCGGGCACGGTGAAGGAGGGATTGGCGCCGGCCTGCCGGTTCCAGGAAATGAAGCGCACTGTCGGGATGATCGACAGCAGTCCGACAATGCCGAACGCCGCCATCTTGGCCCAGAACACCCAGTTGTAGACGTAGAACTCCCAGCCCTTCAGGCCCCAGACAACACGGCCGATGCCGACGATGATGATCAGCGTGGCGATGATGCCATAGTGACGGTCGATGCCGGCGAGCCGCTTGAGCGTCACGGCGGGCAGGTCGCCGCGGATCAGCACGAATTCGGCGCCGATGATCCCTGCCAGGGAAAACACCAGCAGATGGTGGACAATGGCAAGCACAAGGTCGGTCGTGTCCATGCTTTTTCCCTTGGGTTTGATGGCCCCAGCCCGCGTCCGGAAAGGTCGAGTCGCCGGGTGCTGAATCAGCCTGCCGGGAAAATAACACCGTCGAACAGAATTCCCATAGCGAAGCCGCCGCCGCAGAAAATTGTCCGCTGCCGCTTGCCTGGATGATGGCGCGTCTCGTGGTGGCCCTTGCACCGCTGGGGCGATTTGCTAAGCGCGGACACCATCAGCGAGGCAAGTCCCATGAACAACCGCCAAGTGACCGTCGCCCCCGTCATCGAGACGCAGCGAGCCATTCTGCGGGCGCACCGGATGGGCGATTTCGACGCCTATGCCACGATGTGGGCGGACCCGGCCGTCACCCGCTTCATCGGCGGCAAGCCGCGCACGCGCGAGGAAAGCTGGATGCGTTTTCTGCGCCACGCTGGCCTGTGGTCACTGCTGGGCTACGGCTTCTGGGCGATCGAGGAGAAGGCGACGGGCCGCTTCGTCGGCGAGGCCGGTTTTCACGATCTTAAGCGCGACATGGAACCGTCGATCGAAGGCATTCCCGAAGCCGGATGGGCGCTGGCTCCGGCCGTGCATGGCGCGGGCCTTGCCACCGAGATCGTCAGCCGCGTGCACGTCTGGGGCGACGAGACCTTCGGACGTGCCAAAACCGTCTGCATCATCGATCCCGAAAATACGGCTTCACAGAATGTCGCCAGGAAGTGCGGCTACAGCGAGGTGACGCGGACCCTCTATCACGATGCCCCGACCATCCTGCTGGAGCGGCGGCCCTGAGCGCGCTTCAGCCGGCCTTGCGGCGCAGCTTCCGTGTCAGATCGGCCCATGGATCGGTGCTCTCCGCGGCCGGCGTGACGCTCGGGCCGAGCAGCACCGTCGAGGCATCGAAAGGCTTCGGTCTGGCGATCCCATAGCCTTGGGCATAGTCGACGCCGATCGTCTTCAGGGCGGCAATGATGCCGTCGCTTTCGACGAACTCGGCGATGGTGCGCTTGCCCATGACCTTGCCGATGTGGTGGATCATCTCGACCATGGCGCGGTCGATGCGATCCTCCACCATGTCCTTGACGAAGCTGCCGTCTATCTTGAGGTAGTCGACCGGCAGGTGCTTGAGATAGGCGAAGGACGACATGCCGGAGCCGAAATCGTCGAGCGCGAAGCGGCAGCCCAGCCCGCGCAGATCGGCAATGAAGCGCATGGCGTTGGTGAGATTGGCGATGGCGCTGGTTTCGGTGATCTCCAGGCAGATCATGGCAGGCGAAATGCCATGGACGAGGAACTGCTCGCGCAGGAAGCCGAGAAAGGTCTCGTCGCCGAAAGTCGCCCCGGACAGATTGATGGCGCATGTCGTGATCGGCGGCGTGCGCGGATCGGCTTGCCGTGCGGCCAGGACGCGGAAGGTGTTGCGCACCACCCAGCGGTCGATCGACGGCATCAGGCCGTAACGCTCGGCCGCGGGAATGAAGCTCTGCGGGGTGACGAAGCTGCCGTCTTCGTCGGTCAGCCGCAACAGGATTTCGATATGCGCTCCCGCCTCGGCGGCGTCGTCGTTGAGCGGCCAGATTTCCTGGGCATGAAGCCTGAAGCGGTTTTGCTCCAATGCGGCGTGCAGGCGCTGCACCCAGGCCATCTCGCCGAAACGCTCGCGCAAGGCCATGTCGCCATCGCTGTGGATCTGGACGCGGTTGCGGCCCTTTTCCTTGGCCATGTAGCAAGCGACATCTGCGGCCCGCAGCGCTTCCTCGATCGTCACTTGCGCATTGACGATCTGCACCATGCCGATGCTGACGCTGATGTTGAAGGGCCTGTTGTCCCAGGCGAAATGCAGGTTCTGCACGGCCGCGCGCAGCCGTTCGGCGATGTCGGCCGCATCATTGGCTTCACAATCGATCAGCAGCACGCCGAATTCGTCGCCGCCCAATCGTGCCAGCACGTCTCCCGGCCGCAATTCGTGGGTCAGCAGTGCGGAGATCTGGCGCAGCAACTGGTCGCCCGCGGCATGGCCACAGGTATCGTTGACCAGTTTGAACTGGTCGAGATCGAGATACATCAAGGCGTGTTGCCGGGGCTGGCCCTGCAATTCGACGATCGTCCTTTCCAGCCGGCTTTCGAAATCGCGCCGGTTGGCGAGTCCGGTCAATGCGTCATGCGAAGCCTGCCATGAAAGCCGCTCGATATAATCCTCTTCGCGCGTCATGTCGTGGAAGGCGAGCACCGCGCCGACGACTTCACCGGAAACGAGCAGCGGCGCGCCGGTCAGCGCAACGGGAACAACAGAGCCGTCCGGTCGCTGCAGCAATTGCGGACGGGCGCTGGAACGGCGCGGTTCGCCGGCCAGCAGGCATTCAATCAGTCGGGGTTCTTCAACGCTGGTGTCTTTGTCCACCAGCCGGAACAGCGAAGCGATCGGTTTGCCCTTGGCGCTGCTGAACGGGCAGGCCAACAATTTCTCGGCGACCGGGTTCATATAGTCCAGTCGTCCGTCAGCCCCGGTGCTGATGACGGCCTGGCCGATCGAAGCCAAGGTGATCTGGGCGCGCTCGCGCTCGGTATTGAGCGCCAGCTGGAAGGCCTGGCGCTGCGCCAGGAGCTTGCGTGTGCGCCACACGGCAAGCAGGATCAGCAAGGCGGCGGTGACAAGATTGGCAAATGTGAGCAGCACGCGGATGAAGCGCGAGCCTTCGCCGAGACTGTCCGAGAAGGCCTTGGAAAGAGGGCTGATCTGACGATCTAGCTGATGGATATCCGTCTTCCAGGCGCTGATCTCGGCCGGTGACGCCTTCCCCTTGCTCAATGTCGCGTGCATCGCGTCGCCGAGCCGCTGGATGGCGAGGATCATGGTGTCGGCGGCGGTCCAGTGGCGGATGGCTGTGTCGAGATAGATGAAGCTGCGGAAATTCTGGAACAGCCAGATCATCCCGGCAACGTCGTCCGGATGGTTTCTGCCCTGCAAGAAGCCGGCGCGCGCCGCTTCGGTGTCGGGCTCGGGCTGCTCAAGTGCCAGGCGGGCCGAGCGGTCGGCCAGAGGAACGGCGATCGCTGCACGATACTCGCTGAAGAACTCCTCCTTGCCGGTGTCCGCATAGAGGCTGAGGAAATAGATGGCGTGCTTCTGGCCCTTGGACCATTGGCTCTCGCCGCCGACATAGGCGCGAACCGCCGAAAGCGTGTAGAGGCTGAGGCTGGCGACCAGCGCCTGGATGAGGACGACGGCAATGAAGGGCCAGACCAACCCGAGAAGACGGGGGCTCGCGTTCCTCGATGACAGCTTCATCGAACTTGCATGGACTTGCCATGATCCTGTCAGTGCGTCCGCCCGACTGTTTCATCCGTCGGTTTAAGACGCTGTTCTTCCCTCATGTCACTCAGACGGCGACAACAATCCGGTTATCACGTGCGGGCTTAACAGCGAATAAATAATTCCATTTTTACAAAACCGATTCTTGCCGCGAGCGAGCCGAATATTACGCTACGTCAAGCAATTGCTTCAAGTTTGATCGATTTGTATTTGAAACGTATCGAGCCTTCCGGGCCGCAACCATGGGAGCTAGGGCAGAGCCTCCGCCGCGAGACTGGCTTGCTCCAACAAGGAGGCGTCTTCGCCGAACGCACGCGTGGCGCGAGCCGCCGCCTCGAGCAGCGGACGTTTCATGCGCTGAAGGAAGGCGGCGTCGACGCGCGAGCTCGGACCAGCCAGCGTCAAGGCGCCAAGCAGCACGCGCCCCGGCCCGAATACCGGCGCCGAGACGCCCGCCGTGTCGGGGTCGCGGTCACCGACGGCGAGGCAATTGCAGGTTCTGCGGATGGTCTCGTAGGGTTCGCCCGGCTGGCCTGAAAACGCTGCGAGCACGCGTCCGCCCGAGCCGACCAGCAAAGGCAACACGTCACCCTCGCGTATCGTGTAGCGGATCGGATGCTTGGATTCGACGCGGTAGAGACAGGTGCGGACGTCGCCCGAACGAACATAGAAGGCAACACTCTCCCAGCTGTGCTCGGAGAGGTCGCGCATGATAGGCAGCAGGATATCGACCGCCACCACCGAACGCTGATAAAGCGCGCCGAGCCGAAAGGCGGCGGGCCCGACCCGGTAGCGTCCATCGTCCAGGCGCTCGAGCAGGTGCCCGCGCAGCAGCGAATTCGCCAGCCGCAGGATCGTGCTCTTGTAAAGACGGGTACGCGCCGCGATTTCGGCCAGGCTGAGCGAGCGGTCGGCCGTGGTGAAGGCATCGAGGATAGCGATCGCCCGATCAAGTGCCGCAACACCTTCGGCGGACGGGCGCCGGCTTTCTGCGTCAGTCGATCTGCTTGGCGAGTCCATTGCAATTCCCAGTTCGGAGAAGCCTGAGCGGAGCCACCCTGTCCCGCCGCTGGATCGTTCTGTCTAGCAGAATATCGTTCCCGTTGACAGAACTCGGTAACATCTGCTTGAACTCGATCACGGGTCTGTGAATGCAGGCGCGTTTGGCAGGCACCGGAGGAGGTGTCGTGATCTGGAGGAATCCCATGCTGAACAGACGCAGATTTTTGATGAGCACGGCGGCGGCAGGCGCTGCCGGCCTTGCAGGACTTCATCTCACGCCCGCTTTCGCCGAAGGCGCACCGCAGATCCAGATTTTCGTGCCGGCGGCACCCGGCGGCGGCTGGGACCAGACAGGGCGCACGATGGATCAGGTGCTGCGCAGCGAGAAGCTGATCTCCGGCTCGCAGATCACCAATGTCGGCGGCGCCGGCGGCACGGTCGGACTGCCGCAATTCATCAGCCAGTGGAACGGCAAGGGCAATTCGCTGATGGTCGCCGGCATGGTCATGGTCGGCGCCATCATCGCCAACAAGGCCGCCAACAATCTGACGCAGGTCACGCCGATCGCCCGCCTCACCGGCGAGTTCGAGGCCTTGGTGGTGCCGGCGGAATCGCCATTCAAGACCGCCGCCGATTTCGTCGCCGCGCTCAAGGCCGATCCGACGAAGGTTCCTGTCGCCGGCGGTTCCGCCGGTGGCTCCGACCACATCCTGTTCGGCCTGATCGCCAAGACGGTCGGCGTTCCGGCGACCAGCCTTTCCTATGTGCCGTTCGCGGGCGGCGGCGAGGCTTTGTCGGCGCTGCTCGGCAACCAGGTGGCGGCCGGCATCTCCGGCTTTGGAGAATTCTCCGAACAGGTGAAGGCCGGCGCGCTCCGGCTGCTCGCCATCTCGGCCGACAAGCGCCAGGACGGCATCGACGCACCGACGTTGAAAGAAGCCGGCGTCGATGTCGAACTGTTCAATTGGCGCGGCGTTTTCGCGCCTCCCGGCGTGTCCGACGCCGACAGGGCGGCGATGATCACGCTGGTCGAGACCATGGCCAAAAGCGATGCCTGGGCGACCGAGTGCAAGAACCGCAACTGGACGCCCATCCTGCTCACCGGCGACGACTATGCGAAATTCATCGCCGAGGATTCGGCGCGCATCGAAGCCATCCTCAAGGATCTCGGCCTCGCCTGATTTTCCCCAGGGGGACGGCGCGAGCCGTCCCTCATTTTTCAGTTCCAGCCGACTGCAGGGACCATATCGGGGAGGACATTCATGAGCAGCATCAATCAGCCGGCGGCGGCCTCGCGCCTTGCCGTGCCGGAATTGCTTGTTGGCATCGGCCTTCTGGCCTGTGCCGGCGCCGTGGCCTGGCAGACGTTGGCGATCCCGGTGTCGCCGCTCTATTCCAAGGTCGGCCCGACCGTCTTTCCCTATCTCACCATGGTCGGCCTGGTGGTGCTGTCCCTGCTGCTCATCCTCGCCGCGTTTCGCGGCGGCTGGCAGCCGGAGGAGGAAAAGGAAACGCCGACCGACTGGAAGGCGATGGGCTTCGTCGTCATCGGCCTGGTCGCCAACCTGCTGCTCATCCGACCGCTTGGCTTCACGGCGGCGTCCGTCATCATGTTCGTTCTCATCTGCTATGGCTTCGGCAGCAGGCATACGCTGCGCGATGCGCTCACCGGCCTTATCCTGGCGCTGGCCGCCTATTTCGGCTTCGCCAGGGCGCTCGGCGTCAACATCGGCGCCGGCTTCATCGAGAACCAGCTGAACACGGTGATCGATGCGATCATCGGCGCGTTGGGAGGCTGACGCCATGGACACGCTTGGTCATCTCGCACATGGATTTTCCGTCGCCTTCACGCCGATGAACCTGATGTGGTGCCTGCTCGGCACCACGCTCGGCACCGCCATCGGCGTGCTGCCCGGCCTCGGGCCGGCGCTGACCATCGCGCTGCTTCTGCCGATCACCTACCAGGTGGCGCCGGAAGCGTCCTTCATCCTGTTCGCCGGCATTTATTACGGCGCCATGTATGGCGGCTCGACGACGTCGATCCTGCTCAACACGCCCGGTGAAAGCGCCACCATCGTCACCGCGCTGGAAGGCAACAAGATGGCTCGGTCCGGCCGTGGCGGTGCGGCGCTTGCCACCTCGGCGATCGGCTCCTTCGTTGCCGGAACCATCGGCACGCTGGGCGTCGCCTTCCTGGCGCCGGTGGTGGTCAAGTTCGCGCTGGCCTTCGGCCCGGCCGAGTATTTCTCGCTGATGGTGCTGGCCTTCATCACGGTTTCGGCCGTGCTCGGCTCGTCCTCGGTGCGTGGCCTGACCAGCCTGTTTGCCGGCTTTGTCATCGGCATGATCGGCGTCGACCTGCAGACTG
This sequence comes from Mesorhizobium sp. P3_A8, assembly GCF_056402995.1. Lineage (NCBI taxonomy): Bacteria > Pseudomonadati > Pseudomonadota > Alphaproteobacteria > Hyphomicrobiales > Phyllobacteriaceae > Mesorhizobium > Mesorhizobium sp. P3_A8. The sequence goes on along the minus strand of NZ_JBFUGI010000003.1, from coordinate 422,169 downwards.
GCCAGCCGCGCTTCACCTTCGGCTCGACCGAACTGCTCGATGGCGTCGACGTCATCATAGCCGCCGTCGGTCTGTTCGCCGTCGGCGAGACGCTCTACATGGCTTCGCGCCGCTATGCCGGCAAGGATGAGATCGTGCCGCTGAAAGGCTCGCTCTATATGACTGCGGCCGAATGGGGACGCTCATGGAAGCCCTGGCTGCGCGGGGCGGCGATCGGCTTCCCGATCGGCGCCATGCCGGCCGGCGGCGCCGAAATCCCGACCTTCCTGTCCTACGCCATCGAAAAGAAGCTGTCGAAGCACAAGGAGGAGTTCGGCACCGTCGGCGCCATCGAGGGCGTTGCCGGTCCCGAGGCCGCCAACAATGCGTCCGCCGCCGGCGTGCTGGTGCCGATGCTGACGCTCGGCCTGCCGACCTCGGCGACGGCGGCGATCATGCTGTCGGCGTTCCAGAGCTACGGCATCAATCCCGGGCCTCTGCTTTTGACGACGCAGGCCGACCTGGTCTGGGGCCTGATCGCCAGCCTGTTCATTGCCAATGTCATCCTCGTCATCCTCAACCTGCCGCTGATCGGACTGTGGGTGCGGCTGTTGAAGATCCCGGCGCCGCAGCTCTATGCCGGCATCCTGGTGTTTGCGACTGTCGGCACCTATGGCATCTCGCAGTCGCCCATCGACCTCGTCATCCTCTATCTGCTGGGGGCGGCTGGATTCCTGATGCGGCGCTTCGACTTCCCGACCGCGCCCGTCATCATCGGCATGATCCTGGGGCCGCTGGCCGAAACCCAGTTCCGCCGGGCAATGACCATCTCGAATGGCGACTGGTCAGTGTTTTACACGCACAAGCTGTCGCTGACGCTGCTGACGCTCGCCTTCATCGGCCTCGCCGGGCCGCATATCTGGGCCTTCATCGAGCATCGCCGGCGGCGCGGACCGGAGCATGTGCCGGGCGATGCCTGAGCGATTTGAAAGATATGACTGACCTGCTTTCCGGTATCCGCGTCCTTGATCTGACCAATGTCCTGGCCGGCCCCTATTGTGCCTATCAGCTGGCGCTGCTGGGTGCAGACGTGATCAAGGTCGAGGGGCCGCAAGGCGGCGACCTCGCGCGCCAGCTCGGCGGCTCGCCAAAGCTCAATCAAGCCGGCATGGGTGCCTCGTTCTTGGCGCAGAACGCCGGCAAACGATCCGTCGTGCTCGATCTGAAGAAGGAAGCCGATCGCGAGCGCTTCCTCGATCTGGTCGCCAGTGCCGATGCGCTGGTGGAGAATTTCCGACCCGGCGTGATGGATCGGCTCGGCCTTGGCCATGAAGCGTTGAAGGCGATCCGCCCCGGCCTCGTCTATTGCGCGATATCGGGTTTCGGTCAGACCGGGCCGATGTGCGACAATCCCGCCTATGACCAAATCATCCAGGGCCTGTCGGGCATCATGAGCATCACTGGCACGCCTGAAACGGCGCCGCTGCGCGTCGGCTATCCTGTTGCCGACACGCTGGGCGGGCTGGTCGGCGCGTTCGGTATTGCGGCGGCGCTGGTCAGGCAGAAGACCTCAGGCGAGGGTGCCTTCCTCGACGTCTCGATGCTCGAATGCACGCTTTCCGCGCTTGGCTGGCCGGTGTCGAACTATCTGACGGCAGGGGTCGATCCCAAGCCGATGGGCAATGAGAACATGACCGCGGCACCTTCCGGCGCTTTCCGCACCGGTGACGGTCTGCTCAACATCGCCGCCAACAAGCAGGAGCAGTTCGTGACGCTGTGCCGGCTGATCGGGCGAACGGAACTGGCGTTGGACCCGCGCTTTGCCGAACGCGAGACACGCAAGTGCAATCGCGCGGCGCTGAAAGCCGAGATCGAGGACGCTCTGGCGGGTGCCCCGGCGGCGGCCTGGGAGGAGATATTCAATCGCGCCGGTGTCCCCGCCGGCCGGGTGCTGACGATCCCGCAAGTGCTGGCCGAACCGCAAGTGCTCGAACGCCAGGTGACCGCGAATTTTGACGATGTGGCCGGGATGGACAGGCCGCTGACCGTTCTGCGCGGCGGCTTCATGGTTGATGGCGCGGCGCCTTTGCCGACGAAGCCGCCGCCGGCACTTGGCGAGCATATGGACGAGATTTTCGCCCACCTGCCGCCACGCGCCAAGGCAAAGGCGCAGGCATGAGCGATACACAGAGGAAAACCGGCCGTGAACGCGGCGAGGAATGGTGGCAGACCGGCATCATCGAGATGAGCCCCGGCGTCATCCGGCTGCGCGGCTATGAAATCCAGGACCTGATCGGCCGCGTCAGCTTTCCGGCAATGATCTGGCTGATGCTGCGTGGCGAATTGCCCAGTGAGGAGCAGGCGGCGCTGCTCGGCATTACGCTGGGCGCTGCCGTCGACCACGGACCGCAGGCGCCGTCGATCGCCATTGCCCGCATGGCCGCAACCTGCGGCGTCGACATCAACAGCGCCATGGCCTCGGCCATCAATGTACTCGGCGATGTGCATGGCGGCGCCGGCGAGCAGGCGCTGGCTTTCTACGGCGATATCGCCGTGGCGCTCGATGGCGGAACGGCGCTGGATGAGGCGGTCTCGGTGAGGCTCGACCGGTTCTTCGCCGAAGAAAAGGGTTATGTGCCGGGGCTCGGCCACCGCTTTCACCCGGTCGACCCGCGCGCGCCACGGCTGCTGGAATTGACCCGCGAATTTGCCGCGCGCGGCGTCGTCAATGGGCGGTTCGCCGACATCGCCGAAGCGATCGAGGCGGAGGTCGCGCGGCGCAAGGGCAAGAAGATCCCGCTCAACATCGATGGCGCCACCGCCGTCATCTACGGAGAACTTGGCTTCCCGCCACCGCTGACAAGGGGGCTGTTCGTGCTGTCGCGCTCCGTCGGTATCCTGGCGCATGCCTGGGAGCAGTCGCAGCAGAGCGAGCGCAACAAGGGGCCGCTGCCGCGTGAATGGCTATGGGCCTATACCGGCACACCGGTACGCCCTTTCCCTAAAGACGGCGGTACTGGCGGCTGACGACGGCCCTCAGCCGGCTTCGATTGGCACAGGTCCGGGAATCGTCAAGGTTGCGACCAGCGTCGAAAGGTCCGGCTCGTCGATCAGCATCGCCGCGTCAGCCGGCGTCAGCCATGCCCGCTGCCGCCGCTTGGCCTCTTGCCAGTTGGCCAGTTCCTCGGTCACCTCAAGCAGGTAGACGATGACGTCGACACGAATGAAGTTGTTGGCCAGCCGTTTCCAATAGGAATAAGTGCCGGCCGGTTGCTTCAATGTCTTGCCGAGCACGCCGGCTTCTTCCATCGCCTCGATGGTGGCGGCCTTGCGGCCGCTCTTGCCTTTCATCGGCCATCCCTTGGGGACGATGAAGCGCTGCGTCGTTCGCGACGTAACCAGCATCACCTCGAGATCGCCGCCCGCGGTCAACCGAAACGGAATCGCCGCGACCTGGCGGATCCGCTCGCCTTTCTTGGCCTTGCGCACGGCCTTTTTCTTGGTGGCTGCCATTCGTAACAATTCCAGTCGGTGCAGTGCCCCATAGCGTGATGTGGCGCCTTTGCAAAACCCAAACTGCCGCAGGGGCACTCGAAGGCCCCTATCATGTAAGTCGGCTAATTAAAAGACCAGTCTGGCTGTCAGCGACAGGTGCTCACAGCGGTGTTGCCGATTATCTGCGTCTGGCAGCTCGGCCTGACCTGCGGCACCACTGGCGCCGGCTGCTGGACGATCACCCGGTCCTGGGCGCGGTACTGCTGTTGCTGCTGCTGAAATTGCTGCCGCTGCACCCGGTTCTGCAAGGTCTGCAGATCGTTCTGCTGGATCAAAGCGTTACTTCTGGCAGAGGGATTGAGCACCTGCGCGGAAGCCGGCAGCGCAAAGCAGGCCACGAAAGCCGCGGCCATCACCGCCAATGCAAGACCCATCGGCGACCGACGCTCCGATATTGGCCTATTCCTGCGAAAAATCCTGCTCATTGCCGATATATAGGGTGTTCGTCCGGCGATGCCATGGCCGCATATCGGTCGCCTTCAAATCAATCATGCCCGCCCCGTCCTGGCCATCCGGCCCGCGGCGCAAATTGCCGTCATATGACGACTATGAATGACTGACGGCTTTGGTCAGTGTCCCTTACGTAAGTTTTCGATTTCAACTGGCACAAGTTAGTGTAGTCTAATTGAGCCAGCACTGCGCAAGTGGGACTGCGGATATGCTGGCCTCCTGCATTGAGCCTTATTGCGAAGTGCCGGCATTTTATTGCGTGGGGTAACGGGGTGGGGGCGTCTAACTCAAGGAGGGATTGAGAGCGCTGCCCAAAAGGGGGTAAGTGCATGGCTTTGTTTTCAAAGCGTACTTTGGGTTGCCTTGATTTCACCGGCGGAGCGGCCGAACACTGTGCCACCACGTCGACTATGGGGAGATGTCGACTTCCCCTGATTGCAACATCTACCAAGGCTGGAAACCGTCGCTCGGCGGTTTTGGCTGCCCGGCTGACGCTTTTGCTTGGCGCCACGGCACTGACCGGTTTTGCCGTCCTGAACGTGACCCCTGGCCACGCACAGGTCGTGATCAACCATGACGGCGCACCTGGCGACGATGGTGCTGACGCTTTCGGCAGTTCGGACGGCCATACGGGCGACCCCGGCGGCAATTCAACTTTCACCAACAACGATCCCATCTCGACCGTCGGAACGAGCGCTTTTGTCGGCACCGCACGGGGCGGCAAAGGCGGTGACGGCGGTACGGTGGTGCACTTCACCGCGATCCCTCCCTTTGTCGAATTGAAGGGCGGCAGCGGCGGGGACGGTGGCCCGGGCGGCACCGTCGACATCACCAATACCGCCGTGCTGCAGACCTCCGGCGGTTCCGCGGACGGCATCAGTGCCAATGCCAGCGGCGGTAACGGCGGCGACGCCGGCTTTGCCGCCGCATTGGGCCTGTCGGATGGCGGCAATGGCGGCCGCGGCGGCAATGGCGGCACGGCGACGGTCACCACGACTGCAAGCAGCACCATAACAACGACCGGAAATCTCTCGAACGGCATAAGCTCCATTTCGGATGGCGGCAACGGTGGCGATGGCGGCTTCTCCGGCGCCATCGGAAGTGGCAATGGCGGCAATGGCGGCGCCGGCGGTTATGGCGGGCCTGCTTCGGCGAACAACGCCGGCACAATCAACACGCAGGGCACCTTCTCGAAGGGAATGCTCGTACGGTCCGCTGGCGGCGTCGGCGGTGATGGGGCTGACGGCGGCGGTCTGATCGATGGCGGCGGCGGCAATGGCGGCGTGCCGACCGTTGGCGGCACGGCGGACGGTACCAATTCCGGAAATATCACCACGATGGGTGACTTCGCCAGCGGCATGGTTGTCCAGTCTGTCGGCGGCGGTGGTGGCGATGGTGGTGGAGCCTTCGGCCTCTTTGGCGGCGGCGGTTCGGGCGCTGACGGAAACAATGGCAGCACCGCCACCGGCACCAACACGGGTTCGATCACGACCAACGGCGTCGGCGCGATCGGCATGCTTGTGGAGTCGGTTGGCGGCGGTGGTGGCGACGGCGGCGGCGCGATCGGATCGATCGCTCTTGGCGGCTCCGGCGGTGGTGGCGGCAAGGGCGGCAGCGTCTTCGGCAATCTGGGCGGCTCCATCAAGACCGGCGCCGACGGCAGCGGTGACGGTGCGATCGGCATCGTCATCCAGTCGATCGGCGGCGGCGGCGGCAATGGCGGTTTCGCCATCGCCGGTGGCCCTGTGGTCGCGGTTGGCGTTGGCGGTTCCGGCGGTGCAGCCAGCAATGGCGGCGATGTCAACGTCCAGCAGGCAGCAGCCGGCCCGACAGTGGAAACACATGGAAACTCGGCTATCGGCATCCTGACGCAATCGGTTGGCGGCGGCGGCGGCAATGGCGGCGGCAGCTACACGGTCAGCGGCGTTGTCTCGGCCTCGATCGGCGGCAAGGGCGGCGCGGGCGGTGCCGGTGGCAACGTCATCTACAATGTCGGCACGTCACACGTGACCACCAACGGAGGCGATTCAACCGGCATTCTGACGCAATCGGTGGGCGGCGGTGGCGGCAATGGCGGCTTTGCCTTGGCTATCTCCGCGCTTGTCTCGGTTGGCGTCGGCGGTGAAGGCGGTCCGGGTGGCAAGGGTGGCACCGTCAACATGACGACCGGCGGCAGCGTCGAAACGTTCCAGGATCGCTCCGTCGGCATCATCGCACAGTCGATCGGCGGCGGCGGCGGCAATGGTGGTGGTTCGGTAGCAGGCAGCGCCGGCGTCAGCGTCGGCATCGGCAGGAAAGGTGCCGGCGGCGGCAATGGCGATGCCGTCACCTTCAACGGCACACAGTCCACCGTCACCACGCATGCTGCGGATTCGGCCGGCATCATCGTCCAGTCGGTGGGCGGCGGCGGTGGCAATGGCGGCTTCTCCGTTGCGGTCTCGGGGATTGTCTCGGTAGGCGTCGGCGGCAGCGGCGGCGCGGCTGGCGAAGGCGGTATCGTCGATGCCCGCTCCAATGGCAGCGTGACGACATCCGGCGACCGTTCCGGCGGCATCATCGTGCAATCCATCGGCGGTGGCGGCGGCAATGGTGGCGCGGTGATCAGCGGCAGCGCCGGTGTCAACGTCGGCGTGGGTGGCAGTGGCGCTGGCGGCGGCAAGGCGCTTGCCGCAAGCTTCTTCACGGACAATTCGGTCGTCAAAACGGGAGGCGCCGATTCGATCGGCATCCTGGTCCAGTCGATCGGCGGCGGTGGCGGCAATGGCAGCTTCGTCGGCGGCCTCGGTCTGGCGGCCTCCGTCGGCATTGGCGGCAGCGGCGGCGTCGCCGGCGATGCCGGCGCGGTCAAGATCACCGACAATGGCGGCTCCGTCACCACCACGCGCGAACGGTCTTCGGCTATGGTGGCGCAGTCGATCGGCGGCGGCGGCGGCAATGGCGGCGGTGTCGTCGGTCTCGGTCTCGGGGTCAACATCGGCATCGGTGGAAAGGGCGCCGGCGGCGGCGCTTCCGGTACGGTCGACGTCATCAACGCAGCCACGCTGAGCACGGGCGGCTACCAGTCGCACGGGCTGCTGGCGCAATCCATTGGCGGCGGCGGCGGTTCTGGCGGCTTCAGCGTTACGGCGGGCGGTCCTTCCTTGTCCCTTGGCGGCTCTGGTGCCGCGGCCGGCACCAGCCAAAAGGTGTTCGTCAACAATTCGGGCAAGATCGACACGGGTGGCGACCTGTCCAACGGCATCTTCGCGCAATCGGTCGGCGGCTCCGGCGGCGATGGCGGCTTTGCGCTGTCGGCCGGACTGTTCGCCGCGGTCGGAATCGGCGGTTCGGGCGGCGCCGGCGGCGAGGGCGGCATCGTCGAGGTCATCAACAACGCTGACATCACCACCAAGGGTGTGCTTTCCAACGGCATCCTGGCGCAGTCGGTCGGCGGTGGCGGCGGCAATGGTGGCAGCACCGGGGCTGTTGCCGTTGGCGTGTTTGGCGCGGCAGGCGTGGCGATCGGCGGCGGCGGCGGCGACGCCAACCTCAGCAAAGAGGTTTCCGTCACCCACAAGGGCGACATCCATGTCGGTGGCGCCGGTTCGAAGGGCATCCTTGCCCAATCGGTCGGCGGCAGCGGCGGCAATGGCGGCAACGCCTATTCCGGCGCCTTCAGCGCCGGCTTCTATGCCTCCGCCGCGGTTGGCGTCGCGGTCGGCGGTACCGGCGGCGACGGCGGCCCCGGCGGCAAGGTCACGGTCAAGGCGGACGGCAACATCATCGCCGATACCGACGCGGTCGGTTCGGGCGGCATCGTCGCGCAGTCGATTGGCGGCGGCGGCGGCAATGGCGGGCGCGCGGCGACGATCGCCGGCGCGGTCAGCAACGGCGTCAGCGTCAGTCTCGGCGTGACGGTCGGTGGCTGGGGCGGCGACGGCGGCCGCAGCGACCTGGTGATCGTCGACACCGGCCTCAACGGTGGCGGCAGCATCGTCACCAGCGGTTATCAGGCGGTCGGAATCCTTGCCCAATCGGTCGCCGGTAGCGGTGGCAATGGCGGCGATTCCTGGGCGGCGGCTGGCGGCTACGGCGTCAATGTCAGCGTCAATGCAACGGTCAGCATCGGCGGCGGCGGCGGCGACGGCAATGTCGGCGACGACGTTCTCGTTCATAACGCCATGACGGTGCAGACCGCCGGCGACATGAGCGCGGCGATCCTTGCCCAGTCGATTGGCGGCGGCGGCGGCAATGGCGGCTCGACCAATGGCGCGACCGCCGATCTCGGCGGTGGCGAAGGTGTCAATGTCGCTGTCAATGTCGGCGTTGGCGGCGGCGGCGGCACCGGTAATTTTTCCGGCGCGGTCGACGTGACCAACAGCGGCAATCTGACGACCACCGGCGATTTCTCGTCAGGCATCGTCGCCGAGTCGCTCGGCGGCGGCGGCGGTATGGGCGGAGCCAGCAACGCCAAGGCGTTCCATCTCGGCGGCACTAGCGAGACGAGTGTCACCGTCAATGTCGGCATCGGCGGCAAAGGTGGCTCCGGCAACGATGCGGCAATGTTCCGCCTGGATGATGGCGGCAACGTCATCGGCGCCGGCGTGCATGTCGACAATTCCGGAGTGATCCGCACCCAGGGCTTCAACTCGATCGGTATCCTGGCGATGTCGGTCGGCGGCGGCGGTGGCGGTGGCGGTGCGGCCTCGACCGATGAGGAGATCGTCGGCGGCGGCAGTGAGGGTGAGACGTCCGTCGGCATCGGCGCGGCCATCGGCCTGGCCGCCGGAGGCGCCGGCAATGGCGGCACGGTGTCGGTCACCAACCGAAGCCTGATCGTCACCGACGGCGCCGATTCCTACGGCATCTCAGCCAATTCCATTGGCGGCGGCGGTGGCGTCGGCGGCTCGGCGACATCGGGCGTCATCGGCAAATATGCCATTGGCGGCGCGCTTGGCGGTGCGGGCGGCGGCGGCGGCAGTGGCTTCGAGGTCGACGTCTTCAATCTCTCCACAGCCGAAATCTGGACCAAGCAGGAGCGGTCGATCGGCATCTTCGCACAGTCGGTGGGCGGTGGCGGTGGCGCGGGTGGCGCTGGCCAGAGCACCGGAAAGACCGATGATTCGGAAGTCAGCGTCAATCTCTCGCTCGGCGGATCCGGCAAGGTCGGCGGTGACGGCGGCAAGGTCGTCGTAGAGAACAGCGGCTACGTCCACACCGAGAAGGCCTATTCGCACGGCATCATGGCGCAGTCGATCGGCGGCAGCGGCGGCGTCGGCGGTGCTTCCGGCACGTCAGCCAAGGACTCCAATGTGGCCATTACGCTCAGCCTCGGCGGAGCCGGTGGCGACGGCGGCAAGAGCGATTTCGTCCATGTCACCAACTTCGCGTCGGGCGTGATCCTGACCAAGGGCGACAATTCGTACGGCATCTTCGCACAATCCGTCGGCGGCGGCGGCGGTTCTGCCGGTGCCGGCTCGACCGAGACAGGTAGCGCCGAGACATCGGTGACGCTGGCGATCGGTGGGCTGGGCGGTACCGGCAGCCGCGGTGGCGACGTGACGGTGGACAATCACGGCCAGATCACCACGCTTGGCTACCTCTCGCACGGCATTTTCGCGCAATCGGTGGGCGGCGGCGGCGGCGCGTCGGGCGCTGCGGCCAACACCTCCGAGGCCGACATGACGATCGGCGGCGCGGTCTCGCTGCCAAGCGGCGACGGGTCGAATGGCGGCCATGTCACGGTGAACAATGACGGCGTCATCGAAACCTGGAAGGACGGAGCGATCGGCATCTTCGCCCAGTCCGTCGGCGGCGGCGGCGGTTATGGCGGCGTGGTGTCGGCCGACACGGCAGGCGAGAATTCCGTCGCGCTGCAGCTTGGCGGCTTCGGCGGCAATGGCGGCAATGGCGGCCAGGTCGACGTCACCGTTTCCGGCAGCATCATCACCCATGGCGAGCGCGCGCATGGCGTGGTCGCACAATCGGTCGGCGGCGGCGGCGGCTATGGCGGCGATGCCAAGGGCAAGAGCTCGAATGCGCTGGCCATCGGCGGTCTCGGCGGCAATGGCGGCGACGGCGGCGATGTCACCGTCATCCGCACCGGCACGATCACGACCACCGGCAAGGATTCGATCGCCATCATCGCCCAGTCGGTCGGCGGCGGTGGCGGCATTGGCGGCGCGGGCTTTGGCCGTTTCGGCGCCGATGACGATGGCGGTGGGCCAAATGCCGTCGGCTTCAACACCCCCGGCGGCACCAAGGGCACCGGCGGCAAGGTGACGATCATCCAGTCCGGCGCCATCGAGACCGATGGCGACCGCGGCCATGGCATCGTCGCCCAGGCGGTGGGCGGCGGCGGCGGCGCCGGCGGCATGGATTCGCTGGCCATGGGCCAATCGGCGGCCGGCTCGCAGGGCGGTATCGGTGATGCCGCGGCGGCGTCGGCAAGCACCGACAGCCGGGTCTGGGTCAAGGGCGCAAGTTCGTATGCGATGTTTGGCCAGAGTGCGACCGGCGACGGTAACGCTCACGCGGTCGACCTGACGGCGGGAGATAGCCTGTTTGCACAGGGCGCGGATTCCGTGGCCGCCTACGGCGAGAGCACGGCCAAGGGCACCAAGGGCAACATCACCATCAACCTGAACGGCCAGTATACGATCGGCGGGGCGGGAACGGGCGTGGCGGCCATGCTTGTCGGCGGTGCCAACAACACGCTGACCAACCACAGCCTGCTCTATGCGATGGGAGCGACGCCGACATTCGAGATCCAGGCTTCGCAGTTCCAGGCATTCAAGGCCTTCCTGCTGGCGCCGGGTCCGGTGGTGCCGACAGATGCGATCCTGGAATCGCTGCTGGACGATTTCAGTCCGTTCGCCATCACCGGCACGTCGGGCGACGACCATGTCGACAATTCGAAGGCGGTCGCCACGCTCGGACGCGTCATCGGCAATATCGATCTCGGCGGCGGCAACAACAGCTTCCACAATTTCGCCGATTCCTCGATGGTCGGCCTCAAGACCATCGATCTCGGCGGCGGGCTGTTCACCAATGACGGGCTGTATACCAACCAAGGCATTGGTGTGGTCGCTAAAGTCGATGTCGGCGGCGGCTTCAAGCAAGATCTGTCCGGCGACTTCGTCACCGATGTGGACCTCAACAACCAGATCACCGATGCTCTGGCACTGACAGGCGCGGGCAACTTCAACGGCGAAGCGCCGTTGAACTTCCTGTCGATTGACAAGCTGTTCACGGAATATGTGGTGGTCAAGGGTTCGGCGATGACCGATGCCGGCATCGAGGCGAAGACCTTGCATCCGGCGGTGGGCTTCAACTTCCAGTTCAAGGTGGACAACGGCACCGATCTGGTTCTCTACGCCGACAACAAGACCTTCCTGGAACTGGCGCAGGATCCGGGGTCCGGCACCACCGATCCCGGCGTGTTCCAGATGGCGCAGTATCTCGACGACGTCGAGGCGGCCTCGACCCCGGACAACCCGATGGCGCGGTTGATCAACATGCTGCGCTTCCTGCCCAACGAGCAAGAGCTGGGCGCCGCCTTGACCCGGCTGACGCCACACTATGCCGTGCACACGTTCGACATGATCAATCGCGAAGCCGACATGATGCTGGAGTCGGCGCGCGAGTGCACCGGCGTGCCGGCCTACAAGAATCCCGATGGTCGCTGCGTCTGGGCGTCGATCAGCCCGCAGGCGGAGTATAGCCGCGATGCCGGTGCGGGGACCACAAGCCGCGACGACATCCTGAAGACGATGTCGCTTGGCGGCATCGGCGAGGTCGGCCAGAACTGGTCGCTCGGCGCCACCATCGGTCGCACGGAGTTCGACTCCAAGATCGACTTCAACGGGGATTTGCTGTCGGAAACCACCGGCGAGGCCTGGCAGGCCTATGCGCTGGCCAAATACGCCGACAAGAACTACTTCGTCGACTTCGCGCTCGGCGGCGGCACGGGTTCGTTCAAGGGCGAACGCGACACTCATCTCGATCAGGTCGGCTTCATACCGGGCGAAACGCTGGTTGGCGACTACCTGCCGGAGGAATTGCTTGAGGGTATAGGCAACAGCGTCACCTATACGCAGAAAACCGCTATGTTCGGCGGCTCGGCACGGTTGGGTTTCACCAAGGAAATGGGGGCGTTCTATCTGCAGCCGACCGTACAGTTCGACGCGCGCTGGTTGCGTGTTTCGGGCAAGGAGGAAGGCTCGGTTGCCGGCTTCAATTTCGACGGCAGCGCCAACACGTACTATTCCGCAACGCCAGCACTCGAGATCGGCACCGACATTCCGCTCAGCGACATTGCCAGCGTTCGCCTCTACGGAAAGGCCGGGGTGGAATTCTCCAACAAGGAGTGGGACATCGAAGGCCGCTTCGCGGCGGCGGAGAATCTGCCCGGCAACCCCGCATTGCACTTGACGGAAGCGATCGATTCGCCGCTCTATCGGGTCGGCGCCGGCCTCGAGTTGAATGGCGTCAATGGCGTCGGCATGTCCGTCAGGTACAACGGCGCCTTCGGGGAAACGGTCAAACAGAATGCAGTCAGCGCGTCTTTCAAGGTCAGTTTCTAGGCTGGCTCGAGACGGAGCCGGGCGGGAGAGGTCTTGATGAGGAAATACGCGTATTTCGCAGCGATGCTGGGTGTTGCCTGCATTGCCGGCCTGCCGGCGGTGGCCGCGCAGACCAAGGGCGACAAGGTCGCGGCGGCGCCCGCGCCCGCCGCCGATGCGCCGCAACTGCCCGGGGGTGCATCGGCTCTGTCCGAAACCCATGGCGACTGGACGGTCAATTGCCAGATATCGGGCACGAACAAGGTCTGCAGCCTGTCGCACCAGCAGTTCAACAAGCAAAGCAACCAGCGGCTGCTGGCGATCGAGCTGTCGAGCAAGACCGGTGACGATGCGACCGGCACCCTTGCCTTGCCGTTTGGACTGGCGCTCGCCAAGGGCGTCACCCTGACCATCGACGACCAGAAGCTCGACGGTAGCCTGGCGTTCAACACCTGCCAGGTGGTTGGCTGCCTGGTGCCGGTGGCGTTCGACGCAACTGTCACGCCGCTGCTCAAGAACGGCACGACGCTCAAGATCGACGCCTTCGCGGCCGATACCGGGCAAGCGGTGAGCTTTTCCGTTCCGCTCAACGGCTTTAGCGGCGCACTCGCCCGCACAGCGGAGCTTTTGTCCAACTGACGGCTGAGATACCGGCAACAGAGTGTTGGCGGAAGGGTTTTCCCGCCAACACGTCAAACAACGATCGTCTTCAACCGTTCGGCAATGAGGGCGGCGAGCCGCGCCGCCACCTCGTCCTTGGTCATTTCGGGCCATTCCTCGACGCCGGCCTTCGACACGATCCGCACCCGGTTGCGATCACCGCCCATCACGCCTGAAGGGCCGATGCCGCTCTCGTGCGAGACGTCGTTGGCGACGATGAAATCGGCGCCTTTTTTCCTGAGCTTGGCCTCGGCGTTGCGCAAAAGATCCTGCGTCTCGGCGGCGAAACCGATGACCAGACCGGGTCGCCGGCTGTGATGGCCGACCCCTGAAAGGATGTCGGGATTCTCCACCATGCGCAGCACCGGCGGGCCTTCACCCGCCACCTTCTTGATCTTCTCACCGGCCGAATTCTCGGTTCGCCAGTCGGCGACGGCGGCGACGAACACGGCGGCGTCGGCGGGCAGAAGCTGTTCGACCGCATCGCGCATCTCCTGCGCCCGCTCGACATGGATGGTCTTCACACCGGTCGGGTCGGCAATGCTTACGGGACCGGAGACGAGGCGCACATCAGCACCCAGCTTGGCCAACGCCGCGGCGATGGCATGGCCCTGCTTGCCGGAGGAACGGTTGGCGATATAGCGCACCGGGTCGATCGGCTCATGCGTCGGGCCGGAGGTGACGATGATCTTGCGCCCCGCGAGTGGCTTGGGACCGGCATCGAGCAGCGCTTCGATCGCGGCGACGATCTCCAGCGGCTCGGCCATGCGGCCTTCGCCGGCCTCATTGCTTTCGGCCATCTCGCCTTTGGCCGGGCCGATGAAGGCGATGCCGTCCTTGCCCAGTGTCGCGCGGTTGCGGCGCGTCGCGGCATGCGACCACATTCTGGGGTTCATCGCCGGCGCCATCAGCACTGGCTTGTCGGTGGCGATGAGTACGGTCGAGGCGAGATCGTTGGCATGGCCGTTGGCAAGCTTGGCCATCAGGTCGGCGGTGGCGGGCGCGACCACCAGAAGGTCGGCCTCGCGCGACAGCCTGATGTGGCCGACATCATGCTCGTCATTGCGGTCGAACAATTCGGTGAAGACATGGTCGGCCGAGAGCGCGCCGACAGACAGGGTGGTGATGAATTCCTGTGCCGCTGATGTCATCACCACGCGCACCGCTGCACCACGCTCGCGCAGCCGGCGGATCAGGTCGAGCGCCTTGTAGGCGGCGATGCCGCCGCCGATGATGAGCAGGATGCGCTTGCCGGAGAGGCTGCCGCGCGGCAGGGTTTTGCCTGCGGGCGAGGCAACCTGCGTCGCCGCAACGTGCGTGCTAGCCAAGTCGCGCAAAGTCTTTTCGATCTGGTCGATACGTCCAGGCCTGATCTGGCCGTCGACAGCGGTCCGGATCATCACCCGGGCCTGCTCTTCCATGGAGCGGTTGTTTTCCGCCGCCAATCGGCGCAGCAGCTCCTTGACCTCATCGTCAAGGTTGCGGATCGTGATGCTTGCCATGTGATTGCACTACGCCCATCTTGTTCGATGGCAATGATAGCAATGCAATCAATTTGCCGCAAGTTGCGGAACCAAGGGTCGGAACTAAAGAATCTTCCAGGCGATATAAATCAGCGTCAGCGCGATCACCCACAGCGCCATGCGGCCTGAGCGGCTGTAGCGCGCCTCGGCCTTGCCGATGGCGCGGGCGGTGGTCTCGTCGAAGCGCAGTCCGTGTTCGGCCATCAGGTCGATTTCGCGCGATAGCCTGTCCGTGCGCGCGGCAAGCTCGGGTATCTGACGGGCGAGCGTCAGCAGCGCCTTGGCGCCATCGCGCGCGTCGATCATCATGCCGCGCGGGCCAAGGTTTCCGGCAATCCAGCCGCCGACCACCGGTTCCGCCGTCTTCCACATGTTGAAGGCCGGATCGAGCGTGCGCGCCACGCCCTCGACCACCACCATGGTCTTCTGCAGCAGGATCAATTCCGGCCTTGTCGCCATGTCGAAGAGTTCGGTCACTTCGAACAGCAGCGTCAGCAGCTTGGCCATGGAAATGGTCTCGGCCGGCTGGCCGTGGATCGGCTCGCCGATGGCGCGGATGGCTTGCGCGAAGGCCGCGACATTGTGCTGGCGCGGCACATAACCGGCCTCGAAATGCACTTCGGCGACGCGCAGATAGTCGCGGGTGATGAAACCGTAGAGGATTTCGGCGAGAAAGCGGCGCTCCTTCTTGCCCAGCCTGCCGGCAATACCGAGATCGACGGCGACGATGGTGCCATTCGCCTCAACAAACAGGTTTCCGGGATGCATGTCGGCATGGAAGAAGCCGTCGCGCAAGGTATGGCGCAGGAACGACTGGATGAGATTGGCGGCGATCGCCTTGAGGTCGTGGCCGGCGGCTTCGAGGCCGTCGATGTTGTTCATCTTGACGCCGTCGACCCATTCCATGGTCAAAACGTCACGGCCGGTGCGCTCCCAGTCGACGGAAGGTACGCGAAAGCCTGGATCGTCCCTGGTGTTCTCGCCGAGTTCCGACAGGGCCGCCGCCTCGAGGCGCAGGTCCATCTCGATCTTGGTGGTCTGCGCCAGCGTCTCGGTCACCTCGACAGGCCGCAGCCGGCGCGACGAGGGGATGTATTTCTCCTGCATGCGGGCGGCGAGGAAATAGCTCTCAAGGTCCTGGAAGAAGCGGCGGCGCACGCCTGGCCGAATCACCTTCACCGCGACCTTGGTTGCGGTACCGTCATGGATGGTTTCGGCGGCATGAACCTGGGCGATGGAGGCTGCGGCGACCGGGTCGCCAAACGCGGCGTAGAGATCGCCCACCTTGCGCCCGAGCGAGGCTTCGATGGCCGCGACCGCCTCGGCCTTCGGGAAAGTGTGCATCTTGTCCTGCAGCATGGCGAGGTCGAGCGCCATGTCATTGCCGACGACGTCAGGCCGCGTCGCCAGGAACTGGCCGAGCTTGACATAGGACGGTCCGAGCCGGACCACCGCCTTGGCCAGCCGGTCACTGCGCTCATAGGCGAGCGCGCGCCGCCGGGTGAAGAGCCGCGCCAGCCGCCAGCCGAATTTCGGCAGGCCGGACAGTTCCTCGCCCGGCAGGGCGGCGATGACGCCCTCGCGCACCAGCACCCAGCCGGCCCGTGCGAGCCTGAAACCAGCGCCGACGCTGCTCATGGCTGCACCGAGGCCGGTCCTTGCGACTGGCACGAGCTATATCGAGGATGGGAAATGCGATGCCGCCTCAAAGCTTCCAGCCTGAATGAAGCGCGGCAATACCGCCGGAATAGTTGCGGAAGGAAACGCGGTCGAAGCCGGCGCGGGAAATCATCGCGGCGAAATTCTGCTGGTTGGGGAATTTCGCGATCGACTCGACCAGATAGGAATAGGGCTCGCCGTCGCCGGTGACCATCTTGCCGATCCTGGGAATGGCGTTGAACGACCAGGCTTCGTAGGCCTTGTCGAGCAGCGGCATCTCGACCTCGGAAAATTCCAAGCACAGGAACCGGCCGCCGGGCTTCAGCACGCGGAACGCTTCGCCCAAGGCAACTTCGATGCGCGGCACGTTGCGAATGCCGAAAGCGATGGTGTAGGCATCGAATGTGGCATCGGCGAAGGGCAATTCCTCGGCATTGGCCTCGACGAAATCGGTGTTGCCGGACAGGCCCTTTTTCTCGGCCCGGTCGCGGCCGACACCGAGCATCGAGCCGTTGATGTCGAGCACCGTGGCATGCGCGTTGCCCTGGCTGGCAGCGACGATGCGGAAGGCGATGTCGCCGGTGCCGCCTGCCACATCCAGGACCTTCCAGCCCGCCCGCTTCGGTGGATTGAGCCATGTCACCATGGCATCCTTCCACAGCCGGTGCAGGCCGGCCGACATCAGATCGTTCATCAGGTCGTAGCGGTTGGCGACCTTGTGGAAAACATCGTTGACCAGGGACTGCTTCTCGCCTTCCCCTACACGCTTGAAACCATAGGAGGTTTCCATGCCGCCCGCGGCCGTGGTTCTCTCAACTGACATTTTTTTGATCCGTCATAAAACCGGCGGGACCATAGCCGATCGATGCTGTGGGCGCTATTGTTTAAGGCGCGGTGTTCAGCCGCGCTTCCAGGTGGTGGGTTTTCAAGACCTGGACTGACCGACGGGATGTTTGAATGCCTTTGAAAGCGGAACTGCACTGCCACATTGAAGGGGCAGCCGCGCCAGAACTCGTCGTCCGCCAGGCGCAGAAATACGGCAAGGACACGTCGCCCTATATCCAGAACGGTTCCTTCGTCTGGCACGATTTCACCTCCTTTCTCGCGGCTTACGACTTTTCCGCCGATCTGTTCCGCACCGAGGAAGATTATGCGCGGCTGGCCGACCACTATCTGACCAGCCTTGCCCGCGACGGGGCCATCTATTCCGAAGTGTTCACCTCGCCGGACCATGCGACGAAAGCCGGGCTGTCGCCCAAGGCCTATACCGACGCGCTTGGCGAAGGCATGCTCCGCGCCAAGGCCAAGACCGGCATAGAGGGCCGCATGATCGTCACCGGCGTGCGCCATGTCGGTGTCGAGTCGATCGAGCAGGCGGCGCGCTTCGCGGCGCGTTGCGGGCATCCGCTGGTCACCGGCTTCGGCGTTGCCGGCGACGAGCGCATGGGCGAGATGGAGGACTATGTCAGGGCTTTCGAGATCGCGCGCGAGGCCGGGCTTGGCATCACCATCCATGCCGGGGAACTGACGGGGTGGGAGACCGTCCAGGCGGCACTCGACCACATCAAACCCTCCCGTATCGGCCATGGCGTGCGCGCCATCGAGAATCCGGACCTTGTCCGGCGTATCGCCGACGAAGGCATCGTTCTGGAATGCTGCCCCGGTTCCAACATCGCGCTCAAGGTGTTCGACAGTTTTGCCGACCATCCGTTTCCCGCCCTGCAGGCGGCCGGCTGCAAGGTGACGCTCAATTCCGACGATCCGCCTTATTTCTGGACGTCGCTGAAGCGCGAATACGATATTGCAGCGGAGCATTTTGCGATGAACGAGAAGGCGCTGGCAGCCGTCACCAGAACCGCTATCGAGGCCGCCTTCGTCGATAGGAAGACCAAGACAGCACTTCTCGCCCGGCTGAACGGCGCGGCACGCTGAAATCTGTGGTCCGGCGTCGGCGGGCGGTTCCTTGGCCGGCACATAGTCGCTAGGGTCGTGAGAACTGCCTGTCGCGCCCGCGCGCATCGGGCGACACGCATCAGGAGACCATCATGAAGGGCGTCACCGTCGTCGACCATCCGCTTGTCCAGCACAAGCTGACCATCATGCGCAAGAAGGAGACTTCGACGGCCGGCTTCAGGCGGCTGTTGCGCGAGATATCGCTGCTGCTCGGCTATGAGGTCACCCGCAATCTCGAACTGACGACGACGACCATCGAAACGCCGATGGAGACCATGGAAGCGCCGACGCTGGAGGGCAAGAAGCTGGTCTTCGCCTCGGTGCTGCGCGCCGGCAACGGTTTGCTGGAAGGCCTGCTCGACCTGGTGCCGGCGGCGCGCGTCGCCCATGTCGGTCTCTACCGCGACCACGAAACGCTGGAAGCGGTCGAATATTTCTTCAAGGCGCCGAGCGATCTCGCTGACCGGCTGGTCATCGTCGTCGATCCGATGCTGGCGACAGCCAATTCGGCGATCGCGGCGATCGACAAGCTGAAGCAGCGCGGCGCCACCAACATCCGCTTCCTCTGCCTTTTGGCGGCACCCGAAGGCATCGAGCGCTTCACCAAGGCGCATCCGGATGTCCCGGTCTTCACCGCCTCCATAGACCGTCAGCTCAATGAGAAGGGCTACATCATGCCGGGCCTCGGCGACGCCGGCGACCGCATGTACGGGACGAAATAGTATCAGGCTGCCTGGTGCGATTTACCGATTGTTTACGCAACTGCGCGGTTTCGGCGGGCGTTAAAGCGGCAAACACCATCCAGCGCTAATGAATCGGCGCTCACTACAGCGCCGCGCGTCCATTCGGACGCGCAAAAGGACGCTGTAGAACTTTGTTTTTTGCGCATGATCCTTTCCGAAAATCGATCCCGATTTTCGGGGTCATGCGGCGAGGCCGATCCATGCTGCGCAAGCTTCTCATCCTCAGCGTTTTTGTCGGGACATCGGCATCGATCCCGGTTGTCTACCAGTCGAATCCGCAGATGTTCGAAAACCTGCTGAAATCGGCGGTGACGGCCAAGCCCGAGGTCGAGACGCAACCAGAAGTCAACCTGGCGTCTGTGCCCAACAAGCCGGTTGCGCCACTGCCGACCGGCCGCAAGGTCGTCGTCGCGGCGGACGGGCGTGGACATTTCTCGTCGACCTTCAAACTCAACGGTCGTCAGGTCGACGGCATGATCGACACCGGCGCGACACTGGTCGCGGTCAATACGTCGACGGCGCGCCGGATCGGGCTATCGCTCAACCCGTCCGATTTCAACCGTGAGGTCAGCACTGCCAACGGAACGATCAAGGCGGCGGTGGTGACGATCGATCGCCTGCAGATAGGCAGCATCAGTATCGACGGTGTGCAGGCCATCGTGCTCGACGACAAGGCGCTGCAAACCAACCTGATCGGCATGAGCTTTCTCAGCCGACTCGGCAAATATCAGGCCGAAAACGGCACACTGCTGCTTGTCCAATAATCAACCGCGCGGCAGGATCCGTCGGATGACGGTTTTGTCCGCCGGTGGTTTCGAAGTCCCGGTCGCATAAGCCGAAAGCACGGCGGCGGCGACCGCCTCGGCATCGGAGGGTGAGCGGGCGTGGATCAGCGCCAGAGCATCTCCGGCATGGACTTCCGCGCCAATGGGCAGCAGCCTGGTGATGCCGACCGCAGGGTCGATCTTGTCGTCAGGCCTTGTGCGCCCGCCGCCGAGGCCAACCACCGCAAGGCCGATGTCGCGGGTGGCGATGCCGGTGACGAAACCTTCTGTCGTCGCCTTGACCGCGAATTCCGTTGGCGCCACGGCCAGATATTTTTCCGGCCTTTCGATGAAATCGGCGGGGCCGCCAAGCACGGCAACCATGCGGGCGAAGGTGGCGGCGGCGCGGCCGCTGGTGAGCGTCTCGGTGGCGCGCCGCATGCCATCCTGATTGGACGACACCAATCCCGCCGACTGCAGCATTTCGGCGGCCAGCGCCAGCGTCACGTCCTCCAGCCGCTTGTCGCGGAACCTTCCGGTGAGGAAGTCGACGGCATTGCGCACCTCGACAGCGTTGCCGGCGGCCGAGGCCAGCGGTTCGCTCATGCCGGTTATCAGCGCCGAGACCTTTAGCCCGGCGCCGCTGGCGACCTCGACCAGGCTGTTGGCGAGCGCGGTGGCGTCGCGCGATTTCTCCATGAAGGCGCCATTGCCAACCTTGACGTCGAGCACCAGCGAGCCCAGGCCGGCGGCCAGCTTCTTCGACAGGATCGAGGCGGTGATCAGCGGCACCGATTCCACTGTACCGGTGACGTCGCGGATGGCGTAGAGCCGGCGGTCGGCCGGTGCCAGATCGGCGGTCTGGCCAATGATGGCGCAGCCGGTTTCCAGCACAGCCTTGCGGAACAGCGCAATGTCGGGCTGGCTGGTGTAGCCGGGGATCGCATCCATCTTGTCCAGCGTGCCGCCGGTATGGCCGAGGCCACGGCCCGAGATCATCGGCACATAGGCGCCGCAGGCGGCGACGATTGGCGCCAGCATCAGCGAGACATTGTCGCCGACGCCGCCGGTCGAATGCTTGTCGGTGACGGGACCGGGCAGGTCCGACCAATCGAGCACATCGCCGGAATCACGCATCGCCAGCGTCAGTGCCACGGCCTCGTCGCGGTTCATGCCATTGAAGAACACCGCCATGGCAAAAGCCGCGACCTGGCCATCGCTGACGGCGCCAGAGGTCACGCCGTCGATGAAGGCGGCGATTTCACCAGCCGAAAGCCTGTGGCCGTCGCGCTTGTGGCGGATGATTTCCTGCGGAAGCATCAGCGCTCCAGCAGCCCGTCGCGGAACACTCTGTGCAGGACCGTCGCTAGCCGCGACCCGCCAACCGGCGCCATGTCCTTGGTTTCCTGGTGCGAAAGTTCGGCTCCGGTCATGCCGGCTGCCAGATTGGTGATGACCGAGCAGGCGGCGACGCGCAGGCCAAGGAAGCGAGCGAGAATGACCTCCGGCACGGTCGACATGCCCACCGCATTGGCACCCATGATGCGGGCCATGCGGATTTCGGCCGGCGTTTCGAAACAGGGGCCGGAAAACCACATATAAACGCCCTTGTGCAGCGCGGTGCCGGTCGCCTTCGCCGCGCCTTCAATCGCCTTGCGGATGCCGGCATCATAGGCTTCGGTGAGGCCGACGAAACGGCGGTCGCTCGGCTCGCCGATCAGCGGATTGCTGCCGGAGAAATTGATGTGGTCGGTGAGCAACATCACCGAGCCCGGCGGCATGTCCGGGTCGACCGAGCCGGCGGCATTGGTGAGGATCAGTTTGGTGATGCCGACGCCGGCGAGCACTTCCAGCACCGGCCGCATCGCCGCCGCGTTGCCATGCTCATAGTAATGGGCGCGGCCGGACAGCATCAGCACCGGCACGCCGGCAAACAGTCCGGCGACCACTTCGCCGGCATGGCCGCTGACGCCGCTTTTGGGAAAGCCCGGCAGGTCGGCATAGGGGACGCGGATCGGGTGCTCGATCCGGTCGACAAGGACGCCGAGGCCCGACCCCAGCACCAGTGCTGTCGACGGCGCCAGGCCGTCCAGCCTCTCGATAAGATGGTCCACCGCCTTTTGCGTCATTGCAGCCCGCTCTTCATTTGAGCCAATTCTTCATTTGAGAATGTCGCCGCGAAAACCATAAGGCAGCATGTCGCCCATGGTCACGGTCTCGGCGACGCCTGTGTTGTCGCAGAGGTAGAGTTTTGTCTCCGGGCGGCAGAATTCGGCCAACCGTTGGCGGCAGCCACCGCAAGGCGAGCATTTGGCCATGCGTTCGGCAAGGACCGCTATCTCGACGATTTTGCCGCCGCCGCCCATGATGTAGTGGCCGAGCGCGGTGGTTTCGGCGCACCAGCCCTCCGGATAGGAGGCGACCTCGATGTTGGCACCGGTGAAGACGCGTCCGTCCTCGGTGCGCAGGGCGGCACCGACCGGAAATTTCGAGTAGGGCGCATAGGCCTTGGCCATGGCGGTCTTGGCCGCTTCGAACAGATCATGCGACATTCAGTTGTTCTCTCCGATGATCGTGTCCAAAACCCGGCGCTTGCCGCGCCGGGCTGTTGGTCCTTAAAGCGCGGCGCGTCGCGCTTTAAGTCTTTGTTTTATGCATGTCGTTCTCCCAAAACCGAGGTCACTTTTGGGCGACATGCATTAGCGTTCCTTGACGTAGGGCACGCCGCCGGCGCGCGGCGGGATTGCCTTGCCGATGAAGCCGGCGAGCAGGATGACGGTGAGGATATAGGGAAGCGCCTGCATGAACTGCACTGGTACCTTGCCGATGATCGGCAGCGGCGAGCCCTGCAGGCGGATCGCCAGCGCGTCGAGGAAGCCGAACAAGAGGCAAGCGAACATGGCGTTGACCGGCTTCCATTTGGCGAAGATCAGCGCCGCCAGTGCGATGTAGCCCTTGCCGGCGGTCATGTCCTTCACGAAGCCGCCATTCTGCACCATCGACAGATAGGCGCCAGCGATGCCGGTGAGGATACCGGTGCAGATCAGGGCGCGGTAGCGCAGCCAGGCGACCGAAATGCCGGCGGTGTCGACGGCGGCGGGGTTCTCGCCGACGGCGCGCAGCCGCAGGCCGAAGCGGGTGCGAAACAGCACCCACCAGGTGAACGGCACCATCAGGAAAGCGAGATAGACCAGTATCGAGTGGCCGGAGATCAGTTCCGCATAGATCGGTCCGATAATCGGCACGTCCCTGATTGCATCGGCGCCGGGCCAGACAATCGCCTCGAACCGCTCGCCCGGCTGCAGCGCCGGCGTGCGCCCGCCTTGCTGGAACCAGGCCTGGCCGAGCATGACGGTAGAACCGGCGGCGATGAAATTGATTGCGACGCCGGAAACGATCTGGTTGCCGCGATGGGTGATCGAGGCAAAGCCGTGGATCAGCGCGAAGGCGACCGAGACCAGGATGGCCATGCCGAGGCCGAGAAGAGCCGAATGCAAGACCGACGCTGCCGCCGCACCGGCGAAGGCGCCGACCAGCATCTTGCCCTCGAGCCCGATGTCGAAGACGCCCGCCCGTTCCGAATAAAGGCCGGCGAGGCAAGCGAGCAGCAGCGGTACCGACAGGCGGATGGTGGAGTCGAGTATCTGCACGATGGCGATGAAGACATCCATCTCAGGCGCCCTTTCCCTTGACCGCTTCCATGCCGACCGATCGCGGACTGAAAGAGGCGAACACTGCCTGGATGTAAGGCCTGAACATATGTTCCAGCGCGCCGGCGAAAAGGATCACCAAGCCCTGGATGATGACGATCATGTCGCGGCTGATCGCCGGCATCTCGAAGGCGAGTTCGGCGCCGCCCTGATAGAGCATGCCGAACAGGATCGCCGCCAGCACGATGCCGACCGGGTGCAGGCGGCCCATCAGCGCCACGGCAATACCGACGAAGCCGGCGCCGGAAACGAAATCGAGCGCGACATTGTGCTGGTCGCCCATTACCGGATTGAGCGCCATCATGCCGGCCAGCGCGCCCGAGATCATCATCGCGGTGATGATGATGCGGGTTTCCGAAATGCCGGCATAGCGCGCTGCCTTGGGGCTGTGGCCATAGGTGCGCATCTCATAGCCGAGCTTGGTCCGCCAGATCAGCAGCCAAACCAGGAAGGCCATGAGCAGCGCCAGCAGGAAGGTGATGTTGAGTGGCGCCGAGCGGATCTTGGCGCCGAACAGCTCGATGATCCCGTTGAGCTTCGGCAATTCCGCGCCGGCTAGGAAGTTGCGCGTCTGCGGCGCTTGCGAGGCCGCCGGCTTCAATGGGCCGACCAGCAGGTAGACCATGATCGAGGCGGCGATGAAGTTGAACATGATGGTGGTGATGACGATGTGCGAGCCGCGCCTGGCCTGCAGATAGGCGGGGATGAGCGCCCACAAGGCGCCTACCACCGTCGAAGCGACGATGGCCAGCGGAAATGTCAGCCACCAGGGCAGCACGCTGTCGAAGGACAGGCAGACGATGGCGATGCCGAGGCCGGCGATATAGGCCTGCCCCTCGGTGCCGATGTTGAACAGGCCGCAATGCGCGGCAACCGCCACCGAAAGTCCGGTGAATATGAAGGTGGTGGCATAGAACAGGGTGAAGGCGATGCCGGTTCCTTTGCCGAAGGCGCCCTCGACCAGGATGACGGCGGCGCGGAACGGATTTTCGCCGACCAGCAGCACGACGAAACCGGCGACGATGAAAGCCACGGACAGGTTGATCAGCGGGATCAGCCCATAATCGGCCCAGGCCGGCAATTTGGCGTAAGGCGTGCTCATTCCGCAGCCTCCTGGCGCTCGACGCCCGCCATCAGCAGGCCAAGCTCGCCCTCGGTCGCCTCCGGGCTGCGCTCGCCGACGATGCGGCCGGCGAACATCACCAGGATGCGGTCGGAGAGCGAGCGGATCTCGTCGAGTTCGACCGAAACCACCAGCACCGCCTTGCCCTGGTCGCGCATGGCGATCAGGCGCTTGTGGATGAATTCGATGGCGCCGACATCGACGCCGCGCGTCGGCTGGCCGACGATCAAAACACCTGGGTCCTGTTCCATTTCCCGCGCCAGCACGATCTTCTGCTGGTTGCCGCCGGAGAAGTTGGCGGTCTTCAAGCGCGGATTGCCGGGACGAATGTCGTATTTCTCGATCTTGTCCTTGGCGTCGGCCATGATGGCGTCGACGTTGAGGAACGGCCCTTTGAGATAGCGGGGGTCGTCATGGTAACCGAGGATGGAATTCTCGTTCTCCTCGAAGGCCAGCACCAGCCCGACGTGGTGGCGATCCTCCGGCACATGGGCAAGCCCGCGGTCGCGCAATTCGCCGGGGTCGGCGGCACCTGTCAGGTCGATGGGCTTGCCGTCGAGCATGACCGAGCCGGACACGGCGCGCCTGATACCGGAAATCGCCTCGAGCAGTTCGGATTGCCCGTTGCCGGCGACACCGGCAATGCCGACGATCTCGCCGGCCCTGATATCGAAGGAGATGTCGTCGACCATGGTGACGCCGCGCGAATCCCTGACCGTCAGGTTCTTGACCGCGAGCTTGACGGCGCCGGCTTCCGCTTCGCCCTTTTCGACCCGCAGCAGCACGCGGCGCCCCACCATCAGCTCGGCCAGTTCCTCGACGGTGGTTTTCTTGGTCTCCCTAGTCGCCACCATCGTGCCCTGGCGCATCACCGACACGGTGTCGGTGATGGCCATGATCTCGCGCAGCTTGTGGGTGATCAGCACCACCGTCTTTCCCTGTTCCTTCAGCTGTTTGAGAATGCGGAAGAGATGGTCGGCCTCGGCTGGCGTCAGCACGCCCGTCGGCTCGTCGAGGATCAGGATTTCGGCGCCGCGATAGAGCGCCTTGAGGATTTCAACGCGCTGCTGCAGGCCGACAGGCAGTTCCTCGATGATGGCGTCAGGATCGACCTCCAGCCCGTATTCGCGCTCCAGCCGCTCCAGCTCGGAACGCGCCTTGGCGATGCTGCGCTTCAGCAGCGCATCGCTTTCGGCGCCGAGGATGATGTTTTCCAGCACCGTGAAATTGTCGACCAGCATGAAATGCTGGTGCACCATGCCGATGCCGAGCGCGATCGCGTCGTTGGGCGTCTTGATCGATGCCGGTTTGCCACCGACGCGGATCTCACCGCTGTCTGCCTGGTAGAAACCGTAGAGGATCGACATCAGCGTCGACTTGCCGGCGCCGTTTTCGCCGACAATGCCGTGGATGGTGCCACGCGCGATCTCCAGATTGATGTCGCGGTTGGCGCGCACGGCGCCAAAACTCTTGTTGATGCCGATCAGTTCGATTGCGGCTTGCGCCATGCAGCCAGTCCCACTCTTATTTTTTTATCGCTTGGTCAAAACGCCTAGCATGACGCTCCGCCCGTGCCAATTGGCGGAGCAGCGTCCACTCTCGGCAAATCCCGGTGCGCTTGTCAATTTCCAACGTGTCCGCAGGCTTCATATTCGCTAATATGACGACGTCGAAATTCGCATCACGATGCAAGGCATTGCGATGCAAGATCAGGGATTGCGAATGATCATGCCCGTCGACCGGCTGACGACGCTGGAAATCCGCGCCGCCGAGCAGGAAAACACCATCGAGGAGCTGTCGGGCCAGATCGCCGA
This sequence comes from Mesorhizobium sp. P3_A8, assembly GCF_056402995.1. Classification (NCBI taxonomy): domain Bacteria; kingdom Pseudomonadati; phylum Pseudomonadota; class Alphaproteobacteria; order Hyphomicrobiales; family Phyllobacteriaceae; genus Mesorhizobium; species Mesorhizobium sp. P3_A8. The sequence goes on along the minus strand of NZ_JBFUGI010000003.1, from coordinate 395,693 downwards.
GCAGTGGACGGTGATCGAGCGCATGCAGCGCAAGCTCGACGCGCTGACCAACCGCTTCCTGGCGCTGGAGGAGCAGGCCGCACCCGACGTGCCCGTGACCAAGCCGCCGCACTGGTGAGGAAAAGGGGAGGGCACACATCATGAGCGACCGCATCGCAAGGGCTGGTGACTATGTGCTTGGCCTGATGAACGACGCGGAGCGCGAACGGGCCGAGCGCGATCTGGAAATCGACCCGGCCTTCCGCGACGCGGTGCTGCAGCTTGCCGAACGCATGCACATGTTCGACCGTGCCGAAAAACCAGGTAGCCGGCCCGAAAATCATTGGGAACTGGTCACCCAGCGTATCGCCGAATTGCCGCAGATGCGCAGTGTTGGGCTGGGTGGCAATGATGCCAAGTCGCGCCCGGTGATCCGAAGCCTGTCCCGGTCACCATACGGCGTTGGTGTGCATTCGCTCGGTGGCCGGCGCGGATTTGTCGTCGCCATCGTGCTGATAGCGGTCTTTGCGCTGGGCTATCTCGTGGGCCGGCTATAGCCGGAGTTCGCGCGCCATCAGCAGCATTGGGTGTCCGTCCTGCTTGAGACGCTCGACGACCACCCAGCCGAGCCCAGCATAGAAATCACGCGCTTCCCACGTATAGAGGTAGAGCCTCTCCACTCCGATCGACGCCGCATGCGCTTCGATGGCCGCGACCAGCGCGCGACCGATCCCGCGGCCTCTGTGCGCGTCATCGACGACCAGCCCGGCCAGCCATGGCGTAAAATCATGCGCCGGCTCCAGTTCGTGGCGAACCAGCAGGCAGGTCCCGACCGATGCGTCGCCTATCCGGGCGACAAGCGCCGTTTCGAAGCCGTCCCCGGCCAACAGCAGGCGGAGCCCGGCAGCGTCTTCGTCCGCCGTCCTTGCGCTACCCTCGAAAAAGGTGGCAACGCGCAATCGTGCCACCGCCTCGACGTCGCGTTCGGTCATGGGTTCTACGATCGGCGTCACTCTTGCCTCGGTGTCTCGCTTGTAGAGTCTTCCAAAAACAAAACCGCCGGGACAAGGCCCGGCGGTTCGAAACCTAGTGCTTGCCGATCAATAAGGGCAGGCGTTGTCAGCCGTATAGTCATGCACCTGGATCTTGCCGGAGATGATGTCGGCCTTGGCCTTTTCGACCGCCGCCTTCATCTCGTCCGTCACCAGCGCCTTGTTGTTGTCGTCCATAGCATAGTCGACGCCGCCTTCCTTGAGGCCGAGATTCTCGAGGCCGCCCTTGAAGGTGCCGTTCTTGCCGTCCATGAAGGCGGTATAGACGGCAACGTCGACGCGCTTCATCATCGAGGTCAGAACCTTGCCGGGCTGCAGGCCGTTCTGGTTGGAATCGACGCCGATGCCGAGCTTGCCGGCATCAGCCGCCGCCTGCAGCACGCCGACGCCGGTGCCGCCGGCCGCGGCGTAGACCACGTCGGAGCCCTGGTCGATCTGCGTCTTGGCGATTTCACCGCCCTTGGCCGGATCGTTCCAGGCGGCCGGCGTGTCGCCGGTCATGTTCTGGATGACGTCGGTCGCACCGGCCGACTTGGCGCCGCCGACATAGCCGCATTCGAACTTGCGGATCAGCGGGATGTCCATGCCGCCGATGAAGGAGACCTTCTTCGACTTCGATGCCATCGCCGCCATGATGCCGACGAGGTAGGAGCCTTCGTTCTCCTTGAACACCAGCGAACGGACATTGGGCAGGTCGACGGCATCGTCGATGATGGCGAAGTTGAGATCGGGATATTCGGCCGCGACCTTCTTCAGCGCGTCCTCCCAGGCAAAGCCGGCCATGACGATCGGGTTGTGGCCGTCCTCGGCGAAGCGGCGCAGCGCCTGCTCGCGCTGCGAGGCGTTGGACACTTCGAACTCGACATAGGGCGTGCCGGTCTCGGTCTTGAACTTCTCGGCGCCATGGAAGGCAGCCTCGTTGAAGGATTTGTCGAACTTGCCGCCCAGATCATAGAGGATGGCCGGCTGGACATCCGCGGCGAAAGCCGGAAGAACCATTGCGGTTGCGGCCAGGAGGCCGAGAACGATACGTTTCATGTGATCCACACCCTGTCGGTTATTTTTTCCGTTACGCACCGCCTGGCTGCCCGGTTCACCGGCAGCCACGCGACGTCAGCCAGGAGTGTATTCCCCTCCCGCTCCTGGGCAATCTGGCACGGCCCGAAACAAAATTCACGCGGAATTTTGACCTTTTGGAAAAGCGTGCCACGGGCAGGCCACACCGCGGTCCGATCCTTGCGCGATAGCCGTCAGGCGGTAGCGGCCGGCATGGTATAGGCGATGCCGGTGCCCTTGAGGTTGCAATAGCCGTAAGGGTTCTTCGCCAGATATTGCTGGTGATCGGCCTCGGCGAAGTAGAAGGCCGACGCCGGCGCGATCTCGGTGGTGATCCGGCCGTGGCCGGCACCGCGCAGCTGGAGCTGATAGGCATCGCGCGAGGCGCTCGCCGCCTGGAATTGCCCATCGCCTGACGTGTAGATCGCGGAGCGGTAGGTGGTGCCGACATCATTGCCCTGGCGCATGCCTTGCGTCGGGTCATGGCTTTCCCAGAACAGCCGCAGAAGCACGGCATAGGAGATCATCTTGGGGTCAAAAACGACCAGCACCACTTCGGCATGGCCGGTCAGTCCCGTGCAGGTTTCCTGATAGGTCGGGTTGGGGGTGATGCCGCCGGCGTAGCCGACGGCGGTGACCCAGACGCCTTCGATCTGCCAGAACAGGCGCTCGGCGCCCCAGAAGCAGCCGAGCCCGAACATCGCCGTCTCCAGCCCCTCGGGGTAGGGGCCCTTGAGCGGCCTTTTCAGGACATGGTGCCTGGATGGTGTCGGGATCGCCTTGGCCCGGCCCGGCAAAGCCTCGGACGGCTTTGGTAGATTGAGCTTCTTGTTCAGCATGTCGCTGAGAAAGAACATGCGCGGCCTTCCTTCCCGTCAGGATGCAAGAAAATCGATCAGTTGGCGGCGAATTGTCCCGTGCGCCGCTGGCGCCTGTAGCCGATGGCGTAGAGCAGGAAGGCCAGCACTGCGAACACGGCAAAGCCCGGCTGGTTGAGCACCCAGGCGATGGCGCCGTCCCACAGCAGCGGACTGGCCTTGGCGCGGACGAAGGTTTCGAAGGCCGCCCGCGTGTCCGGCGAGACCGCCAGCCAGCTGGCGTTGAGCGGGGTCAGCACAAGCGCCGAAGCGGCCACCGTGCGCGTCGCGTCGAGTACCGCCATGATGACGGAGACCGACAGCGCGACCATGGCGGCGAGACGAAAAATGAAGCGAAACATCAAGCTCTCCCCCGGCCGATCCTGGACGGGATCTCCGGCACCAGCGAGAAATAGAGTGCGCATGGCTTGCCCGCAACCGCGATACGCGAATTTGAAGGATCCTATCCCTACGCCACCGGTTTGCGCCGGCGCCTGTGAGCAAGCCAGACGCCGAGAATGCCGCCGACAATGGCGCCGACCACCAGCCCGCCCAGGCCGAAGAAGACGGCGAAATAGCCGCAGCCGCCCTCGAAGCAGCTGACCTCGGCGACATCGGCGATCACCGAACCGGCGAAAAAGCCGCCCAGGCAGCCGATGACGGCGCCGAGGATGATGCCGAGCAACGCGGCGGCAATGGAAACGCCGACCGGCGGCGCTTCGGCTTGGGGTCTCGCGTAGACGGTTTCGGCGCCCGAGCCGCCGCGCAGCAGGTAGATGCAAAGCAGGCCGACGCCGGTCTCGATGGCGGTGATGCCCAGGCTCCTGGCGGAGAAGACGAATTCCGGCACGGTGAGCACATAGGCCTGCCTTGCCAGCACCCAGACGATGAGGGCGATCTGCCAGATGGTGAAATGGCGGGGGAAGCGCCCCGAGCGGCCAAAGGCGAGGCCGAGCAGGTAAAGCCCCCACAGGATGATGATGACATTGGCGATCAGCCCGCCGAAGAAGAAATAGAAGATCTTGTCCGGCAGGCCGGAATTCCCGAACAGCCACCAGGATGACGCCAGGCTGTAGGCCGACCACGCCATGACGAATATGAGCCAGCCGACCGGGACGTAAAAAAGGTCACCGCCCGGGCGGCCGGCTGGCGCCCCTCTATCCCCCGGGATTCCACTGCCCGGTTGTTCGCTGCTTGATGTCATATCAGGACGATGCCCCCGCAAAGCCTCTGCTTCACTCGACAACCGGCCGGCGGCGAAGTCAAGCAGGGCGGGTCCTGCTGCCTTGCCTGTGCACATCATTCGGGGTGCGGGCACCCCGGAAACGGCTGCGGCGGCGGCCCCAAGAAACACCATGTGGCCGGCAAAGCGAATAGAGCACCGTTATGGCTTGGCATTCGGCGCGGGATCGACTAGATGAGCCCCGCGCCTGTTGCTTCGACGGCTCAGGTGCCGGGGAAGGATGTCCGCTGGTTGGGCGGCGTCCATGGTTCGGAAATTCCGTGCCGAAGCCCCAAGGAGATGCATCTCCCCAACCCGCGCGGCGTAACCGGCCGGCGCGACATGCAAGGACGGAGAGGTGGCCGAGTGGTTGAAGGCGCACGCCTGGAAAGTGTGTTTACGGGAGACCGTAACGCGGGTTCGAATCCCGCTCTCTCCGCCAGCCAACCCCTGAAACCCCTTTATTTCCAAAGCATTTGGCAGCGGCCAGCGTCGGCCCGTACTATCGCCTCTATTATCGCTGCTGCTACTAAGCAGGATGGCTCGCAGAGTAGCGGCTTGACTGCCGGCGCACCCGGCAGCCTCTAAAAACGAGCAAAAGACCATGGCAGATGATGTCTACGTGCAAGCCTATCGGGATGGCGGCTTGAAGGCCGTCAGCGATCTTCTCAAGCGGCAGTTCCCTGCCGAGCGCGATCGGGTGATGGTCATGGAAGGTCTTCAGGACACCGGCCGTTGGACGATCACCTGGCATGAGAAGAAACACCCGGACGGCGGAATGTACCGCGATTTCGGAAGTGTGAAGGCGTACCTTGGCGACAACGAGGAATAGGACCTCAATGCCTTGCCGCTCTTGGCATTGCGGCAGATTTTCGCAACATCTCACACGGGAAAACCGGCCTTTCTGAAGCCTGACGTGAAAAGCTCGAGGGCGGCTTGGTCGGCGAACGGGAGACCTGAAATCAGCCGGACAGTCAGGCCGTGTTTCCTCGTCAGTGCTTCCTCAACTTCAGCGCGCGCCTTCTGCGTCTCGCCCAAATGTGCGTACGCCGCTGCGAGGAAGGCATGAATGAAGAATTGGTCGCCGGCCTTCTGGTACGAACCGACGGCTTCCGCGTACCTTCCAAGCAGGAAGAGGGAGCTGCCCTTCACCTCCCAGAACCATATCGGAGGTAACGGGTCGCGCAAGAGCGCAGTTTCGAGCACGTTCAGCGCCGTCTCGGCCCGTCCGCCGTAGTTGAGCCAGCTTGCGTAATCCCCCGCTATGTTGACGTCCAGCGGGTTCAACGAGCGGGCTCGCTCGAAATGCACTCCCGCATCGCTGTGCTGGCGCATGTGCGTAAGCACCAGTCCCATGCTCTGGTGACAGACGCCATCGCTCCTGTCAAAAGCGAGCGCCGTTTGTGCCGAGTTCCAAGCCTTCTGTAGCGTCCGCGGATCGTTGTCGTACCAAAATCTGCCGACGAGGGCCTGCGCGAGGAAGGCGTGGCCTTGAGCGAACGTCGAATCGAGCTCGACACACTGGGCGAATAGGGGCTCGGACTTGTCCAGTTCATACCGGTAGAAGTGCGCGCGCCCCTGCAGGTAGTAGTCGTATGCATCCCAATCGGCCGGAGGCTTGCGTCTGGTCCTGCTCACCGAATCGGCCTCCGCTTGGCCTTCGACCATCGAGGCGATAAGAGCCGCAACCTCGTCTTGCAATGAGAAGATGTCGTCGAGGGCCCGATCGTACCGTTGGGCCCACAGGTGGGCGCCGGTGGCGACGTCAATCAGCTGTGTGGTGATCCGAATGCGATCACCGAGCTTTCGTACGCTGCCTTCGACAAGGTAGCGAACTCCGAGTTTGCGATGGACTTCCGCAATGTCCAATGCCGCATGGCGAAACTGAAAAGATGAATTGCGCGCGATGACGAGAAGGGAGCGGAACCTGGCCAGCTCCGTAATTATGTCCTCGGTTATGCCGTCGCTGAGATACTGCTGGTTCTGGTCGCCGCTCAAGTTGGCAAAAGGCAGCACCGCAATCGACGGCTTGCCGGCGGGTGGTGCCAGTCCGCGGGATGCGCTCGCCACCGGCTCGACAGTCCCGGTGAAGCGGTAGCCGACGCGGGGCACCGTGGCGATCCACTCGCCGCCTTTATCAGCCGGACCGAGTGCCTTTCTTAGTGCCGCGATCTGGACGGTAAGGTTGCCTTCCTCAACGGCGGTGCCCGGCCAGGCAGCGTCCATCAGCTCGGCCTTGGTCAGGATCTCACCGGGCCGGGCCGTGAGCGCAGCAAGCAGCGTCAGCCCACGATGCCCAAGAGCGATCGGGATCTGCTCTTTGAGGAGCGTCCCAATGTCGGGATCGAGTACGAACGGACCAAAAGCAATGCGAGTGCCCTGCATGTGGGCATACTAGACGTTTCGGAAGTTTTCGGAACAGTTTCGGCGTCGCCTCTAGAGCTCGAAACCGTTGCGACGGTTATCGAGCCAAGGCCTGACCTTTGCCAACACATCAACCTCTTCATGAAGCATGCCAGGCAAGCGTGGCACGGTTCTTGCTCCCACAGCTCCAGGCAATGCCGGGCGCTAAGACGCTGTTTCATATCGACACCGGCGTGTGAGGTTGGAACAATGATGTCGCGTAAGCTTCTGTTCGGGCTTCTGGCAGTGTTCTTGGCCATCGCCCTAGGGGTAGCCTACTTGCCGCCCTCGTGGGGGTTTTTGACTGCGGCTCAAAACAATTCGGTTTTTTGCTCAAGCGCTCCACCAGCCGAGACCTTATCGGCGGCGGCTTCAGTGTCGCGGACTGTGCGACCATGTCCGCCGGCCATCACAAGATCATAGGGAACCACCTCGATGGCGACGAGACTCTGGATCGGAATCGAACAGCCTCATGCAGCGGCATCTTGCAGAGATTGGGTCACAGGACGTCTGGCCGTAATCAATCGGTTGGCATCAGCCTTTCGCGAATTCGTTGCACCGCGCTACCGGCCAGAGCTTCACTATATGCGCGGCCCCGGACCGGCCTGCGCGCGCCGCGTGAGCGCGCGTCTCCTTGCCGGCCGCTCTGCTACACAGACGAAGAGACCCGCGCGGCTTGGCGCTCGCCTGTAGCCAGCGCCATGCGCTGTAAGGCGATGCTGCGTGAAAGGCCTTCATCCTTGTCGAGCCATGGCCCGAAATGGCACGCCGCTCTACTGGGCGGCGATGGTCTCCGGCATAGGCATGCTGCTGATCCGCGTCAGCAGCAGCCATGGCTGGAGTCCGGGCATCTGATGTAGCCCCAAGGGCCATCGGCGCGGACGAATAAAAGCGTCCATCTGGAACCTCTCGCCCTGCCGCGCGTTTCACGGCGTCCCGTCCGTGGACCAGCCCGGATATTTCTCCTGGCGCTGCGATAATCAGGAGCCGTTTCATGTACGACAAGCTGTTTCATTCGCCGGTGGCGCTCACCGTCGGCCTTGGTTTCAAGCGCGAGATCGCCTCGCTGGCCGAGATGCACGATTTCCTGACCAACTGGACGACGTCGCGCCGTGGTCCGCTCTATCGCCATGCCGTCGAGGCGTGTGACCTTGCGCTGGAAGGCTGCATCACCAGGGATGAGGCGCGCCATGCGCTCGTCGACTTCGCGAAAGCCACCGGTATCCTTTGGCCCGAGATCGAGCCGGTCATCGTGGCGCGCGCCGTCGCACGCGGCTATGGCGGCTACGCCGCCTGATTTTTGCGGCCACCTCCCGTCGTGGTGGCCAATTCGGCATCGGTCGCCACAGAAAGCCCGGCCTGGCCCTCCCAGCCGGGCTYTCACTTTGGAGGAAGATCGCGTTTATCCACCGATGATGTTTGCCCGTCGCTGTTGGGGCAATCAACCTTTCGAAGGTGCGCGCCGGCGTGCCGGCTTGGGCCTCGTCGGATCAGGCGCCTGCGCTGACTGCGCGGCAAGGCGCAGCTCTCTCAATCTGGCGGTCTTTGCCTCGCGGGCCGCCCGCTCGGCATCGATCACGATCTGCGATTCACGTTTGGCGCGCTCGTCACGCTGGGTGTCGACTTTTGCACGGTTCATCTGCTGCTACCTCCATCCCGCAGGGGGCGGCGGTTCTGAACGCCGCCTCTTCCGGCTTTGCATGGTGCAGCGTCGCGGCGGGGGCGGCGATTACAAATGATGGTCGGAGAACTTTTGCCATCGATGCCGGGCAGGGCCGTCAGTCGCACCAGCCTGACGAGACGACGAGCGACGCCTCGAAGATCTGGCGCCCGTCCTCGTCGCGTACCTTGACGGTGATCGCGGTGTGGTCGTTTTCGATGATCTCGTCGCGGACGATGTCGGGCAGGATGCGGATCGCTTCGCGCCGCAGGCGTTCGCGCGTTTCGAAGACCTGGCCGTCATCATCGACCGTCAGACCGTCGCCATTGTAGAGGTCAAGATAATATCGAGGCATGGTGGGCTGGACCTCAGGCTGTTGAAATGGCGCGATATTCAACCGACAATTCGCGGGCCCGGCAGTTGTTCCACCAACGGTGGCATTTACCATGGAACAAGCGGGCTCTAACAAATGTTAATGCCTATCAGCGGCCAAAGGCCTAGTGCATCCGAAGCCGCCTTGCTTCCTACAGAAACACGTGGCGATCGGCTGCTGAAGCCCTTTCGCCGGAGGTTGCGGTGCTTGAATCCCTTTACCTGAACCTCGGCCAGCACGACGCCCTGTCCGATGCCGAAAAGGCGCTGCTGGCCGGCGCGATGACCTTCGAACGGCATTTCGCCGTTGGCCAGGACATTGTCGCATCGGGATCGCGGCCGACCTATTCGACGCTGATCCTCGATGGGCTCGCGGCGCGCTACAAGGTGCTGGAGAATGGCGGCCGGCAATTCACCTCATTGCAGGTGCCGGGCGACTTCGTCGATCTCCACGCCTTCCTGCTGAAGACCATGGATCACGGCATCGTCGCTCTGTCGCCCTGTCATGTAATGTTCGCCGATCACGGCCGGCTTCGCACAATCACCGAGCAGGCGCCGCATCTGACCCGGCTGTTGTGGCTCAACACGCTGGTCGACGGCGCCATTCACCGCGAATGGATCGTCGCCATGGGCCGGCGCTCCAAGACCGCGCATCTGGCGCATCTGGTCTGTGAGCTTTTCGTGCGGTTGCAGGTGGTGCAGCGGACCAACGGCATGAGCTTTCATCTGCCGCTTTCGCAAGCAGAGATGGCCGACGTGCTCGGCCTGTCGGTGGTGCACATGAACCGGGTTATCGGCGCCTTGCGCAAGGTTGGGGTCGTCAGCTGGGCAAACCACACGGTGACAATTCTCGATTGGCACCGGCTCCAGGAAATCGCCGAGTTCGATCCGACGTATCTGAGCATGATGCGGGAACCGCGCTAAGGTGTATCGATATTCAGGTGAGGGCGGCCTGCAAACGATGGCTTTCTGCGCTTCCGGTGCTCACGTACTTTGAGTACGCTCCGCTCCGGTTCTCGAAAGCCATCGTTTTCGGCGCGCCCTGACCTGAATCTCGACACACCTTAAGGCCGGTCTGCGCGGCCCCCGATCTTGCAGATTTATGCTGCTTCGGCGGCGACGTTGACAGCCGACTCCGCGATCGTGGTCAGCGCCTGGTCCGTAGCCTTCTCTTCCTTCAGCGTCGCTTCGAGAAGCGTCACGGCTTCGTTCAGGCCGAGTTCACCGGCCCATGTCCGCAGCGTGCCATAGCGCGAGATTTCATAGTGTTCGACTGCTTGCGCGGCGGCCAGCAGGCCGGCATCGAGCGCTGGCGAGCCCTTGTACTCCTCCATGATCTCGGCACCTTCTTCGGTGATGCCCATGATGGCGGCACAGGTCTTGCCGACCGGCTTCTTGCCGATCACGCCGAAGACCTTCTCCAGCCTCGCGACATGGCCTTCGGTTTCGGTGCGATGCTTTTCGAAGGCGGCCTTTAGTTCGGCGCTTTGCGCGGCCTTGGCCATTTTCGGCAGCGTCGCCAAGATCTTCTTTTCGGCGAAATAGATGTCCTTCAGCGTGTCGTGAAACAGGTCGTCGAGCATTTTCTGCTTTGCCATTGTCATCTCCTTCAGGTGGTCCCTCGGGTCGACAATCTCGTATCGGCGGATTTGTTCCGACTGATCCGCATCCCGAAAATCTTTATAAAATTCCTATTTCTTTCCGCCCCGCGCCGTCTCGAACCTTTATGGCGATCGGGTCCATATTCTCCAGGGAACACACAGCTCGGTCGCGCTCATCTGTCGCGACGGGAGTGTTTTCATATGCTTTCGACCTGCCAACCGCAGGTCTGCAATGCGAAGCGCAAATAAAACGAAGATAAGGAACATGCACGATGGATATCGTCGTTGTCGGGCTGGAGATTTTGTTTTTCGCCCTTTCCGTCGCCTACATCAAAGTCTGCGACATTCTTTAAACCGGAGGATCGCAACATGCTTATCGACTATATCCTCGGCGGCGGTGTGACCTTGTTCCTGCTCGCCTACCTGACATACGCCCTCGTTCGCCCAGAACGCTTCTGACGGCAACAGCAAGGCACGGAAAGCTACTTCAATGACATTCAACGGATGGATACAGATCCTCGCCTACTGCGTGGTCGTCGTTCTGCTGGTGAAGCCGCTCGGCGGCTACATGTACCGCGTTTTCAACGGCGACCGCACATTTCTCTCGCCGATCCTCGGGCCCGTCGAACGGGTCCTTTATCGCATTGCAGGAACCAGCGAGCGCGAGGAGCAGCACTGGACGGTTTACGCGGCAGGCATCATGCTCTTCAGCCTGGCCAGTTTCCTCGTGCTTTATGTCCTGCAGCGGCTGCAGGGCGTCCTGCCCTACAATCCGGCCGGGATGCCTGCCGTTGAGCAGACCCTTTCCTTCAACACCGCCGTCAGCTTCGTGACCAACACCAACTGGCAGAACTATGGCGGCGAAAGCACGATGTCCTACCTCGTGCAGATGGCCGGCCTGACGGTGCAGAACTTCATGTCAGCGGCGGTCGGCATCGCCATCGCGGTGGCGCTGATCCGCGGCTTCGCCCGCGCCTCGGTCAAGTCGATCGGCAATTTCTGGGTCGATATGACCCGCTGCACGCTCTACATCCTGCTGCCGGCCTGCATCGTGCTCACCCTTGTCTATGTCTGGCTCGGCATGCCGCAGACGCTCGGGCCGTATGTCGATGCCACCACGCTCGAAGGCGCCAAGCAGACCATCGCCCTTGGCCCTGTCGCTTCGCAGGTCGCCATCAAGATGCTTGGCACCAATGGCGGCGGCTTCTTCAACGCCAATGCGGCGCATCCTTTCGAAAACCCCGACGCGATCTCGAACTTCATCCAGATGGTCACGATCTTCGCGCTCGGTGCGGCGCTGACCAACGTCTTCGGCCGCATGGTCGGCAACCAGCGCCAGGGCTGGGCGATCCTGGCCACGATGGGTGTCCTGTTCATCGCCGGCGTCACCATCTGCTACTGGGCGGAAGCATCAGGCAATCCGCTGGTGCACGCGCTGGGCATCGACGGCGGCAACATGGAAGGCAAGGAGACCCGCTTCGGCATCGCTTTGTCGGCACTGTTTGCTGTCATCACCACCGCCGCCTCCTGCGGCGCGGTCAACGCCATGCATGACTCGTTCACCGCGATCGGCGGCTTCATCCCGATGATCAACATGCAGCTCGGCGAAGTCATCGTCGGCGGCGTCGGCGCCGGTTTCTACGGCATCCTGATGTTCATCGTCGTCGCTGTCTTCGTTGCCGGCCTGATGGTCGGCCGCACGCCCGAATATCTCGGCAAGAAGATCGAGGCCAAGGAGGTCAAGATGGCGATGCTCGCCATCCTCGCCCTGCCTCTGGTCATGCTGGTCTTCACGGCCATCGCGGTCGTGCTGCCAAGCGCCGTGGCCTCGATGGCCAATGGCGGTCCGCACGGCTTCTCCGAAGTTCTCTATGCCTACACCTCGGCGGCAGCGAACAACGGCTCGGCCTTTGGCGGCCTTTCCGGCAACACGCCCTGGTACAACATCACGCTCGGCATCACCATGTGGGTAGGTCGCTTCTTCGTCATCATCCCGGCGCTTGCCATCGCCGGCTCTCTGGTGGCGAAAAAGACGGTGCCCGCCTCCGCCGGTACCTTCCCGACCGACGGTCCGCTGTTCGTCGGGCTGCTGGTCGGCGTCATCCTGATCGTTGTCGGCCTCACCTTCTTCCCGGCGCTGGCGATCGGACCGATCGTCGAACACCTGGCCATGATCCATGGTCAGACCTTCTGAGAGCGCCCCGTCTTGGGTCAAAATCATGTCCTGGTTCAAAAACATGCGTCGCAAGGTTGAGCGTCGGACCGACAGGGAGGGGGAGACAATCCCCCCTCCTTTCCCGACCGTGTCCACTTTCCTCGGCATTGCGGCAGCCATGATCGTCATCTGGCTGCTGGTCTATGGGCCGCCGCATCTTCCTTCGGCATCCGATCGATCGGTGCCTGCCAACATTTCAGATACTGGAGCCAACAAATGAGCCAGTCCAAATCCGCTAGCATCATGGATGCCAGCATCCTGTGGCCCGCCATTGGTGGGGCCTTCAAGAAATTGAACCCGCGCACCCTGATCAAGAACCCGGTGATGTTCGTCGTCGCCGTCGTCTCGGCGCTGACCACTGTTCTGTTCGTCAGGGATCTCATTACCGGTGGCGGTGATTTCAAGTTCACGCTGCAGATCATCATCTGGCTGTGGTTTACCGTGCTGTTCGCCAATTTCGCCGAAGCGGTCGCCGAGGGGCGCGGCAAGGCGCAAGCCGACTCGCTGCGCAAGGCGCGCACCGAGACCCAGGCCAAGCTGCTAGCCGGCGAGGACAGGACCAAGTTCAAGCTCGTGCCCGGCACCAGCCTGAAGGTTGGTGACATCGTTCTGGTCGAAGCCGGCGACATCATCCCGTCGGACGGCGAGGTGATCGAAGGCGTCGCCTCGGTCAACGAAGCGGCGATCACCGGCGAGTCGGCCCCCGTCATCCGCGAATCCGGCGGCGACCGTTCGGCGGTCACCGGCGGCACGCAGGTGCTGTCCGACTGGATCCGTTTGCGCATCACGGCCGCCTCCGGCCACACCTTCCTCGACCGCATGATCTCGCTGGTCGAAGGTGCCGAGCGCCAGAAGACGCCGAACGAGATCGCGCTCAACATCCTTTTGGTCGGCATGACGCTGATCTTCGTGCTGGCCACCGCAACCATCCCGAGCTTTGCCTCCTATTCGGGCGGCTATATCTCGGTAACCGTGCTCGTCGCCCTGTTCGTCACCCTGATCCCGACCACGATCGGCGCGCTGCTGTCGGCCATCGGCATCGCCGGCATGGACCGCCTGGTGCGCTTCAATGTGCTGGCCATGTCGGGCCGCGCCGTCGAGGCAGCCGGCGACGTCGACACGCTGCTGCTCGACAAGACCGGCACGATCACGCTCGGCAACCGCCAGGCGACGGAATTCCGTCCGGTCAGGGGCGTCACCGAACAGGAACTGGCCGACGCGGCGCAGCTCGCCTCGCTCGCCGACGAAACGCCGGAAGGCCGCTCGATCGTCGTCCTGGCCAAGGAGAAATACGGCATCCGCGCCCGTGACATGGCAACGCTGCACGCAACCTTCGTTCCCTTTACCGCGCAGACCCGCATGAGCGGTGTCGATGTCGATGGCTCGTCGGTGCGCAAGGGCGCGGTCGATTCCGTGCTTGCCCATGTCAACCAGTCGACGGTCGCCGCCCACGGCACGCGTCCGAGCAGCGAGTCCGTCAAGGATCTCCAGGCGATCGCGGACGAGGTCGCGAAGTCCGGCGGCACGCCGCTGGCGGTCGAGCGCGACGGGCGCCTGCTCGGCGTCGTCCATCTCAAGGACATCGTCAAGGGCGGCATCAGCGAGCGCTTCACGGAACTCCGCCGCATGGGCATCCGCACGGTGATGATCACCGGCGACAATCCTTTGACGGCGGCCGCGATCGCGGCGGAGGCCGGCGTCGACGACTTCCTTGCCCAGGCGACGCCCGAGGACAAGCTGAAGCTGATCCGCGACGAACAGGCCAAGGGCAAGCTCGTCGCCATGTGCGGCGACGGCACGAATGATGCGCCCGCCCTTGCCCAGGCCGATGTCGGCGTCGCCATGAACACCGGCACGGTTGCCGCGCGCGAAGCCGGCAACATGATCGATCTCGACAGCGATCCGACCAAGCTCATCGAGATCGTCGAGATCGGCAAGGCTCTGCTGATGACGCGCGGCTCGCTGACGACCTTCTCGATCGCCAACGATGTCGCCAAGTACTTTGCCATCATCCCGGCCATGTTCGCCGTCTTCTACGTCGCGCCGGGGCAGACCACCGGCCCGCTGCAGGCGCTCAACATCATGCATCTGGCGACGCCGCAGAGCGCCATCCTGTCGGCCATCATCTTCAACGCGCTGATCATCATCGCGCTGATCCCGCTGTCGCTGAAAGGCGTCAAGTATCGCGCCATCGGCGCCGGCGCGCTGCTCAGCCGCAACCTCCTGGTCTACGGCCTCGGCGGCATCATTGTCCCCTTCGTCGGCATCAAGGCGATCGACATGATCGTCACCGCCCTCGGCCTCGCTTAAGGAACAAGTTCCATGCTCACCCAGATAAGACCCGCGATCATCATGATCGTCTTCTTCACGGTCCTGACCGGCCTGATCTATCCGATCGGCATGACCGGCATTGCCCAGGCGCTGTTCCCGCGCCAGGCCAATGGCAGCCTGATCGAGAAGGACGGCAAGGTCATCGGCTCCGAGCTGATCGGCCAGGGCTTTGCCAGCGACAAGTATTTCCATGGCCGGATTTCAGCGGCCGGCAGCAATGGCTACGACGCCACCGCCTCCGGCGGCACCAATCTCGGCCCGACCAATCCAAAGCTGATCGAGCGCATCAAGGGCGATGCCGACAAGCTGAAGGCGGAGAACCCGAACGCGCAAGTGCCGATGGATATGGTGACGTCATCGGGCAGCGGCCTCGATCCGCATATCAGCCCGGAGGCCGCCTATTTCCAGGTTCCGCGCGTGGCCAAGGCCAGGGGCATCGACGAAGCCAAGATCAAGGCGCTTGTCGACGGTCAAGTCCAGAGCAGGGAACTCGGCTTCATGGGAGAGCCGGTGGTCAATGTGCTGGCGCTCAACCTGGCGCTGGACGCCGCTAAGTAGTTGATGGCGCGGACCGGGGATCGACAGCATCCCCGGACCCCTCCATGATCGATCCTGATGCCGGACGACCGCAGCAACGAAAACAGACCTTCCCCCGACGCGCTGCTCGAGCATGCCGAGCGGGAGGGACGCGGCCGTCTGCGGATATTCCTTGGCGCGGCACCCGGTGTCGGCAAGACCTACGAAATGCTGATGTCGGGCCGTGCCAGGCTGGCCGACGGCATCGATGTGGTGATCGGCGTCGTCGAGACGCATGGCCGCAAGGAAACCCAGGCTCTGGTCGAGGGTTATGAAATCATTCCCCGCCGCAAGGTCGACTACAAGGGGCGCATGCTCGACGAGATGGATATCGACGCCATCATCGCCCGGCGTCCGGCGCTGGTCCTCGTCGATGAACTAGCCCACACCAATGCGCCCGGCAGCCGCCACCCCAAGCGCTATCTCGACGTCCAGGAAATCCTGACGCAAGGCATCGATGTCTACACGACGCTCAACGTCCAGCATGTCGAAAGCCTGAACGATGTCGTCGCCCAGATCACCAAGGTCAGGGTCCGTGAGACGGTTCCCGATTCCATCATCGACCAGGCCGACGATGTCGAGATCATCGATCTTACCCCCGACGACCTGATCAAGCGGCTCGAGGAAGGCAAGGTCTACTTCCCCAACACCGCCCAGCGCGCTATCGAGAACTATTTCTCGCCCGGCAATCTGACGGCGCTCAGGGAACTGGCGCTTCGCCGCACCGCGCAGCGCGTCGACGAGCAGTTGCTCAATCACATGCAGTCGCATGCCATCCAAGGCCCCTGGGCTGCAGGGGAAAGGGTCCTCGTCTGTCTCGACGCCCGCCCGGGCGGAGCGGCCCGCATCCGCTATGCGCGCCGGCTGGCGGACCGGCTGCGTGCCCCGTGGACGGCACTGCATGTCGACAGTCCTCGCTCGGCCAGCATGCCCGAGGCAGACAAGGATCGGCTCGCAAACAATTTGCGCCTCGCCCAACAGCTCGGTGCCGAGGTGACGACCATTCCGGGTCAGAACGTGGCGCAGGACATCGTGCGCTATGCGACGGCGAACAATTTTACCCACATCGTGGTCGGCCGGCCGACCCGGTCGCGCTGGCGCGAATTGATCGAAGGTTCGCTGACCTATGATCTCATCCGCAATGCCGGCGACATCAGCGTCCATGTCATTTCGGGAACCGAACGCAACGATGCGGTGTCGAGAAGCGTCAAGCCGGCGGACGAGCAATGGCAGTTCGAGATCTGGCCCTATCTCAAGGCCACGGCCTTCGTCGCCGGCTCGCTCGCCTTTGCCGTCCTGCTCGACCAGTTTCTCGATGTTCGCAACCTGGCGATCATCTTCCTCATCGGGGTGCTGGCGTCGGCGGTGACCGGCGGTCTATGGCCGGCTCTGTACGCCTGTCTCGCCAGCGCCCTTGCCTTCAACTATTTCTTCCTCGAGCCGCGCTACACGCTGACGATCCGGGATCCGGAGAGCATTGTCGCGCTCGGCGTGTTCCTGGTCGTCGCCGTCATTGCCAGCAATCTGACGGTGCGCGTGCAGCGCCAGGCAATCGCCGCCCGCTCGCGGGCGCGGGCCACGGAAGACATCTACCTCTTTTCAAAGAAGCTCGCCGGTGCCGGCACGCTCGACGACGTTCTGTGGGCCACCGCCTTCCAGATCGCCTCGATGCTGAAGCTGCGTGTGGTGCTGCTTCTGCCCGAAGACGGCACCATCACCGTCAAGGCCGGCTATCCGCCCGACGACACGCTGGCCGAGGCCGACATCGCGGCCGCCCGCTGGGCATGGGAGCACAATCGTGCTGCCGGGCGCGGCGCCGACACGTTGCCTGGCGCCAAGCGCCTCTATCTTCCGTTGCGGACAGGACGGACGGCAATCGGTGTCGTCGGCCTCGACAATGACAAACAGGGGCCGCTGCTGACGCCGGAGCAGCAGCGCCTGCTCGACGCGCTGGCCGACCAAGCAGCGGTCGCCATCGAACGTATCCAGCTCGTCGCCGATGTCGACCGGGCCAAGCTCCTGGCCGAGGCCGATCGGTTGCGCTCGGCGCTGCTGACCTCCATTTCGCATGATCTGAAAACGCCGCTCGCCGCCATCATGGGCGCTGCCGGCACGCTGCGGGAATTCGCGCCGGCACTTCCCGAAGAGGACCGGGCGGAATTGCTGACGACCGTGCTCGACGAGTCCGAGCGGCTGAACCGCTTCATCGCCAATTTGCTCGACATGACCAAGATCGAGTCCGGCGCAATGGAGCCGAACTTCGCCTTCCACTATGTCGGTGACATCGTCGGCTCCGCCCTGCAGAGGGCCAGGAAAATCATCGGCGAGCATAAGACCGAGGTGGATATCCCCCCGGATTTGCCGATGTTGAAGGTCGATCCCGTCCTGTTCGAGCAGGCGCTGTTCAACCTCCTCGACAATGCGGCGAAATACGCACCGGCCGGCTCGACGATCCGCGTGCAGGGCTGGAGCGACAATGGGTCCGTCATCCTGCAGATCATGGATGAGGGGCCGGGCATTCCCCCCGGTGATCTGGAACGGATTTTCGACACGTTCTACCGGGTGCGCAAGCGTGACCAGGTTCGCGCCGGCACCGGGCTTGGGCTATCGATCTGCCGCGGCTTCATCGAGGCGATGGGGGGCACGATCACGGCGGCAAACCGAACCGACCGTTCGGGCGCGGTTTTCACCATCAAAATGCCGAAGCCTGCGAACCCGCCCGATCTCAGCGCCGCCAATACGGACGACAATGATGTGGATGATTTGGCATGACGAACGCGAATGTCAGGATATTGGTTGTCGATGACGAGCCGCCGATCCGCAAACTGCTGCGGGTCGGCCTAGGCAGCCAGGGCTATGCGGTCAGCGAGGCGCCGAACGCCAAGGCGGCGATCGAATTGATGGACCAGGAAAAGCCGGACCTGGTGCTGCTCGATCTCGGCCTGCCCGGCATGAGCGGCCATGAGCTGCTGCGCAAATGGCGCGACGACGGCCTCGACATTCCTGTCGTCATTCTCTCCAGCCGCACCGACGAGGCCGGCATCGTCCAGGCTCTGGAACTCGGCGCCGACGATTATGTCACCAAGCCGTTCGGTATGAACGAACTGGTGGCGCGCATCCGCGTGGCGCTGCGGCACAAGTTCCAGCAACAGGGCGAAAAGCCTGTGTTCCAGAGCGGCGACCTCAGCGTCGATCTGGTCAAGCGCATCGTCAAGGTCGAGGGCAAGGAGATAAAACTCTCGCCGAAGGAATACGACATATTGCGCATCCTGGTGCAGCATGCCGGCAAGGTGCTGACCCACCATTTTATCCTGAAGCAGATCTGGGGCGATACGACCGACGTGCAGTATCTCAGGGTCTATGTCAGGCAGCTCAGGCAAAAGATTGAGAAGACCCCCGACCAACCACAGCACATCACCACCGAGACCGGTGTCGGCTATCGGCTGCGTGTGGTCGAGTGAGGCAGCCTTAAACTTGCGTCAGCCGATAGCTTCCAGCGGTCGGTTTGGCGCCGCTGATGCCCGCAAGGCCGCTAGGCAGCCGAGAAGGCCGAGCGGCACGAAGGCGAGGAACAGCCAGCTCGCGACATTGGCCGCCGCGTCGTGGTTCAGCCCTTGCGAAAAGCCGCTGGCATTGGCGACGATGCCGGCAAGCGCGGCACCCACGGCATAGCCTATGCGCTGCATGGTCGGCACGGCGGCCGAGGCGATGGTCTGTTCGTCGTCCGGGGCGGAGGCGACGATGACGCGGGTCAGGAACGGCCAGGCAATGCCGAAGCCGCCGCCCTGCAACAGGGCGCAGACCAGGATCAGCGGGATCGAGCCCAGCGGGATCGTATAGGCAAAGCCCGCAATGCCCGCCGCGATCATCAGCGCGCCGGCGACGATGATCAGCCGCTCGCGATGCGGCGGCGCGTTGGCGACGAGGATCGACAGGATCGACCAGGCGATCGATTCGGCGGCGATGATGTAGCCCGTGGTCAGCAGCGGAATGTCATGCAGGCTGGTTAGCAGCAGCGGTCCGTAGACGCCGAAGGAGCAGGTGGCGACGGAAAAGGCGGCGACCATGGTCATGCCGGCGCCGACCGGCGTGCGCCACGAGAACAGCCGCGACGGGAAAAGCCGCGAGCGCGGCTTCAGCGCGTCGATGGTGAAGAACAGCGCCAGGCCGGCGAGGCCAAGGACGATCAGCAGCGAGGAGCGAAGCACGGCAATGTCGACGCCGGCCGAGGCGATCAGCACCACGGCGACGGCAAGGCAGCCAAGGGCGGCGAACGGGAAGGGCGGCACCTTGCCGGCGCTCAGCACGGGTCGCGTCGCCTCCGGCGTGTTGAGCACGAGGAAGCTGGCCAGCGCCATGGCGGTTCCGCCGAGAGTGAAGACGCCGAAGGCCCAGCGCCACGAGAGAAGCTCGGTCATGATTGCGCCCAGCAACGGGCCGCTGAACGCCGCGACGCCCCAGATCGCCGACATGATGCCGAAAAGCTGCGGCCAGATGGCACGCGAGAACAGCCGCTCGACCGAGACGAAAGCCAGCGATACCAGCGCGCCGCCGCCCAGCCCTTCGACCAGGCGACCGGCGAGGAACAATTGCATGGACGGCGAGGTGGCGCAGATCAGCGCCCCGGCCGCGTAGAGCAGGGCCGCGACCACCATATTGGTGCGCAGCGCCACGTAGCTCACCAACCGTCCGGCGGCGGCACCGGCGACGATGGCGCCGAGTTCATAGACCGCCAGCGACCAGCCGACGAGCTGCACGCCGGCCATTTCACCAACCATGGCTGGCATGACGGTCGCCACCATCGTTTCGTTGGTGGCGTGCAGCAGGATGCCGAGGCTGATGAAGCAGAAGCGCGCCAGATCGCCGCTCGCCCACAATGCGCGCCAGTCGACCCTGTTTGTGCTGATTTCAGTCATGTCCACCCCAGTCATGCATATCTCGATGCCGGCGCATGGCACCAGAAGCCAGCAAAGGTTTCCGGCAGGACCATGCGCAGCGCGATCGAGGCGCTGCTTCAGTGGGGCAGGCTTGTAGGACCTCAACCGCGGTTGAGTTCAAGCGGTTTTTTCAAGCGGTCAATTCTCGGTGCTGCGCAGTTGGAACTGGCTGACGCCGATGGCGAGATTGATGCCTGTCTGCGTCTGCAGGCTGAAAGGCTGGAGGGTGAAGGACTGCGACGAGCCGCCGACCAGCAGGTTGGCGCCGGCACCGACGGCCGCCGTCACCTCGGCGCTGGCGCCGATATAGTCGCCCGCCAACGCACCGGGCGCGTAGATGTTCTTCAGCGGCGTCAGCACCAGCCATCGCATCACCGCCTGCTTTGTCGTGCCGATGTCGAGGCCGTATTTGTTGACGGCGCCGAAATAGGCCTCCGGTGCGAAGCTCTTGTCGGTCGGGGTGAAGGTGCAGCTTAGATCCTTGCTCGAGCCGAAGATGAAGCCGGTGCCGCCCGATATGGCGCATTCAAGCGTGCCGAGCTCGATGCCGCGGTCCTGCGCTTGCGCTTGTGGCACGCCAAGCACGATTGCAATCACGGCAGCGGCAATGGCTGTCTTCGGCATGGCGGTCCCCTCAAAATCAAACGGCTCGCAACCATCCTATCTGGTTCCGAGCCGCAAGGTAGAGGTCGTGGAGCAAATGGCTCCCTGCAATCACTTGAGCGAGTGGATCAGCTCAAGCGAGGTCACGGCGACGGCGAGATTGACGCCAGTCTGTGCCTGGACACTGAGCGGCTCCAGCATGAAGGCGCTGTCGAAGCCGCCGACCAGCAGATTGGCGCCGCCACCGGTGACGACGCTCGCCTCGGCGTTGACGCCGTAATAGCTGCCGGCAAGGTCACCCGCATCGCGGTCGCGGGTCGCGGCAAAAACCGCCCAGACAAGCTGGCCCTGATGCGTCTGGCCGAGATCGACGCCGATCTTGGAGATGACGCCGGTGTAAATCTCCGACGGTCCATGGTGATAGGGACGGAAGACGCAGGACACGCCCTTGTTGGAAGCGACGATGTAGCCGGTGCCGCCGTCGATGGTGCAGTCGAGCGTGCCGAGTTGCAGCTTGCCGGCGCTGGCCGGGGCGGCAGCGAATACGGTCGTTGCAAGGGCAGCGGCGCAGACGAGTTTCTTGATCATGGGAGGGTCCTTTCGTAAATCGCTTGGAAATAACGGCTTGAGTGGCCAGACCGTTCCGTCGAAAACTTGGCGTGAACAAGGCAAGGGCTAATGCATTGCTGCAGGGGTTAACGCGCGGTTGCCCGATTGGCGGCGATAGCCAGCGCGGCGTGTCCTTTCGGACACGCAAACAGCCCGTATTGCTTAGCCGGTTAAGCCGAAGCCGATGTCAGCTGGCGCTGCCACCGACGCGCGACAAGCCGTCCTTGGCCGGCTGGTAGCTGGGGTTGAGGCGGACGGCTTCCTTATAGGATTTCGCCGCCTTCGCCTTGTCGCCGCGCCGCTCGTAGATCAGCGCCTGGTTGGCCCAGGCCTCGGCGTTCTGGCCGTCGAGCTTGATGGCCATGTTGAAGTCGGAGAACGCATTGTCCTCGTCACCGGTGGCCAGATAGGACAGGCCACGGCCGTTGTAAGGTTCTGCGGCATCCGGCGCCAGCGAGATGGCGGTCGAGAAATCCTCGATGGCGAATTTGTGCTGGCCCTGGCTCTGATAGATCAGGCCGCGATTGTGGTAGGCGCGGGCGTCCGTCGTGTCGAGCTGGATCGCCTTCTGGAAGTCGCTGAAGGCATCCTGGGTGCGGCCGGCCTTGCGGTAGAGATTGCCGCGGCCGATATAGGCGGCGTCATAATTGCCGTTGATCTGGATCGAGCGGTTGTAGTCGGCGAGAGCGGCTTCCTGATTGCCGAGGAAGCGCTGGATGAGCGCGCGGTTCGAATAGGCCTGGTAGAAATTCGGATTGAGCTGAATGGCCTGGTTGAAGTCCTTGAGCGCCGCCTGGTACTGGCCGCCGCGGCCATAGGCCGAGCCGCGCACATTGTAGCCTTCGGGATCCTGGGGATTGCGCTGGATCACCGCCGAAAGCGACGAGATGTTCTCGCTCGATCCTTGCGCCTTGTCGATGTTGTTGAACTCGCCGGTCGGGCCCGATGTCTGGCAACCCGCCAGCACCAGTCCGGAAAGCAGGGCCGCTGTCAGGGCGAAACCACGCAATGCGGTCCCGCGCTCCACGCTCGTTGCGTTCATGTCTGCCCTGTCCTCACTTGCGCCGTCATTCGGGTCCGGATCCCCCCTCCGGGCCGGGTCACGTCAAAAACAAAAAGGTGGCGGCGATTCCGCATCGCGCCACCTCTAGTATCCTTCGAAAAGGACGAAAAATAGGCGTTAGAACCGCGGCGGACGCGGCGCACCACCTGCACCGCCGGCGGCGCCAGCAGCAACCGGGCGCGGCGTCATCGGCAGCAGGCCTTCGCGCTGAGCGCGCTTGCGGGCCAGCTTGCGGGCGCGGCGAACGGCTTCAGCCTTTTCACGGGCGCGCTTCTCGGAAGGCTTCTCGTAGTGACCGCGCATCTTCATTTCGCGGAAAATGCCTTCGCGCTGCATCTTCTTCTTGAGCGCGCGAAGCGCCTGATCAACGTTATTGTCGCGGACGAGTACCTGCACGGGCAATCCTGTCTTTCGGGTTTGATATCATCAGGCAAGCGGCCATAGCCACTAGCCTCCGCGGCGGTCGACACCACGAATTGTGGCGGCTGATAGCAGAATCAGGCTGCGCTGTCCACAGTCGAAATGCAGGACGACAGCCAAATTGCCACGGTAGGCCAAAGATAGGGCGCCAGCTACGCCGTGGCCAGGTGCAGCCGTTCGAAATCCTCGAAGAATTCGCCGTAGTCGCAGGTGATCTCCTCGCCTGCGGCAATGTCGCGGGTCGCGGTGGCGCCGCCATATTGCGAAAAATCGGTGTTCGGCGTCGCCGAATGGTTCATGAAGCGGCCGTTGTCGACCTCGTAGACCATGAAGCCCGGCCGATCCGGGCTCGGATAGGCATAGCGGTCGAGCAATTCCTTCAGAGGCTGGGGTGCTGCCTCATATTTGTCCATCGGGATCAGCCGGTCGAAATCCGGCTCGAGGCGCCAGATCGAGGCGCCTTTCCGGATCGGATCGGCGGCGAACATGCCGACGCCCTCGATTGCGCTCGCAGCCACATAGGTTCGGATCAGCATCATGGTTTCGGGACCCGTTTCGACGACAAAACGGAATCGCCAAATCGCGGGAAAAAAGCAAGACCGGCTGCCTGCGTCAAAGCGGCGAACCGGCCTGTTCGCCGCAAAAAACCTTCACGTCCGGTTGATCGAGACGCCGCCATCGGCAAACAGCGCGGTTCCCGTGGTGAAGCTCGAGGCGTCGGAGGCGAGATAAAGCGCCGAGCGGGCGATCTCCTCCGGCTGTGCCATGCGCTTCAAGGCATGGATGCCTTCGACGAAGGCGCGGGCCTCGGGCGTCGTCGTTGTCGCGCCGGGCGTATCGGTGCCGCCCGGCAGCAGTGCATTGACGCGCAGGCCTTTCGGCCCATATTCGGCGGCCAGAACCTGTGTCAGGCCGATCAGGCCGGCCTTGGCAGCGGCGTAGGCGGCCATGCCCGGCATGCCGGCAGTGTAGCCGACAAAGCTCGACGTGAAGATCAGCGAGCCGCCGCCGCGCTCCAGCATCGCCGGTATCTGGTATTTCGCACCGAGAAAGGCGCTGGTCAGGTTGATGTCCATGGTCTCGTGCCATGTCGCCGTCAGCATGTCGGGCAAAGGTGCCATCAAGCCGACGGCGCCGGCATTGTTGAAGGCGATGTCGAGCCCGCCGAAGCTTTCGACCGCCAGATCGACAAGGGCTTTTGCATAGGCTTCATCCCTGACATCACCGGCAAGCGCGACGGCCGTGCCTTCCGCGTCTGATATCTCGGCGACCAGCGTATCGAGCTCGGCCTGACGGCGGGCAGAGACGACGAGTTTCGCACCTTCCTCGGCGAAGAGTTTTGCCGTGGCGCGGCCGATGCCGGAACTGGCGCCGGTGACGATGGCGATCTTGTTGGCGAGTGCGAGCATTTTTCTGCATCCCTGTTCTTCGTGCCGGTCTCGCCGGCAATCGGGATGCTTGGTCGCAGATGAAGCAGGTCGGAGCCACCCGATACCTGCACAGGTCGCGTCGTTCCGAACTATTGCTTCAGCAGCCAACCGAGCCGGTCGAGTGAAAATGCGTAGCTGATGGCGATGAGCAGGGCGACGATGATGCCCGTGGTCATGTAACCGGCGGCATAGAATCCGGCAGCGCCGCCGAACAGGATGACCAGTTCGAGCATCAGCCGTACCGTGCCCGGCACAGGCACCGGTGCGCGGCCCGAACGGCTCGGGTCGTCGAGCACCGCGAAAGTACCCCACAGCACGGCCGCAATGAGCGGCAAGGCCAATGCGAGGATCCAGCGCCACCATCCGCCGGACAGGTTCCAGCCCGCTATGCCGAGACCGAGCAAGGCGGCAAGTTCCAGCAGGAAACGTAGCGTCAGATTCCACCAGGCGTTACCCATAATCATCCTTTGGAGTTTCGCGGCGGACAATGTGGCCGAAGGCCTTCATGGGAGCCAGCCCGCATGGGTCTTTTTCGCCGCGGCGCAAAACGGCAAGCGCCGTCGCAAACAGCGCAAGGGTGGAAGCGCGGTTTCGCTAGTGATACACCTCGCGCGCCGGGGCTGAGTGAACGCCCTGCCGCCATTTGCGAGGCTGGAACGTTGAAAAAATATTCGGTATTCGCCATCGCCCGCGAGGCCATGCGCGGCCACAAGGGTTGGGAGGAACAATGGTCCTCGCCAGAGCCGAAGAAGGAATACGACGTCATCATCGTCGGCGCCGGCGGCCATGGCCTGGCCACGGCGTACTATCTCGCCACAGTGCATGGCATCACCAATGTCGCGGTGCTGGAAAAGGGCTGGCTTGGCGGCGGCAACACCGGCCGCAACACCACCATCATCCGTTCCAACTATCTCTATGACGAGAGCGCAGGCATTTACGACCACGCGCTGAAGCTGTGGGATGGGCTCAGCCAGGAGCTCAATTACAACGTCATGTATTCGGCGCGCGGCGTCATGATGCTCGCCCACAATGTGCACGATATCCAGGTGCTGAAGCGCCATGTCCATGCCAACCGGCTGAACGGCATCGACAATGAATGGCTGACGCCGGAGCAGGCGAAGGAATTCTGCCCGCCGCTGAATATCTCCAGAGATGCGCGCTATCCGGTCGTTGGTGCTGCCCTGCAGCGCCGCGGCGGCACGGCGCGCCACGATGCGGTGGCCTGGGGCTATGCGCGCGGCGCTTCGGCGCGTGGCGTCCACATCATCCAGAATTGCGAGGTCACCGGCGTCAAGCGCGCGCCGAACGGCGCGGTCATGGGTGTCGACACGACGCGCGGCTTCATCGGCGCCAAGAAGGTCGGCGTCGTTGCCGCCGGCCATTCCTCCGTCATCATGAACATGGCTGGCGTGCGCATGCCGCTTGAAAGCTATCCGCTGCAGGCGCTGGTTTCGGAGCCGATCAAGCCGGTGGTGCCTTGCGTGGTAATGTCGAACACCGTGCACGCCTATATCTCGCAGTCCGACAAGGGCGAGTTGGTGATCGGCGCCGGCACCGACCAGTATGTCTCCTATTCGCAGACCGGCGGCCTGCACATCTTGCAGCATACGCTGGACGCCATCTGCGAGATGTTCCCGATCTTCACACGCATGAAGATGCTGCGTTCGTGGGGCGGCATCGTCGACGTGACGCCGGACCGTTCGCCGATCCTGGCCAAGACGCCGGTGCCCGGCCTCTATGTCAATTGCGGCTGGGGCACGGGCGGCTTCAAGGCGACGCCCGGTTCGGGCCATGTCTTTGCCCATACCATCGCCAAGGACGATCCGCATCCGATCAACGCGCCCTTCACCATCGAGCGCTTCCGCACCGGCCGCCTCATCGACGAAGCGGCGGCGGCGGCGGTGGCGCACTGATGATGATGGCCGAGATCGCTGTTGCGGTGCCGCTGGTGCTAGCGGGAGAACAGGGCATGTTCCATCTGCCGTCGCCGGAAGAGGTGCGCACGCAGCCGATCAGCCGCGCCGGAAACGAAGCCAACTGGCCGTTTTCGGTTGACGACGGCATACTGGCCTGCGTGTGGAGCGGCGGCCAGAAGGTGGTGATGTTCGTGGAGAACAGGCCTTCCGATCTTGGCGAGGACGAACCATTCGAGCCACGTCGCGTCATCGTCACGACCGATCCGATGCAACTCACCATCGGCAACATGGCGTATCGCGACCTGTTTCGCCCAGCCGCAAGCGTGGAGGAGCGCATCCGGCTCGTCGCGCCATTTGCGGCTATGGGCCAAAGGCTTTGCGACCAACCGGCCGGCGCCCACGTCGGCCACGGCGAATTGTAGGAACAAAGACGATGCTTCTCATCCGCTGCCCCTATTGCGAGGAAGAGCGCCCGGAGCTCGAATTCCGCAACGCCGGCGAGGCGCATATTGCGCGCTCGGCCAACATGGCGGGCGAGAGCGACGACGACTTCGAAAAGTTCTTCTTCATCCGCTCGAATCCCAAGGGCATCATCTATGAGCGCTGGCGGCACATGCATGGCTGCGCCCGCTTCTTCAACGCGGTGCGCGACACCGTCACCGACAAGTTCGTCATGACCTACAAGGCCGGCGAACCCAAACCCGCCAAGCTGCCGGGAGTTGCCAAATGAGCGGCGCGTTCCGCATCCCGAGAGCCGGTCGCCTCAGCCAGGCCAAGACCGCGCGCTTCAGCTTCGACGGCCAGTCCTATGCCGGCATCGAGGGCGACACGCTGGCTTCGGCGCTGCTTGCCAATGGCGTGCATCTGGTCGGCCGCTCGTTCAAGTATCACCGTCCGCGCGGCTTCCTGTCCGCCGGGGCTGAAGAGCCGAACGCGCTGGTACAGATCGTGCGTGACGACGCGCGCAAGACGCCCAATGTGCGCGCCACCGTGCAGGAGCTCTATGACGGGCTCGCCGCCAACTCGCAAAACCGCTGGCCGTCGCTAGCCTTCGACGTCGGCGCGGTCAACGATTTGGCATCGCCGATGTTTTCGGCCGGCTTCTACTACAAGACCTTCATGTGGCCGAAGGCGGCGTGGAAGAGCCTTTACGAGCCCAAGATCCGTGAAGCCGCTGGCCTCGGCGTTTCGCCCGACAAGCCCGATCCCGACCATTATTCCTCGCGCTATGCGCATTGCGACGTGCTGGTGCTGGGCGGTGGTGCCGCGGGTCTAGCGGCGGCATTGGCAGCGGCCGAGACCGGCGTGCGTGTCATCCTCGCCGACGAGCAGGCCGGGTTCGGCGGCAGCCTGCGTTTCGAGACCGGGGCGAAGATCGATGGCCAGGACGGTTTTGCCTGGGCACAAGGTGCGATCGCCAAGCTGAGCGCCATGGATAATGTCCGCGTCCTCTCGCGCACGACCGCCTTTGGCTATTACGCGCAGAATTTCGTCGGCCTGGTCGAGCGCGTCAGCGATCATCTGAAGGCCCCCGGCCATGATTTGCCACGCGAGCGGCTGTGGCAGGTGCGCGCCAAGCGCGTCGTGCTGGCCTCGGGCGCCATCGAGCGCCACATGGTGTTCGCCAACAATGACCGGCCGGGCATCATGCTGGCCGGTGCGGCCCGCACATTCCTCAACCAGTATGGCGTGGCGGTCGGCAGGAATGTCGGCGTCTACACGGCCAATGATTCCGCCTACGCGGCGGCGATCGACCTGAAGAAGGCCGGCGTCAATGTCGCGGCGATCGTCGATCTGCGCGACAACCCGACCGGACCGGTGATCGACGAGGCGCGGGCGCTCGGCATCGAGATCAATTTCGGCCGCGCTGTGATCCGCGCCGGCGGCAAATTGCGTGTATCCTCTATGACCGTGCAGCCGAAGAATGGAGGCGGCGAGCGCACTATTCCCGTCGATGCGATCCTGATGTCGGCCGGCTGGACGCCGTCGGTGCACCTGTTCTCGCAATCGCGCGGCAAGGTCGCCTTCAACGACGAGACCAAGCGCTTCGTGCCCGGTACCTATGCGCAGGACTGCGTCTCGGTCGGCGCCTGCAACGGCACTGACGGGCTGTCAGCGACAGTGGACGAAGCCTATGCGGCTGGGGCCAAGGCAGCGAAAGATGCCGGCGCGAAGGATTCCAGCGCCAAGACCGCCAAGGGCACGAAGCCGAAGGTCGACGCCTCGGAAAGCTGGTCGCGCGGCATGCTGGGCGCGGCACCCGGCGCCGGGCCAGACACCACGGTCAAGGCCTTCGTCGATTTCCAGAACGACGTTACCGCCAAGGACATCCGCCAGGCGGTGCATGAAGGCATGCGCTCGATCGAGCACGTCAAGCGCTTCACCACCAACGGCATGGCGACCGACCA
The DNA here is from genome assembly GCF_056402995.1 of Mesorhizobium sp. P3_A8. NCBI lineage: Bacteria > Pseudomonadati > Pseudomonadota > Alphaproteobacteria > Hyphomicrobiales > Phyllobacteriaceae > Mesorhizobium > Mesorhizobium sp. P3_A8. The sequence continues at coordinate 366,983 of NZ_JBFUGI010000003.1, read as the reverse complement.
GGGCAAGACCTCCAACATGCACGGCCTGGCGATTGCGGCCGAGACGTTGGGCAAGCCGATCCCCGAAGTCGGCCTGACCACGTTCCGCGCGCCCTACACGCCGGTCACCTTCGGCGCGATCGTCAGCCATGCGCGCGGGCCGCTGTTCGACCCGACGCGCAAGACCGCGATCCATCCCTGGGCCGAAGCGCAAGGCGCGGTGTTCGAGGATGTCGGCCAGTGGAAGCGCGCCTGGTATTTCCCGAAGGCCGGCGAGGACATGCATGCGGCGGTCGACCGCGAATGCGTAGCGGTGCGTACCAATGCTGGCCTGTTCGATGCCTCGACGCTCGGCAAGATCGAGGTCGTCGGGCCGGATGCGGCCAAGTTCATGGAACTGCTCTACACCAATCCGTGGGAGAAGCTGGAACCCGGTCGCTGCCGCTATGGCATCATGCTGCGCGAGGACGGCTTCATCTATGATGACGGTGTCGTCGGCAGGCTGGCGCCGGACCGTTTCCATGTGACGACGACGACCGGCGGCGCGCCGCGCGTCATGAACCATATGGAGGACTATCTCCAGACCGAGTTCCCGCATCTCAATGTCTGGCTGACCTCGATCACCGAGCAGTGGGCGGTCATCGCGGTGCAGGGTCCGAAGTCGCGCGACATCATCGCCCCGCTGGTCGAAGGCATCGACATGTCCGACGAGGGGCTGCCGCATATGTCGGTGCGCGAAGGCAAGATCTGCGGCGTGCCGACCAGGCTGTTCCGCATGTCGTTCACCGGCGAGCGCGGCTTCGAGGTCAATGTGCCGGCCGATTACGGCCAGGCCGTCTGGGAAGCGCTGTGGGCCGAGGGCCAGAAGCATGGCGCCGCCGCTTACGGCACCGAGGCCATGCACGTGCTGCGCGCCGAAAAGGGCTACATCATCGTCGGCCAGGATACGGACGGCACCGTGACGCCGAACGACGCCGGCCTCGACTGGGCGGTCGGCAAGAAGAAGACCGACTTCGTTGGCATCCGCGGCCTGACGCGGCCCGATCTGGTCGCCAAGGGCCGCAAGCAGCTGGTTGGTCTCAAGACCAAGGACCCGAAGGTGGTGCTGGAAGAGGGCGCGCAGATTGTCGAGGATCCCAAGCAGCCGATCCCGATGAAGATGATCGGCCACGTCTCCTCGAGTTACTGGTCGCAGAATTGCGGCCGCTCGATTGCGCTGGCGCTGGTCGCCGGCGGTCGCGACCGTATGGGCGACACGCTCTATGTGCCGATGCCGAACGGGGTGATCGAAGTGGAGGTTACCGGCATGGTGTTCTTCGACGAGACGGGAGGCCGCCTCAATGGCTAAGGCTGCTGCGAAAAAAGTAACAACCACCGCAACGCCTTCGGTCGAGCGCCGCCCTGCACTGGCTGGACGCACCGTCTCCGCGACGGGTGTCAAGGTCGCGGTGCTGCCGCCGGCGGAGCGCATCTCATTGCGCGCGCCGGAGGCTTCGGTCGCTGCCCTATCGAAGGCGCTTGGCCTGACCTTGCCGAAGAAGCCGAAGACTTCGGCGTCGAAGGCAGGGCGCACGGCGCTGTGGCTCGGCCCTGACGAGTGGCTGGTCATCGACGAAGCCGGCAAGGACCCGCTGGCCGATTGCGCAGGGGTTGCCGCGTTGCATTCGGCGGTCGGCATCTCTCACCGCAACATTGCGATATCGGTCACCGGTCCGGCGGCCGAAGCCGCGATCAATTCGGGCTGCCCGCAGGACCTTTCGCTCGATGCCTTCCCGGTGGGCGCGGCCTCGCGCACCATTCTCGGCAAGACTGAGATCGTGCTGTTGCGCACGGCCGAGGACGCCTTCCGGGTGGAGTGCTGGCGTTCCTTCTCGGACTATGTCTTTACTTTCCTGTCCGAGGGAGCACGCGACGCGGCGGGCTGATCCCGGAACGTTTGCCGCCCGCGCCCGTTGTGCGGCAACAGGTCGAGGGAGAAGTGCCGATGCCATCAAAATCCGCGCCGAAGTCGCCGGTGAAAAAGACGTCGGCAGTCCGTTCGCTCGAGCATGAGCAACACGAAGCGCCAAGCGCTGAACAGGAACTCGAGGAAGGCCTCGAGGACACCTTTCCGGCCAGCGACCCGGTGTCCATCACCAGTTCGGCGATCCCCGGCGCGCCCGCAAAGCCGGGTAAGGCCAAGACCGTCCCCGGGCGGAAACCCCGCAAGCCCTGATTTTCCGCAATTTTGGTTGAAAGGCATCTTCCCAAGGCATCGCCAGTTGAGATATTCAAAGCGCTTTGGAGAGGAAAAATGCCGATCAAAGCTGTCGTCTGGGGCGAGAACGTCCATGAGCAGACCAATGCCGCCGTGCGTGACCTCTATCCCCTGACCATGCATGGCACGATTGCCGCGGCGCTCAACCAGGACAAGGGCATCGAGGCGACCACAGCCACCTTGCAGGAACCCGAGCACGGCCTGAGCGAGAAGCGTCTTGCCGCCACCGATGTGCTGCTGTGGTGGGGCCATGCGGCGCATGGCGAGGTCAAGGACGAAATCGTCGAGCGCGTGCAGAAGCGGGTCTGGGAAGGCATGGGGCTGATCGTGCTGCATTCCGGCCATTACTCGAAGATTTTCAAGCGGCTGATGGGCACGCCCTGTTCGCTGAAGTGGCGCGAGGCGGGCGAGCGCGAGCGGGTCTGGGCGATCAACCGCAGCCACCCGATCGCGCAAGGCATCGGCGAATGCCTGGAGATCGGCGAAACGGAAATGTACGGCGAGCCGTTCGCGGTGCCGGAGCCGCTGGAGACGGTGTTTGTCTCCTGGTACGAGGGAGGCGAGGTGTTCCGGTCGGGGCTGACCTACCAGCGTGGCGCGGGCCGCATCTTCTATTTTTCACCCGGCCACGAGACCTATCCGATCTATCACAATGAAGGCGTGCGGCAGGTGCTGCGCAACGCCGTGCACTGGGCGCACAACCCGGCGCCCGCATGGTCCGGCATCACCAACGCGCCCAACGTGCCGACGGACAAGGCCAAGGAGAAGATCGTCCAGAAGGGCCTGCGCCTGCATGCCGATGGCGACAAGGGCCTGAGTTGATGGGGGTTGAGTTAATGGGGGACCTGATCTGATGCATCGCCTGCTCTTGCTCGGCACCGGCTGGATCGCCGGACATCATATCGAAGAGTTCGCAAAAGTTCCTGGCTGCAGCATTGTCGCCTGTGTCGATCAGCTGCCTGGCCGCGCGGCGGCGTTTGCCGCCGCCAACAAGATCGGCGACTTCTTCGAGAGCCTTGAAGCGGCGATCGCCTGGGGCGATTTCGACGCCGCCATCAACGCCACTCCGGACGGTGTGCACAAGGCGACGACGCTGGCGTTGCTTGCCGCGGGAAAACATGTCTTTTGCGAAAAGCCGCTGGCACCGAACCACGCCGATGCACTTGCCATGACCGAAGCGGCAGAGGCCGCCGGTCTCGTCAACATGGTCAATCTAACCTACCGCAATTCACCGGCGATCCAGGAAGCACGGCGTCTGGTGCTGGCAGGCGCGATCGGCGAATTGCGCCATGTCGAGGCGAGCTACAAGCAGAGCTGGCTGGTCAGCAAATCCTGGGGGGACTGGCGCGTCGAGGACAAGTGGCTGTGGCGCCTGTCGAGCCGGCACGGTTCGACAGGCGTTCTGGGCGATGTCGGCATCCACATTCTCGACTTCGCCACCTATGGCGCGGCCCAGGATATTGTCAGCCTGCACGCCGATCTGGTGACGTTTCCGAAGGCCGACGGCAACCGGATCGGCGACTATGTGCTGGACGCCAATGACAGTGTGGCGATGACGGCACGGCTGACATCCGGCGCGCTGGCGACGATCATGGCGAGCCGCTACACAACCGGCCATGGCAATGATTTGTCTCTGGCGCTGCATGGCACCAAAGGAGCGCTCAAGGTCGAGACCGATGGCAAGGTGGCACGGCTCTCGGCTTGCCTGGGAGAGGACGTCGATGTTCAGCTCTGGCGGGAGCTAGCCCTGCCGGATGTCAAGCGCAACGCCCAGCGTTTTGTCGATGCGCTGGATGCCGGGCAGAATGGCGCCCCGTCCTTCCGGCGCGCCGCGGACATGCAGAGGCTGATCGACGCGGCCTTTGAAAGTTCAGCCGCCAGACTGCCGGTTACATCAGGCTGAAATATCCGCCTGGCCGGCTTGTGCCGGCCAGAAGTGTTTCACGCAAATCTTAGAACGCGCTCGGCACGATCCACGGGTTGATGCTGATGCCGAGGCGCGGGCCGTTGCCTTCAGCGGTATTTTCCGTGGCGCCCTTCTTCTCGACCGACCCGGTCGAGGCGCAATCGAGCTTCACATTGGTCTTGGTGTCGACGCAGCTCGCGGCCGGCACGTGCTTGACCGGCTGGGTGGCGCTGGCGGCAAAGGCCGAGCCGGAAAGGGCCAACACGGCGGCGAGGGTGAGGAGGGTCTTTTTCATCGTCAGTCTCCGTTTTCAACGGTTAAATTCTTTCCGTACATGTACGGTATGACGTACAAATACGACCGCTGATCGCGAAGTTCAAGTCAAAATCGTACGCGTACGATAAATTGTTTGTTAACCAAGAAATTGCCCTCGGTTTGGTTGGGAGGGATGGCGAGGAGGTGTGGAGCGAAGGAGATGTCGTTCAGCAGTCGACCGGAGTCTCGGTCAATGGCGGCACGTTCTGGGTGCTGAGTGCGGCCAGTTGGAGATCGCACATCCGTTTCACGAAAGCATATGGGTCGCCGAAGGGGTAGAAGGGGAAGGTGATCAGCAGCGAGATCGTGCCGTGGCCGACCGCCCACAGCATGGTGGCGATGGCGCGCGGATCGCCTTGCAATTTGCCGGCGACGACGCAGGCTTCGACCCGGGTGATCAGCGCCTTCATCGCCGGGTTGGCCTCGTGCATTTCTTCAAAACTCCGGCCTTCCGGCAGCGTGGTCTTTTCGGTCATGAAAACGGTGCGGTATTCATTGGGATTGCCGAGGCCGAAAGCGGCATATTCAGTCATCACCGCCCGCAGGGCCTCGATCGGATCGTCGGACGGATGCTCCTCGATGCGGCGGGCAAGCGTCTCGAAGGCGTCTTCGGCAAGTGCAAACAGAATGTCCTGCTTGTCGGCGAAATAGGAATAGACCGACATCGGCGCATAGCCGACCCGCTTGGCAAGTTTGCGGATGGTCAGGCCCTCATAGCCTTCTTCCTGGACGAGCTTGTGCGCGGCTTCGAGCAGTTCGGAGCGCAGTTCGGCCTTTTGTTTTTCGCGGCGTTTCTGGACGCTCGGCGGCAAAATCTGGTGCCTTCGTTTGGTTGGTGCGTGGCTAAATCATATACGCTGTACGGAAACGGACAAGGGCACGGGAAGTTCCCATGCGGCATGGTTCAGATGGCGCCAACACCGCCGTCGATGGCCAGTGCGTGGCCGGTCATGAAGGAATTGGCCGGGTCGGCGGCGAACAGGATGGCGGTGATGACTTCGTCGACTTCCGCCACGCGCTTCATCGGCACGCCGCGTGTCAGTTCGGCCAACGCCTCTGCCTCCGGCGCGCCGGATACGTGCACGAAGCTGTCGACCATCGCTGTCCTGGTGTGGGCAGGGCAGATGGCGTTGATGCGCACACCCTTGGTGGCGTATTCGGCGGCGGCCGATTTGGTCAACCCGACGACGCCATGCTTGGCGGCAGCATAGACCGAAAGTTTCGGCGCGCCGACCAGCCCGGCAACCGAGGCGATGTTGACGATGGCGCCACCCTTGGCCGTAGCCTTGAACTGCCGCTCCATCTGCGGGATCTGGTGCTTCATGGCATAGAAGACACCGAACAGGTCGATCTCCAGGATGCGGCGGGCTTCGTCCGACGCGACCTGCGGCAGGCGCACGAAACTCTGGACGATGCCGGCATTGTTGACGGCGACATCCAGCCGGCCGAATTGTTCGACAGCCAGCCTGACCAGATCCTCGGAGAGTTTCTCGTCGGCTATGTTGCCGGCCAGGATCGCCATTTCGGCCGGCAAGGTCGAGGCAAGATCGGCGAGTGCCTTTTCGTCGATGTCCGACAGCACCAGCCGCGCACCCTCGGCGGCAAAGCCTTTCGCGGCGCCACGGCCGAGCCCGCCGGCGGCACCCGTGATCAGCACTGTTGCCCCGTCAAAGCGGCCCATCACGCCGCCTTATCGATCAGTCTGGCGGCGAGATGCGAAAGCAGCTTTACCGCTTCGCCGTAGGTTCTGGCCTTTTCGGGATTGGAGGCGTTGCCGTCCAGCGCGCGCTTGTAGACGCCCTGGCAGATCGCCGCCAAGCGGAAGAAGGAGAAGGCGAGGAAGAAGGTCCAGTTGCCGATGCCGCTGAGCCCGCGCCGCCGGCAATAGGCGGCGACATAGTCTTCTTCGGAGGGCAGGCCGAGCGCAGCGCGGTCGATACCGCCTAGGCCGCGAAAACCGGAGGCATGCGGCAGGCGCCATTGCATGCATTGATAGGCGATGTCGGCGAAGGGGTGGCCCGATGTCGACAGTTCCCAGTCGAGCACCGCGATGACCCTTGGCTGGTCCGGCGCGAAGATCAGATTGTCCAGTCGGTAGTCGCCATGCACCAGCGATATCAGGCCGTCGTCTGCGGGCATGTGCGTTTCCAGCCAGGCGATCAGCTGGTCCATGTCGGCAATGCTGCCGGTTTCCGAGGCGCGGTATTGGCTGGTCCAGCGCGCCAGCTGCCGTTCGAAATAATTGCCTGGCCGGCCGAAATCGCCGAGACCCACGGCCTCGACATCGACGTCGTGCAGGGCCGCGAGCGTGCCGTTCATGGCGTCATAGATCGCGGCGCGCTCGTCGTTGTCGCACGCTTCCGGCAGCGCCGGATCCCAGAAGATGCGGCCGTCGAGGAAATCCATGACATAGAACATGCGGCCGATCGGCGAGTCCTCTGCCGACAGATGCAGCATTGCGGGCACCGGCACGGCGGTGCCGGCGAGCGCCTTCATCACCCGGAATTCGCGGTCGACCTGATGCGCCGATTTCAGCAATTGCCCCGGCGGCTTGGCGCGCAACACATAGCGGCCGCTGGCCGCCGTCAGCAGATAGGTCGGGTTGGACTGGCCGGATTTGAACTTTTCGATGGCAGCGAGCCCGGAAAAGCCCGGGATTTCCGCCTCGAGGTAAGGCGCAAGCGCTGCCTGGTCGAGCGCGTTGGCGTCGTTCATGCGGTCTCGGGCTGGCGTTCGATCAGGGTGAGCGTCAGCCAGCGGGCGGTCAGCGCCGGTTTCTTGGAACCTTCGATTTCGATCGTCACGTCATGCGCGGTCTGCACCCAGCCTGACGGCCTGACCTTGACGTCGGCCAGCACGAAACGGGTGCGGATGCGCGCACCGGTCTTCACCGGCGCCAGGAAGCGCAGCGAATCGAAGCCGTGATTCACACCCATCTTGCCGTTTTCCAGCGGCGGCATGGTCTCGAAGGTCATTGCCGAGAGCAGCGACAGCGACAGGAAGCCGTGGGCGATGGTGCCGCCGAACGGCGTCTCGCGCTGGGCCCGCTCGGGGTCGCAGTGGATGAACTGATGGTCGTCGGTGGCGTCGGCGAATTGGTCTATCATGCGTTGCGTCACCACCCGCCAGGGTGAGACGCCAACTTCCTTGCCGACACTGGCCACAAGCACATCGAGACTGATCGGTTCCAAGCTCATGTCCTCCAGTTCACCTCCGGCTTCTACGGCCGGAAAATGTCATTCCTTGAACAAGGTCAATCCATGCTGCACCGACTGCCCGCCGTCGATCGGCAGGATGGCGCCGGTGACATAGCTGCCTGCACGGCTGCACAAATAGAGCGTTGCGCCGGCAATGTCATCCGGCGCGCCGATACGGCCGATCGGAACATGATTGCCGACATGCCTGGCCTGTTCATCCGTACCCGTGGCAAAGGCCGTCATCCGGCTCTGGAAGGGGCCGGGAGCGAAGGCGTTGACGGTGATGCGGCGTGCGGCAAATTCGAGCGCGAGCGTGCGCGTCAGATGATGCACCGCGGCCTTGGACGCGGTGTAGGAATAGGCGTCGTCGGCCAGCGGCTGCGTGCCCATCACCGAACCCAGATTGATCACCCGGGCCGGATCGGCGTCGCTGGCGGCGGCTTCGAGCAGCGGCAGCAATTCGCGCGTCAGGTGGAAGACGGCTGTAACATTGACGCCAAGCACCTTGGCCCATGCCGAATAGGGGAAGCTCTCCAGCGGCGCGCCCCAGGAAACGCCGGCATTGTTGATCAGAATATCGAGCTTGCCGGTCCGCGCCTTGACCTCGGCGACAAGTGCGGCGATGCCGGCTTCGCTGGAGACGTCGCCGGTGAAGCCTTCGGCTGGGCCAGGCGCGCCAAGCCCGTTCAATTCATTGGCGACCTTGATGCAATCCTCGCCCTTGCGCGACGCGATCATGACGCTGGCGCCGGCTTTCACCAGTGCTGTTGCCGCCATCCGGCCGATGCCGGTTGCCGCTCCCGTCACCAGCGCGGTCTTGCCGGCCACGGAAAACAGCTCGTCGAGATAGGCCATCCCAATCCTCCGCGCTCTGCCTCGACATGCGGGCAAAGAGTTCGCGTTGACAAGGCTATCCGAAGTACGGTCATCCTTGCCACTGACAAAATGCCGGGCCTCTATGAAGGGTTAGCGACCGATGACGGAGATGAATCTCGGCATGACCGAGCGGCTGAAGCCGATCCATGCGCGCGTCGCGGCCATGGTGCGCGACGAGATCATGCCGCTCGACAAGGAATTCCTGGGCGAGGTGGGCAACGCAGGCGATCGCTGGGTCTACAGCACGCGCCAGAGCGAGATCCTCGAAGGGCTGAAGAAGACCGCCAGAGAGCGCGGCCTGTGGAACTTCTGGCTGACCGGCTCGGAACGCGGCTACGGCCTGTCCACTGTCGAATATGCCTATCTCGCCGAGGAGATGGGCAAGGCGCATCTCGGCGCCGAGACCTTCAACTGCTCGGCGCCCGACACCGGCAATATGGAGGTGCTGGAACGCTACGGTTCGGCCGACCACAAGAAAACATGGCTTGAACCGCTTTTGGATGGAAAAATCCGCTCGGCCTATCTGATGACCGAGCCTGATGTCGCCTCATCCGACGCCACCAACATCGCGATGCGCTGCGAGCGGCAAGGCGACGACTATGTGCTCAATGGCGAGAAATGGTGGGCGTCGGGCGCCGGCGATCCACGCTGCGCCATCTACATCGTCATGGTACGGACCGGGGGCGACGGAGAACCGCAGCACCGCCGCCATTCGATGATCCTGGTGCCTGCGGACACCAAAGGCGTGACCAAGGTCCGCGCCATGCAGGTCTATGGCGACGATGACGCGCCGCATGGCCATATGCACCTTCGCTTCGACAATGTCAGGGTACCGGCCTCGAACCTGATCCTCGGCGAGGGCAGGGGGTTCGAAATCGCGCAGGGGCGGCTTGGCCCCGGCCGCATCCATCACTGCATGCGCGCCATCGGCCAGGCCGAGATGGCGCTGGAGATGCTGTGCCAGCGTTCGGTGCGCCGCGAGGCCTTCGGCCAGAAGCTGGCGAAACTCGGCGCCAATTTCGACATCGTCGCCGAATGCCGCATGGAGATCGAGATGGCCCGGCTGCTCTGTCTCAAGGCGGCGTGGATGATCGATCAGGGCGATGCGCGCGCCGCTGCCCCGTGGATCAGCCAGATCAAGGTCATCGCGCCGCGCGTCGCGCTCAAGGTTACCGACGAGGCGGTGCAGATGTTCGGCGCGCAAGGCATCAGCCAGGACACGCCGCTGGCGCGTTCGTGGACGCATCTGCGGACATTGCGCCTCGCCGATGGGCCCGATGCCGTGCATCGCCGCCAGGTGGCGCGGACGGAGCTGAAGAAATACACGCAGGAGAAGATCTGAGCGGCAGCTCGGCCCGCTGCGCTATGGTCCTTCTGCCAGCAACCAAGGAGTGTCACCGATGACCATTCCCTCCGAAATGAAGGCGCTGCTTCTGGTCGGCGACGGCTACACCAAGACGCCGAGCGGCAGTGTACTTGAGGCGATGGAGCCCTATCTCGAACCAGGCAGTATCGCTGTGCCGACGCCTGGACCGAGCCAGGTGCTGATCAAGGTCAGCCTGGCCTCGATCAATCCATCCGACGTCGCCTTCATCAAGGGCCAGTATGGCCAGCCGCGCGCCAAGGGCCGGCCGGCGGGCTTCGAGGGTGTCGGCACGGTTGTCGCCGGCGGCGACGAACCCTATCCCAGGAGCCTCGTCGGCAAGCGCGTCGCCTTCGCCACCGGCCTCAGCAACTGGGGTTCGTGGGCCGACTTTGCCGTCGCCGAGGCGGCAGCCTGCATTCCGCTTCTCGACACGGTTCGTGACGAGGATGGTGCGGCGATGATCGTCAATCCGCTCACCGCGATCGCCATGTTCGACATCGTCAAACAGGAGGGCGAAAAGGCCTTCATCATGACCGCCGGCGCCAGCCAGCTCTGCAAGCTGATCATCGGCCTGGCCAGGGAGGAGGGCTTTCGGCCAATCGTCACCGTGCGCCGCGATGAGCAGATCGCGTCTCTGAAAGAGATCGGCGCTGCGCATGTGCTCAACGAGAAAGCGCCGGATTTCGAGACCTCACTGCGCGAGGTGATGAAGGCCGAACAACCGCGCATCTTCCTCGACGCGGTCACCGGGCCGCTGGCCTCGGCCATCTTCCATGCGATGCCGAAACGGGCGCGCTGGATCATCTACGGCCGGCTCGACACGGACGCCACCATCATCCGCGAACCCGGCCAGCTGATCTTTCAGCACAAGCACATCGAAGGTTTTTGGCTGAGCGAATGGATGCGGCAATCCAAGGAGCGGCGTGGTCCGGCGATCCTAGAAGCGCAGAAGCGGTTTTCCGACGGGCGCTGGTCTACCGATGTGACGGCTATCGTGCCGCTCGCCGAGGCAATCGCGCGGGTGCCGACGGAACTGGCCAAGCCCAACGGCAAGGTTTTTATACGGCCTTGAGTGACCATGGCTGGGTGAGATGAAGTCCGGCAACTGAAAGAAATGGGCTGCTTATGAGAAGATGGTGGTTTGTGCCGATCGTCCTGCTGTCGATGGTCGGCACTATCGGCGCACAGGCGGCCGACAAATTTCCGCCGTTTTGGCGCAAGGCCATGACGAACGATCCGAATACGAATTACTTTCTCAAGAAATATTCCGCTCCCCTGGACGACCCCGCCGCGACCGCGGTCAGGAACATCATGCTGGCGCGGGTGATCGGCGCCGAATGTCAGTCGTCCAGGCTCAACAAGGCCAAGGTCAAAGCCTACCGCGACAGGACGATCGGCCCGCTCACGCCCGAGCAACTTAAAGCAGCAGCGTTCGAAGGCGGTAGTGCGTTGCGCAGTTTCAACTATCAGGATCTCGCTTACCTCTGTGCCGGCATCGACTATCAATTCGGACCGAAAGGGGTGCTGATCCCGGGTGCCGTATCGACTGGCAAGGGTGAGCCAAAGGATCCATACGACCCGCGCAATCCCTATTTTCGCCTGCCTGAATTTACAGGTGACTAGTCAGGTCGCCTGCTTCGGGTTGGCTAAGATGAAGACGGGTTCCGACATTCGAGGCGAATGAAGGTGTGGCCTTAGCGCCGATCACCCCCCTATGCCGCGCCGCTTTGTCCGTGATATGCCGCCGCCATCGAATGCCGGGATAGTGCTGGACTGAGCCTGTTCCGGGGTGTTGTGGGGTGTCTTGATGACGATGTCCAAGCCGGTTTTCGACCGTTTGGGACTTGGCCTGTGGATCGGAGCGTTCCTGATCGTTCTTGCCTTGGTCCTGTGGTCTCCGCACACGCGGACGGTCTGGCAAGCCTATATAGACGGCAGTGAGGCGCTGCTGGCCCGCCGGCCGCTCTACAATCTCCAATCCGAGATGGGCTATCTCTACGCGCCGGCCTTTGCCGCGCTTTATGTTCCATTGGTAAAGCTCGGTCCGCATCTCGGCGGCCTGCTGTGGCATATTATCGGTTTCGCGGTGCTGACCTTCGCCGCGATGCGGCAGGTGCGCAAGCTCGGCGGCGGGGAATTGCCATGGCTGCTGTCCTTCGGGCTGTTCCTCGCTCTGCCGATGGCGCTGGGTGCGATCCGCAACGGCCAGGCGACGATCCTGTTGACCGGCGCCTGCTGGCTCCTCACTTTGTCTGCGCTCGAAGGCCGGCGCGCCGAAACCTTCTTCTGGGCCTCGCTTGCCATCATCGCCAAGCCGACCGCGATCATCATGCTGTTGTTGGTGGGAGCCCTGCGTTTCCGGCTGATACCGGTGCTGGTGCTGGCCGTGCTGTTCGTGCTCGCTTTGCCCTATGCTTTCGCTCCCGCCAGCTATCTCAACGACCAGTATCTTGCTTTTGCCGGGATGTTGACCTCGATGGCTGTCGACAACACCAGCCACTTCGTTCCCACCGACTTCACGGCGCCCTTCACGAAAATGGGGCTGCCCATCCCGGAATTCGGCGCTACGATCGTGCGGGTCGTGATGGCCCTGTTCACGCTCTCCGCGGTTATCTGGTTCGACCGCAAGCTCGAACGCGGGACCGCCGGGCTCGCCATCTTCCTGACGGCGACGTTCTACATGTGCGTCTTCAACCCGCGTGTCGAGCCCAACACCTATGCCATGATCGCCGTGCCTGCCGGTCTCGCTATCGCCTTGTTGTGGCGCGAGGAACGAGGCGGGGTCCTGGCCTCGGTGCTGGCGGTGACCCTGTTCCTCACAGGGCTAACCGGCGTCGAACGCCATATCCAGGATTTGACGTATCCCTGGTTCCGGCCGATCACCGTCACGGTTATCGCCGGTTCCCTGATCTGGTGGTTCTGGGCGAAAGCACGAGACAAGGTGACACGAGACAAGGTGATGAATGAAAGGCCTGTGGCAAATGGCTGAGTCGCGGCCTGTTCTCGATATCGTGGCGCCGTTCTTCAACGAGGCGCAATCGGCATCGGCGTTTGCCGCATTGCTCGACAAGCTGGAAGCCACGGTGGCGCAGCGCTTCGGCATGGCAGTCCACAAGATCCTGGTCGACGACGGCAGCCGCGACGATAGCGCGGAGCGGTTTTCGCGGGCACTGTCGGGGTCCTGGGAGATCGTGCGGCTCAGCCGCAATTTCGGCAAGGAGGTCGCGGTGCTCGCCGGCCTCGACCAGTCGCGCGGCGACATGGCGCTGGTCATGGACGCCGACCTCCAGCATTCGATGGACACCAGCCTGAAGATGATCGCCGAGCTGGTGGAAAACCGCGATATCGATGTCGTCTACGCGCAGAACGACCGCCGCGAGGCCAGCTGGCGGCGCAGCCAGCTGGCGCGGCTTTTCTACAGCCTGATCAACAGCAGCCAGCGTTTCGACATTCCCGAGAATGCGGGAGATTTTCGCGTCATGCGCGGTGCCGTGGTGCGCGCGCTGACGAGCCTGCGCGACAAGCGGCGCTTCAACAAGGGCCTGTTCGCCTGGGCGGGCTTTCGCCAGAAAGCCATGCCCTATTCGCCGGAGAATCGCGCCAGCGGCACCTCGAAATGGAGCCGGCTCAACCTGATTGCCTTCTCGCTGGAGGGATTTACGTCCTTTTCCGTCATCCCGTTGCGCATCATCAGCCTGAGCGGGATGCTGGCGGCATTGGCGGGCCTCGTTTACGGCGCCAAGGTGTTCTTCGAGGTGATGTTCTACGGCATCGCCGTCCCCGGCTATCCCAGCCTGATGGTCGCCGTCGTCCTGCTCGGCGGCCTCAACCTCACCTTGCTCGGCCTGATCGGCGAATATGTCTGGGTCACGCTTTCGGAGAGCAAGGATCGGCCGGTCTATATCGTGCGCGATGTCCTGCGCGGCGACGTTCCGGACAGGCCGACAGGCGCGCCCGGCGCATGACGCGGCGCATCCGCCTGATCGCTGACGACTACGGCCTGGCGCCGGGCGTCTCCACCGGGATTCTCGACCTGCTCGATCGCGGCCGCCTGACCGGCACCAGTTGCATGACCGGCTTTCCGGAATGGCCTGATGCGGCGACGCGGATCAAGCCGCTGTGCGGCCGCGCGGCGGTCGGGCTGCACCTGACCCTCACCGACCAGCCTGCCGTCACCGGCCGGTCGAGCCTGGCGCCGGAGGGCCGACTGCCGCCGCTGCGTTCGCTGGCATTGCCGGTCCTGCGCGGCAGCATTGACGAGCGGGATGTCCATGCCGAGCTCGACGCCCAGCACAACCGTTTCGTCGAGGCGCTTGGCCGCCAACCTGACTTCATCGACGGCCACCAGCACGTGCATTTCCTGCCGGTCGTGCGCAAATGGCTGCGCGCGCATTTTTCCGAAGCTGGCGGCAGGCCGATACTGCGCGGTGCGCCGGCACTTGGCAATGCCGTCGTGGCGCCGAAAGTCGCGGCAATCGCCGCCGTGGCTGCCGGTTTCAATGGGTCGATGCGGCGCGCCGGCTTCAGCCTTTTCGAGCCGCTCGCCGGCATCTATGACTGGCGGCAACCCGAGAGATTTGCGCCGGTTCTGCAGGCCGCCGTCGACGCACTGCCGGAACGAGCGCTATTCATGTGCCACCCCGGCCATGTCGACGAGACGCTGCGGGCGCGCGACCCGATGCAAGGCGTGCGCGAGGTGGAGTTCGCGGTCCTGGCCTCGGACGATTTCGGCGACAGCCTGGCCCGCGCCAATGTCGAGATCATGGACGGCCAGGGATGAGCGGCGCGGACCAGCCCCGACGTTCGACCGGCAGCAAGATCGTTCGCTTTGCCATCGTCGGACTGGTCAATACGGCCATCGACCTTGCCGGCTTCTTCGTGTTGCTCAAGCTGCATGTCCCGCCGCTGCCGGCCAATGTCACCTCCTGGTTCATTGCCGTCATCTTCTCTTTCACCGCCAACAGTTTGTGGTCGTTCGAGCGCGATCGGACCATTCGGCTGCGCGATGCCTTCCTTCGCTTCGTCTCGCTGGGTGCGCTGATTTCGCTCGGCGTCTCCAGCCTTTCGCTCGCGCTGTTCGCCGGCATCGCCGGCGTGTGGCCGGCCAAGATCGGCGGCGTCATCGTGGCGGCGGTGCTGAATTTCCTCGCCGCACGCTGGTCGATCGAGGGCCGGCTGCTGAAATAGACGGAAAACCGCAATCCATCTTGCCGGGATTGCTCTACTCCGCCGGCTCCATATTGGTGTAGGCGGCTTCCTCGAGCTCACGCTTGAGGCGCGCTTCTTCATGCGTCTTCGGGGTGACGAAGCGGCCAAGCAGGAGATAGGCGACCGGCGTCAGGAATAGCGTCGAGACGGTGGCCAGCCCCAACCCGCCGACGATCACCCAGCCGAGTGCCACGCGTGCCTCGGCCCCGGCGCCTGCCGCCAGCACCAGCGGTACGCCGCCAAGTATGGTGCAGATCATCGTCATCATCACCGGCCGCAAGCGGATGATCGAGGCCTGCTCGATCGCCTCGCGCACACCAAGCCCGCGGTCGCGCAGCTGGTTGGCGAATTCGACGATCAGGATGCCGTTCTTGGCCATGACGCCGACCAGAAGCACTAGGCCGATCTGGCTGTAGGCGTTGAGGCTGGTGCCCGACAGCAGCAAGGCGAAGATGGCGCAGGCGAGGCCAAGCGGCACCGTCGCCATGATGATGACGGCACTGACGAAGCTTTCGAACTGCGCGGCCAGCACCAGCAGGATGATGACCAGCGCGAAGCCGAAGATGGTGACCATGGCGCTGTTGGTTTCGCCCAGCGTCGCGGCCTCGGCCAGCGGCAGGATGCGGCTACCCGGCGGCAGCAGCGGCGTGGCGATCTCTTCGGCTTGGCTCAGCGCATCGCCAAGGGCGAAATTGCCTGAGAGGTTGGAGGTGATGGCCACCGATGGCTGCTGCTGTTCGCGCGACAGCGACGGCGGCACCGCGCGTTCGGTCAGCGTGGCGATGGTCGACATCGGCACGAAGCGGCCATCGGCTGTCTTCAGGAAGACATTTTCCAGATCGGTCGGATCGTTGATCGGATTGGTGGTCGAGACCAGCTTCACACCATAGCTGCGGTCGGCGATGTAGACGTCGACGACGTCGTTGCCGTCGAGCATGGCCTGCATGGTGTTGGCGAGGCCCGTAATATCGATGCCGAGGTCGGAGGCGCGCTCGCGGTCGATGGCGACGGCCAGCTGCGGCTGCGTCGGGTCGATCGACAGGCGCGGCGTCTGGAAGCGCGGGTCCTTCTGCATTTCGGCTATGATCTTCACCGCCGCGTCGCCGAGCGCCTTTCGGTCGTTGCCGACCAGCGCGAATTGCAGGCCGTTGCCGGCGCCACGGATGCCGAGGCTGTTGGGCTGCACCGGGAAGATGCGCACGCTCGGCACCTGCTTGGTCAGCTGGCTGATCTCGGCCATGATCTCCTGCTGGCTGCGGCTGCGCTCGTTCCATGGCGCCAGCGTCATCACCATGAAGCCGGAATTATAGGAGCCGTTCTGGCCGGCATTCTCGAAGGTCGAACGGATCTCGCCGGAATCGCGCATCGGCTGGATCAGCTTCTCGATCTTCTGCATCTGCTGCGTCGTGTAATCGAGGCTGACGCCTTGCGGGGCATTGATGCGCAACAGCACGGCCGCGCGATCCTCGGTTGGCGTCAGTTCCTGGCGGATGGTGCCGAACAGCGCGAAAGCGGTGCCGGCAAACAGCACCGCAACCAGAACCACGATCCAGGGCGCATCGAGGCAAGCGTGCAGGATCCGCTTGTAGGCGGCATTCAACGCGCCGCCGATACGAGCGCCAATGCCGTGGCCGCCTTCATGGTGGAGCGAGGCGCTGGTCAGCATGCGCGAGGCGAGCATCGGGCAAAGTGTCAGCGCCACCACGCAGGACAGAAGCACCGACATGGCAAGCACGAAGCCGAATTCGCGGAACAGCCCGCCGGTCTGGCCGGGCAGGAAGGAGATCGGCACGAAGACGGCGACCAGCGTCAGCGTCGTGGCAACGACGGCGAAGAACACTTCCTGCGCGCCGAGCACGGCAGCCGCACGCGGCCCCATGCCTTCGTTGCGTCGTCGCACGATGTTTTCCAGGACGACGATGGCGTCATCGACGACAAGGCCCGTGGCCAGCACCATGGCGAGCAGCGTCAGGATGTTGACGGAGAAGCCGGCCAGGTAGATGGCGGCGATGGTGCCGATCATGGCGACCGGCATCGACAGGCCTGGGATGAGCGTGGCGCGCCAGTCGAGCAGGAAGATGTAGATGACGATCAGCACCATGGTCACCGACAGGCCGAGCGCGATTTCGACCTCGTGCACGGCGCCCTTGACGAAGACGGCGTCGTCGCTGGTGATCTTGATCGCCATGCCCTTGGGCAGGTTTTCCTGCAATTTGGCGACGGCGGCCTGGACGCCGGTGGAAATATCCAGCGTGTTCGATTCCGCCTGGCGGATGATGCCGATACCGATGCCGGTCTTGCCGTCCGAGCGCAGCGTGGTCTGGCCGACATCGGGGCCGAGCGTGACGGTGGCGACGTCGCGGATGCGCGTCGTGCCGCCGATGATGATGTTTTCGAATTCCTCGGGCGTCGTCACATCGGCCGTCGTGCGGACGATCAGGTCCTGGTTGGTGGTGGTGATCGACCCGGCCGGGGAATCGAAGGCGACCGAGGCAAGGGCTGTCCTGAGATCGGCCACCGTGAAGCCGAGGCTGGCGAGCTTGTTCTGGTCGACGTCGATGCGGAAGATCTTGTCGCGGTCGCCATAGACCTGGACGTCGGCAACGCCAGGCACGGCGGCCAGTTCATCCTCGATCTGGTCCTGGACGACGACCGTCATGTCCTGGATCGACATGTTGTCGGAGGTCACCGCCAGGCGCATCACAGCGTCGGAATTGGCATCGGCCTTGACGATGCGCGGCGGGTCGGCGGTGTCCGGCATCTGGTTGGCGACGCGGCCGACGGCGTCACGCACATCGGAGGCGGCGACATTGAGGTCGACACCGTCGTTGAATTCGATGGTGACGCGGCTCGAGCCGAAGGAGGAGGAAGACGAGATCGACTTGACGCCGGAGACGCGGGCTACAGCGCCCTCGATCGTGTCGGTCAGTTCGCGGTCGACGGTTTCGGCAGCCGCCCCTTCGAAGGTGGTCGAGACGGTAACCACGGCGCGGTCGACGTCGGGCAATTCGCGGATCTCGACGCCGTAGAAGGCGGCGAGGCCCGCAACCGCGATGAGGACGTTGAGCACGAAGGCCATGACCGGCCTGCGGATGAACAGGGCGGTAAAGCCGGTATCGCTGGCAGCGTTGACGGGTCCGGTCATGAGCCTTCGGCGGCGTTGGCGGCACGCGGTTCCTGGCCGGCGATGCGGACTTCGCCGCCCTCGCTGACGTTCTGCGTGCCTTCGGTGACAACCATGTCGCCGCTGTCGATCTCGGCGTCGATCAGTACGGTCTCGGTGTTGCGCTGGATGATGCGCACCGGCACGCGTTTGGCCTTGCCGTCCTCGATCTGCCAGACATAGGCGCCGTCCGATCCCCACAGGATCGCCAGCGGGCTGACGGCCGGATAGGTTTCGCCGGGGAATTTCATGGTGATGGAGAACGACATGCCGGCGCGCAGCGAATCGGCGGGATTGGCGATCTTGGCCTTGACCAGCAGCGTGCGGCTCTTTTCGTCGATATGATTGTCGATGGCCGAAATCGTGCCGGTATAGGCGTTGCTCGGATTGGCGATCGGCGTTGCCGTCAATTGCCCACCGACCTTGACCGCGGCGGCGAAACGCTCGGGCACCTGGAAATCCACCAGGATCGAGGAGCGGTCATCGAGCGTGGCGATCGCCGACTGGTTGGTGACATAGTTGCCGGCCGAGATCGGCAGGATGCCGACAGTGCCGGCGATCGGCGCCAGGATGGAGCGCCGCTGCAGCGCAAGCTCGGCATCCTGGAGCGCCAGCTTCGCGCCTGCCAGCACCACTTCGGCGTCGGCAACGGCGACAGGCGTCGCGGCATTGGAAGCGCGCAGCGACTTGACGCGATCAAGTTTAGATTGCGCATCCTGCAAGGCGAGCTTGGCCCGGTCCTGGGAGATGATCTCGGTTTCGGAATCAAGCGTCGCGATGATCTGCCCCTTGTCGACATGAGTACCGGATTCGACCAGCAGTTCGGCAAGGCGGCCGGAGCTGTAAGGGTTGACGGTCACCGAAGCGTTGGCGCGGCCGGTGCCGATCGCCTGCAGGCGGTCGTTGATAACAGCCGAGGCGGCCGGCGATGCAACGATGGTGGCAATCTGGGCGCCGTTGCGCCCTGCCTGCCGGGAACCAGCCGCCGCCGTGTCCTTCGCCCGAGGTGTGGCGCCATAGGCCCAGTCGATGCCCCAGCGCGCCAGCACTTCGGGAGCGCCGGGATAGAAGCGAGCCCACGCGGCCGTGGCGGCGACCACGACGACAAGCGCAAGGACAATCTGTTTCCAACTCGACATCGGCACTCCAGCGGCAAGAATCGTTCTGCTGGTTCCAAGTGGAAGTGGATGCAGCGACGACAAGGGCTGGGGGGCAAAACCGGCCACTCCCACTCCCGATATCATCGGTTTATGGCAATTATCACGCAATCGTGCACATTAAATCGCGGTAACGTGATGTCCGCACGCTTGCTTTGGGGTGGATGAGACTGCGCGGAGCCCGCTTAACGCAGCCCTTCCATTTCCCGAATACGCCGTGCGCCGTCGGCCTCGAGCTGCCTGGTGACGGCGCCGATCAGCGTTTCGGCGACGACGAAAAGTGCTGCCGAGGAATCCCATGCCGACGGCACAGCGGTCCGTCCGGCGATGACATGGCGGGCGAAGCGGGCGATCGGCGACAGCCACTGATCGGTGAACAGCACGATCTGCACGCCGCGCTGATGCGCCTTCTCGGCGAAGCGCACGAGGCTGTCCTGGTAGCGCCTGATGTCGAAGATCACCAGCACGTCGCGCTTGCCCATGTCGATCAGCCGGTCGCGCCACATGCTCTCCTGGCCGGCGAGATGAAAGACATCGGGCTGGATGACGGCGAGGTGGGCGGCCATGTAGCGCGCCAGCGGGTCGGTGAAGCGGCCGCCGATGAGGAATGTCTTGCCCCGCCGGTCGGCAAGCCGTGCGGCGATGTCGGCAAGCTGCTTGTCGGAGAGGTGGCGGAAGGTCTCGCGCATATTGTCGAGCGTCGCTTCCAGCATTGGCGACACTGTACCGCCGCCGGGCGAGGGCGGGTTGAGCGTCCGTATCGCCGGCGACTGCAGCTGCGCCGCCAGTTCGTCCTGCAGGCTCGACTGGAATTCCGGATAGTTCTGGAAGCCGAGCCGAGCCACGAAGCGTAGGATCGTCGGCGAGGAGACGCCGGCCGCGGTCGAGAATTCGGCGACCGTCTTCAGGCCGATCATCGGATAGCTGGCGATCAGCGTCTGCGCCGCGCGCCGTTCGCTGGCCGGCATCGTGCCGATGCGGTCGGCGATCAGTTCGGCAATGCTGGAAATCATCTTTTCCCCCACCCGTTGGCCCGCCCCCTGAGATCGCATTTGACAAAGCCGGGCAAACTGTATGAAATCATCCATAGGGACGCAATGATACAAAATACGTAACATACGGTACAGCGCTCCCCGGGGACGGCAGGACTATGGAGACAGCGCGGCGTACCAGCCTTGCATCGCCTGATTCCGTGGGGGTGACGAACCCACGCGGAGCGAGCCCGTTCGTACTGACCTGCGATCACGCTTCCAATTTCCTGCCCGCCGAATTCGGCACGCTCGGTCTTGCCGCCGAGGACCTGTCCCGCCATATCGCCTGGGATCCGGGTGCGCTGCCGGTGGCAACGCGCATGGCGCATGCGCTCGATGCGACGCTGGTCGAAACCCGCATTTCGCGTCTGGTCGTCGACTGCAACCGGCCGCTCGATGCGCCGGACCTGGTGCCGCCGGTCAGCGAGACGACAGCCATACCAGGCAATACCGGCCTGTCGGAAAAACAGCTTGCGGCGCGGGTCGCCCTGTCATGGCAGCCGTTTCACAGCACCATCGAAGGCATCGTCGAGGAGCGGCTGGCCCGCGGCCAGGAGACCCGGCTGGTTTCCGTCCATTCTTTCACGCCGGTCTACAAGGGCCGCAACCGGCCCTGGCATATCGGCATCATCCACGATGACGATCAGCGGCTGGCGTCGCCGCTGATATCGGCGCTCAAGCGGCTTGCCGGCGTCACCGTCGGCGTCAACGAACCCTATTCGCCTGATGACCGCGTCTATTTCACGCTGGAACGGCATGCACGCTCGCGCGGGCTGCCCTGCGCCATGATCGAAATCCGCAACGATGAAATCTCCGGCGAGACCGGGCAGCGGAAATGGGCGGATCTGCTCACGGGCATTTTTTCGGATCTGGAGCCAGAGGAGGCCAAGGGCTCTCGACGAAGCGTAGTCGGAAAGTCAGTTCAATCGGCCAGCTAAGAACCAATAAGGGGAATTCTGACATGACAACACCGGATCATTCTGACAAGTCGGAGGACACAAAAATCCTTCACAGTATGGGCTACGCCCAGGAATTGTCTCGCCGCATGAGCGGCTTCTCCAACTTCGCCATTTCCTTCTCGATCATCTGCATTCTGGCTGGCGGCATCACGTCATTCCCGCTGGCGATGGCCACCGGCAGCGGTTTCGAGGCGACCATCGGCTGGGTAATCGGCGGTGTCTTTGCGCTCGTGGTCGCGGCTTCCCTCGGCCAGATCGGATCAGCCTATCCGACAGCCGGCGGCCTGTATCACTGGTCGTCGATCCTGGGCGGACGCGGCTGGGGTTGGGCCACGGCCTGGATCAACCTGCTCGGCCTGATCTTCGTCGTCGCCTCGGTGAATGTCGGCGTCTACCTGCTGTTTCAAGGGCTCGTAGCGGGCCCGATCTTCGGTTGGGACACATCGAGCTGGGGCTTCTGGCAGCAGACGGCGGCAGTCGTCATGATTACCGTAACCCAAGGCCTCTTCAATCATCTCGGCATCAAGACGACGACGATGTTGACGGACTTTTCCGGCTACCTCATCCTCGTCGTTGCGGTCGTGCTGACGCTGACCTTCCTGATCTGGGGCGCGCATGGCTTCGATCTTTCGCGGCTGACGACTTTCGTCAACACGACCGGCGATCCCGGCGGTGCCTATGTTCCGACGGCCCGCACCGCACTTGTGGCCTTCCTTATCGGCCTTCTCTACCCGCTTTATACCATCACCGGCTTCGACGCCTCGGCGCATACCGCCGAGGAAACGCACAATGCCCGCGTCGCCGTGCCAAGAGGCATGATCCACGCGGTCCTGTGGTCTCTCGTCTTCGGTTTCATCATGGCGGTCTCCTTCGTCCTTGCCAGCCCCGATCTCGTGGCGACCGCCAAGGACGGCGGCAATGCCTGGTTCAACCTGTTCAACAATCTGCCGGCGCCAACCTGGCTCAAGGCTCTGCTCGGCATCGCCATCGTGCTGGCGAACTATCTGTGCGCGCTGGCCGGGCTCACCTCGACCTCGCGCATGATCTTCGCCTTTTCGCGTGACGGAGGTCTGCCGGGTTCATCTCTGTGGAAGCAGGTTTCGCCAACCTGGCGCACGCCCGTCCCGGCCATCTGGCTCGGCGTCGTGCTGTCGATTGCCGCCACGCTCTATTCGCCGGCTTTCGCGGCGCTGGCAGCTGGCTGCGCTCTCTTCCTCTATGTCTCCTACGCCATGCCGATCGCAGCCGGACTTCTTGCGGAAGGAAAGAGCTGGACCGAATTCGGGCCGTTCCGGCTCGGCATCTGGTCAAAGCCGTTCGCTGTGATCACGGTGATCGGTGTTCTGGTGTTGATGTATGCCGGCATCCAGCCGCCCTTCGACATCCTGATCAACTATGCCATCGGCTTGATCGTTCTGCTCATTGTCTTGTGGTTCGCCGTTGAAAATCGCCGCTTCCAGGGGCCGCCCATCGGCGAGGCGGCAATCGCCAAGCGCACGGCGACCATCGCAGCGGCCGAAAAGGCCGTCGGCGAATCCGCCTAAACAGCCAATCAAACCGTGGCGGGCTCGCTCGCCACGGTTTTTTCCGTTCAATATGACAAGCCCGAAACGACAAGCGCTGGAGTGCCAAAGGAATGGCCGGAAATTTCTCATTCGATCAGTTGAAGAAAGCGGTCTCCAGCGGTGAGATCGACACGGTGCTGGCCTGCATCGTCGACCTGCAGGGACGATTGGCCGGAAAGCGCTTCCTGGCGCAGTATTTCGTTGATTCCGCGCATGACGAAACGCATGGCTGCAACTATCTGCTGGCCGCCGACATCGATATGGAGCCGGTGCCAGGCTACAAGGCGGCAAGCTGGTCGAAGGGCTATGGCGACTTCGTCATGAAGCCGGATCTGGCGACGTTGCGGCGCATTCCTTGGCTGGAAAAGACGGCGCTGGTGATCTGCGACGTGCTCGACCACCACACCCATGACGACCTGCCGCATTCGCCGCGTGCCATCCTGAGGAAGCAGGTCAAGCGGCTGACGGAGCGCGGCTATATCGGCTATTTCGCCTCCGAGCTCGAATTCTATCTGTTCAACGAGACCTACGATTCCGCCCGCAAGAAGCATTGGCAGGGTCTCGACACGGCTTCGCCCTATATTGGCGACTACCAGATCGGCATCACCACCAAGGAAGAAGGGGTCATGCGCCGGCTTCGCAACGAGATGGATGCGGCCGGCATTCCGATCGAGAACTCCAAGGGCGAATGGGGCCCCGGCCAGGAAGAGATCAATGTGCGCTATGCCGAGGCGCTCGAGATGGCCGACCGCCACGTCATCCTGAAGAACGGCGCCAAGGAGATTGCCGAGTCCGAGGGCAAGGCGATCTCCTTCATGTCCAAGTACAATTACGGGCTCGCCGGCAATTCCAGCCATATCCACAATTCGCTGTGGAGCGCCGACGGCAAGACGGCTCTATTCTTCGACAAGAAGGCGGACTGGACGCTGTCGACGCTTGGCCAGCAATGGGGGGCAGGTCAGCTCAAATATGCCAAGGAATTCACCTGGTTCCTGGCGCCTTACATCAACTCCTACAAGCGCTTTCAGGCTGGCACCTTCGCGCCGACCAAGATCATGTGGAGCGAGGACAACCGCACCGCCGGCTTCCGACTGTGCGGCGAGGGCACCAAGGGCATCCGCATGGAATGCCGCATCGGCGGCGCCGACCTCAACCCTTATCTCGCCTTCGCGGCGCTGATCGCCGCCGGCCTTGCCGGCATCGACGAGAAGCTCGAACTGCAGAAGCCGTTCGTCGGCGATGCCTATCAGGCCTCGCGCCTGCCGGAGATCCCGAAGACGTTGCGCGATGCCACCGAAACGCTGGCGAAGTCGAAGATGCTGAAAGAGGCGCTCGGCGAGGATGTGCTCGAGCACTATGTCCACACCGCCAAGTGGGAGCAGTTCGAATACGACCGCCGCATTACGGATTGGGAACTGCACAGGGGTTTCGAGCGGTACTAGACTATGTCGGCGTCGCCCTCCCTTAGCCATCGTCTGAATGGCGGGCGACGTCAAAATCAAGATTTCATGAAGTGCGAGGACTGAAGGAATGACCGAAACGGTCAAGTTGATATCCCCCGTCGATGGCTCGATCTATGCCGAGCGGCCCGTGGCTACGGACCAGGCGATCAACGCCGCTGTCGAGCGCGCCAAGGCGGCGCAGGAGAAGTGGGCCGAGACGCCGATCGTCGAGCGTGGCAAGTACATGCTGGCAATGCTCGAGGCGCTGGTGGCGATGACCGACGAGATCGTGCCGGAGATCGCCTGGCAGATGGGGCGTCCGGTGCGCTATGGCGGCGAGTTCGGCGGCGTCAGGGAACGCACCACTTACATGGTCGAGATCGCCGAGCAGGCGCTGAAATCCGTGCCGGCCTCCAACCCGAAGGACGGCTTTCGCCGCTACGTGAAGAAGGATCCGCTCGGCGTCGTCATAGTGATCGCGCCGTGGAACTATCCCTATCTCACCGCAGTCAACACCATCGTGCCGGCGCTGATGGCCGGCAATGCGGTTATCCTGAAACATGCTGCGCAGACACTGCTGGTCGGCGAGCGTTTTCAACAGGCTTTCGACAAGGTCGGGCTGCCCAAGGGCGTGTTCCAGAATGTCGTGCTCAACCATGCCCAGACCGAGAAGCTGCTTGGCTCGGGCAAGATCGACCATGTCAACTTCACCGGTTCGGTCGGCGGCGGCCGTGCCATTGAAAAGGCGGCGGCGGGCACCTTCATGACGCTCGGTCTCGAGCTTGGCGGCAAGGATCCGGCCTATGTGCTGCCTGACGCCAAACTGGACCATGCGGTCGCCAATCTGGTCGACGGCGCCTTCTACAATTCCGGCCAATGCTGCTGCGGCATCGAGCGCGTCTATGTGCATGAAAAGGTCTATGACGAGTTCGTCGAGGGCTTCATCGCCGAGACCAAGAACTATGTCGTCGGCAATCCGTTGGAACAGGCGACGACGATGGGGCCGATGGCGCAGGCGCGGTTCGCCGACCTGATCCGCGAGCAGAAGGCCGAAGCGCTGCGCAAAGGTGCGGTGGCGCACATCAACATGAAGGTGGCCAACGACAAGGCCGGCTCGCCCTATCTGGCGCCTGAGGTGCTGACGCAAGTCGACCACCAGATGAGCGTCATGCGCGAGGAAAGTTTTGGCCCGATCGTCGGCATCATGAAGGTGCGCAACGATGAGGAGGCGATCGCGCTGATGAACGACAGTCAGTATGGCCTGACGGCCTCGATCTGGACGCGCGATACCGAGCATGCGGTGGCGATCGGCAACCGCATCGAGACCGGTACGGTGTTCATGAACCGCTGCGACTATCTCGATCCGGCGCTGGTCTGGACCGGCGTCAAGGACACCGGCAAGGGTGCGGGACTGTCGGCCATCGGCTACGATAACCTGACCCGGCCGAAATCCTTCCACCTGCGCGAAGCCATCTGATTTTTTGAAAGACAAGCAATGTCCAAGCTGATCTCCAAATGGAACTATCCCACCACCGTTCGCTTCGGCGCCGGGCGCATCAACGAGCTGCCCGAGGTGCTGGCGGCAACCGGCATCAAGCGGCCGTTGTTCGTCACCGACCCGGGCCTGGCCAAGCTGCCGGTCGTCGCTTCCACGCTGAAAATCCTCGACGATGCCAAGGTGCCTTATGGCGTGTTTTCCGAGGTGAAGCCGAACCCTGTCGAGTCCAACCTCACCGCCGGCATCGCCGTGTTCAAGAAGGGCAAGCATGACGGCGTCATCGCCTTCGGTGGCGGCTCGGCGCTCGATCTCGGCAAGCTGATCGCCTTCCAGGCGGGGCAGACGCGGCCGGTGTGGGATTTCGAGGATGTCGGCGACTGGTGGACGCGCGCCAATTCGGACGCGATCGCACCGATCATCGCGGTGCCGACCACGGCCGGCACCGGCTCGGAAGTCGGCCGCGCCGGCGTCATTACCAATGAGGAGACGCACACCAAGAAGGTCATCTTCCATCCGAAGCTTTTGCCGGCGATCGTCATCGCCGACCCGGAACTGTCGGTCGGCATGCCGGGCTTCATCACCGCCGGCACCGGCATGGATGCGCTTGCCCATTGCCTCGAGGCTTATTGCGCACCGGGCTACCACCCGATGGCCGACGGTATTGCCGTCGAAGGTGTCCGGCTGGTGTTCGAGAACCTGCCCAAGGCCTATGCCAACGGCAAGGACCTTGTCGCGCGCGCCCATATGATGAGTGCGGCGGCCATGGGCGCCGCCGCCTTCCAGAAGGGGCTCGGCGCCATTCACTCGCTGTCGCATCCGATCGGCGCGCTCTACGATACCCATCACGGCATGACCAACGCCGTGTTCATGCCCTATGTGCTCGCCTTCAACCGGGACTCCATCGAGGAGCGTATTGCCCGGCTCGCCGCCTATTGCGGCATCAAGGGCGGCTTTGACGGCTTCTCCAAGGCGATCATCAAGCTGCGCAAGGAGTTGAAGGTGCCGCACGCGCTGCCGGGCCTGATCAAGGGGCTCGACATGGACAAGAAGCGCAAGGCGCTGATCGCGGATATGGCGGTGGTCGATCCTACCGCCGGTGGCAACCCGGTCAAGCTGACCAAGAAGGCGGCGCTGACATTGCTCGAAAACGCCATCGCCGGCACGGTCTGAGACGCTTTCCGCATAGGAAATTGATCTGAAAAAGGGGTAGAAAAACAAGGGGAGGGGATGAAGGGCAAGGCACAAACTAATTAGCCGGAAAAAGAATCGCGAGGCGATTGCTACAACCGGTTAAAAAGAGTTTACTTTTTCGCACTGCGAGCAGCCGGTTTCACAAAGCTTTCATCTGGCTGTCACATGAAAACGATACCGCATCGCAGGCGTCCAACGGCGTCAGTTCAACGGAGAGAACACATGTTCAAATTCACGGGGAAGGTGCTTTCCCTTTCGGCCGCGACCCTTATGGTGTCGTCGGTGATTTCGTCCGCCGCTTCGCTGGACGATCTCGTCAAGGCCGCGAAGGCCGAAGGCCAGCTCACCACCATCGCGCTGCCGCATGACTGGTGCGGTTACGGCGACGTCATCGCCGGCTTCAAGGCGAAGTATCCGGAAATCACCATCAACGAACTCAACCCCGATGCCGGTTCCGGCGACGAGGTCGAGGCGATCAAGGCCAACAAGGACAATAAGGGCCCGCAGGCGCCCGACGTTATCGACGTCGGTCTGTCCTTCGGTCCGTCCGCCAAGAAGGACGGTCTGATCCAGGCCTACAAGGTTTCGACCTGGGACTCGATCCCCGACAGCGCCAAGGATGCCGACGGCTTCTGGACGGGCGACTACTACGGCGTGCTTTCCTTCCAGGTGAACAAGGACCTGGTGAAGACGTCGCCGACGGACTGGGCAGACCTGCTGAAGCCGGAATTCGCCAACTCGGTCGCTCTTGCCGGTGATCCGCGCGCTTCGAACCAGGCCATCCAGGCGGTGTATGCCGCCGGCTTGTCGACGGGTGCGGCTGCTGGTGAAGCTGCCGGCACCGCTGGCCTCGACTTCTTCAAGAAGCTCAACGCCGCCGGCAATTTCGTGCCGGTCATCGGCAAGGCCGCGACGCTGGCCCAGGGCCAGACGCCGATCCTCGTCACCTGGGACTACAACGCGCTCGCCGGCCGCGACACGCTGAAGGGCAACCCGCCCGTCGACGTCGTCGTGCCGAAGACCGGTGTCGTCGCCGGTGTCTACGTGCAGGCGATCAGCGCCTACGCGCCGCATCCGAATGCAGCCAAGCTCTGGCTGGAATACCTGTATTCCGACGAAGGCCAGATCGCCTGGCTGAAGGGCTATTGCCACCCGATCCGCTTCAACGATCTCGCCAAGAACGGCAAGATTCCGGCGGACGTGCTGGCCAAGCTGCCGCCGGCTGAGTCCTACGCGGCCGCGGTGTTCCCGACGCTCGACGAGCAGGGCAAGGCCAAGGAAGCCATCACCAAGAACTGGGACGCCGTTGTCGGTGCCAACGTCAAGTAACAGTTGAAATCGACCGGGCGGCTTCACGGCCGCCCGGTTTTCTCTCGAAGTCTTTCTCTCGAAGACGGTAGCCGGCGCATGACCGATATCTCAATGTCCGACCACGCTGTTTCCGGGAAGACCGCGCCTCCCGCCGAGGCGCGCAGCATGAGGCTGCCGACGCAATGGCTCGGCGTTGCGCCCTTCTTCATCTTCGCCATCATGTTCCTGATCCTGCCCACGCTCTACCTGATGCTGGGCGCATTCCAGAACGATGCTGGTGAATTCACACTCGAAAACATAGTTGCATTGGCGCAGCCGTCGATCGTTGCCGCCTACTGGATTTCGATCAAGGTCAGCCTTGCTTCATCGCTGATTGGCGCCTTTGCAGGGCTGGCGATTGCCATTGCCATCGTACGCGGCGGCCTGCCGGACTGGATACGCTCGGCGACGCTGACGTTTTCCGGCGTCGCCTCGAATTTTGCCGGCGTGCCGCTGGCCTTCGCCTTCCTTGCCACACTCGGCCGGCTCGGCCTTGCGACCGTGATACTGAACACGCTGTTCGGTCTCAACATCTACGCGCATGGCTTCAACATCCTGTCGTTCTGGGGCCTGACATTGACCTATGTCTACTTCCAGATTCCGCTGATGGTGGTCATCATCGTGCCGGCCATCGACGGGCTGAAGAAGGAATGGGGCGAGGCCGCCGCAACGCTGGGTGCGACCATGTCCCAGTATTGGCGCATGGTGGTCATTCCGGTGATCTGGCCGAGCTTCCTCGGCACGGTGATCCTGTTGTTCGCCAATGCCTTCGGCGCCATCGCCACCGCCTATGCGCTGACCGGGTCGTCGCTCAACATCGTGCCGATCCTGCTCTATGCCCAGATCCGTGGCGACGTGCTGCACAATGCCCATCTCGGCTATGCCATCGCCTTCGGCATGATCCTCATCACCGGTCTTGCCAATGTCTTCTACATCTGGTTCCGCACCCGTTCCGAGAGGTGGCTCAAATGAAGGCTGGCAAGTTCTGGGCCTGGGTCGTCTTCGCGCTGGGCGCGGCCTATTTCTTCATTCCGCTGATCGCGACGGTGGAGTTCTCCATGCGCATGCGGCGCGGCGCCTATTCCTTTGACGCCTACAAGGTCGTGCTGGGTGACGAACGCTTCCAGGCGACCTTCGGCTATTCGGTGCTTGCCGCCGTCTTCACCATCATTCTCGGCGTGCTCATCGTGGTGCCCGCCGCCTACTGGATCCGGTTGCGCCTGCCGCAGCTGCGCCCCATCGTCGAGTTCATCACCTTGCTGCCGCTGGTCATCCCGGCCATCGTCATCGTTTTCGGCTACATCAGAATGTACGGCTCGAATTCGCCGCTGCCCTTCCTGGCGACCGACACGGGCACCAATGCCTTGCTGGTCATCGGCTATGCCACGCTGGCGCTGCCCTATATGTATCGCGCGGTGGACACCGGGCTTCGCACCATCGACGTGCGTACGTTGACGGAAGCGGCGCAGATTCTCGGCGCTGGCTGGGGGACGATCATCACCCGGGTTATCCTGCCCAATGTGCTGATCGCGGTGTTGTCGGGTGCATTCCTGACCTTCGCGATCGTTATCGGCGAGTTCACCATGGCAAGCCTGCTCAACCGTCCGGCCTTCGGCCCTTATCTGCAGAACATCGGCGCCAACCGCGCCTATGAACCGGCGGCGCTTGCCATCATCGCCTTCGCAATCACCTGGGGCTGCATGTCGCTGATCCAGATATTGTCCCGCTTTGCGCCGAGATCGGCGAACCGCCCCAATTGATCGAAAAGTACTGATCGAAAGAACAACACCATGGCCGACCCGTTCCTCTCCATCCAGCACGTTCGGAAATCCTTCGGCACCACCACGGTGGTCGAGGATTTCAATCTCGACGTCGAACGTGGCGAATTCGTCTCTTTCCTCGGACCATCCGGCTGCGGCAAGACAACGGTGCTGCGCATGGTCGCGGGTTTCGAGGAGCCGAGCGCCGGCAAGATCGTCGTTGGCGGCAAGGATATTACGAGGCTGAAGCCCAATCAGCGCAATGTCGGGATGGTGTTCCAGGCCTATGCCCTGTTTCCGAACCTGACCGTGGCGCAGAACATCGGTTTCGGCCTGAAGGTCGCCGGCATGCCCAAAGCGGACATCGACGCCCGCGTTGCCGAGATGCTGGGTATCATCAAGCTGCCGCAGATGGCGGACCGCTACCCCTACCAGCTCTCGGGCGGCCAGCAGCAGCGTATCGCGCTGGCGCGTGCGATCGCGCCGAAACCGAAGCTGCTGCTGCTCGACGAGCCGCTGTCGGCGCTGGATGCCAAGGTCCGTGTCTCGCTGCGTGAAGAAATCCGTTCGATCCAGAAGAAGCTCGGCATCACCACCATCTTCGTCACCCATGACCAGGAAGAGGCGCTGTCGATCTCCGACCGCATCGCGGTCATGTATGGCGGCAAGGCCGAGCAGGTTGGTACGCCGTTCGAGATCTACAACCGGCCGGCGACCAAATTCGTCGCCAATTTCGTCGGCACGCTGAATGTGCTCGAGGGCAAGGTCACCGATGCCGCGGCCGGCACGGTGCAGGTCAACACGCAGCAAGTCTCGCTCAAGGGCAAGCTCAACGGCTCGAAGTCCGGCGACACGCTGTCGCTGGCGCTGCGGCCGGAAGCGATTTCACTCGGCCGTCAGCCTGGCCGCGATTCCAGCCTGTCCGGCGAGATTTCCGAAGTGCACTTCCTTGGTTCGGTGATCCGCGTCCGCGTCGGCATCGGCGGCAATACGGTCTCGCTCGATACGTTCAACAGCCCGGCGACGCCGCCACCCGCCGTTGGCGAGAAGGCCGAGATTTCGTTCTCGTCCGACGATATGCTGGTGCTGCACTAGGCTGTGCCGATATTCAGGTGAGGCCGGCCTGCAAATGGCGGCTTCCTGTGCTTCCGGTGCTCACGTACCCAAAAGTACACTCCGCTCCGGTTCTCGGAAGCCACCCAGTTTGGTCGCTTCGCGCCCGTCTCGACTCCGGCTCGGCCTGACCTGAATCTCAGCACACCCGGAGCCTGTCCAAAAGTGGGCGCTCTCAAGCCGGTGCGATGAACGGCTGTGATATCTCCTGAAAGACCGGGAGGGCTTCCATTCGTGCCGCGTGCGCGTCCAGCGCCGGGAAGTCAGCCAGCGCAATGAGCACTGGATGCGCCTCGCCGATGAAGCGCAGCACGGCGGCAACTGCGATATCGGCATGGCCGATGCGCTCGCCGAACCAGTAAGGTGTCGACCATTTGGCACGGTCGGCCTCCAGCACGGCAAGCACGGCCTCGATCTGCGTGCGACAGCGCCCGGCCCAGACGTCGGAGACCTTCTCGTGCAGCCGCTTCTCGTAGAACAGGCTCACCGCCTTGTCGCCGAGCCCGGTGGCCAGGGCTGACACCTTCAGCGCCTGATGGCGCGCCGGCTCCGTCTTCGGAAACATGCTTCGATCGGCTGGGACCAAACTATCGAGATAGTCGAGCATCAAATGGCTTTCGATCAGTACCTCGCCATTGTCCAGCACCAGGGTCGGCACCCGCGTCAGCGGGTTGTAGGGCCGAATCTCATCGGCATCGCCGAAGGCCGACCACGGACGGTGCTCGAAGGCGATGCTATAGAGGGTCAGCGCGATGCCGACACGGCGCACGAAAGGCGAGTCATATTGGCCGATGAGGATCATGCCGTGTTGTACGGCAAGAGGTGGTTTGAGGCGTATGGCCAGAGGGCTTGAGTTTGATGGCCAATCCACCGCATCCTGCAGGTATATCTGCGCCGGCAATCCCGTCTCACTGAAGTAACAGCCCATGGCTCTTTTTGAACTCACCCTTATCCTGCTTTTGACAGCCGTTGCGCTGACGGCGCTGTCGCGGCGGCTGGAGATACCCTATCCGTCCCTGCTGGCCTTGGCCGGGGTCGCGATTGCCTTCGTGCCTGGCGCGCCAACGATCGAGATCGATCCGGAACTGGCGCTTGCCCTGTTCATCGCGCCGGTGCTTCTCGATGCCGCCTATGACACGTCGCTGCGCGACCTCAAGCGCTACCGGCTGTCGCTGGCGCTGTTGGCGCTTGGCGCCGTCGTCTTCACCACTGTCGTGGTTGCCTTCGTCGGCTGGAAGATGGCCGGCCTGCCGATAGCCGCGGCAATCGCGCTCGGCGCCATCGTCGCGCCGCCGGATGCGGTGGCGGCATCCGCCGTGCTAGGGCAATTCAAGGTGCCGCACCGCATCACCGCCATCCTGCAAGGCGAGAGCCTGCTCAACGATGCCACAGCGCTCTTGATCTACCGCCTGGCGGTTTCGGCGGCGCTCGGCACGATCATGCTGAGCAACGCCATTCCGACGATCCTTTTATCCACCATAGGCAGCCTCATCGCCGGCTATCTGCTTGGCCGCTTCTCGCTGCTGACGCTCACGAAGATAGAGGATGCGGCGAGCAGCACGGTGGTGCAATTCGCTGGAACTTTCGGGGTCTGGATCCTGGCCGACAAGCTCGGCCTTTCGGCCATCATCACCATCGTCGTCTACGCCATGACGCTTGCACGCCGGGCGCCACGCCACATGTCGGCAAGGCGGCGCGTCAGCACCTATTCGGTCTGGGAGACGGCGGTGTTCGTGCTCAACGTGCTGGCTTTCGTGCTGATGGGCCTGCAGGCGCGATCGATCGTCGGCCGGCTTTCGGGCGAGGGGCAAGGCCAGGCCTTTCTGTTCGCCGCCACGGTGCTCGTCGTCGTCATCGTGGCGCGTCTCGTCTGGGTGGCGAGTTACGTTGCGATCATTCGGTGGGTTTCCCGCTTCGGCAGCGAAGACGCAAGGCGGGATGCGCCGACATTTGGCGGCGCCGTGCTCGTCGGTTGGTGCGGCATGCGCGGGCTGGTGACGCTGGTGGTGGCCATTGCTCTGCCGGCCGGCTTTCCCGGCCGCGACCCGATCGTGCTTGCCGCTTTTGCCGTGGTTCTGGGCACGCTGGTGCTGCAGGGGATGACGCTCAAGCCTCTGCTGCGGATACTCAACTTCGACCCGGATACGACCGTTGATCGCGAAGTGGCGCAGGCGCGCGTTGCCATCATGCAGGCAGCACTCGATGTGCTGAGCCGCAAGACATCGGCCGCGGCGGCTGTCGTGCGCGAGCAGTACGAAGCTCAGCGCGTCATCGCGGAAAACCCGGAGGACGCTCAAGCCGCGACCGAATACGACCGGCTGCGTCTCTATGCCATCAACCGCCAGCGCGACACGCTGGAGGAATTGCGCCGCAACGGTACGATCGGCGATGAAGCCTATCACCGGCTTGAGGAAGAGATCGACTGGGCGGAACTGGCGGCGTCTCCGGCTGGCCGGTTCCAGCCGCTGACGACCTATTAGGACGGTTCACCGGGCAGACCTGACCCAATGGTGTCGCGAAAAACTCGCGGCGTTTTCCGGCGCGCGGAGGATACCGAAGCGGCCCGGAATCGTTGCATGATCGCGCAGCAAGGGGCGGGGGAGGCGTCTGGCACAAGCCGCTGCCATTCTCCTGCACATTGCAACCAATCCATTGAACCGCTACTGCCATCACCGAAAGTGAGCCGGATAAGCAATGAAGCTGGTCAGCTACAACATCCAGTACGGGTTCGGCAGTGATGGTCGCTACGACCTTTCGCGCGCGGCGCGGATCGTTGCTGGCGCCGACATCATTGCGCTGCAGGAGGTCGAGCGGCACTGGCAGCGCAGCAATTTCGACGACCAGCCGGAGCTGCTGTCGCGCCTGCTGCCCGACTATCACTGGGTCTACGGCCCGGCCTTCGACATGGATGCCAGCGAGCGGCGCGACGGCCGCCTGGTCAACCGGCGCCGACAGTTCGGCACCATGGTGCTGTCGAAGTTGCCGATCGTCTGGTCGCGGCTGCATGCGCTGCCAATGCGCCGCACTCTGCAGCCGCTCAACACCCGCAATGCGGCACTCGAATGCATGATCCGCACGCCGGCTGGCCCGGTGCGGATACTGTCGCTGCATCTCGCGCATATCGCGGCCGAAGAGCGGCTGGAGCAGATCGACTATCTGCTCGCGCAACACCGCCGCGCGCCCACCGACGGCGGGCCGTGGAGCGGTACCGACGACGAGCCTGCGCGCAACTGGACCAGCGGCGAGCCCGAGCCGGAAAACCCGCTGGCGGCGATCTGGATGGGCGATTTCAACATGGAGCCGGGCAGCGCCGAATACCGGCGCATCGTCGGCAGCACGCCCTATCATCGCGGTGCGGCCTATCTCGACGGCTTCGTCGATGCCGCCGCGGTGGCGATCGAATCGGCTGATGACTTCCACACCCATGAGAAGATCATCGATGGCAGACTGGCAAAGCGTCGGCTCGACCACTGTTTCGTCGGCGGCATGTTCGCCGGGCGAGTGCGTTCGGTCGGATCTGATATAGGCGAGGTGGCGTCCGATCACTTCCCGGTCAGGATCGATGTCGATCTTGAACCGCCGCTCGGCTTGGGAGGTCGGTAAGCCCGAAATGACGCTTTTCGTCTTCTTCGCGGTGCTTGCCGCCGCCGCCATGCACGCGATCTGGAACGCGCTGGTCAAGGTCCACCTCGACCGCTTTCTGTCGATCACGCTGATGACGCTCGGCATGGGCGCCGCCGCCCTCGTGGTGCTGCCCTTCGTCGAGTTTCCGAAAGCGGAGGTGTGGCCCTACATCATCGCCTCTGTCATTTTCCACATGGGCTACCGCACCTTCCTGATCGGCGCCTACAAGGCCGGTGATTTCGCCCAGACCTATCCGCTGGCGCGGGGCACGGCGCCCCTGCTGACCGCGCTCGGCGGCGTTGTTGTGGTGCAGGAGATGCCGGCGCCGTTCGCCATCCTCGGCATATTGCTACTGTCGGCCGGCACGCTGGTGATGTCGTTTCGCGGCGGCGCGCATCTGGAGCGGATCAATCTGCGCGCGGTCGGCTTTGCGCTCGGCACTTCGATTTTCATCTCCAGCTATACGCTCTCGGACGGCAGCGGCGCGCGGCTGGCAGCAACCGCGCAGAGCTATGCCGCCTGGCTGTTCATCTGCGACGCCTTTGGCGCGCTGGTGCTGTGCCTCATCTTCCGTGGGCCCAAGGCACTGCCTGTGCTGGCGCGCGACTGGAAAGCCGGGCTGTTCACCGGCGTGCTCAGTGGTGCCGCCTACTGGATTGTGATGTGGGCTATGACCAAAGCGCCGATCGCCTCGGTGGCATCGCTGCGCGAGACCTCGATCCTGTTTGCCATGATGATCTCGGTCTACGCGCTCGGCGAGAAGATGACGGGCTGGCGCGGTGCCGCCGCGCTCAGCATTGTCGCCGGGGTTATCGCGCTGCGGCTGGGTTAGCTGCGCTCCAGAACCGTCATCACCTGGCCACGCCGTTCCGGACTGAAGCGGATGACGACGATGATGCAGACGGCAACCACGCCGGCAAAGAGCGCCAGCGCATAGCCGTAGCTGCCTCCGGCGCTTTCCGCGATCCCGGCCTGATACGGACCGCCATAGGAGGCAGCGAGATTGCCGGCCTGGTAGATGAAGCCGGGCAAGGTCGCGCGCACCGCGCCGGGCGAGAGTTCATTGAGGTGCACCGGAATGACGCCCCAGGCCCCCTGGACCGAGACCTGCATGATGAAGGCGCCGATGGCCAGCATGAACGGCGTGGTCGAGTAGGCCCACAGCGGGATCGACGGCAGGGCGATCACGCAGGCGAGCGTGATGGCGTTGACGCGGCCGATCTTCTCCGACAGTGCGCCGAATGTCAGGCCGCCGACAATGGCGCCGAGATTGGCGACGATGGTGATCCAACTCACCGTGTGCGGATCGAAGCCGTGCTGCTTCTTCAGGAAGGTCGGGTAGAGGTCCTGCGTGCCATGGCTGAAGAAGTTGAAGAACATCATCAGCACGACGGCATAGAGCGCGACACCCCAATGCTTCTGCAGCGTTTCCAGCAAGCCAGGCCTGGGTGCCTTCTGCGCCTCGACGAAGGCAGGCGATTCCGGCACGTGCGAGCGGATGAAGAGCACGATCAGCGCCGGGATGAAGGAGAGCAGGAACATGGCGCGCCAGCCGATCGTGTAGCCGCCGATCGTCTGCTGATAGAGCAGGCCATAGACCACGGCCGCCAGGAGGTAGCCGGCCGGATAGCCGCATTGCAGGATGCCCGAGACAATGCCGCGTGCGCTGGGCGGGACGGATTCCATGGCGAGCGAACTGCCAAGCCCCCATTCGCCACCCATGGCGATGCCGAACAAGGCACGCAAGGCGAGGAAAATGCCGAGATTGGGCGAGAAGGCGGCGAGCGCGCCGATCACCGAATAGCTGACAATGTTGAGCATGAGGATGGGCTTGCGCCCATATTTGTCGGCGAGCATGCCAAAGAAGAACGCGCCGATGAAGCGCGTTGCCAAGGTCAGGAACAATGCCTTTGAGACTGCCGGGACATCCGTCTGGAATTCACTCGCAATATCGGTGAGCAGGAATGTCAGAAGGAAGAAATCAAAAGCATCGAGCGTCCAGCCCAGGAATGAGGCCAGAACGGTTTTCTTCTGCTCGGCAGTGAGATTCAAGGCGTCCTCCTTTGGCTCCCCGGAGCAACGATATGTCGCCCGGTTAGCAAAAGAGAACAGCGATCAGCCGGCTTTCGAAGAACCGGCGGTCACTTTTTCGTAAGATCGAGATCGAAGACCATCAAACCGTCGGTGCTGCCTTCGAGTGCGGCCACCAGCCGGGCGCCGGCGCGCCGATGGGCTTCGTGCACGAGATAGGCGTCGCGCGCGGCGGCATCGCGGAAATCGATGGTGAAGCCATGGCTG
Source organism: Mesorhizobium sp. P3_A8 (assembly GCF_056402995.1). Taxonomy (NCBI): domain Bacteria; kingdom Pseudomonadati; phylum Pseudomonadota; class Alphaproteobacteria; order Hyphomicrobiales; family Phyllobacteriaceae; genus Mesorhizobium; species Mesorhizobium sp. P3_A8. The sequence goes on along the minus strand of NZ_JBFUGI010000003.1, from coordinate 329,728 downwards.
AAGCCGCGCGCGAAGGGTTCAGGGCTGACATTGGCGCTGAACTGGACGGTGTCCATGCCATCGATCACCTTTCGCAGCGCCTCGAGGTCGGCATGGATCGCCGCGCGCTCACCGTCGGGGACATCGTCGCGAAACCTGACGAAGACACAGTGCCTGATCATCTTTTTTGCTCCTAAGCAGCCCGGTTTCCGGAAAACACAGCCGGCGGCAGCGGCTCGCGGCCGAGCACCAGATCGGCACCCTTTTCGCCGACCATGATGGTCGGGGCATTGGTGTTGGAGGAGGGCACACGCGGCATCACCGAGGCGTCGCAGACGCGCAGACCTTCGATGCCGCGCAGCCGCAGGTCCGGGGTCACGACGGCCATGTCGTCATGGCCCATGCGGCAGGTGCCGACGGGGTGATGGTCGGTCTTGGAGGTGCGGCAGGCATAGTCGAAGAGTTCGTCGTCGCTGGCGAGTGACGGGCCAGGCAACACTTCGCGCAGCACGTAAGGGGCAAGCGCCTTTTGCCGCATGATCTCGCGCGCCAACCGCAGCCCTTTGATCGACATGGCGCGATCATAGGGATCGGACCAGTAGTTGGGATCGATCAGCGGATGGTCGGCCGGATTGGCACTCTTCAGCCGCACCGTGCCGCGTGAGCGCGGCCGCAGGAAGGCCGAGTTCAAGGTGACCCCGGGATTGTTCAGCTTCTCGACACCGGCTTCGATGCCGGAGCCCAGGCCGAGATGGAACTGGATGTCGGGCGAGGCGGCGGTGGGGTCGGCGTACCAGAAGCCGCCGGTCTCGAACAGGCTGGAGGCCACCGGTCCTTTCTTCAAAAGCAGATATTGCAGGCCGGCCCAGGCCGTGCGGTGCAGCTTGGCGTAGTTGTCATAGGTGTGATCGCCGGTGCATTCGGCGATGACGAACAAATCGAGATGATCCTGCATGTTTGAGCCGACCCCGGGCAGGTCATGCACCGGCGTGACGCCGACCGACTTCAGGTGATCGGCCGGGCCGATGCCTGACTGCATCAGCAGCTTGGGCGAGCCGATGGCGCCGGACGAGACGATCACCTCGCGCTCGGCGCGCAGGATTTTTGTCTGACCGCCCGGTTTGTCGATGATCTCGACGCCGATGGCGCGACCCTTTTCGACGACGATTCGGGTCACCAGCACGTCGGTCCTGACGGTGAGATTCTTGCGCGCGCGGATCGGCTTGAGATAGGCGACCGAGGCGGAGGAACGCCGGGCGTCTTTCTGGGTCAGCTGGTAGTAGCCGACGCCCTCCTGGCTGGCGCCGTTGAAATCCGGGTTGAAGGGAATGCCCATCTCCTGGCCGGCGCGGAAATAGGCCTCGCAGATCGGCAGCGGCGAAATCGGGTTGGACACGCCGAGCGGACCCTGGTCGCCGTGAAAATCGTTGGCGTAGCGCTGGTTGTTTTCGGCGCGCTTGAAGTAGGGCAGCACGTCGCGATAGCCCCAGCCGGCGAGACCCTCTTCCTTCTCCCAGGCGTCGTAGTCGCGGGCGTTGCCGCGCGTGTAGATCTGGGCGTTGATGGAGGAGCCGCCGCCAACCACCTTGGCCTGCGTGTACCGGAAGACGCGATCCTTCATGTTTCTCTGCGGCACGGTCGACCAGCCCCAGGAGGCGATGCCCTTGGTCATCTTGGCGAAGCCCGCTGGCATATGGATGTAGGGATGCCAGTCCTTGCCGCCGGCTTCCAGCAGCAGCACGGAATTCAAGGGATCCTCGCTCAGCCGGTTGGCCAGAACACAGCCGGCCGGGCCGGCGCCCACGATGATATAGTCGGTCATTTTTTCATCCGTTCAGAGCCGCGGCACGGAGAGCGCGCCGTCGACATTGATGATCGAGCCGGTCGAAAAGCCGAGCTTGCCGGCAGCGAGCGTCGCCACCACCGCGCCGATGTCTGACGCTTCGCCCCAGCGTTTTGCCGGCACCAGTCCACCTTCGATGAGGGCGTCATATTTGGCGGTCACGCCTGCCGTCATGTCGGTGCGGATGATGCCCGGCCGCAACTCGAACACGCCGATGTTTTCCGGGGCGAGCCGCAGCGCCAGGTTCTTCACCCACATCGATAGGCCGGCCTTCGAGATGCAATAGTCGGAGCGTTCCGGCGAGGCCATCTCGGCGCTGACCGATGTGATGGTGATGATCGATCGGGGATGATCGCCAGGGGTGGTCAGCATCGCCTTGGCGACGGCCTGGCTGAGGAACACGGTGCCGCGCAGATTGATGCCCAGTGTGCGGTCGAAATTGTCGGGCTTGAGCTCCAGCAGGTCGCCGCGCACCACGGCGCCCACGCCGGCATTGTTGACGAGACAGTCGATGCGGCCGAAGGCGCTGATGGCGGCGTCGACAAGTATGGCGTGGCTGTCGAGATTGGCGATGTCACAGCTGCCATAGGCGAATTTCGCGCCACGCGCTGTGATGTTGGCGGCCAGCCCATCAGGCGCCTGTTCGGCAAGGTCGGCGACCAGAATGTCGAAGCCGGCATCGGCCAGAGCCTCGGCGCAAGCCAGCCCAATGCCGCGCGCGCCGCCGGTGACGATGGCCGCGGGGCGGCTCATGCGGCAAGCTCCGTCCTGCGGATGTGGTCGGCGACACGCAGCGCCTGGGCGGCGATCGACAGTGCCGGATTCACCGCAGCCGAGTTCGGCAGAAAACTGCCGTCGACGACGAACAGGTTCTGGTGGTCGAAGGCGCGGCAGAACGGATCGAGCGGCGCGGTCGCCGGATCGTCGCCCATCTTGACCGTGCCGCACTGGTGCGAGGGCGTGCGCTTGTCGAACGGGCGCGACAGCACAAGGGGATAACCGCAGGCGCGGAAGTTTTCGCGCATCACCTTGGTCAGCCCGTCGAGCGACTGCATGTTGGAGCGCCGCCACTGCATGACGATGTCCTTGCCGTCGACCATGATGCGGCTTTCCGGATCGGGCAGGTCCTCGCACATCAGGTACCAGTCGACGGCATGGCCGGCCATGTAATCGAGTGCGAATTTCGGCACCGACTTCACATTGGCCTTCAGCATGTTGCCGTCGATCTTGCCGAGAAGCTGAACATTGCCGAGCGGTTTGCCGCCCTTGCCGTCGGAGAGATAATAGTCGTTCAGCATCAACGTCTTCTGGTAGACGGAATCGTTCCTGCGGCGCGGGTCGATGGCCAGCATGGCGCTGGAATTGTGGTTCATGAAATTACGACCGACCTGGTCGGAACGATTGGCAAGGCCCTTGCCATCCGGTGAAGGCGAACGCAGCAGGATGACGGCCGAATTGACCGCGCCCGCGGACAGAATGACCAGCTTCGGCGACACTATCTTCGCCTCGCCATTCTGGCGGTAATGGATCGCGGCGATGGTTTTGCCATCGGGTGCCGCTTCGAGATACTCGACATAGCAGCCGGTCTCGAGCCGGATGTTGCTGTCCTTCAGCGCCGCCACCAGCGGTGCTGTCTGGGCGTCCATCTTGCCCTGGCCGGTGTTGGGGAAAGCGTCCCAGCCGGTCTTGCCTTCCTTCAACCAGGTGTCGATGTCGACGCCGAGCGGCAGCGAGGCCGGATGCAGGCCGAGTCCCCTAAGCTCGGCGCGGGCGCGCGCGATCGGCGCTTCGTCGGGCACCGGCTTGAAGGCATAAGGGATCGAGTGGAACGGTTCGGTCGGATCCTCGCCCAGCGTGCCGCGCACGCGAAACAGCTGCTCGGCCCTGGAATACCAGGGCTCGAATTCGTCATAGGAAAATGGCCAGGCTGGCGAGACGCCGCCAAAGTGTTCCATGGCCGAAAAATCTTCCTTGCGGTAGCGGATCAGCACCGCGCCGTAGAATTTCGAATTGCCGCCGACATAGTAGTAATTGCCGGGGTTGAAGGCGGCACCGCCGGCCTCGCGCCACATCTCCTTTGGCCGGTAGTGGCCGTCGACGAAGATGGAGCGCGTGTCGCGCGCATGCGGGGTTGCCGGCAAAGGCTCGCCGCGCTCCAGCATCAGGATGGAGGCACCGCTGCCGGCCAGACCGGAGGCGATCGTGGCGCCGCCGATGCCGGAGCCGATGATGACGATGTCCGGATTTGTCATGGCCTAAATCGCGTCCCGACGCGCTTTAGGTTTTTTGTTTTGATGCATGTCGTTGCCCCAAAACCGGATCCATTTTTGGGCGACATACATTAGCGAATGCGGCTCTCTGTCGCCGGATCGAAGAACACCGCCTTGGTCAGGTTGAAGGCGAGCGGCGTGCTGGTGCCCGGCTGGATGTTGGCGTCGGCGCGCAGCCGCGCGACAACGCCCTTGCCGCCGAGATTGGTGACGGCGAAGGTATCGGATCCCGCCGGCTCGACGACCTCGATGTGCAGTTCGGCGGTAGCGATGTTCGAGGCATTGCGCTCGGCGCCTTCCGGATCGGTCAGCGCTTCGGGGCGGACGCCGAAGATGATCGGCTTGCCCTGGAATGCCGAGAGACCCGCCGGCGCATTGGCCATCGGCAGCGTGATCGGCTCGCGTGCCTCGCGCTGCAGCACGACGGACAGCGCATTGCCCGATGTGGCGATGGTCGCCGGGATCAGGTTCATCGCCGGCGAGCCCATGAAGTCGGCGACGAACAGGTTGGTGGGGTTGTTGTAGATTTCGGCCGGTGTGCCGAACTGCTGCACCTCGCCGTCGCGCATGACGGCGATCTTGGTCGCCAGCGTCATCGCCTCGATCTGGTCGTGGGTGACGTAGACGATTGTTGTGCCTGTCGTGGCATGCAGGCGCTTGATTTCAATGCGCATGTCGACGCGCAGCTTGGCGTCAAGGTTGGACAAAGGCTCGTCGAACAGGAACAGCTTGGGGTCGCGCACCAACGCCCGGCCCATGGCAACGCGTTGGCGTTGGCCGCCGGACAACTGGCTCGGCTTGCGCTGCAGCAAGTGGCCGATCTGCAGGACCTTGGCCACCTTGTCGATCGCCTTCTGGCGCTCGTCGGCCGGCACGCCGCGCATCTCCATGCCAAACGAGATGTTCCCGGCCACCGTCATGTTCGGATAGAGCGCGTAGCTCTGGAACACCATGGCGATATCGCGCTTGGAAGGGTGCAGATCGTTGATGGCGCGGCCGTCGACGCGGATCTCGCCCTCGGTGATCTGCTCCAGGCCGGCGATGGTGTTGAGCAGTGTGGACTTGCCGCAGCCGGACGGACCGACCAGCACCAGGAAGCCGCCCTTTTCGAGCTCGACATCGATGCCCTTCAGGATCTCAACATTCCCGAAGCGCTTCTTCAGCCCATCAATTTCCAGAAAAGCCATGGGTCGTTCCTTCCTGATAGCTCAGCCTTTGACCGCGCCCGCCATCAGCCCGCGCACGAAATAGCGGCCGGCGACGACATAGACGATCAGGGTGGGCAGAGCCGCGATCATCGCGGCCGCCATGTTGACATTGTATTCGACGACGCCAGTCGAGGTGTTGACGACGTTGTTCAGCGCCACCGTCATCGGCATGGCGTCGCCGGTGCCGGCGTAGGCGGAAGCGAACAGGAAGTCGTTCCAGATGTTGGTGAACTGGTAGATCACGGTGACGACGAAGATCGGCATCGAATTCGGCAGCATGATGCGGCGGAAGATCTGGAAGAAGGAGGCGCCGTCGACTTGTGCGGCCTTGATCAGCTCGGTCGGGAACGCCTCGTAGTAGTTGCGGAAGAACAGCGTGGTGAAGCCGAGGCCGTAGACGACATGGACGAAGACCAGATTGACCGTCGGGTTGCCGAGGCCGAAGCTTGTGCCGACCGAGTTCTGCAAGGTCACGCCGAAGCGGCCGAGGCTGCCGAGGATCGTCGCCATCGGTAGCAGCACCGACTGGAACGGGATGAAGCAGGCAAACAGCATCAGCCCGAAGACCAGCGTTGCGCCGCGAAAGCGCCATTTGGTCAGCACGTAGCCGTTGAGCGCGCCAAGCATGGTCGAGATCAGCACGGCCGGAACCACCATCTTAATGGAGTTCCAGAAATAGCCCTTGATGCCGGCGCAGGTGAGGCCGACGCAGGTCTCGCCCCACGCCTTCAGCCACGGGTCGAAAGTCGGTGCCTTGGGCAGCGCCAGCATGTTGCCGTTCTGGATCTCGTCCATGGTCTTGAACGAGGTGACCAGCATGACGAAGAGCGGCATCAGATAGAACAGCGCAAACAGCGCCAGCAGTCCGTAGATGACGACACGGTTGAGGGTCTTGGTGCTCATGCCGCTAGAGGCCTGGCGGGCGGGGGTGGTGACAGCGCTCATCGCGGCTTCTCCCGCAGTTCCGAATAGAGATAGGGCACGATGATGGCGACGATGGTCATCAGCATGATCACCGCACTGGCCGAACCGACGGCCATCTCGTTGCGCTTGAAAGTGTACTCATACATGAAGTTGGACGGCAGCCAGGCCGAGCCGCCGGGGCCGCCGGAGGTCAGCGCGACCACCAGATCGTACGACTTGATGGCGAGGTGCGCGAGCACGATGAAGGCCGACAGGAAGATCGGCCGCAGCAGCGGAATGACGATGCGGCGATAGAGCTGGAAGGTGGTGGCGCCGTCGATCTGCGCCGCCTTCATGATCTCGCCGTCGATGCCGCGCAGGCCGGCCAGGAACATCGCCATGATGAAGCCGGAGGCCTGCCAGACGCCGGCGATGACCACCGTGTAGATGACGAAATCCTTGTTCTTGATCCAGTCGAAGTGGAAGCTCGTCCAGCCCCACTGATGCAAGGTCTGTTCAAGGCCTAGGCCGGGATCGAGGAACCATTTCCAGGCGACGCCGGTGACGATGAAGGACAGCGCCATCGGATAGAGGTAGATCGGCCGCAGCACGCCTTCGCCACGGATCTTCTGGTCGAGCAGGATGGCCAGGAACAGGCCGAGCGCCAGGCAGATGGCGATGTAGAGAAAGCCGAAAATGCCCATATTGGTGATCGACGTGTACCAGCTCGATGGCGGGTCGGTGTCGAAAGTCCAGCCCCACAGCCGCTGATAGGCGCGCGAGCCGGTGATGACATAGGACGGGAAGGTCTTGGAATTGGTGAAGGACAGATAGATCGTCCACAGGATGAATCCGTAGACGAAGACGATGGTGATGGCGAAGCTCGGCGCCAGCACGATCTTGGGCAGAGCGTCCTGCAGGCGCGAGCGCACCGAGGCACGCGGCCGCTCCGGCGTCAGCTTGATCTGTGTTGTCGCTACACTGCTCATTGAGGCTCCTCCCGTTTCGGGTCGTCCGTGCTCTGCCGTCAGGCGGCAAGGCGGCCCGTGCGTACGGGTCTTCGGTCGGCATGGTGTCGAGCCGGCCAATCCTGGGATAAAACCTTCCCCGCCGAAGCGGGGAAGGTGTTTTAGCCGTAGCGCTTACTTGGCGTCGTCGATCGCCTTGACCAGTTCGGTCACGGCTTCGTCCGAGGTCTTGATCTGACCATGGACGAACTTCGAGACGACATCCTTGTAGGCATTGGCGACCGCCGGAGGCGCGCCATAGCCCTGGGCCAGCGAGCCGAACAGCGTGCCGCCGTCATTGGCTGCCTTCAGGTCGGCGATGCCCTTCTTGCCGCAAGCGTCGAAGTCGGTGTCCGGAACGTCGGTACGGGCCGGAACCGAACCCTTGACGACGTTGAAGGCCGACTGGAAGCTCTTCGACAAAGTGGCGGTGGCCAGTGCGATCTGGGCGGCCTTGCGGTCGTCCGGAACGTTGAACATGCCGAACATGTCGGAGTTGTAGATCACGGAGCCGTCAGTGCCCGGGAAGCGATAGCACAGGAAGTCCGTGCCCGGGGTCTTCTTGGCGGCGTGGAACTCACCCTTGGCCCAATCGCCCATGACCTGCACCAGGGCATCGCCCTTGATGACCATGGCGGTGGCAAGGTTCCAGTCGCGGCCCGAGAAGTTCGGGTCGACATAGGTGACGAGCTTGGCCAGATTGTCGAACGACTTCTTCATCGTGTCGGACTTGAGCGAGGCGTCATCGAGGTCGTTGAAGGCCTTCTTGTAGAACTCAGGTCCGCCGGTCGACAGCACGACCGAATCGAACATGGTGGCTTCCTGCCAGTTCTGGCCGCCGAGAGCGAGCGGGATCACGCCTGCCGCCTTGGCCTTGTCGAGCAGGGCAACGAAGTCGTCGAAGGTCTTCGGCTCGGTGCCGCCGATCTTGTCCATGACGGCCTTGTTGATCCACAGCCAGTTGACCGAGTGGACGTTGACCGGAGCCGCGACCCACTTGCCTTCATAGACCGAGAACTTCTGCAGGGCTGCCGGAACCGACTTGTCCCAGCCTTCCTTCTTCGCCGTCTCGGTCAGGTCGCCCATCACGCCGGCCGCCGCATAGTCGAGCACGGTGTAGCCGAGCATCTGCGAGGCGGTTGGGTAGTTGCCGGCCGCGACCATCGCCTTCAGCGCGGTCATGGCAGCGTCGCCGCCACCGCCGGCGACAGGGACGTCCTTCCAGGCATAGCCTTCCTTGGCCAGATCGCCCTTGAGGACGTTGAGAGCAGCCGCTTCGCCGCCCGACGTCCACCAATGCAGCATCTGCACTTCCTTGACGTCCTCGGCATGGGCCGCGAAAGCCAGGCCCGATGCGAGAGCCGTTCCGATAAGAAGTTTGCGCAACATGTACTTCCTCCCTTGTTGCATTACACGACCGGTGGCAGCCCACCGGGTTCTTCCAAACTCAGCCGACCCACCATCCGGTGCGCTGGCCGCGATGAAACTGGATTGTCTTTTCCTCGGTATAATCCTCGACGGCGCGTTTGCCGAGTTCGCGTCCGAGACCGGACTGCTTGTAGCCTCCGAAAGGCAGCTCGGGATAACCTTCCATGAATGTGTTCACCCAAACCGTCCCCGAACGCACCCCACGCGCCACCGACATACACGTGTCGATGCTGGCGCTCCACACGCCTGCAGACAGACCATAGGGCGTGTTGTTGGCGATGTGCAACGCCTTTTCAATCGTTTCAAAAGTCAGCACGGAGAGCACCGGTCCGAACACTTCCTCGCGCGCGATGGCCATATCTTCGGTGACGCCGCGGATGATCGTCGGATCGAGGTATTGGCCGGCATTTGAGGCCAATTGCCTGCCGCCGCTGAAGACGTTGCTGCCTTCGCCTGCGGCCGCCGTAATGTAACCAGTGACCTTGGTCAGATGATCCGAGGAGATCATCGCGCCGACCTTGGTTTGATCATCGAGCGGGTCGCCGACCTTCACCCTGGCGGTGAGTGCCTTGACGGCAGCTAGAAAATCGTCGGCGATCGCCTCGTGCACGATCAGCCGGCTGCCGGCATTGCAGCATTCGCCGGCGTTGAAGAAGCCGCCGAACACCGCCGCGTCGGCGGCGGCTTCGAGGTCGGCGTCGGGGAAGACGATCTGGCCGTTCTTGCCGCCGAGTTCCATCGAGACCTTCTTTAGCGACTGCGCGGCCGAGGCCATGGTCATCTTGCCGACGCGGGTCGAGCCGGTGAACGACACCATCTCGACCAGGGGATGGCTGACCATCGGCGCGCCGACATCGGCGCCGAGACCCGCGAGGATGTTGACGACGCCGGCAGGCAGGCCGGCCTCAAGCAGAATGTCGCCCAGCACGAAGGTCGAGGCCGATGTCATTTCACTCGGCTTGACTACCGCCGTGCAGCCGGCGGCGAGCGCGAAAGGCAGTTTCTGGCTGACGATGAGGAACGGGAAATTCCATGGCGTGATGATCGAGACGACACCGATCGGCTCACGCACGACCACGCCCAGCATGGCGTCGCCAAGATTGGCGTAGCTCTCGCCATGCAACGTGCGGGCGAGCGATGCCGCGTAGCGCCAGATGTCGACGGCGCCGCCGATCTCGCCGCGCGCCTGGGCGATCGGCTTGCCGGATTCCAGCGCGTCGAGCCGGGCGATGTCTTCCAGCCGCGCCTCGATCAGGTCGGCCGCCTTGAGCAGGATCGCGGCGCGTTCGGAGGCTTTCATGCGCGGCCAGGGGCCGGTCTCGAACGCTTTGTGCGCGGCCTGCATCGCGGCCTCCACTTCGGCCTCGCCGGCCTGTGCATAGCGCGAAACGGTGAAGCCATGGCCGGGGCTCTTGCGCTCAAGGATACGGCCATCGCGAGCGTCGACATGCTGGCCGTCGATCAGCAGCCGATAAGTTTTCGGTGCGGCTGACGCCTCGGCGGGCATGGCGATGTTGAGGGGAGCGTTCATCGGGACTGTTTTCTCTAGCTTCTTGAAAATGCCGGCTTCTGCTTGGTCTTGAAAGCAGTCACGCCAGCCTTGAGATCGCCGGTGAGCGCGATGAAGCCGCTGGCCAGCGCTTCGGTCGCGGCGGCACTTTCCTCGCCTTCGGCAACCGCGATCATCAGCTTGGCCGCCTCCGTCGCCAGCGGGCCGCGCTCGGCGATTTTTTCGGCCCAGTTTCTGGCTTCGGCCAACCCGCTACCGGTTTCGACAACTCTGTCGACGATGCCCAAAACGAGTGCCTGGGCCGCCAGGAAAACTTCACCACCCAGCGCCATGCGCCGCACGGTCTGTGCACCAAAGCGGCGCACGGCGCGCTGCGTGCCGGACCAGCCGGGCACGACGCCGATAGAGGTTTCGGGGAAGCCGAGCTTGACGTGCGTTTCCGCGACGCGGAAATCGCAGGCGACCGCCAATTCCAACCCGCCGCCCAGCGCATGGCCCGACAGCACGGCGATGGTCGGTTGCCTGAGCCTGGCCAGCCGGTCGAAGACGCGGTGTCCGTAGCGCACCCATTGCACCTGAAAATCAGCGGCGCTCATCGCGGCCCAGGCCTCGACATCGCCGCCGGCGCAAAAGCCCTTGCCGTCGCCGCGGATCAACACGACGCGGACACCTTCGGCCAGTTCCGCTTCGTCGAGCGCGACTTCCAGAGCGCGCAGCATCGGAATGTCCAGCGCGTTGAATTTTTCTGGCCGGCGCAGCGTAACGGTGCCGATGGCGCCGTCCTGCTCGAAGGTGACGAGGCGCTCAGCCATGCGCGCCTCCAAGCGAGGCGCCGCCATTGAGCGACAGGCCGATCGGCTGCTCCTGATACAGCGCCGCCGGCGTCACCTTGAGATCGTTGGCGATGCCGAGTGGAATTTCGGACTGCGCCAGCACATCGCGCTCGAGGTCGATGCCGGGCGCCAGTTCCGTCACCATCAGCCCATCAGGCGTCAGCTTCATCACGCAGCGCTCGGTGACATAGGTGATGTCCTGTCCCTGCGCGACCGCTCGCTTGCCGGAGAAGGAGATGTGCTCGACCTCGTTGACCACCTTCTTGACCTTGCCCTCCTGGTCGATGCGGATACCGCCATCGGCCAGCGACAGTTTGGCCCCGGCGTTGAAGAAGCCCGAGAAAACAATCTTCTTTGCCCGCGCGGTGATGTCGACAAAGCCGCCGGCGCCGGCGGTGACATGCGGCCGCGCCGATAGTTTCGAGACGTTGACAGAGCCGTGGCGGTCGATCTGCAGGAAGGACAGCAGCGAGGCGTCGAACCCACCGGCCTGGAAATAGATAAACTGGTGCGGCGAGGGCATGAAGGCGTCTGCGTTGGACGAGCAGCCGAACTTGAAGTCGAGCAGCGGCACGCCGCCGACGGCACCCTGCTCGATCACCCAGGTGACCTTGCCGTGCTGACCTTCTTCCAGAAGGATGCGCGGCACATTGGCCGAGATGCCGAAGCCGATGTTGACGGCCATGCCGTCGCGCAGCTCCATGGCAACGCGGCGCGCGATCACCTTCTGCACGTTCATCTCGGCATTGCGGAAGGTAGACAGCGGCCGGAAGATCTCGCCCGAAATCGCCGGGTCGTAAGGCGTCAGCGTCGTCTGCAACTGATCGGGCGCGACGACGATGTGGTCGACCAGCACGCCCGGCACCCGCACATCATGCGGCTTCAGCGTGCCGTTCTCGACTACGCGCTTGACCTGCGCGATGACGACGCCGCCATTGTTGCGGGCGGCGAGCGCCTGTTCGAGGCCGCCGAGATAGGCGCCCTCATGCTCATAGGTGAGATTGCCGCGCTCGTCTGCCGTGGTGGCGCGGATGATCGAGACCTGCGGCACGATCGAACGGAAGTAGAGCCATTCCTCGCCGTCGAACTGCTGCACCGACACGATCGGCTCGCTGGCGGCAGCGTTCATGGCGCAGCCCTGGTTACGCGGGTCTGCGAAGGTGTCGAGACCGACCTTGGTCAGCACGCCCGGCCGCTTGGCGGCAGCCTCGCGATGCATGTCGAACATGATGCCGGACGGCACGTTATAGGCGGCAACCGAATTGTCGCCGATCATCTTCCAGATCTGCGGCGGTTCGGACGAAGAGGGGCCGGACGGATAGGAGCCGCACAAAGTGCGCTTCAGCAGGCCGGGTTTCGCCAAATGGTCGATGCCCTTGATGCCATACATGTCGCCGGCGGCGATCGGGTGCAGCGTGGTGATGTTCTTCGGGTGACCTTCCGTATCGAAGCGTTCGCCGATGGCGGCCAGCACCGCGTCCGGACAGCCGAGGCCGCTCGACGACGATACGGAAACAACCATACCGTCCTTGATCAGGCTGGCTGCCTGCGCTGCGGAAACGACCTTGCTCAATTCATGCTCCCGAGTTTCGGGTCGATCTTGACGGCCTTGCCGGAGCTGGCCGATTGCAGTGCCGCCTCGGCTGATGCCAGCGACCAGATGCCGTCCTCGCCAGTGGCGGAAGGCTGGCCGTCGCCGTGGATCGCGGCATGGAACCGCCGCACGGACCTGACATAGAGGTTCTCGTGGTCGAAGCTCAGCTGCTCCTCACCCTTGTCAGTGCGCAACAGCACCGAGCCGTCCGGCTTCTGGGTCATCACATTGCTGGCGATCAGCGAGCCTTCCGAACCATGCACCTCGAAGCCGGTGCCGGCGAATTTGGTGGTGAAGCCTTCATGCGACTGGGCGATCAGGCCCGACTTGAAGCGCCAGATGCACATGGCGCCATCCTCCAGCCCGCTGCCGGCCATGCCTGCGGCTTGCGTGAAGGCCGAGACCTCGACCGGATCGTCACCCAGCACGAAGCGCAGCGTGTCGGCATCGTGCACGGTGATGTCGAGCACGACACCGCCGCCGGCTTCGGGCCTGGTGATACGCCAGCCCTGCAGAGTCTCGGGCAGATAGACGGAATGGAAGACGCGTGCGGCGATCGGCTTGCCGATGCGGCCGGAGGCGATGGCATCCCGCATGGCGCGGTGCGCTCCGGCGTTGCGCAGATGATGGTTGGTGCCGAGCACGATGCCCGCCGCGTTGGCGGCTGCTACCATTGTGCGGGCATCAGCGCTGGTCAGCGCCAGCGGCTTTTCGCACAGCACATGCTTTCCCGCTCTGATGGCGGCGAGCGCCTGTTCGAGATGCAATTCGTTGGTGGTCGAGATGTAGACGGCGTCGATATCCTCATCGAGGAGATCGTTAAGCGTCGAGACCGCAAGCGGAATGTTGTTTTCCACGGCATACGCCTGGGCCCGCTCCGGGTTGGAACTCATCACCGCCGCGATCCTGCCATCGGCCTGCGCACGGATGGCATTGATCATGAATTGCCTGGCGATCGTGCTGGCGCCGATCAATCCCCATTTGACGCTCATGCAGCGCCTCCGGTTCCCGTAGGTCTGTTTCGCGTGCGGCGATCAGGACCGCAGCTTTCCCTGACCACGAGATTGACCGCGCCGATATGATCCTCGGCCCTAGTGGTGCGCGACTGGATCATTTTCAGCATGACGTGGGCGGCGCGTTCGCCGAGGCCCGCCGAGTCCACCGCGACGCTGGTCAAGGCGGGCATGTAGTGCTCGGCCTCGGCGACGTCGTCGAAACCGACGATGGCGAAATCCGTACCGGGCTCAAGTCCACGCTTGCGCAAAGCCAACATGGCGCCGAAGGCGACGGCGTCGTTGAAGCAGAGGGCGGCGGTCGGCGGTTCAGCCATCGACAGAGCCGTTTCGAGGCAAGCGATACCGCCTCTGCGGCTGGTTTCCCCCTCGACGACCAGCGTGTCGCGCGCGGCGATGCCTTGCGTCTCGCAGGCTTCGCGAAATCCGCCAAGGCGCTCGTGATAGACCACCAGGTCGGACGAGCCGCCGAAGAAGACCAGCCGGCGATGTCCCTTGCCGATGAGATGAGCGGTAGCGAGATAGGCGCCGCGATGATTGTCGGGCGCAATCACCGGGATGCGGCTCTCAGGCAAGCGGCGCATGGCGAAGACCACCGGCAAGCCCGCCATCTCCAGACGGCGGAAGGCGCCTGGCGTGGTGCCGCGCGCCGGCGACACGATGAGGCCGGCAACGCCTTGCTCCATCAGCGACTTCAGAACCTCTTCCTGACGCACCGGATTCTCCGCCGTGTTGGCGATGAACGGCACGATGCCGGCCGACTGGAAGACGCGCTCCATGCCGACCGCCAGTTCGGCGAAAAAGGGATTGGTGAGATCGTTGATGACCATGCCGATGACGTTGGAATGGGCCTTGCGCAGATTGGCGGCGCCGCGGTTGTAGACATAGCCGACATCCTCGATCGCCTTGCGCACTTTGACCGCGGTTTCAGGCCGGATCAGCCCGCTGCCCTGGAGCACGAGCGATACCGTCGATTTGGACACGCCCGCCTCGCGGGCAATGTCGAAGATCGTCGCCTTGGCCCGGCTGGCCATCCTGATATCTCCTCCCGGTTTTCTTAATCAGATTTATTGGAACGTTCTAATCTCTGCTCCATGGAGGAGTCAATCGGGATTTTTTCTCGGCCTGAAAGACCGATTGTGCGTACTCGAATGGCCTAGCTTATAAGGCTTTCAGTGTTGCAACGCAGCATTTGGTCGTCAATGCGCTCTCAATCTAAAGTTTCTTGATTTATTGGAACGTTCCATTTAATAGGCGCTGCGAAGGGAGAGATCGATGGACATTGCCTTGCCTGGTGAGGGTGCCCGCGGCACCGGTTACGTGCTTGTCGGACAACCGGTACAGCCTGACATCGGCGCGCGGTTTTCGCGCATCGCCTACGCCGCCGCGCATGTCGTTGCCGATCCCCACGAAATGACCGATCCATGGTCGCGGCCCGTCGTCGACTGGGACAGGACGATGGCGTTCCGCCATCATTTGTGGCGGCTCGGCTTCCGCATCGCCGAAGCCATGGACACGTCGCAGCGCGGCATGGGTTTCGACTGGGCCAACGCGAAGGAATTGATCCGCCGTTCGATCGCCGAGGCGCGAACGGTTCCGGGCGCCGATCTTGCCTCGGGCGCCGGAACCGACCATCTGGCGCCGTCCGCCGCCATGACGCTCGACGATGTAATCGCCGCCTATGAGGAGCAGTTCGCTTTCATCGAAGGGCAGGGCGGCAAGGCGATCATGATGGCCAGCCGCGCGCTGGCTGAAGTGGCGAAGGGGCCGGACGACTACGCCGCCGTCTATGACCGCATCTTAAGCCAGGCGTCCGGCAAGGTCATCCTGCACTGGCTGGGCGACATGTTCGACCCGGCCTTGAAGGGCTATTGGGGCAGCGGCGATTTCGAGACCGCGCTCGATACGGTGGTCGCCATCATCGAGCGCCACGCAAACAAGGTCGAAGGCATAAAGATATCGCTGCTCGATGCCGGCAAGGAGGTCGCGCTGCGCAACCGGCTACCGGACGGCGTCGTGATGTTCACCGGCGACGACTTCAACTATCCCGAACTGATCGCCGGAGACGGCAACAGGCATTCGCACGCGCTGCTTGGCATTTTCGACGCCATCGCGCCGGTCGCCAACGCCGCCCTGGCAAGGCTCGCCGCGGGCGACCATGCCGGCTATGATGCGCTGATGGCGCCGACGGTGCCGCTATCGCGAAAAATCTTCGAGGCGCCGACCGAATATTACAAGGCCGGCATCGTCTTCATGGCGTGGCTGAACGGCCATCAGGACCATTTTACGATGGTAGGCGGCATGCAGTCGGCGCGCGGCATCCGCCACTACGCCGAAATCTTTCGCCTTGCCGACCAGGCAGGCCTGCTGGCGGATCCCGACCTTGCCATATCGCGGATGAAGAGCCTGTGCGCCGTGGCGGGCGTTTGATTCGAGCGAGATTAGGTCATAAGAATCCCCACGCAGGGGATTTGTATTGCGGGAGCTTAGAAAAAGGGGCCCGCATTACCGGGTAAACGGCCAGGATGGGTCTATCTGGCGCAGTTGTCGTTACAGAGAGCTATGTGGTTCCATGGTGTCGAGCGCCGGTCGTCAGGCCGCCGCTCTTCATAAGGGCAGGGTTATGGGCGAAACCTTCGACCTCAGGGGCAAGCGGGTATTCGTGGCCGGGCATCGCGGCATGGTCGGTTCGGCCATCGTGCGCAGGCTGGCTGTCGAGGATTGCGAGATCCTGACGGCGACGCGCGCCGAGCTCGATCTCCTGGATCAGGCTGGTGTGCGGCGCTGGATGGCCGATCATCGGCCGGATGCCGTGGTGATGGCCGCGGCCAAGGTCGGCGGCATCCTGGCGAATGATCGGCTTCCGGCCGATTTCCTGTATGACAATGTCGTCGTGCAGACCAATCTCATCGAGGGGGCCTTTCGCGCCGAAGTGGGTAAATTCCTGTTCCTCGGTTCGTCCTGCATCTATCCGAAATTCGCGCCGCAGCCGATTTCCGAGGAAGCCCTGCTGACTGGTCCGCTCGAACCAACCAATGAATGGTATGCGATCGCCAAGATCGCCGGCCTGAAGCTATGCCAGGCCTACCGGCGCCAATACGGCGTCGACTATATCTCTGCGATGCCAACCAATCTCTACGGTCCAGGTGACAATTTCCACCTCGAATCCAGTCACGTCGTACCCGCGTTGATGCGCAAGGCACATGAAGCGAAGCAGGTCGGTCGCAAGACGCTGACAGTGTGGGGAACGGGCACGCCAATGCGCGAGTTCCTGTATGTCGACGATGCAGCCGATGCCCTGGTTTGCCTCCTGAAAACCTACAGCAGCGACAGCCATGTCAATGTCGGCTCGGGTCAGGATATCACCATCGCCGAATTGGCCAGGACGGTCGCTTCGATCGTCGGCGGGGACGTCGAGATTGCGTTCGATCCGACCAAGCCGGACGGCACACCGCGCAAGCTGCTGGACGTGACGCGGCTGTTTGCCACCGGCTGGCGTCCCCGATACTCGCTGCGCAGCGGGCTGGAGCAGACATATGCGTGGTTCCTCCAGCATATGGAAGCCGGTCAGGTCCGGCTGACAGCACCCGAAAGTTGATGCCGCTTGAGCGATTTCTCCATGAAGACATTGGCGGCGACCAGGGCAGATGGCCTTGGAGGGCGCCTGCTTGCCATGGTGAATGCAAAATGTCTCGCCGACAAAATGGGGTGCCGTTTCGGCTTCACCTGGAACCGCGGATCCATCGACGACATGCAGTTCCACATTGTCGATTCCGTCGACAAGGTTTTTGCCGCCGATTTCATCGAAAAATACTGGCTGGGAGAGAAGATCGACACCAGCCGGTTTGGGGTCCTCGACGGTGGTCGGTTCAGCCGATCCAGCCTGATTGTCGATGCCCGTCGGAACGGATACGAGGGGTGGATCTGCGATAGTTTCCGCATTCTGAGATCGTTCCGGCAGAGCTGGTTCAGGGCGATGCTGCCCGCCAACAGGTCGGCCCGATCGAGGCATCGGACGTTTGGCACGTTTGGCTTTTCCGAACCCGTGCGAGCAACGATCGCCGCCGCCGCGGAGATTCGGCTTTCCCGACCGATGGCCGCGTTGCATCTGCGCAGCGGCGATATTGTCCACGGCAACTACCGCTCGCAACTGGAGTTTTGCGACAAGGTCATTCCCGCGCCGCTAGCCAAGGCGATCGTGGCGAAACTGGCGTCAAAAGGCCTGGCGACGCTGGTGATCGGCCAGGACCGGGCAACGCTCGACTATCTCAAATCGGAGACCGGAGCCTTCCTCGCCGACGACTTCGGCGCCAGTCAGTTTGAAGACGAGACACTCAAGGCTTTTTTCGAAATGGCACTGATGGCCCGGTGTCGGCAAATCCATGCGGGAAGCAGCGTGTTCGCGACAATCGCGTCGGTGATGGGTGGCATCAGGGTTATCAGGCCAAAAGCTGTGTTTGGCGATCGCGGAACAGCAATGGCCATACTGGACGAATTGAAGGCCCGACAATCCGGTTACCATCCGCTGGAGGCGGCCTTTGGCTATCAGTCGGCCTTCGTGCTGATGGAAAACAGCGTTGGCCCAGCGCAGGCGAGGATAATTCTCGAAAATGCGGCCAAGCTCGATCCACTAAACCCCGCCTATGCGCTGAAGCTGGCGGCCGGTTATTTTCGAGAACAGAATTACCGAGACGGCGAAGCGGTCCTGAAAGCGTTCATGCTTAGGGAAGTCGATGTCCGCGCCGAAAATTCCATGCGGATTTTGGAGGTTCTGACCAGCCCCTCATCTCGCGGCCACACCATGGCGGGCGACTTCGAATTCTACTTTGCCGCGGCCAGGGCCGGCTATCCCTACGCTGCGGCATGCTCGGCCCATATCCTTCACACGGCTCTGGGCAGAACCGACGACGCTCTTGCAATGGCTGCGCTGTCACTCAAGGCAGAACCCGGAAACCGGCTTTTCCGGGACATCGAATTGGCGGTTCGGGCAGCCAATGTCGCAAATGGCGGCTCGCTCTAAACTCTTTGTTTTGAGGCAATCCCCAAGCCACTTCGTCCCCGTTAATGCAGCCGTTGCAATTCCCACTTTGCACCGTCAAATTCGATAAACGTCTTTGGGCATATCGATAACGCATTCTTCAAGAGCGGCTTTGCGTCTTCGATATGCCCTCCGATCAGATCTTCCTCAGCGCCATAAAAAACCGCCTCGCACAATTGATCGTTGCCGATGGCTTTCATTTGCAAGTCCTGCGGAGGCAGCTTGCCCATAAACAGATCGAAGACCGGATAGGGCCAAGTGGCAGGGGTGAGTTTGGCCTGTGCCTGCTGTGCTTGCGTCTGCAAATCCGGGTCTTTCGCGTACCCCATGGCCATGATGCGCCACAGATCAGCATAAGCCACCTGTGCGTCCGGCATTTCGCTTTGCTGCCGGAACATCCGCACGGCATCGCTGTAGCGGCCGTTGAAGAAGGCTGCAAAGGCATTCTCTGTCGGATAGGCAGCATAGGTGGCATAGGCAGCATAGGTTTGTGTGATCGGCACAAGCGCGCCCACCGCTACCAAGGCGAAAGCGCCGGCAACAACGCCTGCAGCGCGCGTGTAGAGCGGACGAGCCTGGTCGCGGGACCAGAACGACATCAGCGCCAGAGCCAGCACGGCGCCCACGATCGCACCGCCAATATGGGCGGAATAGTCGATCCTCAGGCCTTTATTGGAAGCCGAAAGAAACGGCAGCACTGCAGGAACCAGAATCGACATCGCGCGCGCTTGCATCATGCTGCGCTGGGCGCTGGAGCGGAAATGAAAGCTGAGCACGATTGCCGCAGCAAAAAGGCCGACAATGCCGCCTGACGCGCCAACCCCAACAACATTGGCCGGGGTCATGTACAGCGAAGCGACCTCACCGCCCAGCGCGCATACGGCAAAAAGAGCCAGGAACCATAGGCGGCCGACCAAGCCTTCCAACAAAAGCCCCGCGCGCCAAAGCGCAAAACTATTGCCGAGAAGATGCGCGACGCTGGCGTGCGTCAATGTAGCCGTGACCAAACGCCACCATTGGCCCTGCCAGATCAAAGATCGAAACATGCCGCCGAGCGCGACCAAGGTTTGCGTCGAGGGCGATCCGCCTTGGTTGGGGTTGATGGCAAAAGCCAACTCGGCGCAATAGATCACAGCCAGCAGAGCGATAAGCCCGTAGGAAGCAAGGGGCTGCGTGTTGGGCGGGGCGAGATCGCGGCCACCTTGTTCCTGCATCGCATTGAGCGCTGATGGTTGCGCCGCCATATAGGTGCGGCAAAGCTGAGTGATATCCGTGCCCGCGCTATCTATCTGGCTGATCGGGATGGCAAGAGCCAATTTGCCACGCCGCCGCAGTGCATACCATGGCCGCGGCACACTCTCGGCATAGGCAGGATCGACGGCCAGCCTCAGACTGACGAAGCTCTTGGTGGACACTTCAGAAAGCCTGGTGATCGCGCTCCAGGGTACAAGGTTGCCCACAGAGGGAATTTTCACGCCTTGCGGCGAAAGCACCAGCGCAGGTGCTCGCGTCACCAATCGACGCAACATCATCGTGCCCATCAAAGCGCCGGTAATCACGCAAATCCATCCGCTAAGGACAAGTTGGGGCGGCGCATGTTGATCCTGGAGGCAAAAAATTCCGATACCTAAAACCAGGGCGAATATGGCAAGCGGTTTGACGAGTTTGGCGGCAGAATAATAGAACTTTTGACCCTGATCATGCTCCAACATCGCACCCACATTTTTCTTGAATTGATACGGTCGAAGACAAGTGAGATGAAATCTCCGGAACAACTGAAGAATCATACGTTCGGCAGAAATCAGATATCGAGCGGCATGCCAACCAACGTCCAGCGGGCTAACTCATCTCATGATAAGCTTCCCTTACTGATGGGTGGGACGCTACCAGCGGCGCGACCTGGCACACAACATAAGTTGCGGCTCACATAGGACACGTTTTCTTGATTTTGATGCTTCCCGGCGAGCTTCCGCGAGGCTCAGCCTGGCGGGCCAATGGGTGGTAATGTTCGACGGCGGCCGGTGGCCGACTGCGCTGCAGAATTCCGTTGCCGATGATGGAAACCTGGACGGAGCGGACTGACGCTGGGCAAGAAGCCCAAATCCGGCCGCTTGGACACGGCGGCGGCCCGGCCGGTCGAGGGCTCCTGGATCTGAGTCCTGATCGAGCACAACCGGGCGATCGGTTCGCCTCGACGCCGCCTGTATGCGGTCAATCAATATCGAAGGTTTGTCTGGATGGTGGGCGTGACAGGGATTGAACCTGTGACCCCTGCAATGTCAATGCAGTGCTCTCCCGCTGAGCTACACGCCCATCCGAAGCCGCGCATACACCATTTTTGGTTCGGCGCGTCAATAGCGAGAAAAAGGAAAGAAGGCGTCGTCTCGCCGCAGCGGCGATGCCTTTGCGGAAGGCGGCTCAGGCCGCCTGCAGCATCTTCTCGACCTCGTTGACGAGATCGCGCAGGTGGAAGGGCTTCGACAGCACCTTGGCGTCTTTCGGCGCCTTGGAATCCGGGTTCAGCGCAACGGCGGCGAAACCGGTGATGAACATGACCTTGAGGTCCGGATCGATCTCGGTGGCACGCCGCGCCAGCTCGATGCCGTCCATCTCCGGCATGACGATGTCGGTCAACAGCAGCGAGAACGGTTCCTCGCGCAGCCGCTCATAGGCGCTGGCGCCATTGTCGAAATCGCTGACCTGGTAGCCGGCGCGTTCCAACGCCTTGACGAGGAACCGACGCATATCGTCGTCGTCTTCCGCCAGAAGAATGCGTGCCATGATATCCCGTCCGAATCACCCGCCCGAGACTGCCGCCGAGGCAGCCCGTTAACCATCCTGTATATGAGGAGGTGACGGTAAACATCAAGTGAACGCGGCGAAGCAATATCCGCATTTGGCAAGGCCATGTGCGCGGTGAAATGCTGGACATGCGGCCAGCAAGGTGGCAGTTTCATACAATGATGCACTGGTGTTTTCGGGTTCGTTCAAATTGAAGACGGCAGCCGAGGATTTTTCGGTCGTTCCACCCTTCGAAATCCGATCGGGCGCCGAGCAGCGCGTCCCCTTCCTGTTCAACTCACCGCATAGCGGCCGCTACTACCCCGAACGCTTCCTTGCCATGGCAAGGCTCGACCGCAACGCCATCCGCCGCTCGGAGGATTGCTATGTCGACGAACTGTTCGGCGGTGCCGTGGCGCTTGGCGCGCCGATGCTGGCGGCGAATTTCCCGCGCGCCTATCTCGACGTCAACCGCGAGCCCTGGGAACTCGACCCGCGCATGTTCGCCGAGCCGGTGCCGTCCTTCTGCAATATCCGCTCGGCGCGGGTGGCGGGCGGCCTGGGCACCGTGCCCAAGCTGGTGGGGGAGGGGCTCGACATCTATTCCGGCCGCTTGCCGCTGGCCGAAGCCGTCGCCCGCATCGAGGCCGTCTACAAGCCCTATCACGAAACGCTGAAGCGGCTTTTGACCAGGACCCATGCCCGGTTCGGCTTTGCCGTGCTGATCGATTGCCATTCGATGCCGGCGAGCATCCGTGTCGGCGACAGCGGTCTGCGGCCGGACTTCATCATCGGCGATCGTTTCGGCATCTCGGCCACCGCGGCGCTGACCGAGACCGCGATCGGCCTGCTCTCCGCCATGGGTTACACCGTCGCCCACAACAAGCCTTATGCCGGTGGCTTCATCACCGAGCACTATGGCCGCCCGGCGCGCCATCTGCATGCGCTGCAGATCGAGGTCAATCGCGGGCTTTACATGAATGAGCGGACATTCGAGAAGGCTGCCGGCTTCGACGCGCTGGCCGACGACCTGACGCGATTTTCAGCCGATCTGATGGCGATGCCCGACCATCATTTCATCGACCTGCCGCTGGCCGCGGAGTAAAATAACCGGCGAGAGTGCAAGGCGTAAAAAAAGACCGCATCGTTTGCACGATACGGTCGAAGTCTAGGGAGGAAACGCCCAAGGAGGGCATGGACAGGAAAACCTGTCCGAGGTCGAGGGTATTGTGCGGTGCACAAATGTCAAGCGACCTTCAGGCTTTTTTAATTCAGAGTGATGTGGAAATTGCGTTTCGATGACGCTTGCGTGACATTTGGGCAACAGCTGTCACGGCGAATAAATCGATAAACAGGCTTGTTTTGGCGGGAAAGTGTCGGCAGAGCCCAGTTGGGCACTCTGCAATGCGGGAGAATCAGTTGGACATCAGTATCGATTTCATGCGCCGTATCGCGCAAGCGGCAGCGGCCGAGACCTTGCCGCGCTTTCGCGCCCAGGGTGCCGTGGCCAACAAGGAAAAGGGCAGTTTCGACCCGGTCACCGAAGCAGACCGCGAGACGGAACGCGCCATCCGGGCACTGATATCGGCTGAGTATCCCGACCATGGCATTCTCGGCGAGGAGCATGGCAGCGAGAACATCTCCAGCCGGCATGTCTGGGTGATCGACCCGATCGACGGCACGCGCGCTTTCATCTCCGGCCTGCCGGTGTGGGGGACGCTGGTCGGGCTGACGGTCGATGGCGACGCGGTTGCCGGCATGATGGCGCAGCCCTTCACCGGCGAACTGTTTTACGCCAACGCCTCGGGCTCGCACTATGAGGGGCCGGGCGGACCGCGCAAGCTTTCGACCCGCAAGACGACAAGGCTCGACGAGGCAACGCTGTTCACCACGACGCCGGCGCTGTTCAAGGGCGAGGCGCGCACGCGCTATGACGCGTTCGAGAAACAGGTCCAGCTCGCCCGCTACGGTGCCGATTGCTATGCCTTCGCCATGATCGCCTCGGGAAGCGTCGACATCGTCGCCGACCCCGGCCTGAAGCCTTACGACATCGTGGCGCTGATCCCGATCATCGAGAAGGCGGGCGGTGTCATCACCACCTTCGATGGCGGGCCGGCGGAAAAGGGTGGCGATGTTCTGGCGGCGGCGACGCCGGAGCTTCACGCGGCCGCCATGGCTGCCCTGCGCGGCTGACATTTCCCTACTTCAGCGCGGCTTGATCGAGCGCTGGAACTCCGCCGGCGTGCGTCCGTAGACCTGCCTGAACGACGCACTGAAATGGCTGTGGCTGGAGAAGCCAAGGTCCATGCCAAGCGTGGTCAGATTGTCGTAGCGGCCAAGCAGGTCGAGCGCGCGCGCCAGCCGCAGGCGCAGATGATAGCGATAGAGCGGCATGGCCTCGACCTGCTGGAACATTTGCGTCAGATAGACCGGCGAAACGCCGACCTCGGCGGCAATTTCGGCCAGCGTCCAGCGCCGCGACAGGTCCGACGACAGCACGAGCTTGGCGCGGTCGACCAGCTTCTGCCGCCCGGGGCTGGCGCCCGCGACATGCGAGGTGCGCTCGCCGAGCGAGCGCCGCACCAGCGTCAGGGCAAGCGTCTCGGCCTCAAGCGTTTCGGCGACATTGCGGCTCAGGCTGTGGCGCAGCAATGCCACCAAGGCCTGTGCGCGCGGATCGATGCGCCGGCGCTGGCGACGAAACGCCAGGATGCCACTGGCTCGCAACTGCCCCTTCGGCGCCAGCTCGCGCAATTGGCCTTCCTCGATGACGAGGTCTAGGCAGGCGTCGCCGCCCTCGATGGGGTGGCTGACCTGGTAGGCCTCAGCCTGATTGAAGAACAGCAGCTGATTGGCTTCCGCGACGGCGTCATTGCGGCCGACATGGCGCACGAAGACGCCGCGATAGGGAAACACCAGATGCGCGGCCGACGTGCATTCTTCATCGCTCCTGTGCCGGCATTCGCCGCTGCAGACGACATTCCGCACCTTGACGATGCCGGTATCGAGAAGGAGCTGAACTGTGAATTGCGACATGGCCGTTGAGCTCTTTCCCCGCGCCGGAAAGTTCCGGCGGCGCGAGGAGCATTCTACGCAATGGGCCTGCCCAGTCCTGTCAGGAGACTTGTCGGCGAGCGCTGCTCAATCCCGCAAAAGCAGTTCGCCGTTTCATGGAACCGGCGAACTGCTTTTGCTTTTTGTTTTGACGCAATTCCCCAGGGAAAGCGCTGCGCGTCTTTCCCGGAATTGCTTTAGCGCCGCCTGAATTCCGAATAGGCATCGCCGCGTGACAAACCGATGTCCTTGAGCTGTTCATCGGTCATTTCGAGCAAGGCAAGCCGGCTTCGGCGTTTCTCCATCTGGCGGGCGAGCCATCTGGCCACGGCGATGCATTGAGCGTGCAAGAAATGCGGGATGGTGGTGCGGGATGGTGGCGCCGGGACCTGGCCGGCCAGGCGTTGTGCTGTTGCATGATCGGTGCGCATGGCTCAATCCTTCCCGGTGCCGGCCGCCGAGACGCCGGCCTCGTTCAGCGCCTGGGCGCATTCCTCGCAGCAGACCTCGACGGTCTTGCCGCCGACCTTGACGCGGATCGGGTTGGCATCGAGTTGGCAATCGCAGGCGGCGCAGGTTTTCTCGGTCATGATCTCATCTCCATAGCGTTCAATTCGACGCATGCAGATGAGCATTCCGGGGTGGGCGCGGGCTGTCAGAATCTTTAGCAGTTTGCGTGCCACGGGGCACTGCCACCCGATCATCCTGACAACGGTGTGTCAGCTATGCCGGCTCGGTGAAAGAGCCGTGCTACCGGTCAGGCCGTCGGGTCGTCGGAGCCGGGAATGAAGGCGTCGAAGGCGGCGAGGAATTGTTCGCGGTAGAGGTCGACTTCCTGCAGGATTTCGTGCTTGGCGCCGTCGATCATCAACAGCGAGCCGAGCCTCAGACTTCTGGCGTAGGCCTCGACCGCCTTGGTCGAGACGACCTGGTCGGCGCCGGCGGCGATGATCAGCAGAGGCACCTGAATCCGGGCCATGAAATCGGGGTCGCTGACGGCCTCCGACGCCTTCGCCGCTGCCTGCAGCCAGCGGATCGTCGGCCCGCCAAGCGCCAGTTGTGGATACTCTTCATAGATGCGGGTGTTGCGGCGGTAGCGCTGCGGATCCGAGGTCACCTTATTGGCCTCGAAAGGTAGCGTCTGTCTCGGCCGTGGCCCCCATGCGGAATAGAGTCGGCCAAGGCCCAAAAAACAGAAAAGCGAACAGACGCGGCGGACGGTGCTGATTGAGACCGGCAGGTCGGGCAGCGTCAGGAAGGGCGCGATCAACACCATGCGCCGCACGCGGTTGACCATGGACGGTGCGGCAAGCAGCGTGATCACAGCTCCGGCGGAATGGGCGAGGATGTAGTACGGTCCGCGGCAATCGGGCAGCACGATCTCCTCGAAGAACTGCTCCAGATCGGCGGTGTAGTCGCGAAAGGACCTGACATAGCCGCGCTGGCGATCGCGGATCAGCCGGTCGGAATCGCCCTGGCCGCGCCAGTCGAGCGTTGCGACGCCGAAACCCCGGGCGGCAAGGTCGCGGATGGTTTCGAAATATTTCTCGATACACTCGTTGCGGCCGGACAGCAGCACCACGGTGCCCCGCATCGGACGCGTCACCGCCCCGAACAGGCCATAGCGGATATTCTTGCGATCACGCGTGACGAAGAAGCCGCCGGTGGCGTTTTCCGGTCGCGGATTGCCCTCGGTTTCGTGGAAAAGCGGCGTGTCGTGAAAAAGGTCCGTCATTCGGCGCTTTGTGCTCGGCGTCTTCACGTGCCTGCCTGTCGCGGCTGGCCCCGCCCAAGGTGATAGACGCCAATGCATCAAAAGCAAAGCAAATCCGGCTTATGCCGGGCCTGCAATTGGGAAGGCCGGAAGCCGCTCGAAGGCGTACTTCCGGCCCCTGTCGATCCGGGAGGAAGGGACGTTAACACCCGGTCGGCCTCGTCGCGGCACCTCTGTAAACTCTGGTGCCGCCTGTCCTTGATCTTGAGGATACTTTAGCGGGGGCTGTCTGAACGGGCGCCGAAGCGCCGGTTCATCTGCCGTTCATGAAGGGCAGGCCGTTTCAGTTTTTGCCGCCAGGCGAAGCTTGAAATGCATTCCGGCGCTCCCCAGATGTGGGTTGCGGTCGCCAATGTCGGGGCCGCTGGTCCTCCCGAAACGCCGCTTACGGGTTTCGCACCGGCCATACGCAAACCATGTTGCTCAACAGGAGAACACCTCATGCGTCACGTTGATTTTTCCCCGCTCTACCGCTCGACCGTCGGCTTTGACCGTCTCTTCACCATGCTGGATTCGCTTGCGCAGCCCGATGGCGCGCAGACCTATCCGCCCTACAACATCGAGCGCACCGGCGAGGATTCCTACCGGATTTCGATGGCGGTCGCCGGCTTCTCGGACGAGGAGATCTCGATCGAAGCCCATCGCAACGTGCTGACCGTGAAGGGCGAGCGCAAGGACGAGGGCACCGGCGAAGGCTCCGAGCTGCTTTATCGCGGCATTGCCTCCAGGGCCTTCGAGCGCCGCTTCCAGCTTGCCGACCACGTTGAAGTCGTCGGCGCTGCGCTGAAGAACGGCCTGCTCTTCGTCGACCTCAAGCGCAACATCCCCGAGGAATTGAAGCCGCGCAAGATCGCGATCACTTCGGCTCCGGCCAAGGCCAAGCAGATCGAGGCCAAGACGGCCGCGTAACGTAGCCCAGGAATAGAAGCGTCTCCTCCCGAGACGAAAGCGGCGCCGAGAGGCGCCGCTTTTTTATTGGTCTCTGGCGATAACGGCTTCGACGTTTTGCCGGTGAACGGCCTCGTATGGCGCGAAATACTCCACCGCACCGGTGGCGAACATGTCGGCGCCGAACGTTCTCAGATCCTGCCTTGCCAGATCGGGCTGGTGCCTACAGGCAAGCAGCTTGCCGACATAGGCCTGCGTCGCTGCAATGAAGCTTGTGTCATAGCCACCCGCCTCGATTGCTTCCAGGGAGCCGTGATTGGGGAGTATCCGGTTTATTTTCCAGCCGGCCATGCGTTCGAGATCGATCAAATGTTCGGCCAGCCGCTCCGGTTCGGCGACATAGGTGATCGGATCCTCGAGCGTGTCGCCCGCCAGCAGCAGGCCGGTGCCGGGCATGAGCAGCACGCTGCCGTCATGGCTGTGGATTTCGACCTGGTGAAGCTCGACCGCGATCGATCCAACCATCAGGCTGAGGCTGCCGGCGTAAGTCCTGTTCGGCAGGACGAGCGGCATGATCGGCGGACTGCCACCTTCTATTTCAGCGCGGTTGCTCGCCAGGGCCGCGGCCGTCAGGTCGTTGGCGATGATCTCGCAATCCTGGAACACCTCGTTGCCTGCAATATGGTCGTCATGCCAGTGGCTGAGCACAACCCGGATCGAGGTTACCCCCATGGCTTCAAGCGTTTGCCTGATGAAACGGGCATGGGGCAGTGAAATGTGTGTGTCATAGACAAGCGCCTGCGACCCATCGACGATAGCGTAGGTGCATATGCCCAGCGCATAGGCGCCATCGTCGAGCCAGTTTGGTGCGTCCGACCAGGCGCGAGCGCCGTCGATGCGGCCATCGTAGAAGCCAAGGACGTTTGGTGCTGGACGGACCAGCCGCATTGTCGAGCCAAGAGGCGGCTTGGTCATTTGCTTGCTCACGATCTCGGGGCTCAGGCGATCAACTGGCCAAAGCGGTCGACGTCCTCTGACGTCGTGGCAAAGCTGGTGACGAAGCGGTAGAGCAACTCGTCCTCGCCGATATGGCCGTCAAAGCCATGCGGTTTGTGCCAGTCGTAGAAGGCAGCACCCGCCGCCTGCAGCCTGTCGGCCTCGGTCTTCTTGATCACAGCGAACACCTCGTTGGCTTGCGGCAGCCAGGCCAGCTTGGCGTGGGCCGAATCCTCGATTGCCGCGGCGAGGCGCGCGGCCATGGCGTTGGCGTGGCGGGCGGTGTCGAGCCATTGGCCGTCCTTGAAATAGGCTTCGAACTGCGCGGCGACGAAACGCGACTTCGAAAACAGCTGCGCGGCACGCTTGCGCAGGAAGGCCAATTCCTTGGCGCGGTCGAGGTCGAACAGCACGATCGCCTCGGCGCACCAGCAGCCATTCTTGGTGCCGCCGAAGGACAGGATGTCGACACCGCGTTTCCAGGTCATTTCGGCCGGCGTCGTGTCGAGCGCAACCAGCGCATTGGCAAAGCGGGCGCCGTCCATGTGCAGCGGCACGGAATGTTGTTTGGCGATGGCCGAAATCGTCTCGATCTCATTCAGGCCGTAGATGGTGCCAACCTCGGTCGACTGGGTGATCGAAACCGCCATAGGCCGTCCCCAGTGGACGATTTCCGGAGCGAAGCGGCCGATGGTCCGCTCCAGATTGTGCGGGTCGATCTTGCCCAGTGCGCCGTCAATGGCATGCAAACGCGAGCCGCCGGAAAAATACTCCGGCGCGCCGCACTCGTCCTCGACGATGTGCGATTCGCGATGACAGAACGAAATGCCGCCGGGCTTGTTGAAGGTGGTCAACGACAGCGAATTGGCGGCGGTGCCGGTCGCCACGAAGAACACCGCGACCTCGCGTTCGAAAATCTCGCTGAACTTGGTGTAGACCGCCTGGTCGAATGCGCTGTCGCCATAGGCGGTGGCAAAGCCGCCGGCCGCGGCCGACAGGCCGGCAACGATATTGGGATGGGCGCCTGCCCAATTGTCGGAAGCGAAGAACATGCGTCTGCCTGTGTTTGGGGGAAATCGGTGCGGAGTTGACTGGTTTCAGAGGCCAACCGCAAGGGCCAGATGCCGGAAAACCGTTAAAGCCAGCCAAGCCGAACGGGTCGGGATCGACGACGGAAGCTTACGTTTTTCCTCAACTTCACGACATTTTATGTCGCGGGAGCCCCAAGTTTTTTGTGAATCGGTCTTGTGTGCGTCGGGGAATTCTGCCATAAAAATTTAGGACAGTAGTGCTGTCTTATTTTGTCGCACAAAACAGGCTGGATTGGCGTAACATATTGGCCTCTCCGGCTGTTGCTGCGAGCGACAGGTGGACGGCCAGACGCTGGCCTGTACGATACCAGATGCGAACCGTGCGGAAAGCCGCCTGAGGATCAGGGTGAGCCAAGCGCTTGCCGAGGCAAATCAGCGACCGAAGAATGGCCAGCGCCTGAAGGGCTGGGATGGAGGACAGGACAATGACGGACATGACGCTCTCTGCGACGAACGGCCAGGCCGCGCAGACGAAAGCGGCTGCCGTCAAAAATACGTCGCGAACCGCCATTGGCCGAACCGACATTGGCCAAACCGGTTTTGCCCCTCGGGGCCTCTACGATCCGCGCAACGAGCATGACGCCTGCGGCGTCGGCTTCATCGTCAACATGAAGGGCGTGAAGTCGCATCAGATCGTCAAGGACGGCCTTGCCGTGCTTGAAAACCTGACGCATCGCGGCGCCGTCGGCGCCGACCCGCTGGTCGGCGATGGCGCCGGCGTGCTGGTGCAGCTTCCCGACCAGTTCTTCCGCGAGGAAATGGCGGCGCAAGGCATCGAACTGCCAGCGGCGGGCCAGTACGGCGTCGGACACTGGTTCATGCCGCAGGACGCCGCGCTGCGCGCCCATATCGAGGACATCATCGCCGAATCGGCGCAGTCCGAAGGGCTGCCGCTGCTCGGATTCCGCGACGTGCCCGTCGACAATTCGTCGCTGTCGAAGGCGCCTGATATCGTTGCGTCAGAGCCATTCCATCGCCAGATCTTCGTCGGCCGCACACCAGACATTACCGACGACGAAGAGTACGAGGCCCGGCTCTATCTGCTGCGCAAGGTCATATCCGGCCGCATCTATGCCGAGAACGACAACAAGGACATCGGCGCCTATTGCGTGTCGCTGTCGGCGCGCACCATCGTCTACAAGGGCATGTTCCTGGCCTACCAGGTTGGGGCCTACTACAAGGATCTCAAGGACCAGCGCTTCGAGACCGCGCTGATCCTCGTCCACCAGCGCTTTTCGACCAACACCTTCCCATCATGGAAGCTGGCGCATCCCTACCGCATGGTCGCGCACAATGGCGAGATCAACACCGTGCGCGGCAACAACAACTGGATGGCGGCGCGCCAGGCCTCGGTCGATTCCGAACTGTTCGGCAACAACATCTCGAAGCTCTGGCCGATCTCCTATGACGGCCAGTCGGACACGGCCTGCTTCGACAATGCGCTCGAGTTCCTGTTCCAGGGTGGCTACAGCCTCAGCCACGCCATGATGATGCTGATCCCGGAAGCCTGGGCCGGCAACAAGCTCATGGATGCCGATCGCAAGGCTTTCTACGAATACCATGCAGCCCTGATGGAGCCATGGGATGGGCCAGCGGCGGTCGCCTTCACCGATGGCCGCCAGATCGGCGCCACGCTCGACCGCAACGGACTGCGCCCGGCACGCTACATCGTCACCGACGATGACCGCGTCATCATGGCCTCGGAAGCCGGCGTGCTGCCGGTGCCGGAGGAGAGGATCGTCAAGAAGTGGCGGCTGCAGCCCGGCCGCATGCTTCTGATTGATCTTGCCAAGGGCCGCATCGTGCCCGACGAGGAGATCAAGTCGGAGATCGCGACCAAGCATCCCTACAAGACCTGGCTCGCCAACACGCAGCTCATTCTCGAAGATCTGAAGCCGGTCGAGCCGCGCGCGCTGCGCAAGGATGTCAGCCTGCTCGATCGCCAGCAGGCGTTCGGCTACACCCAGGAAGACACCAAGCTGTTGATGTCGCCGATGGCGACCACCGGCCAGGAAGCCGTTGGCTCGATGGGCACCGATACGCCGATCTCGGCGATGTCGGACAAGTCGAAGCTGCTCTACACTTATTTCAAGCAGAACTTCGCCCAGGTCACCAACCCGCCGATCGATCCGATCCGCGAGGAGCTGGTGATGAGCCTGGTGTCCTTCATCGGGCCGCGGCCGAACATTTTCGATCTGGTCGGCAATTCGCGCCGCAAGCGGCTCGAAGTGCGCCAGCCGATCCTGACCAATGGCGATCTCGAAAAGATCCGCTCCATCGGCCACACCGAAGACCGTTTCGACACCAAGACGATCGACATCACCTATGGCTCGAGCGAGGGCGCAGCCGGCATGCAGGGCGCCATCGACCGGCTGTGCGAGCGGGCGGAAGCGGCGGTCGCCGGCGGCTACAACATCATCATCCTGTCCGACCGCCAGCTCGGCGCGGACCGCATCGCCATTCCGGCGCTGCTCGCGACTGCAGCAGTCCACCATCATTTAATCCGCAAGGGGCTGCGCACCTCGGTCGGCCTTGTCGTCGAATCCGGCGAGCCGCGCGAAGTGCACCATTTCTGCTGCCTCGCCGGCTATGGCGCCGAAGCGATCAATCCTTATCTCGCCTTCGACACGCTGCTCGACATGCACAAGCGCGGCGAGTTGCCGGAGGAGGTCGACGCCTACGAAGTGGTGTCGCGTTACATCAAGTCGATCGGCAAGGGCATCCTCAAGGTGATGTCGAAGATGGGCATCTCGACCTACCAGTCCTATTGCGGCGCGCAGATCTTCGACGCCATCGGGCTGAAGACCGATTTCGTGCAGCAGTATTTCACCGGCACCGCGACGCTGATCGAAGGCGTTGGGCTGGAAGAAGTCGCCGGCGAGACGGTCAGCCGTCACACCGAGGGCTTCGGCAATGACCCGGTGTTGCGCAACAGCCTCGAAGTCGGTGGCGAATATCTGTTCCGCATGCGCGGCGAGGCGCATATGTGGTCGCCCGACGCGGTCGCCACCTTGCAGCATGCCGTGCGCCAGGGCTCGTGGGAGACGTTCAAGGAGTATTCCGCGCAGATCGACAGCGAGACCGCGCGTGCCCAGGCCATCCGTGGCCTGTTCAAGATCAAGCTGGCCGACGAGACCGGGCGCAAGAAGGTCGCGCTCGACGACGTCATGTCGGCGGCCGACATCGTCAAGCGCTTCTCAACCGGGGCGATGTCGTTCGGCTCGATCTCGCGTGAGGCGCACACGACGCTGGCACGCGCCATGAACGCCATTGGCGGCAAGTCGAACACCGGCGAGGGTGGCGAAGAGGCTGACCGCTACCTGCCGCTGCCCGGCGGCGGCAAGAACCCGGAACGCTCGGCGATCAAGCAGGTCGCCTCGGGTCGGTTCGGCGTGACGGCAGAATACCTCGTCAATTCCGATGTCATGCAGATCAAGGTGGCGCAGGGCGCCAAGCCTGGCGAAGGCGGTCAGTTGCCCGGTCACAAGGTCGACGCCACCATCGCCAAGGTCCGGCACTCGACGCCGGGCGTTGGCCTGATCTCGCCGCCGCCGCATCACGACATCTATTCGATCGAGGATCTGGCGCAGCTGATCTACGATCTGAAGAACGTCAATCCGGCGGCCGACGTCTCGGTCAAGCTGGTGTCGGAAGTCGGGGTCGGCACGGTTGCGGCCGGTGTCGCCAAGGCGCGCGCCGACCACATCACCATCTCGGGCTACGATGGCGGCACCGGTGCGTCGCCGCTGACCTCGCTCAAGCATGCCGGCAGCCCCTGGGAAATGGGCCTTGCCGAAACGCACCAGACCTTGGTGCTGAACGGCTTGCGTTCACGCGTTGCGTTGCAGGTCGATGGCGGCCTGCGCACCGGCCGCGACGTCATCATCGGTGCGCTGCTTGGTGCCGACGAGTTCGGCTTCTCGACCGCGCCGCTGATCGCGGCCGGCTGCATCATGATGCGCAAGTGCCATCTCAACACTTGCCCTGTCGGCGTCGCCACCCAGGACCCGGTGTTGCGGAAGCGCTTCAAGGGGACGCCCGAGCACGTCATCAACTTCTTCTTCTACGTCGCGGAAGAGGTGAGGGCGCTGCTCGCCGAGATGGGCTTCACGCATATCGACCAGATCATCGGCGATACCGACCTTCTGGAAAAGCGCGACCTGATCGTGCACTGGAAGGCGCGCGGGCTCGACTTCTCGAGGATGTTCTACAAGCCCGATGCGCCGCACGAAGCGGTGCACTGGACCGAACGGCAGAAGCACCCGATCGACGATGTGCTCGACCGCAAGCTGATCGAACTGGCCAAGCCAGCGCTTGAGAGCAAGCAGCCGGTCAAGATCGCGGTCGACATTCGCAATGTCGACCGTTCGACCGGCGCCATGCTGTCGGGCGAAGTCGCCAAGCGCTTCAAGCACAAGGGCCTGCGCGAGGACACCATCCAGGTGAAGCTCACCGGCACCGCCGGCCAGTCCTTCGGCGCCTTCCTGGCGCGTGGCATCTCGTTTGAGCTCGTCGGCGCCGCTAACGACTATGTCGGCAAGGGCCTGTCGGGCGGACGCATCATCATCCGGCCGCCGGAAGAGGCAAAGATCGTTGCGGCCGAGTCCATCATCGTCGGCAACACGGTGCTCTATGGCGCGACCGAGGGCGAGGCCTATTTCGCCGGTGTCGCCGGTGAGCGTTTCGCGGTGCGCAATTCAGGCGTCGCCGCCGTCGTCGAAGGCGTCGGCGACCATGGCTGCGAATACATGACCGGCGGCATCGTCGTCGTCATCGGCAAGACCGGCCGCAACTTCGCCGCCGGTATGTCGGGCGGCGTCGCCTATGTGCTGGACGAGGCGGGCGATTTCGCCGAACGCTGCAACATGGCGATGGTCGAGCTGGAGCCGGTGCCGGAAGAAGACGATCTGATGGAAAGGCTGCTGCACCATGGCGGCGATCTCGACCACAAGGGCCGCGTCGACGTCTCGGGCGACATGACCAGCCATGACGAGGAACGGCTCTACCAGCTGATCTCGAACCACGTTCATTTCACGGGTTCGGTGCGCGGCCGCGAGATCCTCGACGACTGGACGACGTTCCGGCCGAAATTCCGCAAGATCATGCCGGTCGAATACCGCCGTGCGCTGATCGAGATGGAACGCATGCGCATGGGCGTCGCGGCCGAATAGGCTTATGAGAATTGCCGGGGAGCCCAGGCTTCCCGGCCCATCTTCATCGTCAATTTGACCTCGGGCGCAAGCTTGCCATGGCTGCCTCAAGAGGTTAACGGGTGCGGCGAAACCCGCACCATCTGGACAGCAGGAACTGGACCATGGGCAAGGTAACAGGCTTTCTCGAAATCGACCGGCAGGTGCACAAGTACCAGCCGGCCTCCGATCGTATCCGGCACTTCCGCGAGTTCACGCTGCCGATGTCGGACAAGGAGGTCGAGAAACAGGCCGCGCGCTGCATGGATTGCGGCATCCCGTTCTGTCACGGGCCGACAGGCTGTCCGATCCACAACCAGATCCCCGACTGGAACGACCTCGTCTACAACAGGGACTGGGACAACGCGATCCGCAACCTGCATTCGACCAACAATTTCCCGGAGTTCACCGGCCGCATCTGCCCCGCACCTTGCGAGGAAGCCTGCACGCTGAACCTCGAGGACATCCCGGTTGCCATCAAGACGGTCGAGCAGGCGATCGCCGACAAGGCCTATGAGACTGGCCATATCAGGCCCTATCCGCCGGAGAAGAAGACCGGGAAGCGGGTCGCCATCATCGGTTCCGGCCCGGCCGGCATGGCGGCGGCCCAGCAACTCGGCCGCGCCGGTCATGATGTCCATGTCTATGAGCGCGAAAGCCGCCCGGGCGGGCTGATGCGTTACGGCATTCCGGACTTCAAGATCGAGAAGCACTATATCGACCGGCGTATCGAGCAGATGCAGGGCGAGGGCGTGACCTTCCATTGCGGCGTCAATGTCGGCGTCGACAAGCCTGTCGCCGAGTTGCTCGCCGAACATGACGCCGTGCTCTATTGCGGCGGTTCCGAAGCGCCGCGCGCGGCCGGAATTCCGGGCGACGACCTCGGCGGCGTGCATGATGCGATGCCCTATCTGGTGCAGCAGAACCGCCGCGTTGGCGGCGAGCCGATCCAGTCGGTGGCATGGCCGTCGCATCCGATCATCGCCGGCGGGCAGCATGTCGTCGTCGTCGGCGGCGGCGATACCGCGTCCGACTGCGTCGGCACCGCCTTCCGTCAGGGCGCGGTGCGCGTCACCCAGCTCGACATCCGCCCGCAGCCGCCGGAGAAGGAAGACAAGCTTTCGGTCTGGCCCTACTGGGCGACCAAGATGCGCACCTCGTCCTCTCAGGCCGAGGGCGCCGAGCGCGAGTTCCAGGTGGCGACGCTCGAATTTATCGGCGAAGAAGGCCAGCTGACCGGCGTCAAATGCTGCGAGGTCGACGACAAGCGCAAGCCGATCCCGGGCACCGAATTCGTCATCCGCGCCGATCTCGCCTTCATCGCCATCGGCTTTGCCGGACCGGCGGCCGCTGGCGTGGCGAAGGAGTTGGAGGGCGAGATGAAGATCACCACCGACAGCCGGCGTTCCCGGAATGTCGAGGCCAATGACCGCGACTACCTGACCAGCGTCGACCGGCTCTATGCGGCGGGCGATGTGCGCCGCGGCCAGTCGCTGGTCGTCTGGGCGATCCGCGAGGGCCGCCAGGCAGCGCGCTCGATCGACGAGGCGCTGATGGGGACGAGCGTCCTGCCACGCTGAGACCGTACGGTCTCGGAGAGCTCCAAGCTATTAAGGGGTGATCGCCGTCGTCGTGTCGGCTGCCGCGGCCGTCGCCGGCGGCTCCGCCTTCGGCGGCCATGCGAAATCGTCGGCGCGACCGGGCGAAGCCTGAGGCGCCTTGCCTTCGATCACCAGTCTTTCGCCGGGAAGAGCCGGATTGGCCTTTGCCGGCGGCGCGGCGCCGAGCAGTTCGGTGCCGCCGTCGAGCGCCGGGTCGCTGAGCAGCATCGGTACGGTACGGTCGATGACGATGGGTGCGGCGGCCGGCGCCGGTGCCTCGACGGGGGCACCCGCGGGTGCTGTCGCCGGAGCCACGCTGCCGGGTGCGGCCAGGCCGAGGATCTTGGCTAGCGGTTTTTCGGTGTAGAAGGCGAGCTTGCGCTTGCCGGCCTTGGAGACGTTGATGCCATCATCGGCGCGCAGCCGCACCGGCTGGCCGTTCATGTCGGGGCCGGTGGTGATGAAAGCACCGTTCTCGTCGACGAAGCCGTCCCAGACATCGACGAATTCGCCGCCATGGTTTTCGGCGGCCTGGTGGTAGATATCGTTGAAGGCCAGCATGTCGGAGGTCATCTTCGGCACGCGGAAGGCCGGCATGCCGACCCACAGGAAAGGTACCTTTGCGTCGGCAATGGCCTTGCCGAGTTCGTCGGTGCGGCGTTCATATTCCTTGGTCCAGTTCTCCGACCGGGGTTGCTCGCGCAGATCCCCCACCTTCATCTGCTGGCGGTCGTTGGAGCCCAGCATGACGACCACCGCGGCCGGTTTCTCGGTCTCGATCAACGATTTGATCTGTTCGGGCCAGTTGTAGAAATCATCACGCACGAAGCCGGATGAACCATTGGAGCGAACGATGATCCGGACGGCCGGATTGTCGGCAAAGGCGGTGTCCAGGCCTTCGGCGAGGCCGGACGCCATGAAGTCGCCGACCACCAGCACAGTCCGAGCGTCCGGCGCCTTCTCAACTATCGGCACTTGTGGTTCGACGGGTGCACGTGGGACCCGGGGTTTGCGTGGCTTCGGCTTTGCCTTCTGGATGTCGAGCGGTGGCTCGACGCGCTCGCTGCGACGCGGAAACAGAAGGTCGCGCAACGACCATCCACGATTTTGCTGCGGCTGCTCCTGCGCCATGGCCGGCGCATGGAAGGCTCCGGCGACGGCAACGGCGAGCACGACGATGGCCAGGATCAGCACCGGCATGCGACGAACGAACGTCCCAATGCGCTTAGCCCAGACCAAACATTCCTCCCTAGTCGGTAACAGGCCCTATTTTTGTCTGAGCCATTTGAGCACTTCCATGCTCGGATAGCCGTCCTGGGTCAAGCCGACCTTTGCCTGATAGGTCATGATGGCTGTTTTCGTGCCGTCACCGATCTTGCCGTCGAACTTGCCGTCATAGAGCCCGTGCTGCGACAGCCGCTTCTGCAACTCCTGCCTTTCCTCGAAGGAGAGCTTGGTGAAGGGCCGCTGCCAGTCCTGCACGAGCCCACTGGAGCCGGCGATCTCGTCGGCAAGAAGGCCGACCGCCAGGGCATATTTGTCGGCATTGTTGTAGGCCTTGATGACGGAAAAATTCCTGATCATCAGGAAGGCCGGCCCGCCACGGCCATCCGGCACTTTCAGCGTTGCCTTGTCGGTGGGATACTTGAACGGCTTGCCGTTGGCCCTGGCGACGCCGAGCGCCTGCCATTGCGCCAGCGTCTTCGATCCGGCGGGCAGTTTTCCGGCCGGTATCGTGACCTCGTAGCCCCAGGTCTTGCCGGCCTGCCAGCCATTCTTCTTCAACAGATTGGCTGATGTCGCCAGCGCATCGGGGATGGAATTCCAAATGTCGCGCTTGCCGTTGCCGTCCATGTCGACGGCATAGTGCTGGTAGCTGGTGGGAATGAACTGGGTCTGGCCCATGGCGCCGGCCCAGGAGCCCATCAAATGGCTTTCGTCGATGTCGCCGGTCTGCAGGATCTTGAGCGCCGCGACCAGCTGGGTGCGGGCATATTTCGACCGCTTCGGGTCGCCATAGGCGAGCGTCGCCAGCGAGCGCACGACATTGCGCATGATGTCGTCACGCTTGAGGATCTCGCCATAGTTCGATTCCATCGACCAGATGGCGAGCAGGATGTAGCGATCGACGCCGAACCGCGCCTCGATCCTGTCCAGCCAAGGCTTCCATTTCTTGGCCATCTGCTGGCCGACGGCGACGGACTGGTCGTGGACGCGATTGTCGAAATAATCCCAGGCGGGTGCCGTGAATTCAGGCTGGGTGCGTGCCTTTTCCAGCACGACCGGATCGGGCTCCTTGATGTCCCGGAAAGCCTGGTCGTAAACGGCGCCCGAAACGCCACCCGCCACCGCGGTGGCGCGGAAGCCGGCGACCCATTGCCGGAAACCGGCGTCGGCGAAGGCTGGTCCGGCAGGCATCAGCAGAGCGAGCGAGAGGCTGGCGGCCGTCATGACGCTGGTGAAACGTTTTGCGGCATTGCGAACGGACATCTTTTCCTCCTTCTCTGTCTCAGGAAAGACCATTCATCGCCGAACCGGGTTAGGAATTAGTTTACCATAGGTGTCGCCTGGAACGAAAAGACACCCTCGATGCTTTAACCGGTGGAAGTTTCCCTCACCCGTTCCAGTAATCTTCAATTCCGGCGTGAAAATGTCGCGATACAGGGATTGCGGAGCCGGGCAGCAAACGGATAATTGAAAGCATGAAGAGAGTTCGCAAGGCAGTTTTCCCGGTCGCCGGTCTCGGCACGCGGTTCCTCCCGGCCACCAAGGCTGTTCCCAAGGAGATGCTGACCGTCGTCGACCGGCCGGTCATCCAGTATGTTGTCGATGAGGCGCGCGAAGCCGGTATCGAGCATTTCATCTTCGTGACGGGCCGCAACAAGGCGGTCATCGAAGACCATTTCGATATCCAGTTCGAGCTCTACGACACGCTGGCCCAGCGTGGCAAGGACGAGCAGCTTGCCCGCCTGCAGCGGCTGCAGCCGGCGCCGGGGCAGACCAGCTTCA
Organism: Mesorhizobium sp. P3_A8; assembly: GCF_056402995.1. Lineage (NCBI taxonomy): Bacteria > Pseudomonadati > Pseudomonadota > Alphaproteobacteria > Hyphomicrobiales > Phyllobacteriaceae > Mesorhizobium > Mesorhizobium sp. P3_A8. The sequence goes on along the minus strand of NZ_JBFUGI010000003.1, from coordinate 290,719 downwards.
CCCGCCAGCAGGTGCCGATGGGCCTTGGCCATGCCGTCTGGTGCGCGCGCGAACTGGTCGGCGACGAGCCGTTCGCGCTTCTGCTGCCCGATATGATCATGCAGTCGGAAAAGAGCTGCATGAAGTCGATGGTCGAGCTCTACGAGGAAACCGGCAACAACATCATCGCCGTGCAGGAATGCGACCCGGCAGAGGCCCACAAATATGGCATCGTCGGCCGCGGCGAGGATACGCATCACGGCTTCCGCATCACCGAGATGGTGGAGAAGCCGAAGACCGGCACGGCACCCTCCAACCTCTACATCAACGGCCGCTACATCCTGCAGCCCGAAATCTTCAAGATCCTCGAAGGCCAGGAAAAGGGCGCCGGCAACGAGATCCAGCTCACCGATGCGATGCTGAAGCTGGAAAAGCAGCAGGCCTTCTACGGTTACCATTATCAGGGCCGCACCTTCGATTGCGGTTCGCCGGAAGGTTTTGTCGAGGCCAATGTCGCCTTCGCGCTGTGGCGCAGCGACATGAACGAGAACATGGCCGGCGTCATCCGCACGCTGCTCGACGAGATGAAGCCGTCGGAGCGCCGCGAGGCGACCTTCTAGGCCCCACGAAGCTCGGGCGTCCTCAGCGCTGCACTTTCAGGCCGAGATAGATGCTGTTGGCGGTGTAGTCGCGGCCGGGCAGGTTGCTGGTCAGCTTCTCGGTCCTCACCCTTGTGGTGAGACCGGCATAGCGATTCAGCCACCAGGTCAGCCCTGTCTCGGCACTCAAGATCTGGTCATGGCCATCGATGCCGACATAGTGGCGCCAGTCGAGGCCGAGCGCCGCATTTGCGGTCAGATTGGCACGGATCTGGCGTTCACCGGTCAGGCGGCCGGAGTAGAGGATATCGCCGCTTTCCCCTGATGTGGTCGTGGTCTCGACGGTGGTCTTGCCGGTCAGGCCGATCGTGGTGCCGCGCTCCGGCGACCATTTGAGGTCGGCGTTGAGGGTGGCGCCCGAAATCGCGTCCAGGTTCTTGTCGTCGATCGCTTCCCTCAGCCACCCGGCCGAGAATTCGCCCGACAGCTTCTCACCCATGTCGAGTTGCAGGCCTGCGCGGGCGCCGAGCCGCGTCGAGGAGCGCTCGAAGCCTTCATTGTCGATGCGCTGATCGTAGGCGCGGCGGCCGATTTCGATTTCGGTGAACGGGGTGAGGGCCGGAGAGATTTCGTAACCGGTGCGCAAGGTCGCTGTGTAGAGCGTGTTGTCCTGATCCTTCTGCGACAGCGACGTGCCGTCCGAAAGCTCGGCGTCGCCATAGAAGTCGTGCGAGACCGCGCCGGTCAGCGTGTACTGCATCTTGCCGACATGCTTTTCGACGCCGAGGCTGCCGTCGATCGTCTGGCGCAGAGGCTGGCTGCTGACGCCGGCAATGGCATCGGGCGACGATGCGGATTCCGGCACGGCTTCGTAGCCGAGCTTGGCGATGGCGCGCAGTTCGTTATCGAGGTCGACATTGAGCTGGCCTTCGATGCGGCCTTGCGCATTGTGAACCGGGTAGCCCAACACGGTTTCGCGGAACAGGCCATAGCCGTCGATGGTGGCGGAGTTTTCACGCCAGTCGGAAACGGCGGAAAAGCGCAGCGCCGTCTCCGACAGCAGTGCCGATGTGCCGGCACTGCTCGAATCGCCATTCGTCGTGGCGGTCAGCCCTTGTTCGATCGACGGCCGGATGATGAAGGAGCCCCATTTGACGCCGGTCGGCGCGAACGGATCCTCTTCGGCTTTCTTGTTCTGGCCTTCGATGGCAGCAGTGCGCTCGGCGCCGGGGTCGAGCTTCTGCCTGTCAGCGCTGTCGACGGTGAGGGCACGGCGGTTGGCCGTCTCCTCATCAGCGTCGGTCGTACCGGCAGCGTCCGTCGTCGAGGCCGTCGTTGAAGCGGTGGTGTCGGTGGCTGCAGCCGTCGTTTTTTTCTTCTTTTTCGACTTGTCGGCCGTCTTGATGCCCGCTTTGGCCTTGTCCTGATCCGTCGCGTTCTGCCTGGCGCTCGATGGGCGGCGGCGAGGCTTGGGCGGCGTTGCATTGTCGGTGGCCGTGTCGTCGGTCGCCTGCGGTGGATCGAAAACGCTGCCGGTGGCGGCATCGGTGCCGGTGTCGTCGGGGACGGCGCCTGCGCTGGCCGGCAAATAGGTGGGCGGCGGCGTATTGTCCTGCGCGGCGTTGGCCGGTGTCTGCTGGCCCTGGGTGGCAAGGGCGAGCTGCCTTGCCTTGCGCTGCTGGTCGGACAGGATCGCCGAGTCGGAAACCTCGCCGCGCAGCTCGGTTTCCTGGGCATGAAGGGCGCTCGGGCGCAGCAAGGCAAGCATGCTGGTCGCCAGCAGCAGGGCGCAGACCGCCTTGCCCTGTCGTCCTCTCGATTTTTCTGGCTGAGCCCCGGACATCGCCACCACTGCTTGCGCGGCGCTATGCGCGCCATACTTACCGAACCGTAAATGGGGATGGTTAACGGAGGGTTGAGGCAGCGATCGTTCATCCGGTTAAAGTGCCGCTGTTTGCGGGATCGAGCGGCGCGTCCGAGGTCTCTGCCCCCAGGGCGCCACAGCCATTTCTGTTGGACAGGCGGGCGGCAAAGCGCTAATCGCATCACCCATGCATGCGAAATCCTTGGATAAGAAGCCCCTGGACAGGCAAGCGTCGATTGATTCGGCACTGAGAACGGTGGCAACCGAGCAGGCCGGGATCGCCGCCTTGGCCGAATCGCTCGAGAACGGGCTGGCCGCGCCTTTCGCGCAGGCCGTCGACATGATCTCGAAGATCGAAGGCCGGCTGATCGTCACCGGCGTCGGCAAAAGCGGCCATATCGGTTCGAAGATCGCGGCGACGCTGGCTTCTACAGGCACACCGGCCTTCTTCGTTCATCCCGTCGAGGCCAACCATGGCGATCTCGGCATGATCGCCAAGGACGATGCCATCATCGCCATGTCGTGGTCGGGCGAAAGCCTCGAACTCAAGGGCATCATTGCCTATTCCAGGCGCTTCTCCATTCCGCTTATCGCCATAACCGCTGGGGAGACATCGGCGCTGGCGCGTGCGGCCGACGTCGTGCTGCTTTTGCCGCGCACCCCGGAGGCCTGCCCGCACGGCCTGGCGCCGACGACATCGACATTACTGCAACTGGTCATCGGCGATGCGCTGGCGATCGCGCTGCTCGAGGCGCGCGGCTTCACGCCGGACCATTTCCGCACCTTCCATCCCGGCGGCCAGCTCGGCGCCAATTTGACACTGGTCTCCGAGATCATGCGGGTGGGCGACCAGATTCCGCTGGCGCTTCTCGGCACCAAGATGCCGGAAGCGGTGATGACGCTGTCACAGAAGAAGGTCGGCTGCGTGCTGATCGTCGACACCAATGGCGAATTGGCCGGAATCATCACCGACGGCGATGTCGCGCGCAACCTGCACCGCCACCTGGCCGACGTCATCGTCGACGAGGTGATGACCCGCACGCCCAAGACGGTCGACCCGCAGACGCTTGCCGGCACGGCGATCGCGCTGCTCAATGAGTACAATATCGGCGCGCTGGTGGTGACCAAGAACAACATGCCGCTAGGCGTGGTTCACTTCCATGACCTGCTGCGCATTGGCGCCGCTTAGACCCGTTCCACCGTCAGTTCCAGGTCCGTATCGGCCGCACTTGTCACGCGAACCTGCGTGCCGGCCGGCAGGTCCGGACCGGAGACGCGCCATAGCGTGTCGCCGAGCTTAATGCGGCCGCGGCCGTTGGCGATCGGTTCGGCAAGCGTCGCCATGCGGCCGACCATCTGCGCGCCGCGCCGGTTGAGCAGCGGCTGGTCGGTCGGATCATTGCGGCTGCCGACCAGCCTCTTGCCGACAAAGGCCGAGACCAGCGACAGCGCCAGGAAGGTGAGGACCTGGACCTGCCAGGTCCAGAAACCGGCATCCCAGAGCAGCAGCGAAGCGGCGCCGATCAGAAGCGCGGCGATGCCGATCCACAGCATGAAGATGCCGGGCGCGATAACTTCCATCACCAGCAGGACGAAGCCGAGAACCATCCAGTTCCACGGGCCGAGTTCGGAAACGATGCGGTCGAGCATGGCGTTCTCCTCTGTTGGAGACATCAATTGTCGGTTGGACGCACGACCGGCGGGCGAGCGGTCTGGCGTTGCGCGCCGGTCGTGCCCTCGCTGCGGAAGACTTCCTTGGCGATCTCGCCAATGCCGCCGAGCGAGCCGATCAGCGATGACGCCTCGAAGGGCATCAGCACGATCTTGCTGTTGGTGGCCGTGCCGATTCTGCCAAGTGCTTCGGTGTATTTCAGCGCAACGAAGTAGTTCAGCGCCTGTACATCGCCCTTGGAAATCGCTTCCGACACCACCTGGGTGGCGCGGGCTTCGGCCTCGGCCGAGCGCTCGCGGGCCTCGGCGTCACGGAAGGCGGCTTCCTTGCGGCCTTCGGCTTCGAGGATCTGCGACTGCTTGAGACCTTCGGCGGCCAGGATCTGCGCGCGCTTGTTACGCTCGGCGGTCATCTGGCGGCCCATCGATTCGATGAGGTTGGCCGGCGGGTTGATGTCCTTGATCTCGACGCGGGTGATCTTGATGCCCCACGGATGCGCCGCCTCGTCGACGACCCGCAGCAGCCGCTCGTTGATGGCATCACGGTTGGACAGGAGTTCGTCGAGGTCCATCGAGCCCATCACGGTACGGATGTTGGTCATCGTCAGGTTGAGGATGGCGTTCTGCAGACCGGAAACCTGGTAGGCGGCTTGCGCTGCGTTGAGGATCTGGAAGAAGGCGATGCCGTCAACGCCGACAATGGCGTTGTCGCGGGTGATGATCTCCTGGCTTGGAACGTCGAGCACCTGCTCCATCATGTTCATCTTGGCGCCGATGCGGTCGACGAACGGGAAGATGAAATTGAGGCCCGGGCTCAGTGTCTTGGTGTAACGGCCAAAACGCTCCACCGTATAATTGTAGCCTTGCGGAATAGTCCTGATGCCTTTGATGAGAAGCACCAGTACCAGAAGCGCAAGTGCACCAATCGCAATATCAAAACCACCGAAACCCATTTGGCTCTCCCTCAGAAGCGGACCGCGAGAGCCGTTCCCGCGCAGCCGACTTCACCAAAGACTTAAGTGTGTTTCAGGCGCGTTACAATCAGGTGATGAAGGATTGTTTGTCGGTTTGCACTCACCGGTTGAAGGCGAACAGCTCTGCATCCGTGTCTGCAAGTCCCTTGATCGAAGCCGAGACAATCTCGGAAGCGATCTGCGAAAAGGTGATGCCATTGCCGCCATAGCCCATCACGGCATGGATGCAGGGATGCCTGGGGATGGCGCCGATATAGGGTAGGCCGGTGGACGTGGTGCCGAAGGAGCCGGTCCAGGCAAATTCGGGCCTTACGTCGAGATGCGGAAACATCAGGTTTAGCTTCTCGGCAATGCGGGCACTTTTGTCGGCAATCAGTTCATCGCGCCGCGTCTCGTCGACAAAATCCTCGTCCTCGCCGCCGCAAATGACCCTGCCGTCGGCCGTCGCGCGCATGTAGAGGTAGGGATCCGACGCCTCCCAGATGAACGCCGCACCCGGCCAGAGTTTTTGGGGCTGCGGGCGCGTCGCGATCGCCCAGGTCGAGATGATCTGGTGGGCGGCTGCCGGTACGATGTCGACCAGTTCGTAGCCGGTGGCCAAAACGACATGTCGCGCCGTAATGGTCGGACCGTCCTTTGTGGTGACAACCACCTCGTCGGCACTGTCCTTGATCGCCGTCGCTTCGACGGGGGCGTAGAAGCGCGCCTTGCGCTCCAGAGCCTCGAGCAGGAGCCCGGCTGTCAGCTTGCGCGGGTCGAGCGCGATGTTGTCGTGGCTGAGGATGGCGCCTTCCCGGTCGATGCCGTATCGCTCGGCCAGCGGCGCCGGCGTGAGATAGGTCGCCCTGATGCCAGCTTGCCGTCGCGCGTCGGCTTCCTCCCGCAGTTCCGACGGACCCAGCACCGTGCCTGCCAGATAGAGTGACTGGGTGCGATTTGGGCCGCAGCTGATGCCAAGTTCCGCGATACGGCCAGCAAGATTGGTCACGGCTAGCCGCGAGCGTCGCCAGGCCTGTTGCGCAGAGGTCTTGCCGATCATCTTCGAGAGCGTCGAAAGCGGCTGGTCGATTTCGAACTGCACCAGTGCTGTGGTCGCTGGCGTCGAGCCCTTCAGCGGCCCGCGCCGGTCGATGCAGATCACCGCATGGCCGTCCGCCGTCAGCGCCTCGGCCATCATGGCGCCGCTGATGCCCATGCCGATGATCAGCACGTCGGTCTTGGCGTCGCGGGTCAGTGCCGACGTCGGCACGGCAGGGGCGCGATAGGCGGACCAGACGGGCCGGCCAGTTCTGAGGTCGAGTTTGCGGGGCATCAAGTTCTCCGGAGGGTGCCGTTCAACGCCCCGAAGCGAGCGTTGTTCCGGTGTTAGAGCGGCAAGCCGCTCTAACTCTCTGGTTGACGAAATTCCGGACGGAAAACCGTTCACACTTTTCCTGGAATTTCTCCTAGACCCAGCCGGACAGTTCACGCCGCACCATCGCCTCGATCACCGCCATGCCTTCGGCGCTGTCGTTGAGGCAAGGGATGTGGGCAAAGTTCTTGCCGCCGGCGTGATGAAAAGTCTCGGCCACTTCCCGGCCGATCTCATCCAGCGTCTCGATGCAGTCGACGGAAAAGCCGGGATTGACGATGGCGATCGACTTCACGCCGTCCTGGCCCAGCTTTTCAACCGTCTTGTCGGTATAGGGTTGCAGCCATTCCTGTGCGCCGAAGCGCGACTGGAAGGTAATGATCAGTTTCTTGTCATCACAGCCCAGCCGTTCACGCAACAGCCGTGTCGTCTTCTGGCAGTGGCAATAATAGGGATCACCCTTCTCGAAATAGGGCTTCGGGATGCCGTGATAGGAGGTGATGACCACCTCCGGCTCGAAATCCAACGTCGCCAGATGCTGCTCGATCGAACGTGCCAGCGCCTCGATGTAGACCGGCTCGTCATAGTAAGGCGGCGCACTGCGGACGGCAGGCGCGCGGCGCATCTTCATCAAAGCGCGAAACAGCTGGTCGTTGGCGGTTGCCGTCGTGGTTGCCGAATACTGGGGATAGAGAGGGAACGAAAGAATACGGTCGCAGCCCTGTGCCACCAGCCTCTCAGTGACACTGGCGGTCGAAGGATTGCCGTAGCGCATCGCCCAGTCGACGACGACATCGGGCAGGTCGCGCAACGCCTCGGCCAGCTTTTCGCCCTGGGCGCGGGTGTAGGTGCGCAGCGGCGACTCGTTCTTCTCCCGGTTCCAGATCCGGGCATAGTTGGCGCCCGACTTCTTCGGCCGCGTGGTGAGCACCAGGCCGTAGAGGATCGGATACCAGATCGCCCTGTTGAGCTCGATGACGCGCGGATCGGACAGGAATTCGCGGAGATAGCGCCACATCGGCTTGAAATCGGTGCCGTCAGGCGTGCCGAGATTGACCAGCATGACGCCGATCTTGCCAGTCTTGACCGGCGGATGCCCGGCCGGCTGCGGGCCGAGGGCTTTCGCGGCTTTGGGATCGACAGGGGTGGAAAGCGTCATACGGGTTTCTCCAGGAGACGCGAACCTAACCATCTTGCGCGGGCTTTCAATGCCGCGTCTGGCCGCACCTTAGGCCGAAAACGCAAAACCCGCCCGGTTTCCCAGGCGGGTTTCATTCCTGAAAAGGCGAAGCGAGATTACTTGGCCGGGATGGTCAGCGTCGCGCCAAGCTTGAGCTGGTGGGGCCTTTGGCCCTTGTTGGCGTCATAGATCTGTTTCCACTTCGTCGCGTCGCCATAGGCCTTCTTGGCCAGATCCCAATAGGTGTCGCCGGCAACGATGACATGGCTGCTTTCGGCTGGCTTCGCGGGTTCTGCCGGCGCCGGTGCCGGTGCCGCTGGTGCCGCTTCTGCCGGTTTTGCCGGCTCGGCTGGTGCAGGTGCTGGAGCCGCTGGAGCCGGCGGGGCCGGTGGCGGAGGCGCTGCCTCCGTCGATATGGCCGGTGGTGTGTTGGCGATATCGCCCGAGTTGGCGGGCAATGCGGGCATTGCCGGAGCCGCATCCGCGGGCTTTGCCGGTTCGGCTGGCTTGGCAGGCTCGGCGGCAGGCGCCGCCGCGACTGTCGCGGCGATCTCGGTGATGCGGCCGTCGAGTTTGGGCGTGTAGGGTCGGTGGGCGCCGAGATAGTCGGCCACCACTTGCTCAAGGCCCGGACCGTAGTCGTAGGCGTTCTTGGCCTTTTCGGCGAAGATTTTGTAGCCGTCGCCACCCTGGCGGACATAGTTGTTGGTGGCGACGAGATAGTCCTTGTCGGGATTGATCGGTGTCCAGGCGCCGTTCTCCATCACCTCGACGGATTTGACGCGGCCGGCATTGGGCGCGACCGATTTGTCGAAGGAATATTTGAGGCCCGCAACCTGCGGGAAGCGGCCGGCGCCGTCCTCGATCTGGCTGAGGCCGCCTTCGAGACCTGCCACCAGGTCCTTGCCGGAAATCTTGAAGGTCGCCAGCGTGTTCTGGAACGGCAGGACGGTCAGCACCTCGCCCATGGTGACGGTGCCCTTGTCGATCGAAGCGCGCAGGCCGCCACCATTGGAAATGACGATCTCGACGCCCTGTCCCTTGACGCGGTCGAGGATGGCGTCGGAGACGAGGTTGCCCATCGCGCATTCCTTGGTGCGGCAATTCTCGCGGCTGCCGTCGATGACGTCGGTGGTCTCGGCCACTTCCTTGTTCTTCAGGGCCTCGATCGGCGCGCCGAGCTCCTTGATGCGGGCGAGCACGGCGGGATCGGGCGTGATCGATTTGTCGAGATAGATCGGGTCGCCGCTGGCGGATTTGACGACGCCATTGTCGTCGAACACGATCTTGAACTCGCCGAGATATTTCGAATAGGACGCCGCCTGCACCACCGGCACCTTGTAGCCGTCGGGGTTGTCGACCATCGTCGGGTAGGGGCCTGCCGCCTTCGGATCGGTGTTCGACAAGAGCGTGTGGCTGTGGCCGCCGACGACGACGTCGATGCCCGGGATCTTGGCGATGACGTCGCGCTCCCTGTTATAGCCGATATGGGTCACGGCGATGATCTTGTTGACGCCTTGTGCCTTCAGCTTCTCGACTTCAGCGGTGATCGACTTGACGTCGTCCGCGATGGCGATGTTGGGGCCGGGGGAAGCGAGTTCGGGCGTGTCGTTGGTCACGGCACCGATAATACCGATCTTCTGGCCGCCGACCTCGACGACAATCGACGGCTTGATCTTGCTGGCCGCGCCGGACTTGTCGTTGGGTACGACATTGGCGCTGACGATCGGGAACTTCGCCTTGTCGAGGTAAGGCACCAGCGCGCTCTCGCCGTCGTCGAATTCGTGGTTGCCGAGCGTCACCGCGTCGGGCTTGATCTGATTGAGGAACTCCTCTTCCACGGCGCCCTTGTAGGTGGTGTAGAACAGCGATCCCTGGAAGCTGTCGCCTGCATTGAGCAGCAGCACGTTCTGGCCTTCGAGCTTCTTGCGTTCCTGGGCGATCGCCGTGATCAGCCGGCCGGCGCCGCCGATGCATTCGCCCTTGGTCTCTTCGTCGGCCGAACAGGTCGATTCATATTTGTTGTTGCCTTCGATGCGGCTGTGCCAATCATTGAAATGCAAAATGTTCAGTGTGTAGTCGGCAAAGGATGCGCCGGCCGACAGGCCAAGCGTCGATACGGACAGGGCGGCAATGGCGGCAAGCTTCTTCATCTTCGTCTCCCGGTAGGCTGACCAGAGGCGTTTAGCGCCTTTGCTTGACTGGGGTATAACAGCCAGCGTTTTGACCATGTTCCCATCGCGTTCCGGCTGACGCAAGCGGAAATGCCCGGGGGTTGTTTGCGAGCGCAAAACCGGAAGATTTTGCCGGCGCAAAAAAGGACGGCGGCCAGTGGCCGCCGTCCCAATCTTTATGCCTGATCGGCGTTGGTTCAAGTACGACGCGTAAACACGAAGTTCTTGCCGGCCGAGTCCGTGCAGTTGAGCTGATTGATGGACACCATCAGGCAGTTGGTGTTGATCTGCGTGTGGCGGATCAACGAGGTGCCGGTGATCTCGAGCGATGTGGCGCCGGTCATGGCGTAAGTGCCCTCGGCGAACGGCTCTCCGGTTTCGGCGGAAACAGTCTTGTATTTTCCGCCGTTGAATGTCGAAAGCGCCTTGCCCGTGCCGTCGATCCACGAGCCTTCGACGCCTTTCGGCGCCGCTGCCATCGGCGGCTCACTGGGGCCGCTGGTCGTACAGGCAGTAAGCCCCGCCAACGCAACTGCTGCAACGCTCATCGAAACAATCTTGCGCGCAATGTTCATATGAAAATCCTCTCCTCAGTCCGCATGCCTTCAATCGCCCGATTTCCGGGCGATTGCAAGGCAGGGAGGCGTGTTCTGCTGCGTGCTATCGGACGAGGATGTTGCGGAATTGCCACGGATCGCTGCGGTCGAGGTCCTCCGGGAAGAGCCCCGGGCGTTTGTCGAGCGGCGTCCAGTCGGTGTAATGGCCTTCGACCGGTCCGAGATAGGGCGATTGCACTTCCAGGCAGCGCTTGTAGTCCATCTCGTCGGCCTCGACGATGCCGGCATCCGGGTTTTCCAGGGCCCAGACCATGCCGGCCAGAACCGCGGAGGTGACCTGCATGCCGGTGGCGTTCTGATAGGGCGCCAGCTTGCGCGCCTCGGCGAGCGAGAGGTGCGAGCCGTACCAGTAGGCATTCTTGTCGTGACCGTAGAGCAGGACGCCGAGCTCGTCGACGCCGTCGACCAGCTCGTTCTCGTCGAGCACATGGTGCACAGCTTGAGGCTTGCCGGCGGCGCCGAACATCTCGTCCAGCGACAGCATCGCGTCGTTGCAGGGGTGATAGGCGTAGTGGCAGGTCGGGCGGTATTGGACCTTGCCCTTCTTGGAGCGCACGGTGAAGAAATCGGCGATCGAGATCGCCTCGTTATGCGTCACCAGCAGGCCGTATTGCGGGCCTGGTGTCGGGCACCAGGAGCGCACGCGCGTGTTGGCGCCGGGCTGCTCCAGATAGATCGCGGCCTTGGAGCCGTGCTTGTGCTTCTTGCCGTTCTTCGGCATCCACTTCTCATGCGTGCCCCAGCCGAGTTCGGCCGGCTGCAGGCCCTCGGAGATGAAGCCCTCTACCGACCAGGTGTTCCAGAACACATCCATCGGCTTCGGCTTCTTGGCGCGCTGGGTGTCGCGCTCGGCGATGTGGATGCCCTTGACGCCGGCCTTCTTCATCAGCTTGGCCCAGCCCTCGCGGTCCTCCTGCGCGGGCTCCGAGAATTCGAGGCCAAGATCGGCGGCGAGATTGACCAGCGCCTGCTTGACGAACCACGAGACCATGCCGGGGTTGGCACCGCAGGTGGAGACGGCGGTGGCGCCACCCGGCCTGTCGTGCTTTTCCTTGATCAGCGCCTCGCGCAGCGCATAGTTGGTGCGGCTGGCATTGTCGGCCTTGGCGTCGAAATAGAAGCCGAGCCACGGCTCGACGACGGTGTCGATGTAGAGCACGCCGAGCTTGCGGCAGAGGCGCATCAGGTCGACCGAGCCGGTATCGACCGACAAATTGACGCAAAAGCCCTGGCCGCCGCCATTGGTCAGCAGCGGCGTCAGAAGCTTCTTGTAGTTCTTCTCGGTCACCGCTTCCTGGACGAAGGCGATGCCGCGCTCGTCGAGCAGCTTGCGGTCGGTATCGCGTGGGTCGAGGACCGTCATGCGCGACTTGTCGAACTTGAAATGGCGTTCGATGAGCGGCAGCGTTCCCCGTCCGATCGAGCCGAAGCCGATCATCACCACGGGGCCGGTGATCTCACCGTAAACGGGCCAGTTTTCATTCGCCATTTTATCGAGCACTCCTTCGGACAACGCTTCACCACGGCAGCCTGGCCGCCGCGCGACAAACCATAGATCATTGTCACAATAAAGGGAAAAGCAGCGAAAACGCTCGGGCTGGCCCGTGTCGGAGGCGTTCGTCGATGCCATCGGGAGGCCGCGGCCTGCCCGATGGCGAATGTTGAGCCGGCGTTGTATCAGCGAGCGCCTCCGGATGCGCTGATGCGCTCGCCGGTCAGCCAGGCCGCCTCATCCGAGGCGAGGAAGGCCACGCTCGGAGCAATGTCCTCGGGCTTACCGAAGCGCTGACCAAGTGGGACGCCGGCAATCAGCATGTTGCCGAAATCGGTGCCAACCATGCCCTCGGTCATTTCGGTATGGGTGTAGCCGGGCGCCACGATGTTTATCCGGATATTGCGCGACCCAAGTTCCCTCGACAGGCTGAGGGTCAGCGTGTCGATCGCCGCCTTGCTCGCGGAATAGAGGCTGGTGTTTGGCACCGGGTTCCAACTGCTGATCGTGCCGATGTTCACGATGCTGCCGCCGCTCTTAGGGAAGTGCCGCATCGCCGCCTTGATGGTCAGGATGGTGCCCAGCACGTTGGTGTCGAACAACCGGCGATAGTCCGCCTCGCTCGCTTCCTCGAAGGCGCCGAAGACCGCCGTGGCGGCATTGTTGACCAGAATGCTTGGCTTGCCGAATGCGATCGTTGCAGCCTCGAAAATTCTTTCGACATCGGCGGCCTCGGCCACATCGCCCTGAACCGCGGTCGCCTTGCCGCCGCTGGCGACGATCTCCTTCACCGTGCGTTCGGCGGCTTCATGGCTGGTGGCGTAGTTGACGACGACGGCGGCGCCTTCCGCCGCCAACCGCTTAGCGATGCCCGCACCGATGCCGCGCGCGGCGCCGGTGACGATGGCGACCTTGTTCTTGAGCTTGCCCATTTTGTTTCTCCGAATAGCTGGATGGATTTGACATCAGGGCAATTGGCTATTCCAAAATCATTCAGGTAGATCGATAATTGCCATATAACTAATTCCTGGAGAGAATAGATGGATCGGCTGGCAGCGATGAACACCTTCATACGGGTCGTCGAAACCGGTTCGTTCTCGGCCGCCGCACGGCATTTGCACGTCGGGCAGCCTGCCGTCTCGAAGGCGATCGCGCAGCTAGAGGAACGGCTCGGCGTGCGGCTGCTGTCGCGCACCACCCGAGGTCTGTCGCCGACCGACGCCGGCCTGGGTTTCTACGAAGGCGCCAAACGTGCGGTCGATGAAGCCGACGAAGCCGAGAACGCGGCGCGGGGCGCGGCGGCGGCACTCACCGGTTTGCTGCGCATAGGCACTTCCGTAACCTTCGGCCGCCTGCATGTCGTGCCGCGGCTGAAAGCCTTTCTGGACGCTCACCCGAAGCTCGACGTCGAGGTGGCGATGGACGACAGGAATGTCGACCTCGTCGAGGAAGGGGTGGATGTCATGCTGCGTCTGGGTGAAAGCTTCGCCGCCGCTCATATCGGGCGCAAGATCGCCACCTGTCGTCGTCTCGTGGTGGCGGCACCCTCCTACCTCGCGCGCGAGGGCGAACCCATGGCGCCGGATGAGCTGTCGCGGCACGAGGCGATCCTTTTCGTCCAGGCAGGCGTCTCCAATCGCTGGACGTTCCGGCGAGGCGCCGAAGAGGTTTCGCTTGCTGGGCAGGGGCGGCTGCGCGTGACGTCGGCCGAAGGAGTGCGTGAGGCGGTGCTTGCCGGCATCGGCTTCACGGTCGGCTCCGAATGGATGTTCGACCGGGACCTGCGCAGCGGCGCTGTGCGGCCGATCCTGGTCGACTGGGCGCTGCCACCTGTTGAACTGTGGGCGCTGTTTCCTGCCGGACGCAAGGCGAGCGCCAGGGCAAGGACATTCGTCGATTTCCTGGCGGGCAGCCTGTAGCGTGGCTCAGCGCGTCATCGTGTTCAAAAGTTCGATCAGCCGGTCGCGGTCTGATGTCAGGCCCTTATAGTCGAGCTGGTCGAGATCAAGCGCTTCGAGCTGGGCGGCAAAGGACACTGCGAGGGTCGCCCGGTCGGGGTGCCGCGCCAGTACGGCAAGTGGGTCGAGATGGATGCGGATGGTGAACAGGATGTCGCGTGAGGACGGCAGCTTGCGCAGCGTCTGACGCTCGACGCGGATGAAGGCATGCGCTTTGACGTCTCCGTCGGGGAAGCGTGTCGGCCGGTTGGTGGCGCGGTCGATGCGCTCGACATTGGACAGCGGATGGTAGAGCGCATTGTCGGCCTGGATCGACCAGTTGAAGCGTTCGACCGCCTGGCCCTGCAGGCCGTCGAACATGCGGTTGATCAATGCGGCCGGGCGCGTGCCCGGACCGAAGCCCGGCACGGGCTCGTGGATCTGCTGCAGCGGCTTGCCGAATTTTTCGGTGAGCGACCAGGATGAGGGAAAGCACAGGGAACCGGCGGCGAGCCGCCAGCCGCTGTCGTCGCGGCGCATCAGGATCAGGTCTTCCTGCACCAGCAGCGAGGCTGCGACCAGCGGCGCGTCGGCAAGGTCCGAAGGCAAAGCAGGGTGGTTCGCGGCGCCCACGACCTCGATGCCCGCATCGGTGCGGCGATGGGTGTTCGGAAAGCGCTCCGGCAGATACGCGCCGAGCAAGTCTAGCACTTCCCGTTGGGCGTCGCGCGTGCCGTCCTCTTCGACGAAGACCCGTTCGGGGATTTCGGCATAAAGCCGGCGCTTCTCGGCGAGATAGGGCAGGAGATGGCTGTCGACCTCGATCCAGTTTGCGGGGTCGAGCGGCTTCAGGCCGATATTGAACAGCTTCGACGAGCCGTCATAGGGGGTATGGGTGGGCAGGGCCTCGACCAAGCTCAAGCTTCCTTAAAAGCGTCGAGACCGGTGGCGGTCATCCTGGCCAGGAATTCGGTGACATCGTAGTCCGCGGCGCCTGCCTTGGCGAAGGGGTCGGCAGCCAGCCTGGCGTCGAGGATCTCGCGCGGGCATTGCGCGACGATGACGCCGCCGGTCCGCGGCTTCTTCGGCCCGGAGGCAATGAAGACACCCTCCGCATAGCAGGCCGTCAGCCATTCGATATGCGCCGCCTGCAGTTGGTCGATCTCGGTCAGCGGCACCTTGTAGTTCAGCGATACGACGAACATGGCATTCTCCTGGTCACGCCAGCCTTGCGGGGATCAAGCCGCGCAGCGAATTGCCGACAAAGACTGCCTTGGCCGACTTCAGATCGTCATAGCTGTAGATCGCTTCCTGCGCCCGGCCTTCATCCAGAAGCTCGGCGCGCAATACGCCAGGCAGCAGGCCGCAATCGAGCCGGGGCGTTGCCAGCACGCCATCGCCGAAATCGGCGAAGACATTGGTGATGGTGCCTTCGCAGATTTCGCCACGCTCATTGGCGAGGATCACCTCGTCGGCCTGGGTGACGAGATATTCGGAACGGGCGTGTGTGTAGAGCTGCCGCCGGCTGGTCTTGTGGCGCAGCAGCGTGTCGCCGGAATCAAGCCGCGTCCGCGCCAGCCGTAGTATCCAGACCTTGTCGGCGGTGAGCGGTTCATAGGGTTGCGCCGAGGCGGTGGCTTCGCCGTTGCGCGCCAAGGCGAGCCGCGTGCGCATGGCGGTTCGGGAGCCGTCGATGGCGTTGCCCAGCACCGCGCCCATTCCCTGCGGATCGCAGGCGAAGCCAAGCTCCGCAGCCGAGCCATAGAGGCGCGCAAGGTGGCGATCGAAGCGCAGGAAGCCAGTCTCGGGCTGCCAGCGCATGGTCTCGATCAGCTCGAAATCGGCGGTGTCCCCGTCGCGAAGCGGGCTTTGAGCAGACACTCCTGATACTCCTCCTCAGGCGTCGAATCGAAGACGATGCCGCCGCCGACATTGTAAACGGCCTCGCCGCTGGCAAAGAGCGAGATGGTGCGGATCGCCACGGAAAAGCGCATCGTGCCGCCAGGTGCAATCCAGCCGATGGCGCCGCAATAGACATCGCGCGGCGTGCCCTCCAGGTCGTGCAGGATTTCCATGGCGCGGATTTTCGGCGCGCCGGTGATCGAGCCACAGGGAAAGAGTGCTGCAAGGATCTGGCGGATCGAGAGCCCCGGCAGCAGCTTCGCCCTGACGTCGCTCACCATCTGGTGGACGGTCGGGTAGGTCTCGATGCGAAACAGTTCCGGCACCTCCAAGGTGCCGACCTCGCTGATCAGCGAGATGTCGTTGCGCAGGAGGTCGACGATCATCCGGTTCTCGGCCTGGTTCTTTTCGTCATTGCGCAGGAAGGTCTTCTGCCGCTCGTCCTCGGCTTTGGTCGCACCGCGCGGTGCCGTACCTTTCATCGGATGGGTCTCGATCATCCCCGCGGCATCGATCTCGAAGAACAGTTCGGGCGAGCGCGACAGCACGATCGGGTCACCCAGCGCCACCAGCGCGCCATACTTCACCGGCTGGCGTTCGGTCAGCGCATCGAAGGCGGCGAGCGGATCGCCGGACCATTGCGCCTGCACCGGAAAGGTCAGATTGCCCTGGTAGCAATCGCCTTGCCTGATGTGCTGGTGCAGCCGCGAGAACCGCTTCTCGTAATCCTCGAACGACCAGGCCGCCCTTGCATCGAAGATCGGGCCATTGGTCGCCGCTGTGCTGCGCGGCGGCACCGCCTCTTCTGCCGGCGCGTCGAAGACACCGAGGCAGATGAGGGGTGCGCGGCGTCCCTTCGGCAGCAAGGGAACGAGTTTCGGTTCGAGCAGGTAACCCGCCTCATAGGAAAAATAGCCGGCCAGCCATTTGCCGGCATCGTGCGCGGCCTGTGCTGCTTGCAATGCCGCCGGGAAGTCCTTTGCCTCATGCGCCACGATGATGTCGGCCGGCCGGTCGAAAACGAGCTGGCGCGCGCTTTCGTCGTTGCGGAAAATGGCGGCGGGCAGGGACATGGGAACCGGGATCGATGAAGCCGTTGACCGCTCTATATGGGGGGCCGCCCGCGTGCAATCGAGGGAACGGCACCTTGCCCCTCAAAGCCGACCTATTGGCGGCCTTGCCTGCCAAAACAAATCGGCGGGGCTTTCTGGCCCCGCCGATTTAACAGTCTGCCTGTGTGGCTCAGGTGTTGCTGGCGGTTCCGGCTGTCGGAAATTGCTTGGCGAATTCCGCCTCGTTGCCAGCGGCGAGCAGCTTGGCCTGCTCGATCCAGCGTTCGCGCGCGATGCGGCCGTCGAAGTTCATCACATCCTCGATCCGCTTGATGTCGGCTGCGGTCCAGGCGGCGATCTGGGCGAAGCTGGTGACGCCTTGCGCCTTGAGCAGCTTTTCGTTGACCGGGCCGATACCGATCAGCCGGCGCAGATTGTCGGCTTTGGCCGCCGTTGGCTTGGCTGCGGCTGGCTTGGCTGCCGCCGGTGCAGCCTTCTTGGCGGCTGCTGGCTCGGGCGCGGGCGAACTCTTCGCCGCCGAAGCCGTGGCGGTTGCAGGTTTGCTCGCGGCGGGTTTAGCGGCCGCTGGCTTCGGTGCTGCCGACTTGGCGGTGGTGGCATTCGCCGGCGCGGCCTTCGCGGCTGGTTTGGCAGGCGCTGGCTTGGCTGCCGCCGGAGCGGATTTGGCCGCGGCCGGCGTCGACAACAGGGCTGCCGGCGGCTGACTGGCGGCCTTTGCTCCGCCACCCGTCGAAGCCTGCGCGTCGCGCAACTGGCGCTCGAGGTCCGCGCGGGTCTTGCCGCATGCATTGAGTTCGCCGGTCAGGCGATCGCTGTCGGCGCGCAGCCGGTCGCGCTCGCTGCGGGTGCGGTCGAGGTCGCCGCGCAGACTGTCAAGCTCACCACGCAGGCGACCCCAGATGAACCAGCCGACCAACACGCCTACCAGGAACGCCAGGACCACATAGAAAAAAGTGCCCATTGTCTCTCTCCAGTCAGATCCGTCTGCCGTGGGTCATGACCTTTGGCGATGGACTACTCGATGATGGTTCCGCGGGTTCGCAGAACAGCCGGCTTCGGTTCGAGCGGTCGGCGATCGGCTTTGCTTGCCCATGGCCAACGGCCGTCGTCGCGTTCGCCTGAGCGTCACGTCCGGCTGAGATTTTCCCTCGCCGATCCGCATGCGCTCCGGCTGAGCTTGCGGCGAAGGCTATCATAGAGCTTGCGGAAAGCTACGGGAAAACGTCCGTCGAGAGTTCTTCAAGAACAAATATTTAGCGCAGGAATAGTGCGGCCCAAACATGCATTCCGGCGAAACTGTTTTTCGCAGGCGGAGGTCTCAACCGTCGAGCGTTTCCAGTTCGTCGATCAGGCCACTGATGACACCAAGTCCGATCTGCCAGAAGGCGGGGTCGGTGGCGTCGAGGCCGAAGGGCGCCAGAAGCTGCGAATGATGCTTGGTGCCGCCGGCGCGCAGCATCTCGAAATACTTGTCCTGAAAACCGCGTTCGGCGTTCTGGTAGACGGCGTAGAGCGAGTTCACCAGGCAGTCGCCGAACGCATAGGCATAGACGTAGAAGGGCGAGTGGATGAAGTGCGGGATGTAGGTCCAGAACACCTCGTAGCCGTCGCGCAGTTTGATCGCGGGACCGAGGCTTTCGGCCTGCACTTCCAGCCAGAACTGGCCGAGCCTGTCGGACGTCAGTTCGCCGTTGCGGCGCTCGGCATGCACCTTGCGCTCGAATTCGTAGAAGGCGATCTGGCGCACCACTGTGTTGATCATGTCCTCGACCTTCTGGGCGAGCATGGCCTTGCGCTCACGCCGGTCGGAGGTCTGCTCGAGCAGCGAGCGGAAGGTCAGCATCTCGCCGAAGACGGAAGCCGTCTCGGCCAGCGTCAGCGGCGTCGAGGCCATCAGCGCGCCCTGGCCGGCGGCCAGCACCTGGTGCACGCCGTGGCCGAGTTCATGCGCGAGCGTCATCACGTCACGCGGCTTGCCCATGTAGTTGAGCAGCACATAGGGGTGGGCCGACGGCACGGTGGGATGCGCAAAAGCGCCTGGCGACTTGCCCGGGCGGACCGGGGCGTCGATCCAGTTGCGGTCGAAGAAGGTGCGGGCGATCTCGGCCATCTCTGGCGAGAAGCGCTGATAGGCGGACAGCACTGTGTTCCTGGCTTCGTCCCAGCCGATCACCGCCTGCGGTGTCTCCGGCAGCGGCGCGTTGCGGTCCCAGTGGTTCATCACGTCCATGCCGAGCCAACGCGCCTTCATCGCGTAGTAGCGATGCGACAGGCGCGGATAGGCCTCGCGCACTGCGGTGGCGAGCGCATCGACCACGCCGCGCTCGACGCGGTTGGCGAGATGGCGGGAATCGGCGATGTCCTCGAAGCCGCGCCAGCGGTCGGATATTTCCTTGTCCTTGGCCAGCGTGTTGGTGATCAGCGTGAAGGTGCGCAAATTCTTGCGGAAGGTCGCGGCCAGCGCCTCGGAGGCGCGGCGGCGCACCTCGCTGTCGGCATCCTGCAGACGATTGAGCGCCGGCTCCAGCGTCAGTTCCTCGCCATCGATGTCGAAGCGGAGGTCGGTCATCGTCTCGTCGAACAGGCGGTTCCAGGCGCCGCGCCCGGTGATCGACTTCTCGTGGAAAAGCTGCTCGACGCGGTCCTCGAGCTGGTAGGGCTTGTCCATTCTGAGGTCGAGCACCCAGGGCCGGTAGTGGCCGAAAGCGGAATCGCTGGCCAGTGCGCCTTCGATCGCGGCGTCCTCGATCAGGTTCAGTTCGAGCGCGAAGAACAGAAGATGCGCGCTGGCGTCGGTCATCTTCTCCTGGATATCGCCATAGAGCTTGGCGCGTTGCGGATCGGCGGTGTTGCCGGCGTAGACCAGGCCCGCATAGGAGACGATGCGGCCGATCAGTTCCTCCAGCGCCTCGTAGGCGACCAGCGCCTCGCCAAGCTTGCCGGTGCTGCCGCGCCCGGCCTCGGCGGCGAGCGTGCCCTTCCAGCGGCTCTCGAAAGCGATCGCGTCGGCGGCGGCCCTGGCGATGTCACGCTTCAGTTCCGGGGCTTCCATGCCGGCATAGAGGTCGGCAAGGTTCCATTCCGGCAGATCGCCAAGCTCGGCCGCGCCCTGACCGGACGCTGGTGCCGCAAGCCGCCGACCAAACATCATGCGCATCGACAATACCTTCTTTGCATCAAGGAGAGAGAATTCAAGGGGGAACAGAGAAGCCGGTCAAATCCTAAGCAATTCGTTCACCGGGTTTTTTGAAACCTTATTTAGAACCCTGTGCCAAGATGATCCATGGGGATTTCGAGCGGGCGACTGAGAAAGTCATGACAGGTTCCATACTCATAGTCGATGACGATCCCGTGCAACGCCGGTTGCTCGAGGCCGCGGTGACGCGCTTCGGCCACACGGCAATCGTCGCCGACGGCGGCGCCGCCGGCCTCGACGTGCTCGACGGACCCGGCGCCCGCGACGTCTCGGTGGTGATCCTCGACCTGGTCATGCCCGGTCTCGACGGCATCGGCGTGCTGAAGGCGATGCGCGAACGCGACATCACCGTCCCGGTCATCGTCCAGACCGCGCAGGGCGGCATCGAAACCGTGGTGTCGGCGATGCGGCACGGCGCCTTCGATTTCGTCGTCAAGCCGGCGTCGCCCGACAGGCTGCAGGCGTCGATCGCCAATGCGCTCAAGGTCGAGGCAGTCGAGGGCGAGGTCAAGCGCACATCGCGCAAGCGCGGCGGGCTTTTGACCTTCAGGGACATGATCACCCACAGTCCGGCCATGGACAGGGTGATACGCCTTGGACAGAAAGCAGCCGCCTCCAACATCCCGATCCTGATCGAAGGCGAATCCGGCGTCGGCAAGGAACTGGTGGCGCGCGCCATCCAGGGCACCGGCGACCGCCGCTCGAAACCGTTCGTTACCGTGAATTGCGGCGCCATTCCCGACAATCTGGTCGAATCGATCCTGTTTGGCCATGAGAAGGGCTCGTTCACCGGCGCCACCGACAAGCACACCGGCAAGTTCGTCGAAGCGCATTCGGGCACGCTGTTCCTCGACGAGATCGGCGATTTGCCGCTCGACGTACAGGTCAAGCTGCTGCGCGCCGTGCAGGACGGCGAGGTCGATCCGGTCGGTGGCCGCTCGACCGTCAGGGTCGACATCAGGCTGATTTCGGCGACGCACCGCAATCTTCTGCAGCAGGTCAAGGACGGCAAGTTCCGCGAGGATCTGTTCTACCGGCTCAACGTCTATCCGATCTTCGTGCCGCCGCTGCGCGACCGCCGCGACGACATTCCGCATCTGGTCACGCACTTCATGGAAAAGGTGGCGCCCGCCGACCCGCGCCACCGCCTGCAAGGCATTTCGGCGGCAGCCCTTGCCGTGCTGCAGGCCTATGACTGGCCGGGCAACATCAGGCAGCTCGAAAACGCCGTCTTCCGCGCCTCGGTGCTGTGTGACGGCGACGTGCTCGATGTCGATGATTTCCCACAGATCCGGGCGCAGGTGGAAGGCACCGTCAATCTCGAAACGGACGATGTGGCACCGCATTTTTCATCTGCTCCAGGACCGCGCGATGAGGAGATCGCGGACGGCGATTCCATCCCGATGGCCGAGCCGGACCGGCCAGCCGTGCTTCAGCCCAGGTTCGGTACGCTGCGGGCGCTCGACGAACGCGGCAATGTGCGGGCGCTGGCTGACGTCGAACTCGAGATGATCAAGCTCGCCATCGACCACTACAACGGCCAGATGAGCGAAGTCGCGCGCCGCCTCGGCATCGGCCGCTCGACGCTTTACCGCAAGCTCAAGGAATACGGCATCGACCCGGAAACCGGTCGCGTCGACCGGCTCGCCTCCTAGAGCGGGTTCCATCCATCGATCCGGATTCTGTCTGTTCGTTTGCACCCCACCTGGACTGAAGGTCGCGATCACGCTTCCGCCGCAAGGCCGGGACCAGCTTGCAATGCCAGAGTTGGCCCTGTATCGGAGGGTTCGACTGGAATATGGCAAGCCTGTGGACAGCTCTGTTCACGCATTAAGGCTAACGGTAACAGATCGTGTTCGGCCAAAGCCGGAATCCTGATCTAAACCAGCGGTTTACCAAGAAACCTTGTGAACAATTTTTGACGGGATATCGCCATGGTGTTACCGCATTTCGGCTTCAATAAGCGATGATTAACCATTAGGATCGATATTCGGATGTGAAAACCACACGTCCGTTTGGGCAAATCCGGGGACAAACGGCAGCCTGCAAGGCCTTTTGATTTGAACAGAATCGAACGACTCACAAACGGGCGGCATCATCATTTGAGCGTCTGGCCGAGATGGCTGGCAGCGGTGATTGTCGCTTTTGGTTTGGTTGCCGCGGTCGCCACGGGCGCCCAGGCCGAAGTTCGTTCGCTGAAGCTCTACCACCTCCACACGCATGAGAAGGCGGAGATCGTCTACAAGCGCAATGGCCGCTACGATCCCGAGGGCCTGCGCAAGATCAACATCATCCTGCGCGACTGGCGCCGCAACGAGCCGACCAAGATGGATCCGCGCCTGCTGGACCTGGTCTGGGAGGCATATCGCCAAAGCGGCGCCACCGACTATATCCAGGTCGTGTGCGGCTACCGTTCGCCGTCGACCAACTCGATGCTGCGCAGCCGCAGCCGGGGTGTCGCCGAGAAGAGCCAGCATATGCTCGGCAAGGCGATGGATTTCTACATTCCCGGCGTGCCGCTGAAGAAGCTGCGCAACATCGGCCTCAAGATGCAGGGCGGTGGCGTCGGCTACTATCCGACCTCCGGTTCGCCGTTCGTGCATATGGATGTCGGCAATGTGCGCCACTGGCCCGGCATCAGCCGCCAGGAACTGGTCAGCCTGTTCCCCAACGGCAAGACGCTGCATGTGCCAAGCGACGGCCGGCCGCTGCCCGGCTATGAACAGGCGCTTGCGTCCTACAAGTCCCGCAAGGGCTCCGGCACACCCAACATCGAAATGGCCAGCGCCGGCGGCAGCAGCAAGAAATCCGGCGGGTTCCTCTCTGCCTTCTTCGGCGGTGGCGGCGACGACGAGGCCGATGACAGCGCCGATGCCCAGACCGCTTCGGCTGCTCCCGCGCCCAAGCCGAGAAACCTGAAGCCGGCCGCTGCCGCCAAGAGCAGCAACCTGCCTGGCATTGCCATCGTCGCGCCTGACAAAGCGCAGCGCGCCAACATTCCGCAGATTGCCGACGAGCAGGCTCCGGAACCGGAAAAGGATACGCCGGAAACGATCATTGCCGCGCTGCCGGCCAAGGAAATTCCGGTGCCCGATTTCGCGCCGCGGCCGAAGGTCGATGTCGGCGCGCAGCCTGAGAATGTTCCGTTCGCCATGGCGGACGCGACGGCGACCACCGAACAGGCCGTGGCGACCGCGCAGGCGCCGGCGAACATGCCTTTCAGCAAGGCTGACCCTGTCGCGGCATCGGCGGCTGCTGCAGCCGATCCGGCGCAGGTTGCCGTCAACAACATCCCCTTGCCGACATGGCGTCCCGAACGCACGCTGCCGGCGGAACTCGCACCGCCGCCCAGCAAGGATGTGCTGATGGCGCTGGCGGATACGGCCGAACAAGGCAGCACCGCGACCGATGCGTTCTCGGTTCTGCCTTCGGCGCGGCCCGAGCCGGCCAAGCCGGATGCCGTCAAGGCCGTGCTCGACGAGGCCAACGCCCAAGTCAGCGCCCAGGCCGGCAATGCCGACGAATATCAGGTTGCGTCGCTGCCCGAAGAACCGCGCTCGGCCTTCAACGATCCGTCTTATGTCGATGTCGCCACGCCGCGCCAGGCCGTCGCCGGCCGTCCGGCTGGTTCCGATCCGGCCGCCGCGATCGGCGCCGGCGTGAAGACGACTCGCAAGGAAGCCAGGGCCACAGCCCGCGACCAGAAGCCCGGCCCGAGGGCCATGGTGGTCGCCGCGGCACCGCAGGCCGCCCGCTGGGCGCTGACCAGCGGTGAGAACGTCGCTGCCGTTTCGAGCGCGACGACGGCGCCGGGCTACGCCTACAATATCGTGCATACGCCGCCGAGCGAGGTCTACACGGCCGGCTTCCAGCCGAGCAACGAGGTGGCCGACGTCAATCGCTTCACCGGCAATGCCGTCAAGTTCATGTCGGTCGCCCGCTTCCAGACGAAGTAACGGACCGGCCAGATATGACCGAAGCCGCGCAGGGCGACCGGCGCGGCTTTTTTGCTGCCCAAAGGCGCGATCGATGTAGCGCCCCGATCGCTGCAGATCACGCGCGGCTGAACTTCTCGTGAAGCCGGAACGGCCGGCCCATTTCCGGGTTAGTAAGGGTGCGTTCCAACCTGGGGATATTCATGAAGAAGATACTACTGGCATCAGTTCTGGCATTGGTTGCAGCATCGGCTGCGATCGCTCCATCGCAAGCCGAAACCGTGATCATCAAGAATGGCAGGCATCACTGCAGGACCAAGCTGGTCACGCATTGGGTTCACCATCACAGGGTGACCGAGCAGGTCAAGGTCTGCCACTGATCCGGAACCGATAGGATCCGGAGAAAAAGCCCGGTCGGCGAGAGTCGACCGGGCTTTTCATTTGTGCCCATAGTCACTTCTTAGCGACATGCATCAGTCGATTTCCAGCGTGGCGGCCTCGCCTTTTGCCAGAAGCCGGGCGGCGTCACGTGCCGGCGGCAGTCCGAAATGGCGCGCATATTCCCGGCTGAACTGGGAAGTGCTCTCATAGCCTACGGCAAAGGCGACACGCGTGGCGTTGCCCGGCTCGGCGATCAGCAGATGACGCGCCTCCAGCAGACGGACCTGTTTCTGATACTGGATAGGGCTCATGGCGGTCGCCGCCTTGAAGTGGCGGTGAAACGAAGCATTGCTCATATGCGCGAGCCCAGCCAGCTCCGTCACGTCGATGGGCTCGTTGTAGTGCGATGGTATCCAGGCGGTGGCGCGGCGGATCTGTGACAGGCGGCCGTCAGCACGCGCAAGCTGGCGCAGCTTCGCACCTTGCGGACCTTGCAACAGGCGGAATGCGATCTCGCGTTCGAGCATGGGCGCGAGCACGGGGATTTCGGCTGGCCGGTCGAGCAGCCGCAGCATGCGGTGCCAGGCATCGAGCATTTCGTCATCGGCCCGGTTGGTCACGAAACTGTCGCCCTCGAGCGCCGGCTTGTGGTCGATGATCAGGGCGGCGATCAGCTCGATATCGAGGGCGAAGGCGATGGCCACATAAGGACGGGCGCTGCTCGCCTCGAGCAGCTGGCTGGTGGCGGGCGTCTCCACCGCATAGACGAAATAGCTGCCGGCGCCGTAGCGCAGCGTGCGGTCGCCGATCAGCACTGTTTTCGTCCCCTGCAGCACGAACAGCGCCGTCGGTTGGCAAAGTTCGGGCAGCGGCGAGGTCGGAACCTCGCTGCGGCCGATGGTGACACGCGGGATGGCTGTTTTGGTGCGCCGCCCATGCGCATGGCGGCCGGCGATCGCGATCAATTCCTGCAAGGTTTCTTCCATGTCTTCAGCATTGCTGATCCATGCGAACTGCGCAACCGGTTGAGAGGATTAGGCAAGAGGGCGCGAGTATCCGGCGCGCGAAATTGGCCGACGCACGTCAAATCCAGTCACCAAGAAGGAGACATGGACATGACGACGAGCATGAATGCGCTGGTCACCGGCGCCAACAAGGGCATCGGCCTCGAGACCGCTCGCCGGCTGGGGACAAAAGGCTTCAAGGTCTGGCTCGGCGCCCGCGATGCCGAGCGCGGGGAGGCCGCGGCAAAGGCCTTGCGCAACGAAGGGCTCGACGTCGAATGGCTCGAGCTTGACGTCGCCAGCGACGACAGTGTGGCTGCCGCGGCGAGGGCCTTGACGGCGCAGCTATCCAGCCTCGACGTGCTGGTCAACAATGCCGGCATTGCGCCCGGCTATGTCGACGCACTCGGCCCGGACGGCCGCTACGAACGGCCGCCAAGCCGCGAGGATGTCGCTGATATGAAGGCCACCTATGACGTCAACGTCTTCGGCCCAGTCCGCGTCACCCAGGCATTCCTGCCGCTGCTCCTGGCATCGCCTGCTGCCCGCATCGTCATGGTCAGCAGCAATCTCGGCTCGATCGCGCGCGCTGAGGGCAACAGTCAGTCGCCGAATGTCATGGGCTATGGCAGCTCGAAGACAGCGCTCAATGCCATCACCGTGGCCTTCGCCCGGGAGCTTTCGCCGCGCGGCATCATGGTCAACGCCGCCGCTCCCGGCTACACCGCGACGGATCTCAACGCACACAAGGGTGGCCGAACAGTGCAGCAGGCTGCCGGGATCATCGTGCAGCTGGCGACGTTGAAGGCCGGCGGGCCTACCGGCGGCTATTTCGATGAGAACGGTCCGTTGCCCTGGTGAGCGAAGGCTATTTCCCGAGCTGGCTGGCAGCGCGGGCGAGGGCTTCGATTTCGTCCCACTTGCCGGCCTTGACCAGATCGTCGGGCGCAACCCAGGAGCCGCCGACGCAGATGACGTTGGACAGGCTGAGATAGTCGGCGGCGTTCTTGCCGGTGATGCCGCCGGTCGGGCAGAATTTGACATCGGCCAGCGGCGAGGCGAAGGCCTTCAGCGAGGCGATGCCGCCGGACTGCTCGGCCGGGAAGAATTTCAGGAAGCGCAGGCCGGCCTCGCGCGCGGCCATGATCTCGCCGGGCGTGATGGCACCGGGCAGCAGCGGAACCTCGCTGTCGGCGGCGGCGGCCAGAAGCTCGCGGGTGATGCCGGGGCTGACGATGAAGCGCGAGCCGGCGCTGGCTGCTTCGTCGAACTGCTTGGCATCCAGAATGGTGCCGGCGCCGACGATGGCTTCCTCGACTTCGGCCGCCACCCGCCGGATCGCTTCCAGCGCGTCAGCGGTCCGCAGCGTGATCTCGATTGCCGGCAGGCCGCCGCGTGCCAGCGCACGGGCCAATGGCACCGCGTTGGCGACATCGGTGATCTTCAGCACCGGGATGACCGGCTGGCCGTTGAGGAGCGACAGGAGTTTTTCGGTCTTGCTGGGCATCTGTCTCTCCGTATCAAGCTATAGCAGGCGTCATTTCAACCGATTAGCAGACGGGTGTTTGCCTGTCCACGAAACCAGGCGTGTCGCGATGTCACGCGCTGTCGGACAGCTTACGGGCTGTTCGCCGACAAGGTCATGACAGGCACCGAGGCCCGTTTCGCCTTGAAACGGCTTTTACGAGCGTCTAGTTGCTCTGGCAATGACACAGTCCGCTCCATTCCAGCCCGTTCGCGTCGCCGCGCTCTACCGGTTTGCCCGGCTTGACGCCTTCGAGACGCTGCGCGCGCCGCTCGCGGCCTTCTGCTGCGGACGCGGCATCAAGGGCACGCTGCTTCTGGCGCATGAAGGTATCAACGGCACCGTCGCCGGCAGCGAAGCCGCGATCGCCGAGCTCATCTGTTATATCGAAGCCGTCGACGGTCTGGCCGGCCTCGAGGTCAAGTACAGCGCAGCCGCGGACATGCCGTTCCACCGCATGAAGGTGCGGCTGAAACGCGAGATCGTCACCATGGGCGTCGAGGACATTGATCCGGCGACGAGCGCCGGCACCTATGTCGTGCCCGCCGACTGGAACGCGCTGATTTCCGAGCCAGACACGATCGTCATCGACACGCGCAACGCCTACGAGGTGTCGATCGGCACCTTCAAGGGCGCGGTCGATCCGGCGACAGCGAGCTTTCGCGAGTTCCCGGCCTGGGTTGAAGCGCACCGGTCGGACCTCGAAGGCCGCAAGGTGGCGATGTTCTGCACCGGCGGCATACGCTGCGAAAAGGCGACGGCTTACGTCAAGTCGCTCGGCTTCGAGGACGTGTTCCATCTCAAGGGCGGCATCCTCAGATATCTGGAGGAGGTTCCGGCTGAACAGAGCCTGTGGCAAGGCGAGTGCTTCGTCTTCGACGAGCGGGTTTCGGTGTCGCACGGCCTCGCCGAGGGTGACGCGGAACTGTGCCGCGCCTGCCGCCATCCGTTGACGGCAAGCGAGCTGGCGTCGCCGAAATATGCCGCAGGCGTCTCTTGCCCGCATTGTTTCGATGCCCGTACCGACGAGGACCGCCAGCGCTATGCCGAGCGCCAGCGGCAGGTCGAACTCGCTGAGGCGCGGGGCAAGGGGCCGCATATCGGGTCCTGATCCGGGCACCGTGGCCGGGGCAAAGCGGTGGCCTGTCATTGCAATGTCAAGCTTCGGGACCTACGTCTTCGGCGTTCGAAACCTGCCCGTTCGGCCGGGCATATGCTGGAGGCACTGAATGTTCGATCCCAAGAAGCTTCTCGACGATCTGCTCGGCTCGCAAATTCCCGGCACCAGCGGCACCGTCCGCGACAAGGCTGGACAAGCGGTGCAGATGGCCAAGGACAACCCGCTGGCCGCCGGTGCGCTTGCGGCAGTGCTGCTTGGAACAGGTGCCGGCCGCGAAGTGACCGGTGCCGCGGTGAAGCTCGGTGGCCTGGCCGCGATCGGTGGCCTCGCCTACAAGGCCTACCAGAACTACAAGGCCGGCAATGCGCCGGAACAGGCGCCCGCAGCCGGCGAACCGGAATTGCTGCCGCCGCCCAAGGACACCGCCTTCCACCCGTCGCAGGCGCCGCAGGGCGAGGATGAGTTCACGCTGACGCTGGTGCGGGCAATGATCTCGGCGGCCAAGGCCGATGGCCATGTCGACGACGAGGAGCGCAAGAAGATCGCCGGCAAGCTCAGCCTTTCGGGGATCGGCTCCGATGCCGAGAAGTTCCTGATGGCGGAGCTTGAGAGCCCGCTCGATCTCGACACGCTGGTGGCAGGCGCCAAGACCGAGGCGCAGAAGCTCGAGCTCTATACGGCCTCGCGGCTCACCATCGATCCCGACACGCGCGCCGAGCGCGGCTATCTCGACCTGCTCGCCGGCCGGCTTGGCCTGCCGGATGCGCTTGTCGACCATGTCGAGGCGACGGTTTCGGCCGCCAAGGGTCCCTCAGCAAAGACCGGGACTTCGCCCAATCCGCGCTGGTAGGGTCAGATCGGGACAGGCCGCCTTTCCGGCGTTAACCTTTCGTTAACTCAGGAAGCGCATGATTCTAACAGTCGGATCGGCTTTTCCTCCTCCCAAGCCCGGTTCAGATCAGGGCGGTCGCCAATGACCGCCCTTTTTGTCGGTCCTTGTCAGGGCTCCCCAAAAACTGATCGAGCTTTTCGGGATCACGGCCCGACGGCCTGCTTGCCATAGCTACCGTCATTTGCGATGCCTTCTTCCCGAGCCAAATCCCCAGAAATAAGTTAGGCACGCGCGGCGCTGCCGGAGGATAGATATGACCGAGCAAAAAACCGCCATCGTCACCGGCGCCGGCACCGGCATCGGCAAGAGCGTCGCCACGGCGCTGCTCAAGGCCGGCTGGAACACCGTGTTCTGCGGCCGCCGCAAGCAGGTGCTGGATGCCGCGATCGCCGAGGCAGGCCCGACTGAGGCCAAGGCATTGGCGGTTGCCTGTGACATCAGCAAGGCCGGCGAGGTCGACGATCTGTTCGAGACGGTGACGGAAGCGTTCGGCCGCGTCGACCTGCTCTTCAACAATGCCGGCATGGGTTACAAGTCGACACCGATCGACGAGATTCCGGTCGAGGTGTGGAACGATATCGTCGGCGTCAATCTCACCGGTTCGTTCCTGTGCGCCCGCGCCGCCTTCGGCGCCATGCGCAAGCAGCGGCCGATGGGTGGCCGCATCATCAACAACGGTTCGGTGTCGGCCTATGCGCCACGCCCGGGCTCGGTGCCCTATACGGCGACCAAGCATGCCATTACGGGGCTGACCAAGACGCTGGCGCTCGACGGCCGCCCCTATGACATCGCCTGCGGCCAGATCGACATCGGCAACGCGCTGACCGACATGGCGCAGCCGATGACCGTGGGCGTGCCGCAGGCTAATGGCTCGATCGCCGCCGAAGCGGTGATGGACGTCCAGCGCGTTGCCGACGCCGTCGTCCACATGGCCAGCCTGCCGCTCGACGCCAATGTGCTGTTCATGACCGTGATGGCGACCAAGATGCCGTTCGTGGGACGTGGGTGAGCGGCGGGTTCTGGCGCCGCCAGCTCATTTGCCCGCAAGTGGCACGCCGGGCTTGAACAGCAGAATGGGCCTGATCTCGTAAACGGCGGTCGGATTGACGCGGCGAAGGTCACGGGCGATCGCGATGGCCTCGTCCCGCGTGGCGCAGTCAACGACATAGAGGCCGAGCAACTGTTCCTTGGTCTCGGCGAAAGGACCGTCGATGATCACGCCGTCGCCCGGGCCGCGCAAGGTGATGGCATCCTGTGTCGCCCCCAGACGCGCGGACGGTCCAAGCGTGCCTTCCTCATGAAGCTGGGTGTTGATCTTCAGCAACTCGGCCATCAGAGCCGCATCTTCCTGCGGCGTCAGCGCCTTGATCGCATCTTCCACGTGATAGGCAAGGATTGCATAGAACATCCGACATCACCCTTTCGAAACGTCATTCAAACAGGCCGATCGTAGAAAGTCGGGCGAACGGGAACAAGAGAATATCCCGCTCGATCTCAGCGCGATGGCTTCGTCGCCTGATCGACAAGCCAGTCGACAAACCGTGCGATGACCGGGTTCGCCAGGCCCTCTTCGTGGCATATGCAATAGTAGTTTCGGGCCGCCGGTGTGAACAGGGTGAGCGGCTGGACGAGGCGCCCTTCATCCAGATCGCGAAAAGATATGATGTCGTTGGTCAGGGCAACGCCGTGACCGTCGCGGGCTGCCTGAAGCACCATGGCAAAATTGTCGAAATAGATGTCGGACTGCATGGTGTGCGGCACGCGCGCCTGCATCAGCCATTGCCGCCACTGGCTGCCGTCGTCCTCATGGAGCAGGCGATGATGCAGGACATCGCGCGGTTCGCGGATGCCGTGCGGCCCGCGCAGCAATTGCGGGCTGCAGACTGGCGCCGCGTGCATGTTGTGGAGCAGCTGCCACGAAAATCCGGGCCAGGGCGGACTGCCGTAGACGATGGCGACGTCGACCTTTCGCCAGTCAAGGTCCTCGAATGCCACCGCGGTGAGCATCTGCATGCGAATGTCCTGGTTGGCATCCAGGAACTGAAAGATCCGCGCCGCCAGCCAGGTTGTTCCAAAGACCGAAGGCGCCGATACGCGCAGCTCCGCCCTCGCGGTCGTGGCGTAGGCATTGGCCGAAATGTCGCGGATCGAATCCGCGATCTGATGCATGGCCATGCCGACGCTCTTCTGCAGCGTCGCGCCGCGTTCCGTCAGCACGAGGCGGCGGCCGCTTTTCCGAAACAGGTCGATGCCCAGCGACAGCTGCAAGGCGCGCAGCTGCTGGCTGATGGCGCCCGGCGTCACATGCAACTCGGCGGCCGCGGCAGCGACATTGCCCAGCCGCGAAACGCTTTCGAAGGCTCGCAGCGAATGAAGGGAAGGAACGGCCATTCAGCACCTTAGTTTAGAAAAACTGCTCTTTATTGCCACTAAAGATTTAGCTTGTCTCCAGATAATCGCAACATAAGGTCCCCGGCAGCCGAAAAACGGCATCGCAAAACAAAAAATGGGAAACTGCATATGCTTCACACGCGCATCGCCTTCGCAGCGAAAATCAGCTTTGGTGGACTGGTCGTCATGACCCTCACCGCCGCCGTGCCGGCAGCGCAGGCCGGGGGTCTCGTCCGTGACGGCGTGCTCAATGTCTGCACCGGCGGCGATTTTCCGCCCATGCAATATTATGAGAATCCCGGCGACGAGAAGCTTGTCGGTTTCGAAGTCGATGTCGTGGACGCCATCGCCAAACAATGGGGCGGCACCACAAAATATGTGGTCGGCGACTTCAAGGGGCTCCTGCCATCGCTCGGCGCCGAGCGCTGCGATCTCGTCGCAAGCGGCATCATGGTGACCAAGGAGCGCCTCAAGGCCTATGATGCTGTTCCCTACTTCGTCTCCAACGTGGTGATGGTGACATCGGCCTCGGATTCCGAGACCAAGTCGCCACTCGACCTCAGCGGCAAGGTGCTGGCGATCGAAGCGGGCACCACCTACGAAAAGACAGCGGCGGAGCTGAACGCAGAACTGGCAAATGCCGGCAAGCCGCCGGTGCAGATACAGACCTATCCGTCCGCCTCCGGCGTCATCGAGCAGATCCTGGTCGGCCGGGCCGCGGCGACGATTACCCAGGACACGACGGCGGCATTCCGCATCAAGCAGATGCCTGGCCGGCTGCAGGTCCCCTACAACTATGGCGACGGCGAAACCTATGGGATTTATCTGAGAAAGGGTGGCGACAACCGCGCGGCCTTGGTCAAGGCCATCGAGACCTTGCAAGCCAATGGCGAGATGAAGGCGCTGCTGCAGAAGTGGAACCTTCCCGAGACCGCCACCGACGTCAAGCACGCGACCAATTAAGGGACGTGCGAGGTGTTCGACAGCAAGCTCTTCATGACGGCCCTGTTCGGCTGGCCCCTCGCCAAGGGGGCTTTGCTGACCTTGGTGCTTTCGGTCCTTGTGATGACCGTTGCCCTGGCGATATCGCTGGCAACGGCGGCACTTGCGACGTCGAAGCGGCGCTGGATCCGCCTGTCGATCGCCGCCTTTGTCTGGCTCTTTCGCGGTGCGCCGGCACTGCTCGTGCTTTTGTTCATCTGGAATGGGCTGCCGCAGATCTCGGCGGTGTTCCGGTCGGACTGGTTCAGCCCGTTCGTGGCGGCGTTTCTCGCCCTGACCCTGATCCAGATCGCCTACCTGACCGAGATCCTGCGCAGTTCCTATGCATCGATCGGCAAGGGGCAGTCCGAGGGTGCGGCGGCCCTTGGCCTGCATCGGGGCCAGATATTCTTCCTGATCATCCTGCCCCAGGCGCTTCGCGTCGCGCTGCCAGCGCTGGTCAACGAGTTCATTTCGTTGCTGAAGGCAACGTCGCTGGCGACGGTCATTTCCTTGAAGGAACTCATGACAGTTACCCAGTTTGCCATCGCCACCAGCTTTCGTTTCCTGGAATGGTATGGCGCGGCGCTGATCTACTACATGTCGATGGTTTCAGTGCTGACCGTCGTCCAGATCAAGCTCGAGCGCTTGCTTGCGCGAGGCCATCGTTGATGTCGGCGATCGCGCCAACCCAGGCTTCCGACTGGTTTTCCCACGAAGTCGTGGGGCGGGACATCACGCGGATATGGGAGCAGCACGTCCATCCCTATTTCAGAAGCAATATCTTTCATGTTGGCGGGCGCGATGTCGATCTAGTCATCGATGCCGGCATGGGCCTCGTGCCTCTCAGGCCGGGGCTGAGCCTGCCCCGGTCCAAGCCGGTCCTGGCCGTCGCGACGCACATCCATGTCGATCATGTCGGCGGTTTGAGCGAGTTCGCGACCAGAGCCGGCCACCGCCAGGAGGCTGCTTTTTTCGAAGACATGGCGGATGAACATACGTTGGCGCATCTCTTTCGTGCGCAACCGGAAGCCGTCGACTGCTTGCCGAACGGGGCATGGTCATCGCAGCGTTTCCAAGTCAGGCCGGCGCCGCTGACCCGCATTCTGGACGAGGGCGACTGGATCGAAACCGGCGACAAGTCGCTTCAGGTTCTGCATCTGCCGGGTCATTCGCCGGGATCGATCGGGCTTCTCGATGAAAAAAGTGGCGACTTCTTTGCCGGCGATGCGATCTATCGCGGCCGGCTGATCGACGATCTTCCGGGTTCGGACGTGCAGGCCTACCGGAAGACGATGCAGCGGCTTTTGCAGGTCGAGTTCAGCCGCGCCTATTGCGGGCACGGCGAGCCGATCGACCAGAACGAGCTTCGGTCGATCGCAAGAGCCTATCTCGACAGCACTAGCTGAACATTACTTCGCCAGGAACGCCCCGATCCGTTCCAGCGCGCGCAAAATGTTCTCTTCGGAATTGGCGTAGGAGAGCCTGATGTAGCCTTCGCCGAGAATGCCGAAATCGGGGCCACCGATCAGCGCCACGCCTGCCTCGTCGAGCAGCGCGGAGGCAAGCTTCTTGGCCTTCCAGCCAGTCTTCGACACATTGGGGAAAGCATAGAACGCGCCCTTGGGCGTGATGCAGGAAATGTTGGGCAGAGCGTTCAGCCCCTCCACCACGATCTTCCGGCGGTTGTCGAAGGCGCGCATCATGGTGTCGACGTCGTCCTGCGGGCCGTCGATGGCCGCGATGCCGGCGAACTGGCTCGGCGCGTTGACGCAGGACCAGCAATTGACCGCCAGCTTGCGCACCTTGTCATAGAGATGTGCGCCCTTGTCGCCGTTCGGCCAGATCGACCAGCCCATGCGCCAGCCGGTCATCGCCCAGGTCTTGGACCAGCCATTGAGCACGATCAGCCGGTCGCGGATTTCGGGGTAGGCGAGCAGCGAGCAATGCGTCTCGCCGTCATAGGTCATGACGTCGTAGATTTCGTCGGAGAGGATCGCGACATCGGGGTGCTTCTCCAGGCCCTTGACCAGCTTCTCGATTTCAGCGCGCGGCGTGACGCCGCCGGTCGGATTGGCCGGCGAGTTGAGGATCAGCAGCCTGGTCTTCGAGGTGATCAGCGCCAGCGTCTCCTCGGCCGAGAAGGCAAAGCCGTTCTCCTCGCGCATTGGCACGGGTATCGGTGCGGCACCAGTGAACTCGATCATCGAGCGATAGATGGGAAAGCCGGGATCGGGATAGAGGATCTCGGCACCGGGTTCGCCGAACATCAGGATGGCGGCGAACATGGTCGGCTTGCCACCGGGCAGGATCATCACCGTCTCGGGCGAGACCTCGACCCCGGTGGTGGTCAGCGTGCGGCGCACCACCGCCTCGCGCGTCGCCAGCAGCCCGTTGGCCGGCGTGTAGCCATGGTGGCCGTCACGCAGCGCCTTGATCGCCGCCTCGACGATGTGCTGCGGCGTCTTGAAGTCGGGCTGACCGATGCCGAGATTGACGATGTCGCGGCCTTGGCTCGCCAATGCGGTCGCCCGCGCCAGCACCGCGAAGGCATTTTCCTCGCCGAGACGGTCGAAGGCCGAAATCGTGTGGAGCATTTTTCCCGTCCGTGTGGTTCTTGCTGTTGGGTTGCGTTTTTGTGAGCTTCACCAGGCAAAAGTCAAACGGATTGGAGTTTTGGGTGTCGGAAAATCTCGCGAATTGGCAGCCACGCCCGCGTCCGGAACGGAAAGTTCTGGAGGGGCGCACTGTCCGTCTTGAGCCGTTGAGCGCTGAAAAGCATGGTGACGGCCTGTACGAGGCCTCGGCTGTCGCCGATGGCGACACGCGGTTTCGCTGGCTCTTCGACACCGTGCCCGAGAACCGTGCCGCCTTGCAGCCATGGCTGGAGAAATCGGCCGCGAGCGAAGACCCGCTGTTCTTTGCCGTCATCGACAAAGCCAGCGGCAAGATCGCCGGGCGCCAGACGTTGATGCGTATCGATCCAGCCTATGGCGTCATCGAGATCGGCAACATCTATTGGGGGCCGCTGATCTCGCGCAAACCTGCGGCGACGGAAGCGCAGTTCCTGTTCATGAAATACATTTTCGACGAGCTCGGCTACCGCCGCTACGAATGGAAATGCAACAACCGCAACGAGCCGTCGAAGCGGGCCGCCGAACGGTTCGGTTTCAAGTTCGAGGGCATTTTCCGCCAGCACCTCATCGTCAAGGGTGAAAACCGCGACACTGCGTGGTATTCGATCATCGACAAGGAATGGCCGGCCTTGCGCAAGGCCTATGAGGCGTGGCTCGATCCGGCCAATTTCGATGGCGACGGCCAGCAGAAGCGACGTCTCGAGGATTGTCGCGCGGAATTTGGCGCCTGAGCTTCGGCGCATAACGGGAATTTGCCATTGGCACACAGCCACGACCATAGCGGGCATGACCACGGCGGCGCCGGCCATGTGCATGGCTCGACCGACAAGAAGCGCGTGCTGATCGCGGCCTGCCTGACGGCGGGCTTCATGGTGGCGGAAGCGCTTGGCGGTCTCTTCACCGGGTCGCTGGCGCTGCTGGCGGACGCCGGCCACATGCTTGCCGACGCTATCGCCCTCGGCCTTGCCTGGTATGCCTTCCATCTTGCGGGACGGCCGGCGACCGGCCAGCTCACCTATGGCTTCGGCCGGGTCAAGACACTGGTCGCCTATACCAACGGCATCGCCATCTTCGTTATCGCGCTGTGGATCGGCTACGAGGCGTGGGACCGCCTGCTCACACCAGCACCGGTGCTGGGTGGGCCGATGCTGGTGGTGGCGATCCTCGGCCTGCTGGTCAATCTCGGCTCCTTCTTCGTGCTGCATGGCGGCGACCGTGAAAGCCTCAACATGCGCGGCGCCATCCTGCATGTGCTGGGCGATCTGCTCGGCTCTGCGGCGGCGATCGTGGCGGCACTGGTAATCCTTGCCACCGGCTGGACGCCGATCGACCCGATCCTGTCGGTGCTGGTCTCGCTGCTGATCCTGTCCACGGCCTGGTCGCTGATGCGCGCCGCGGCCCATGTTCTGCTCGAGGGCGTGCCGCCAAGTCTCGACCGCGACCTGGTTGCCAAGGACCTGGAAACGACGATCCCGGGCGTGCGCGAAGTGCACCACATGCATGTCTGGTCGCTCGATGGGTCAAGCAACATGGCGACGCTGCATGCCTGCCTCGACGAGGGCGTCGATGCGTATCAGGCGGTCAGCGCCATCAAGAAGCGGCTTGCCAGCGAGCACGGCATCAGCCATGCCACCGTGGAACCGGAATTCGGCCAATGCGCCGATGACGGCGACGACCACGACCACGAGCATGAGCATGAGCACGATGCGGCTGCGCATCACGGCCACCATCACTAGGCCCGATTGATGACCATTGATCGGACCTGCCTCAGGAGTTCTCCAGCTTTGAAACCCAGCCCGACGAACGACCGCCGCTCCGGTGCGGCATGATGGACCGTGACACGCGCAATGCGGCGATCGCGGCGGTCTGGATCATGCTGCTGTTCGGCATTGCGGCGTTCTACCTGCCGACGGTGATGCTGGCACTCGGCAGTTTTTCGACCGTGCTGGCGGGTATCTTCGGCATTGTCTTCGTGCTGGCGTTTTTCCTCGTGTTCTGGCTGCGCGCGCGCACCCAGCGCAAAAATCAGGGCAAGTAAGGGAATTTTGACATGCGCATTCTGATCACCGGCGCCGCGGGCATGGTCGGCCGCAAGCTCATCGCCAGGCTGGCAAAGGACGGCAAGCTGCGCGGTAAGAAGATCACCGCGCTCGATTTGCACGACATCGTGCCGCCACAGGCCCCGGCCATGGATGGGGTCAGCATCAACACCAATACCGGCGACCTCGCCACGGCGGGCGCCGCCGAAAGCCTGGTCGCGTCGCGCCCCGACGTCGTCTTCCATCTTGCCGGCATCGTGTCGGGCGAGGCGGAAGCCAATTTCGATCTCGGCTACCGCGTCAATCTCGACGGTACGCGCGCCCTATTCGATGCCATCCGGCTAGCGGGCTTTGCGCCGCGCGTCGTCTTCACCTCGTCGATCGCGGTGTTCGGCGCACCGTTCCCGGATGTCATCCCTGATGAATTCCATCCGACGCCGCTGACCTCCTACGGTACGCAGAAACAGATGAGCGAAGCGCTGCTCGCCGACTATTCCAGGCGCGGCTTCTTCGACGGCATCGGCATCCGGCTGCCGACGATCTGCGTGCGGCCCGGCAAGCCGAACAAGGCGGCCTCCGGCTTCTTCTCCGGCATCATCCGCGAGCCGTTGAGCGGCCATGAGGCGATCCTGCCGGTGCCGCGCT
The DNA here is from genome assembly GCF_056402995.1 of Mesorhizobium sp. P3_A8. Lineage (NCBI taxonomy): Bacteria > Pseudomonadati > Pseudomonadota > Alphaproteobacteria > Hyphomicrobiales > Phyllobacteriaceae > Mesorhizobium > Mesorhizobium sp. P3_A8. Next base: position 253,161 of record NZ_JBFUGI010000003.1, on the reverse strand, counting down.
CGGTCGTGCACACCCATGCCAGCCCGCGCTCGGCGGTGAATTTCCTCATCCATGCAGCCGGGATCGACGGCGCTGCCGTCGGGCCGCGCCGCAATCTGACGATGCCCGGCGTCGCCGTCACCGTTGGTGAGCAGATCGAGGCGCTGGAGCGCATCGCCGGGCCGAAGACGGTAAGCCTGATCCGCGAGGAGCCGGACGAGACGATCTGGGCGATCGTCAAGGGCTGGCCGACCCGCTTCGAGGCGAGACGGTCACGGGAACTCGGCTTCAGCGCCGAGAAGAGCTTTGATGAGATCATCCGCGCCCATATCGAGGATGAGCTGGGCGGCAAGGTGTATTGATATTCAGGTGATGCCGGCCTGCGAACGGCTGATACCTGCGCTTCCGGTGCTCACGTACGAACAGTACGCTCCGCTCCGGTTCTCGGTATCAACCCTTCTCGGCACGGCCTGACCTGAATCTCAACACACCTTCGGGTGCTGCGTATGGTCAAACGCTGCCCGTCAGGCTGGCCGACAACAGCAGCAATCCGAACAGGAAGACGAAGGCGGCGCCGCCGATCTCGACGATCGAATGGATGCGGTTGCCCATGCGGCCGTCGCCGGCGAAATACACCGCCCAGTTCTTGGCCGTCACGGCGAGCGTTGCCAGTGCCGAGACGGTGATGGCGGTTCCCAGCGACATCGCCAGCACCGACAGCAGGCCGCCGAGCCAGAGCCCGTTGAGGAGGGCGAAGCTCAGCACGATCAGCGCGCCGGAGCAGGGGCGGATGCCGACGGCGGCCACCGCCGACCAGGCGGTGCGCCAGTCGAAGCGATCGCCCGACAGCAGCGCCGGATCCGGCGCATGCGAGTGGCCACAGGTTTCGCAGACTTCGTCCGCCGCATGGTCGTGATGCGAATGGTCATGATGCGCATGATCATGTGCACTATGATCATGATCGTGCACGCCGTGGTCGTGGTGATCGTGCGAATGCTCATGCACATGGTCGTGGTCGTCATGCACTTGCAGCGCATGCGAATGAGCATCTGCCGAATGGCTGTGCGCGGCATGCGAATGGCCGGCGTGGGAATGACCCGCGTGAGAATGCCCGGCGTGAGAGTGGCCGGCGTGAGAGTGGCCACCATGCGAATGTCCGGCATGGGCCGCCGACAGGCTGTAGGCCGGTGCCTTGCCGAACAGGCGCAGGACGGAAGGGCCGAGCTTGCGCCATAGCAGCCAGGCGCCGAACAGGGTGACGAGGGCAAAGCTCATGATCTCCATGAACCAGGCCGCGTCGGTCATCGAGATGGTGGTGCCGCGCAGGACGAAATAGGCGAGCAGCATGACCGCGATCGCCGTCAGGCCCTGCAGCAGGGCCGAGACGAAGGACAACAGAACGCCGCGCCGCAGCGCCACTTCATTGGCCACCATGTAGGACGAGATCACCGCCTTGCCGTGGCCGGGGCCGGCGGCGTGGAAAATGCCATAGGCGAAGGACAGACCGATGAGGATCCAGATCTTGCTGTTGTCCTGGCGCATCGCCTTCATGGCTGTCGCCAGCGCGCGATAGAATTCCTGTTGCCTGAGATTGATCCACATCAGGATGTGGGCGAACGGACCGGTGGTCGGCGCCATGCCGTCATTGACGCCGATGCCGAGCGAGGACTGGGCATGGGCGGCATTGGCGAAATGCATCGCGGCAACGGTGAGGGCCAACAGGCCGAGTGCCAAACGCAGGGACGGTTTCGTCACCGGCTTCATCCTTCTGGCTGACAGGTCAGTTCGAGTTTGGTGGCAAAGATCTTGCTCATGTCGGTGCCTGTCGGGTCGTTGAAGAAGGCGTCCGTCAAGGTCTTCTGGTTTTCCTTGATGGCTTCATCGGGGTCCGGACGGATCACCTTGCTGGTGCAATTCGACGGCAGGCCTTCAACCGTGATGTTGGAATCCTCGGTGAAGTCGATCGCCGTGTAGAAGGTCGGATCGTAGACGCCGATATCGATCGTGCCGGTCAGCTTGATCGGCACTTTGGGTTCGGACTCGAACAGGATGATCAACTGGTCGTTGTCGAAATTGGCCATCAGATGCGGTGGAGGCGTCATCGCCACATCCTTGCCGTTTTGCGTGACGAGCTGGAAATAGTTGAACTCGGCCAGCGAGGCATGAACGGTGTCGGCGACATCCTTCAGCTCCTTGTCGTCAAGCTTCAGGTCGGAGTTCTTGTCGAACTCCATCATCACCGTACTCGAAAACAGATCGTCGAAGCGCCAGAGATGGCGCAGCGCTTTCACACTTTGGTGATCCGGGGAGAGGATCACGTCGAGGCGGGCCTCGGCGAAAACGTGCGGATGCACATAAGCCGGCCCCGTGGCGGCAAAGGTCGCCGCCAAGGCCGAAGCCAGTATGATTGCGTGCCGTTTGAGGTGCATTCCCGGTCGCGATTCCCTTGGCTTTGGCGAGAAACCGAAGGTTACCAGAAAGGGGGCGAAAATGGGACCGCCAGTGCGTGTCACCCAAAAGTGTGCAGCGGTTTTGGGGGAATGACACGCATAAGGCTCAAAGCGTGTCACCCAAAAGTGTGCAGCGGTTTTGGGACTACGACAGGCACGCAACAAGAGCCCGGGGCAGGTCAAACGACCTCACGAGTCCTGAACCACTGCACCAGGAAGTCGACGAAAACGCGGACCTTGGCCGGCAGATAGCGGCGGTGCGGGTAGACGGCGAAAATGCCGCCGCCGGACAGGATGCGGTCGTCGAGCGCCGTCACCAACTGGCCGCTCTTGAGATCGGGGGCGGCGATGAAATCCGGCAGGATGCAAAACCCAAGCCCGGACAGGGCCGCGGCCCGCGCCGCCATCGGGCTGTTGACCTCGATCGGGCCCGACACGGCGACGCTCAGTTGATCGTTGTTGTCGCCTTTGAACGCCCAGTTGTTCAGCCCGCGGCCATTGGTGTCGACGATGCAAGGCATGTGGCCGAGATCCTGCGGCCGCGTCGGCATGCCGTGCTTGGCGATCAGCTCGGGCGAGGCGCAGAGCTTTATGGAGAATGGCGCCAGCCGCCTGGCGATCAACGACGAATTCTCCAGGCGCGAGATGCGCACCGCGAGGTCGAAGCCTTCCTCGACCAGGTCGACGAAGCGGTCATCGAGCTGGATGTCGAGCACGATGTCGGGGTGCTGCTTGGCGAAGTCGATCAGCGACTGGCCGATCGGCGCGTCGGCGAAAGTGCGCGGCGCCGACAGCTTGATCCTGCCGCGCACGTCGCCGGAGGATTCACGCACGGCGTCGGCCAGGCTGTCGACCTCGCGCACGATCTCCGAGGCTCGCCGGTAATAGGTGTGGCCGGCCTCGGTCATCGAGAACTGGCGTGTGGTGCGGTTTAGCAGCAGGGCGCCGAGTTCGTCCTCCAGCTCGCGCACATACTTTGACAGCAGCGCCTTGGAGCGGCCGATCTTGCGCGCCGCCGCCGAAAAGCCCTCGGCCTCGACGACGTCGATGAAGGCGCGCATGCGGGTCAGTGTGTCCATGGCTCAGGCCCTTTGTGCTGCGTCGAGAAGTTTTCGGCCGAGCCGTATCAGGGCAATGTCGCTACCGGAAGGGCCTAACAACGACAGGCCGAACGGAGCGCCGGCGACGGAACCGATGGGCAAGGTGATTTGCGGAAAGCCCGACAGGCCGGCTAGGCACAGCAAATGCAGCGCCCGCTCGCGATAGGCCTGGAACTGTTCCGGCGTCGAGTCGACATAGGGGGCGGGGCCCGGCACCGTTGGCAGGACAAGGAAGCCGTCCTTGCCGAGCAGGGCGCTCAGTTCGCCGCGGAAGGTCAGCCGGCGCACCTTCTCGGCCTGGGCCGTCCGGTCATCGACGGCACGGCCAAAGCCGAAACGCTCCTCGACGCCGGGGCCCAGGTCGCGCTCGCCGCTGGTGATCCAGTCGCCATGCACGCCCCAGGCTTCCCTGGCCTGCAGCCGGCGGAAGCACCAGTAGAGTTCATCGGGGGTAGAGCTGAAATGCATCACCGGCGTTGCCGGCGCGCCGAAAACCGCGCTCGCCAGTCCCTTCATCCCGGCATATTCGGCAAGCGCCGGGCGGGCGACCATCTCGTCCAGCCAGGTGAGCGACAGCGGCCGGTCCAGGATATGCTGATGCGGATCGCGGCCAAGCAGCAGCTTGCCGACCGTCTCGTAGGTCTCGATGTCGTCGGCGAACCAGCCGAACGTGTCGAAGCTTGGCGCAAGCTTCATCGTGCCATCGAGCGCAATGCGGCCCTGCGTGGTGCGCAGCCCGATCAGTCCGCAAAAGCTCGCCGGGGCGCGGATCGAGCCGCCAGTGTCGGAGCCGGTGGCGATGTCGGCCAGCCTGCCCGCCACCGCCGAAGCCGATCCGGACGACGAGCCGCCGGTGACACGGTCGGGGGCGGCCGGGTTCACCGGAAACGGAAAATGCGCGTTCTGGCCGAACAGCGCGAAGGCAAGCTCGTCGGTCTGCGTCTTGCCGACGAAGCGTGCGCCGGCATCGAGAATCGTCTGCACGGCGGGCGCCGTGCGCGAGGCGGCATGGCTTTCGGCGAATTTCCTGGAATTGCCGCAACCCGTGCGGTAGCCGGCAACGTCGTAAATGTCCTTGACCGCCAGCCGCAGGCCGGCAAGCGGGCCGAGTTCGGCATGGGCCACCGGCATCTGGCGGAGATCGAGGAAGGCGTTGTAGGGGCCGTGCGTGCCTGTCATCGTTCGATATCCGTATACGGTTGCGCCAACATTGTTCGATGCCAGAAATTTTACAACCTTGGATACGATTTTTATTGATTGTGACGGCAACCAGCCATATATCGCGCTTGCCCAAAGTCGCACGTGCCTGTGGGTGTCCGCCGATCCTCGAATGGTGAGGGAAATCGGTAAGGTAACTGGAGCCAACCCCTCCAGTCGGTCTAGCGGCCAACCGCCAGCCCGAGGACACCTTGAAGCAACGACGGTGCGGGCCTTTCTGGTTCTCTTCCGGTTGTCCAAAGACCGGGGTTACTAAAGAGGCACACCTTCATTGCCGGCAGTGCGGAACGGGGTTCTCCCAATCCAAGCCAAGGCAGACAAAGCGAACCGAAGCCGGGCAAGGCCAAGGTTCATCGCCGCGAGACGGCGTTTCATGGTTCCGGGGTCTCCACCGGCTGGGTCCATGAATTTCCGTCCCGCCTTTGTTTGACCGCGTGTTCGCGAGGCCGAAGGCCCGCGTCCGCACCCTTGTGCGCGCCGAAAGGCGTGTTTGGAGATATCCTATGGCCACCCAGCGCATCCTCGACTTCCTCGCCACCCGACGTCCGTCCGGCCCCTGCCTTGTCGTCGACCTCGATGTCGTGCGCGACAATTTCCGCGCCTTCGAGAAGGCGCTGCCCGATTCCAAGATCTACTATGCGGTGAAAGCAAACCCGGCGCCGGAAATCCTGCGCCTGCTTGCTGCGATGGGCTCGTCCTTCGACACCGCTTCCGTTGCCGAAGTCGAGATGGCGATGGACGCGGGTGCGCCCGCGGACCGCATCTCCTTCGGCAACACCATCAAGAAGGAGCGTGATATCGCACGCGCCTACCAGCTCGGCATCCGGCTGTTTGCCGTCGATTGCGTCGAGGAAGTCGACAAGATCGCCCGCGTCGCTCCCGGCGCGCGTGTGTTCTGCCGCGTGCTGACCGATGGCGAGGGCGCCGAATGGCCGCTGTCGCGCAAGTTCGGCTGCGTGCCTGCGATGGCCGTCGACGTGCTGCGCCATGCCAAGGGCCTCGGCCTCGACGCCTATGGCGTGTCGTTCCATGTCGGCTCGCAGCAGACCGACCTGACCGCCTGGGACCGTGCGCTGGCCGACGCCAAGAAGGTGTTCGCCACGCTCGCCGAGGAAGGCATTGTGCTGAAGATGGTCAATATGGGTGGCGGTTTCCCGACGCGATATTTGCGTGACGTGCCGGCGGCGCAGGCCTATGGCCAGGCGATCTTCTCGGCGCTGCGCAAGCATTTCGGCAATGCCATTCCGGAAACCATCATCGAGCCGGGCCGTGGCATGGTCGGCAATGCCGGTGTCATCAAGTCGGAAGTCGTGCTGATCTCGAAGAAGGCCGCCAACGACAATGTGCGCTGGGTGTTCCTCGACATCGGCAAATTCGGCGGCTTGGCAGAGACGATGGACGAGGCGATCCGCTATCCCCTGGTCACCCGCCATGACGGCTCGGAGACCGCGCCTTGCGTGCTCGCCGGCCCGACCTGCGATTCGGCCGACGTGATGTACGAGAAGACACCGTACCCGCTGCCTCTGTCGCTGACCATCGGCGACGAGGTGCTGATCGAAGGCACCGGCGCCTACACGACCACCTACTCGGCGGTCGCGTTCAACGGCTTCGAGCCTCTCCGATCCTACGTGATCTGACGGTTCTTTATTTGGTACATTTTCGGACACCACTTCGCCCGAAAATGCGCTGAGAGAGCCGATCAGATCATCCGGCGCGGGCGCTTGTCGTCCGCCCGGCTTCGCTTGTGGAACAGATCTCCGCTCGCCAGGGATTGCGGAAATGGAAATGTCAGTTGAAATCGTAGCTCATGCGCCGGCCTTCTCCATGGTCGCCGAAACCGTCGCCGACATAGCTGCGCGCGAAGCCTTGCTTGATCGTGCCATGGGCCCGATGCGGCGAAAAAAATCGTCCGAGAAGCTGCGGCGGGGCCGCCGGCCGTCGGAAGGCCTGGCCTTCGTCGCGCGCGATGCGTCGGGCGGCGTCGCCGGCACGGTGCGGCTATGGGATGTCAGGCTGGGCGAGGACGGTCCGGCAGCGCTGCTGCTTGGCCCGCTCGCCGTCGATCCGTCGCTCAAGAATGCCGGCATCGGCTCGGCGCTGATGCGCCATGCCGTTGCCGAGGCGGCGCGTCTCGGCCACGCGGCCATCCTGCTGGTCGGCGATGCGCCCTACTACGGACGCTTCGGCTTCTCGGCCGACAAGACGGGCCGGCTGGCGATGCCTGGCCCCTATGAGCGGCACCGACTGCTGGCGCTGGAACTGGTGGACGGCGCGCTTGATGGCGTGCACGGCACGCTGAAGGCGTCCGGCCGCAAGCTGTCAGTTCCAGCCGAAGTGCAACGCGCTGGCTGAAACCAGCGCGGCATACTCGGCCGCAACGGCATCCAGGCCGGTCACGGCCGGGGAACCGGCACCTCCGAGGCGAGCCAAGTAGTCCTCGCCTTTGGGGGCCTTGTCCCAGTCGTTGCCGATGAAGCGGGCCGCTGCCGTTCCGGAGTCCGATACTTGCGGCGCCGGCGGCCCGAACGTGGCTGCGGTGCGCTTCAGCCCATCCAGAAATGCTGCATTGTCGAGGCCGCTATAGGGCTTGCCGTTGCCGTCCACGACATTGAGGAATATCTGCTCGTCGCCAAAGGCGGTGTAACCGCCGCCCAGGCCCTTTTCCACGGCATCGGCTTTTTCGAAGAAGCGCTGCGCCACAGTGGCATCGAGCGTATCCTTGGGGAAGCGGACGGTGACGAAGCCGGTGCTGCCGCTGCTGTCGTCCAGCCGAGAGACAAGCACGCTGTGCTGGTGGAAAATGTAGCCGAAGGCGGCGGCCAGTCGATCGGCGGTCGCGTCGTCGAGCGTTGCCTCGGTCTGCAGCGAGGCGTTGGTCTTGAGGAGGTAGCCGCCCGGTGTGACTTCCGTCTCGAGCACCGCAGGATCGACGCCTATGCTGGCGACAATTTTTGGCACGATTTTCTCAAGCACCTGCGCCGAAAAGGCGGCCCGTTCAGCGTAGCCGGCCGTCTTCAGTTTTGGCAGGTCGAAGCCCAGGGAAGGTGTGGCTTCGTAGGAAATCAGGACATGTTCGTCGGCGGCGGCCGCCGCTGTCACCGAAACCACGGCAGCGATGAGCACCGCGCGCGCCACTGCTCGAACACTATGGATATTCATTATCGACCTCGCTGCTTTGCCGCCCTTATGGAGCCGAGGTCAGACTAAATGGATGATTTCACAATCAAAGGTATGAGCAGCTTGCGGTTCCCTGCCGCGTGAAGGTTTCGTGCCAAGATTGCCGAAGCCTGTGGAACGAATGTGCCGTCTTGAAAACGGTGTCCCGACAAGGGCCAAAGCACGTCCAGATGGATCATGTGGCGCGCTTCGGCCTTGTCTTAATGCATGTCTGCGCAAGCCACCGTATGGCTTGCGACATCCATGCCGTCAGCCGATCAACTGGCTGAGCGCCATGGCCACGGTCATGTCGCCTTCGACTTTGATCTTGCCGGTCATGAACGCCATGGTCGGGTTCAGGTCGCCAGCGATCAGCGAATCGAGATCGTCGAGCGAGAGCTTGATGGTGCAATCGGTGGGGGCATCGGTGTTCGAGACGGTTGCGCCGTCGATGACGATTACGCCGTCGCTACCGGTGTCGAACTTCACGGAACGATCGAACCCGCTGCTGGCCACGCGCGACTTGATCTTCTCGGCAATCTCCTGAACGCTCACGCTGTTCTCCTGTCTGGTTGCATTTGTCGCGACGGTGCTCCGGTCCGACCGAAACCCATGCTGCCTCTTCGGCGATTATGATCGCTGCCGCATATAGCTTCGGGTTGACGTTTACGTCAACGCGAATCCTCGGGGCTGGATCCTATCGCCGCACCGGGCAAGCTGGTGGGGCATCAGTGGTCAGTGGGCCGGCGGCGCCTCTGCTTCGACCGGCTTGGCGGTATCGGACGCCGTGGTGTCGGAATCCTGCCGGCGGCGCAGCCAGTTGTCGCGGATCTCGTCCTTGCCCAGGAAGTTGACCTGATCGATCAGAACCTCATGCACCAGGGTTGCGCCGACGCGGGTATTGATGGCGTCCCGGATCGCGGTGCGGAAGGCATCAAGGTCGATCGTCGCCTTCTTGGTGAAGTCGATCTGGGGATTGGAGTAGAGGTAGCTGTAGACCTGGTCGGTGATCAGCGCCTCGGCCGGGATCGACAGTTTCTTTATCTGCTCCGGCTCGACGGTGTAGACCAGCTTGGCCAGGAAATAGCCGCCGATCTTGGAGTCGCGGATCAGCGGCACCGAAATGACGTCGGTCTTGACGTAATCCAGCCCGCCCAGCATCGGTTTGGGTTTTTCGCCGACGCCCTTTTCACCGGCGGCCTGGAACGAATAGAACACCGCGCCGAGCGTGGCGGCGCAGACCCAGATCGCGATGGCGATGACCTTGATCATTCAGAGCCCGAGCCCGACTTCATCGCGCTCTAGCCTTTCATCCGGCCGAATTCGCCGGCGGAGTAGGTGCCGTCGGTTTCGGCGCGCTGGATGGCACTGCGCAGCAGGCTGGCGACCTCGTTGACGGCGCTCAGATGCGCCAGGATCGCCGCCTCGTTCTTCGCCAGTTTCTGGCGCAGCCGGGTCAGGCCTTCGCGGTGCTGTTCGAGGAACTCGGCTTCGCTGCCGCCCTTCATGGCGCGGGTCAGTTCGTAGAGATAGCGGCTCTTGCGGGCGTTCGACGCCTTGAGGTCATAGCTGGTATCGCTGCGGATGCCGGCGGTCTCTTCCTCGACCACCTCCTCGATGCGGCCGATGATGGCGGCAAGGTTCCCGGGCCGTGCGAACGGTATCGGAGCTTCCGACGCGGTGGTGCGCGCCGGCAGGTTGGCGGTGAATTCGGAAGAGTCGGTCATGGTGTTTCCCAGCCTAGATCTTGATATCTGTTTTTATGGTTGTCTCGTCGCCGGTCATCGACCTGGCGGCCTTGCGCTGCAATTCCTGGACGAGCGAGGTGGACAGACGGGTTTGCTGATCGATCTCGGTCTTTTCCGGTCCGTTTGAGACCGGGCCGATCGGCACCTTGCGCTTGCCGTCCATATAGTGGTCGGCGAGCAGCGACTTGGCGATGCCGATGCCGCCGCGCTCGGCCATGACGTCGGCGACGCGCTCGGCCAGCTGCGATTTCCACATGTCGCCGGCGAGGCCCTTGCCATAGACGCCCTCGGTGTCCTTGGGCAGCATGTTCTGGATGAAGGTCTGCAAGACCATCGCCTCGAACTTCTTGAATTTCTTGGCCGGATCGGCTGTCGCCGCCGCCTTGTCGGCCGTGGCGCGCGACAGGATCGAGCCGGCATCGACGGATGCCGCGGTGTCGACCGAGAACGTGCCAGCGGCGCCGCCCGCACGCTTGGTCAGCGCGGCGCGGGCAGCCTCGATATCCATTGGATCGGCAGCTCGGGCGACATCCATAACGATGTCGCTGGGTGGTGAAATCGCCAAGAAAGTCCGCCTTTTGCCGGTTTTTCTTAGCTGGACCATGCCTTAACAAGCTTGTGGCAGGCTTGCGGGGGAGGAGAGGTGGGATCGGATATCCGCTTCGGGCTGCAAGCGGATTGCTGACCCGATATGCGGCTTAGCAGACGTCAGATCAAGCTTCTGATTCAAATTAGCTAAAAACGCTCCCACCAGAGGCGAGGGCATATCAAAATCGCGTTGATGCCGGGGCGCCGATGAATTCGCGGCAGAACATGCCGTCCGAGGTGGCTTCCGCCGCTTCATTGAACGAGATTTCAAGTTGGCAGCCAGGTGTCCATTGCTTGCTCTCCTCCGCTATCCCTCTCAGGGTGGCATACACCTCCCTCACGTCCAGGTTGGTTTCTTCAAAGAGAATAAGGATGGCGACATGCACTAAAAGGGGGTTTGTGAGTGAATCAACTATATTTGAACTTTCAACAATCCTCCTCGTGCGAGCCAAAGCACTTATTTCATGGATTCTTTCAGAATGCCGATGCAGGATTCGGCTTAAGACAGACGGGCAAACTTCTCGACGCATCAACAGCAATGCATCTGCTCCTAGCAGTGCGGCGTCGCGCTGCTTCTGCGGAAGCAAGTCAGACGAATTTACGGCTTGAAGAAACCCAAGACTCATCTCGAATGGGACATCTTCCGGTCTCTCACTGTGTGAGCACGCTTCAATGAGTGCACCAATCGAGCCTAGCAAGTCAGTTATTGGCGCACCGATCGCCAAGGGCGATCGCAGGAGGCGGATTGTATAGAGAATTTGTGCAGTCCTTGGCCAGACTTGATAAGCCCCCTCCAGCGCCGGGCCAAGTGCGGGATCGGCGGCCACGATTGTCGTAAACTCCGCACAGATACCGCCCGTTACCATGGCCTGCGCCTCTGGAGAGACAGCTCCGAGCTTGAGCACAGCCGCGAGTGCCATGCATTTCTCGTCATCGGACGCAGAGCCGAGATGCTCTTGGATCGACTGGACCAAGGGTGCAGGACTCGACCGATGCTTCCAAGTCTGTTCAGCGCGTGCAATCAAGTCGAGAACCCATGGCTCCGGCTCCGCGGCATGGTGATTTTCCAAGGCTGACACCGGCAACTCCTTCACCAAATGCGAAGCTGCCAATAGAGCCAACTCGTGTTTCGACCACTTGTTGCGTTCATCCGTCATCGGCTATCTCGCCACTGCGATTTTGCGATCTGCGGGGTCCGGATGCTCAATTTGAAGCCACTCCGCGTCCTCTGGCGTGCCGTAGTCCAGCCGAACGAGCTTCTTGACACTTAATAAGCTCGACCGACTTGAGAGCGGCAGGACCATGCGTGCATCCTTATCGAGCGCGACCGATGGGAAATGCGCCACGATCTCAGCGGAGGTTCCTGCTTCGTCGACCACCAGGCAAAGTGGAGGAAGAAGCAACGACCGATCTGCGATGAGCTCTAGCTCCCGCGTCTTGCTGTGCGGGGCATTGCCTTGCACCCGGTAACGCAAATGTCGACGCATTTGCTCCTGTAACGCGATCGGCTCTGCGGCATGCACCAGCAAGTCACGAATCTTGAAAGCTGGAAAAACCAGTGCCGTCATCATTCGGCCGGAGAAGGGGAGAAGTGCCCCGCCTTCAGACTCGAATGCTGCGCGGCTCACAACGTGACGAGTTATCGTTTTCTGTCGATCGCTTGCGTCGACGGCCCTGTCACCAAGCATAATCACCGCATGTGTTACGCAGGCATCTTCCCATTGCCAAGTAAGACAAGTCTTCTGGAAGGAGTGCGCTTTCACAGCGTCTCTGGCCAGAGGCTGAAAGCGCGATTTAGAATCGAGGTGACGCTGCAATGAGCCCTGGATAGCGCCTGCGTTGGCGTTGAAATCCGCAGCGCCCTCCAGGCGGGCGTCCCCCCAGAGTTTTGCAACCGTGCCATCATCATTCTCGCGCAAGGCATTGCAGAGAAGCGTCCATCTGGCCCTGAGCGCGACGGCTTCCTTCAGCGTTGTCGTGGCGGCGAGTTGAGGGTCATCTTGGCCGTATGTATGGTCCCAGTCGTTGGCAAGGGCGAAAAGCTCATGGCCTCGTGCCATATCGCACGCTTCCAGCTTTCTGCGGAATGCGGCGCGCGCGCGCAAGTGGTCCAGCAGCAAGCTTAGTGAGCGTCCTTTGAGCCCAGACAACGGTGCCTTCGAAAATATTGGATGAGCTTCGACTGCTGGCGCGATCATTTCAACAGCACTCTGTTCATCGCTCGGGGCCGCCGCCAGTTGTAACACAACTCGCTCTGCCGTCTCTACTACCGTGGCTGCCTCCACAGCCGTCCGAGCGTACTCGCTGGTTTGTTCGAATGTTTCAAGACAGCCATCCGTCCCCCAAGCACGCGCCGCCTCTTCCGGTTTCTCTTCAGCTAGAGCTTTCATGAAAGCGCGAGCCCGCATCAGCCGGTCTCGCGCAGCCTCCACCCTTGGCCGCAATCGGACTTGGGCACCGCCCCAGGGAGCCAGCAGTTCATGGCTGTCGGCCCAAATTTTGAGAATCGCGGATTCGGCTTCGTGCGTGCGCATCGGGTCCGAATCGGCAGTGGCGATGGCGGCCTCTATCTCTGCGCCGACAGTTATTCGACGTGAAGCCAGGGCAACTCGCTCCTGAATTGTCGAACCGTTGATCGGCGTGTTTGCGGCCGCCGGATGTGCAAGGTTCCCGCTGGTCCACAGGTGCACCAGATCCGCCTCGGTTTTCGCCGGGTCGGCAGCGGCAGAAGAAAAGGCTTCCACGTAAGAAAGAAGTGCGGCAGCTCGCTTTATGGCTGAGTCGAGATCAGGAGCCACCGTAAGTGTAGGACCGTCATAGCCGCGGTAAGTCAGCCCAAGGTCCAACAGCCGCTCCTCTCCACCCTCAACTAGCTTGCGGATGTCGGCGAACATCCCCGCTGCGGTATTCAACGTCGCAATCCGTCCAAAAAGCGCTGAAAGCGCGGGGATTTCGCCATGTTTCGTTATGTGGCTCTTGACCCGGGTGGATGCGGCCTTGAGGGCGGCTTCGGTGTATGGGTGACCTGGCGGTACGATCGTATTGAGCGTTTCGGACAGGTGCTTCAACTCCTGTCGGCGGCTCACAAATTGTTCGTAGATGGCGTTGGGGGTGCGTCTGTCTTCGTTTGCCAGCGGCTCTCTCGCTAGGCCGGAGGTGGCCAGATCGGGGGCGGCCTCCCAAATGGCGCAAACCACGTCCGGATCCGCGCCAGGCCGATCGGCGGTCGCAACGAAGCTTGCAATCTTATCTGCAAGTTCGCGAACTTCGCGGTAGTGCGTTTCGCGCGCGCGAAACTCCGCAAGCTCGTTAAGGCGGCTCCAATGGCTAGCAAGCGCAAGTGCCGTCGCCCTCAACTGGCCGTGTCCCTCGGCCTTGGTAAGCGCCTGCATCGCTTCTGTGCGCGCCCACGCATCACGCAGACGGTCCTTATAGCGCGGGAAGGTGGATGGGGAGCTGGCTAGCACCTGCGCATAGGTACGCACGGCTGCAAGCAAGGCCTCTTCGCCCTTTGCGCCATAGAGTGCATTTTTTGGCCTCGCACTCTGGACCGCTTTTTCGACATCGTCGATAGCTAGTGCCAGTTGCCGCAAACGCAGAAGCGGCTGGGCTGTCGCTTGGTTTTTTTCTGCCAGAGAGAGCAGCTCTTGCGGCACGGATCGCAATGCCGCCAGGTTCTCGATATCATGTTCTGGAGCTCGGCAAATAGCTTCTTTGAACCGCGTAAATTGAGTCAAAATTTTAGCATTTTTATTTATCGCAGCGCGCGCCTTCGTGGCGCGAATATCCGTCTTAAGCTGGGGGTTTTTTTCAATAATACTTGCAGCCGCTGTCAAATCGCCGTTTTGGATGTGCAGATCAAGACGACGGAGGACGTTTGAAAACGAGGAACTCGACAGTCCGGGTTTGGTGGGGAAGAGGTCGACGCCTTGGCGCACGCTCTTGCACCAGGGGCAACCGCGATGGCTAGCGTGGACATGTAGTGACGACGTCTTGCACCAGACCAGATCATCGATCGCCGTTTCAAGTGTGCGCTCCCACTCTTCGGCTGTAGGTCGCATTTCAGGTTTCTGCGCACCGCGGTCAAAACATCTCCTGAAAAGCTGTTCCAATTTGGGGTGTACAATGTCAATCGGCAACGAACCGCGATGAGGGGCCAAAGGGTTGGCTCGATTCCATTGCCACAAGCCGTTCTTTATCCGTTCGGCTGTTTCCATGCCGACCAGGCGATCAGGAAGGCGACCTCCGCTGAAGGGATGCTTCCCGAACAAGAACAGGTAAATCAAAGCTGCCAGCCCGAAGAGATCGTGGGAGGCCGTCCGATCGACCTCCTTGAATTCCAGTCCGAACAGTTCTGGGGGTGTATAATCTGCAGTGCCAACGGGACATCGATAGACACTTCCGGTGATGGGATCCTTGACTTGAAACGAGTCCGTATCAATTGCGCAAATCTGCATCGAAGAATTGACAAGCAGGTTTTCGGGCTTCACGTCGCCTACGACGTAACCGAAGCCATTAATGGTGCGGAAAAGCCGTGCCAAGTTGAGCGCCGCGGAATGTAGATAAAACCAGTCCACTCCGGGAGCACTGGCAAGTCGCGTCTTGGGCACATAAAGGATAACAAGTCGCTTGGCGTCGGCAATCTCCGGCATGAGAAAGCCTACCGGTTCGCCTCCAGCGCGCGTCAGTATAGATGTCGGCCAAGCGATGGACACAGCCGGGGCAGCGGGGTCGCGCGGGGGATTGGCAATCATAACCGAAAGTTTTCGAAAATGATCGGCCTGCGGCGCATTGTATATTTTGGCAACACTTCCCGTCTGACTGGTATTGTAGACAAAGCCCTCCCCACTCGACGCGATCAAAGTCGTCAGTTTAACCGACAAGCGTTTGCTGCCGCCGTGCAGGAACGTTTGACCTGTCAGAGCCCCGCGCTGGCTCATGGTAGCCGCGTCGCCACAATGAGTGTCTTGTCATCGTCGGTCTTGGTATCAAGCTCCTTCATCGTCACGATGGAAGTCACGAGAGTTGTTACGTCTTCGCCCGACCGGGCCTGACGAACTCGCTGCGCCAGCGGCGTGAAGAAGCCGGGAAATGGTGTCTGACCGCGCTGCAGGATGGCGACTTTCTCCAAGCCATCGGTCGAAACCACCACGAGGTCGGCGTCGGTCTCGAGCAATGCGCAGCGAAAGTCTTCCTCCCAAGCAGAACTCGTCAACCAGACCACTTCTCCAACATGTTCAACAGGTCTCGCGTCGAACACGAGTTGGTAGTTCGGATTGTCTTTGGCTGAGTCGGAACCAAGAACCAGAAACCCATCGCCGACCTGAACGGCTGCGCACCGGTTTTCCATCATCGCAAAGGCAATAAGCGTGGTTCCGTAATCCCGCGCGGACGCGCCGGGTGTCATCCGTGCTTCCAGTTCGATAGTGGCACGAACATCACGAATAACGGAGCGCCAGTGGAGCTCGAAATCGTGGCTCGATCCTGTTTCAAGAAAGCCACTTTGGAGCTTGGCCGCGGTTGCCGATACGACGAGCGAGGCGGCTATCGCCGAGCCAATCTCGGATCGAGTCAAAGAACCACCACCATCCGCGACAGCGCCCACCAGAAACCGTCCATCGGGCGATTGCCAGATATTGGAAGAATCCTGGCAGGGCGTTCCATTGATTATGTGGCCAACGCCGCGCGTGCTGGCATGACCAGCGAGCCATGACATGCATGTCTCTCCTTACGCCAGCACGTTCGTCCATCCTTGAACCGGAGGAAGGGCGACTTGATCGCCCGATCCCGCCTTCGCCTGTGAGACCTTCGCCAGAGATGATGACAACCATTTGAACATCTCTCGGAATTGCAATCCCTCAAGCTTTAGCGGCGTACTTGCTGAAAATTGGCCGAGAATCTGCGTGTTGGCGTCTTGGCCCACACCGACGCAGTAGACTCTGACCTTCTTTTCGGCTTCCGCGCGCCGTGCGCGCTCGGCAGAAGGCTGCCAGTTGTCGGTCGGCGATCCGTCGGAGAGGATCCAGATCCAGGGCCTGTAGTAATTTACGCCGTTGGCACGGTAGTCATTTTTCCGAAGCTCGATTTCGGCAAGGGCTGCGTCCATTGCCTCGCCCATCGGGGTCAGACCACTAGCCTGCAAAGTGGGCAAATTCATCGTATCTGCGGAAGAGAATTCATGCACCACGCTGACCCCATCACCAAAGGTGATAACCGAGATTTCCACCCGCAGCGCAGCGATTGCATCGGCCAGAATCTCGCTCTTGAATACAGAAAGGCCCTCGTTGAGACGATCTATCTTTCCGTCTTCATTCATGGAGCCAGACACATCCAGAAGCAAGACAACCGGACAGCGGTCTTCCTGGTTCAACGCAAACTCGAAGTCATCTACCTTTTTGCTCGACATACCTTTTGCCCCTCATATGTCATCAGAATTGGAAGTTAACACGTCTGGTCTAAGTCGCACGCTTTTACAAGCTCAGCAAAAGAGCATGTTCCCGATTCTCCAAGTCAGCTCTTCCCGGGTGCCACTCGAGGTGGCCGCCCCTTCAATTGCCCCGAGTTGCCGGCAACCTTGCCTGGTGAAGCAGGGGGGCTCGGGATCTGAGGTGACGGCAAGCCGCGCGCCGGGCGCCCCACAACCTGCCGGGAGGCGGCTGACGGCGGCGAGGACACGGAAACAGGAGGAGCGGAAGAAGTGGTAGCTGGCGTGGCCAAAGCCACCGGCCCGGGTGGAGGACTTGGCCGTGGCGGAAGCGACAAGCTCTTGGCGCCCAGCAGAGGTCGGGGATCATCGTAAAGACCAAGCATTTCGGGGCGCTCGAAATAGAACCATTTCTGCCCCGAGATGGGCCGCTTTTCGTCAAGGAATATGATTTGCTTTCGCCGGTCGAGCCGCATCAACTCGTCCGGGCTCAACAAGGGGCGAGCTGTGACGGAATGACTTGTGCTAACAGTTCCTGGGTTCAGGAAGCCACCGCCGCTTTTCGTGGGTGTCTCAATCAAAATTGAGCGGTTGCCGATCATTTCCGAGACTTTTTTGGCTGTATCGAGATCCTGGATACTAAAGAATATACGGGCACCGCAGTTGGAGAAAATAGTGTCTGCCTTTTCCTTGTATATGCTTTTTAATTGGCTGAAGTCTTGCACAATCATCCAAATTTGGATGCCGCTTCCTGCCAGGTATGTAATGCCATCCTCGATATCTTCCATTCGGCCAAGGTTGGCGAACTCATCCAATACAAAGAGGATGGGCTTGTCGCCAGGCTTTGGCCAAGACCGCGCGAGCGTGCGCACCGCGATCCCACTTAACACTCTGAGAGCGCTCCGGTTTTCCCTGATGCGCTCAGGCGGGATGATCAGATAGAAACTGGTTGGCTGGTCGCGAAGCGTCTCCAAGGAAAGATCGCTCTCGGCAGTCAGCGCCTCGAGGGGGCCACCTGGTGCCCAGCAAGCGAGATGAGGCGCAAGGCTTGCCAGAACGTTGCGAAACATGTCTTCGGACATGCTGGCGAAGGTCGCTCCAGTCGTCGCGACCGCGCCCACGTGGTGACCGCTCATGGCAAGGACGATTGCCTCCAGCTTATCCACCGGCATCGACAACAGTTTGACCACGCCGGATATGGTGCGCTGGGTCGCCGAGCCCTCATGGGCCATGAAGAGGATCAGCCCACTCAGCAGGGTGCGTGCGTATTCTTCCCAGAACTTGTCCTTGTCTGAGCCGGTTGCCTCGACGAGCAATGCTGCAAGGGTGCGAGCGTCATCAGCTTCATTGACTGTACCAACCCGGACAAAATCCATGGGGTTGATCCGTGAAGAAGGAATTCTGGTATCGTAAGGTGCGAAGGCATGGACCTGACTGAACGCACGCCGCCGACGCTGGGTTGCCAGGAAGTTCTCCCCCTTCACGTCGATGATGAACGCGGTACCGGTGTAAAAAAGTAGATTGGGAACGACGTGGCAGGCTCCTTTGCCTGATCGCGTTGGGGCAAACGTGATGAGATGCCTATCGCCGGGATAGCAGATGACAACTTCTCCGCCTTCTTCTGGATCACTGCCACCCAAAAGTAAGCCGTTCGGTTGTCCTATCGCAGTGACAGTAAGCTCTTCATCGACTATTTCGGCTGGTGTAAGGAATCGTGCGCTGCCATGTGCATCGCTGTTGGCCAGGCTGCGAACAGCGCTGCGATAGCGTCTGCTGTTTGCCACCGCGGCAACTAGGTTTGCAACCGAGCCCAGAACCTTCAGGTACGACAAGCGCTCACCAGTTTAGAAGAACCCGCGATGGTATATTCCAGCGATACCCGACGACTGCAGAATTCGCAATCCTCGGCCTTGAGCAAGAGCTAAAATTCGTGTCAATTGACAGTCGAAGAGTGATTGAGGTTGAAATTCGATCTCGCGGACAACCGAGCTGTCCATGCTAATACTGTTTCATTCTAAAGCAGGGGGAATTTCTCATGGGAGATGGACGGCCGACCGGGCGACCGCCTCGCAAAGCGTTGGGAGATCAAGTCACTTCAGCAGTGGGAATGGGCTTGATAGGTATCAGTTTAGTGGCGCGGGGCTCTGTCTACACTCCACAACTGACTGGCGAAGAGCAAAGGAAACTAGAACCCGATGCTGCCAAGGAGCTTGTTGAGCAAAGGCGAGAAAAAAAAGAGCATGCGTCAGATACTGCCTTGGATGCCGCTGGGCAATTGGCCGAAGATCGGGAGCGATCGAGAAAGCTGGGCCGCGAGGTCCGTTCGGCGGGGCGTGCCTCGGAAATTCCGCAACGGCAACCGGTTCCAGAAAACAACACGAGTCCGAGTTTACAGCCCCCCAAAACAGATCGTACCATCAAGCGCCAAAAAGATCGGCCGCGCGGCCGTTGACGGTAATATAATTTCGTAGATCTATGGCGTCTTACTCAGTTCTTCTTCAGCGCCCCATTCAGCACCGCGCCGAACACTCCCAGCAACATCTGCTGGGCCTGCTGATCCGATGCACGCTGTTGTTCCATCTGAAAAGCCTCCTGCTTTGCATCCTCCAGTGCCAATACAGCACCCTGATGACCCAGTGAGGCTGCGCGTGTATAAAGTTGGATCTTCTCGCCGACCGGGTCAGCCGGACGATAGATCCCCTTGTCAATCATCTCAGCGAGACTCACCATCGAATCCGGATCGCCGAGCTGGGCTCCAATCCGGAACTGCTTAACGGCGGCTGCCTTGTTCCGTGCCACAATCATATAGAGCCAGCCTAAATTGTCGAAGGCCGCAGGATAGTTTTGCGCGGCAACCCTCTTCTGCATCCCGAAGGCCTTGGGCTTGTCAACCGCTTGTGTTGCCCGCGCTAGTTGGTACTGGTACCGCAATTCATTAGGGAAAGCCGATGTGGCCCGATTACAGGCCGCTATCGCTGCCTGGACCTGGTTCTTCAGGGCGTCAAAGGAAGCTCCGTCGCCTGTTCGCCGCGGATCGTTAGGATTTCCCGCCAAAAGATCACATTGCTCCGCAGCTTGTCGATTGTCTTCCTGTTGCTGCTGTTCCTTCTGTCTAAGTACGTCTTCTTGTTCATCTTGTGCCTTGCGGGCCAGCTCCAACTCTTGCGCCTTTCGCTGCTCCTCGGCGATGCGCTGCTGGTCGGCAAGGCGCTGCTGGTCGGCAAGGCGCTGCTGGTCGGCAAGACGCTGCTGGTCGGCAAGACGCTGCTGGTCGGCAAGGCGCTGCTGGTCGGCAAGGCGCTGCTGGTCGGCAAGGCGCTGCTGGTCGGCAAGACGCTGCTGCTCGGCAAGACGCTGCTGCTCGGCAAGGCGCTGCTGGTCGGCAAGACGCTGTTGGTCGACAAGACGCTGCTGCTCAGCAATGCGCTGCTGGTCGGCAACAGGTGGCTGATCGGCAACGGGTGGGTGCTTAGCAGCTAGCTGCTGCTCAGCAATGCGCTGCTGGTCGGCAGCGGGCGGCTGATCGGCAACGGGCGGATGCTTGGCAACGAGCTGCTGTTCAGCAACGGGCGGGTGCTCGGCAATAGGAGGCTGTTCGGCAATGCGCGGCTGCTGAGCTGCCGGCTGCGTTTCCTTTTCACGCCGCAGGTTCTGCGCCTCGGCGACAGTCGCCAATGGTGCCGATTGAGCTGTCGCCGTCTGAGAGTCGATTGATGGAGCGCTTGCTTGCTTTGCTGGCGATGGTTCCGGTGTCGCATCTTGTGCAGCCACAACCTCTTGCGACGCCCCGCTTTTGTCCCCGTTGCCCGAGGCCAACCGGCTGGCGTTAAGATTAATGGCAACAACAATCAGGCAACACGCAACCGCAGCGACCGCAATCGTGGTGATCAGCAGCTTTCGAGGTTTGGGCGCAGTGGATGTGGGACCTTTGGCCGATGGTGCGTTCAGGCTGCCATTGCCCGCCTGAGTATTGGCAATACTTTGGACGCTCGCATCAGCGCGGTTCATTTCTGCGAGAAGCATGCTCAAGGGATCCGCGTTCGCTTTCGTTGGCGACGCGGCTGGAGCAGAGTAAACAAATGGAAACTTGAAAGAGGACTCTCCATCCAGTCCCAAAAGCATGCGTTCTTGATCCTCTACATCCCACACCAGAGCGCGGGAAAAGGACACGCAGTTATCATTTTTGATGTGAAGCATTGACGGAGGGAACCAGAACTCCTCATCCTGCCAGCCTTCCCAGTTTCTATACTTGCCATTAGCCTCGCACCGGATAAAAAATCTCACGCGGCCTGGCGGAGCATTTTCGACCGACACCGTATATTCTGAATACAGTGGCGCCGATTCTTCCGGACGCGGATCAGTGTTATCCATTTCGGCTCTTTCCAGGCTGGCGCCGATTGTCAATGCGTCGTGCAATTAAATTGATAATTCGGATGGCAGCGAGACAACTAGCAGAAACTATAATTCGCAACAATATGCGGAAGCAAGAGGTCACCGATGCCGTGTTTCTTTTTGCAGGCTGTTTGCCAAAACCATATTCACACTGGATCTGGATCGATGTGAAGTACGATCTTGAATTGGTTGAACGGTAAACGTTCACTACGGGGTTTGACATCAGTATGAAGATTTAGAGTTTGAACCGATTCGGGCCAGGCTTCACTGCATGGCGCAAGCGACAGTCGTTCACGTCGCGCCGCCCGTAAGAGTCAATTCCGGATCATACCAGGTTCCGCAGCTAGTCCTCGTGGCGCTTCTGCGCGATCAGGCCCAGACGCTCGCGGTCGGTGCTCTCGTGTTCGTCGCGGTTGCGCACGTCCTTGTAGGCGCTCGACCATGTCGGTGCGCACGCTTGCCGCGGCAATGAGGCCGACTTTCTTGCCCGGCGCTCGCTGGGTGGTGAAATCGCCAAGAAAGTCCGCCTTTTTGCCGGGTTTCCTTAGCCTGACCATGCCTCAACAAGCTTGTGGCAGGCTTGCCGGTTCGCATTTGGGTGGGGCGCGGGAAACTTGCCTCCACACCGATCCGTACCTCACGCAACAGATCGCGATGATCGTGCAGGGCTACGATGTGACGTTTGCAAGCTTGTTTTTCGGTGCAGCCATTTGTCTGTCGCTTGTGATGGCGATCGCGTGGGCGATTGCCATTCGAAGCGGCAAGTCCGGCTGGGTGGATGCGATCTGGTCGTTTGCGGTGGGCGCCGCCGGCATCGCCATGGCGTTGGTTCCATTGTCCGGCTGGCAGCAATCGATGACAAGGCCTGTCATCGTCGCCCTGCTCGCGGCGATTTGGTCGGTCAGGCTTGGCTGGCATATCGTCGCCAGGACCCTGCACGGTGGCGACGATCCGCGTTACGCGCAATTGCGCAGCGAATGGGGTAAGGATTTTCCACGCCGGCTTTTTCTGTTTCTGCAGGTGCAGGCCGGCGCTGCCTTGCTGCTTGTGCTGTCCATCTTCGCCGCAGCCCGCAATCCGGCGCCGCATCTGCAAATCGGCGACTGGCTGGGCATCGCGATCCTGGCGATTGCCATTCTTGGCGAGGGCCTGGCCGACCGCCAGCTTGCGCTGTTTCGCAAAGATCCTGCTAACAGCGGAAAAGTCTGTGACGTCGGGCTTTGGGGGCTCTCACGCCATCCCAACTATTTCTTCGAGTGGTTCGGTTGGCTGGCCTATGTCGCGATCGCGTTGGACCTCACCGGTGCCTACCCATGGGGCTGGGTCGCCATCTCGGGCCCGATCTTCATGTACTGGCTCCTGGTCCATGTGTCCGGCATCCCGCCGCTTGAAGCGCACATGCTGAAATCGCGTGGCGAAGCGTTCCGAACCTACCAGGCGCGCGTCAATGCGTTCTGGCCGGGGCCGCCCCGCAATATCCCTCCACAGACATCGAAAGGCCAGGCATCGTGAGCCTCATCGCATCCGCCATACGCACCGTCGAACGCAGCCCGTTTCCCGATCCCGTGACCCGGACGGGGATCGACTTCCTGGTCGGACGCACGCGCCGAAATCTACTCGAAAACCCCGGTATGCATGAGCAGGCCTTCGTTCACGCGATGGCCGATCATCCGATAGCCGAGCACACGCAAGCCGCCAACGAACAGCACTACGAATTGCCGCCGGCTTTCTTTGGGCTGGTGCTCGGGCCGCGGCGCAAATACTCCTCCTGTCTTTACCGGCGCGGTGATGAAAGCCTGGCGCAGGCCGAGCTGCTCGCGCTGGAGGAAACCGTTGCTCACGCCGATCTCGCCAATGGCCAGGACATCCTCGAACTCGGCTGCGGCTGGGGTTCGCTGACGCTGTTCATGGCGGAGCGTTTTCCCGCCGCCAGGATTACCGCGGTCTCCAACTCGGCACCTCAGAGGGCGTATATCGAAGCGCAGGCTCGGGAGAGGGGCTTCGCCAACATCCGCGTCATCACTGCCGACATGAACAGTTTTCATCCGAACGGCATGTTCGACCGGATCGTCTCGGTCGAGATGTTCGAGCATATGTCGAACTGGCAAAAGTTGCTCGAACGCGTGCACTCCTGGCTGACGCGGGAGGGGCGGCTTTTCATCCATGTCTTCACCCACAAGAGCCGGTCTTATCGATTCGACCATCGCGACAAATCCGACTGGATTGCCCAGCACTTCTTCACCGGCGGCATCATGCCGAGCCACGATCTGATCCGGCATTTCCCGGCCCTGTTCGACGTCGAGCAGGAATGGCGATGGAATGGCCGCAATTACCAGCGCACCGCAAACCAGTGGCTCGTCAACATGGACGCCAACCTGCCCGAGATCGACCGCATTCTCGCCGAGGTCTACGGCAAGGAGGCCTTGATCTGGCGCCGGCGCTGGCGTCTGTTTTTTCTCGCCACCGCCGGGCTGTTCGGACACAAGAATGGCGAGGAATGGGGCGTCAGCCACTATCGCCTGCGCGCGGCCGCATGAGATTGGAAACGCCGGTTCGATCGGGAATGTTGAGGACGTTCTGGAACGCGGCGAAGGCTTACTTCGCGCATGACGACCCTCTCGTGAGCACCGCCAATCTGGTCGCTCTTGTCGTGCTGTGGAACCAGCCGTTCTATCCGCTCTATGTCTACTGGTGCGTCGGCCCCGACATCGCGCCAACCTTCTACACATTCCTTTCGACGCCATTCTTCCTGGCGGTTCCGGCAGTCGCCCGCGTCAACAGCCGCGCCGGGCGGGCGTTGCTGACGCTCGCCGGTATCGGCAACACGGTGCTCAGCGCTGAGGTATTCGGCGTCGCCTCCGGCGTGGAGATCTTCCTGCTGCCCTGCGTGCTGCTCGGCTTCGTGCTGTTCCGACCCGGCGAACGCATCATCGCGATCGCAATAGCGGTCGTCGGCATGCTGGCCTTCACGGTCCTGCACGGACGCTACGGCGCCCCAATCCACCTCTACTCGGCCGAGGAATATGCGGGCTTTTTGAAGATGAACGCACTGAGCGCCGGCACGCTTACCGCCTTCATCGGTCTTCTCGTGATGAACCTGATCAGTTCCCCGGCCAAGCGCTAACGGCTGCTACGCAGGTCGCGACAAAGCGCTGGAGACGAGAAAACCTGCCGTCGCCGCGATCGCGGTGAGCACGGTTCCCCAGCAGATATCAGCTATGGTGACTGCGACCGGCCAGTTCTTCAGCGTCGCCTGATTGGTCAGATCGTAGGTGGCGTAGGCGCAGAAGCCGAACACTGCACCGTTCACCGTCGCGGTCGTCCATGATCCACTCTGCAAAGCAGGCTGCACCGCGAAGTAGACGGCACCGGCGATGTAGATGACGTAGAAAAGCGCTGCCGCCTTGATGTTGAAATCATCGAGCAGGATCGGCCCCAGCAGCGGCTTGTAAAGCCGGCTGCTCATCACCGTCAGCCAGACGGCGTCGATGCACAGGAACACGACTGCCGTCGTCAGATAGGCGATGCCGTAGGTCTTGATCATGTCCGCTCCAAAAATCGCGTTGGCCGTCGTTCAGGAACGGTTTTGCCCGGCGATAGTTTCGACCGACCGAAACTCACGCTTCCTGTCGCCCGTAGCTTCATAAAACGAGATGACAGGGTGAATGATGAACCGACTGGCAGCGGCGGCAGGCCTGGTAATTTTTGTCTCGTTCTGCGGATCGGCGTTTGCGGCATCGGCACCTGACCCGAGCGGCACGTGGAACCGCGGCGATGGAAACGCAAAAGTCCGGATCGCCCCATGCGGTTCGAACATCTGCGCCACCAATGTCTGGATCAAGGACACCAGCGGCGGTGAAGCCGTCGGCGACAAGCTTGTCATGACGCTGCAGCCGAAGTCGGCCGACACGCTCGCCGGCAAGGCCTTCGATGCGAAGCGCGCGCTGACTTATGCGATCCAGCTCAAGGTGGCGGGGCAGAAACTGGTCACGCGCGGCTGCCTTGTCGGCGGCCTGGTTTGCAAGTCGGTCAACTGGTCCCGCGCCCGCTGACGATGCGAGCAACCGGGCAGATCTGACCCCTCTTCACCTCGCGACGAAATACCCCGACTGCACAGTGAAACTCACGCCGGATCCTCCCGTATCTACAAAGGTTCCCGGGTGCCGCCCGCACCTTACAGACTTGATTTCCAACAAGGATTTTCGATGAACATTGTGCCCATTCACCGTGGTGGCTCCAACGGCCGGAAGAAAATCGCCATCATCGGCTCGGGCATTTCCGGCGCTGCCGCCGCGTGGGCTTTGCACCCGAGTGCCGACGTAATTCTTTATGAGGCTTCGCATCGCGCGGGCGGCCATACCGCCACGGTCGACATCGATTATGACGGGACACCGATTTCGGTCGACACGGGCTTCATCGTCTACAACGAGCTGGCCTACCCGGATCTCACCGCGATGTTTTCGCATCTCGGTGTGGCCACGCATGAGAGCGACATGGGCTTTTCGCTTTCGCTGGATGGCGGCAAGCTCGAATGGTGCGGCTCGACGCTGCGCACCATCTTCGCCCAGAAGCGCAATGTCTTTTCACCCGGCTTCCTCTGGATGCTGCGCGAAATCCTGCGCTTCAACAAGGCATGCATCGCCGAGCGCGACAGCGGCACGCTGGGCAATGTTTCCATCGGAGACTATCTGCGCACCCGTGGTTTCTCCGCGGGCTTTCGCGACAATTATCTGATCCCGATGGCGGCGGCGATCTGGTCGACGCCGCGCGCCAAAATGCTGGACTATCCGGCTGCAAGCTTCATCAGCTTCTTCGAGAACCATCGGCTGATCGACAATGATACGCGGCCGATGTGGCGCACGGTGAGTGGCGGTTCGCGCAACTATCTGCAAAAGCTGCTGGCGCCGCTCGGGTCGGTGCTGCGCCTGTCGTCACCGGTCAAGACAATGGTGCGCGATGCGTTCGGCATTACCGTGTGGGCCGGTGATGACGCGCCGGAGCGCTTCGACAATGTGATCATCGCCGGCCACAGCGACCAGGCACTGGCCATGCTCGGCGACGCCTCGAGCGTCGAGGAATCGATCCTGTCAGCCATATCGTACCACCCCAACCGGGTCGTCCTGCACCGGGACCCGCGCCTGATGCCGAAGCGGCGGGCCGCCTGGGCGGCGTGGAACTATCTGCGCTGCTCCTGCGACCGCAACGAACCGGAAGTGTCGGTCACCTACTGGATGAACCGCCTGCAGGGGATCGACGCGGCAAAGCCGCTCTTCGTTTCACTCAATCCGGTCGTCGAGCCGCGCCCGGAACTGGTCTTCGGCGAATGGATGTTCGACCATCCGCAGTACGATGCGCGCGCCCTGTCCGCGCAAGCTCGTCTCGACGACATACAGGGCGTGCGCGGCACCTATTTCGCGGGTGCGTGGACCGGACACGGCTTTCATGAGGATGGCTTGCGCTCGGGCCTCAACGCGGCGATTGCGCTCGGCGCTGAAGTGCCATGGCGGCGCGGCGAGGGCGCTTTGCCCGGAGTTCTCCTGGCGGCAGAATAGAAAGCATTTCCCGGACATGGAGCAACGCGTCACCACCCTGGAGCAAAATGGTCCGCCGCCGCTGGCGGCGGGCGTGCTGTATCCGGGTGAGGTCATGCATGCGCGGCTGAAGCCGTTCGGCCACCGCTTCGTCTATCGCGTGTTCTCGTTGCTGGTCGATATAGACAGGCTTGCCGAGCTTGGCCGCATGACATGGCTGTTGCAGGTCAACCGGCCCGGCCTGGCCTCTTTCCATGAGAGCGATCACGTCGGCACCCAAGGCGAAACGCTGCGGGCTTTCGTCGACAGGCTGCTCGTCGATGCCGGCCTTGGCGAACCGGCGGCGCGCGTGCTGCTGCTCGCCTATCCCCGCATCTTCGGCTACGTCTTCAATCCGATCTCTGTGTATTTCTGCTACGACGAGGCCGGTGCGCTGATCGCGTTGATCTATGCGGTGCGCAACACGTTCGGTGGCCGGCATATCTACGTGTCGCCGATCCGGCCGGGCGAACTCGGCCCTGCAGGGGTGCGCCAGACGCAAGCTAAGCTCTTCCATGTCTCGCCCTTCGTCGGTATGGACGCACGCTACTATTTTCGCATTCTGCCGCCGGGCAAGACGGTCAGGCTGCGCATCCACGAGACGGAAAATGGCGAACCGCTGCTGGCGGCGACCTTTGCCGGCGCCGCGCGCCCGCTCGCCACGCCGGACCTTGGCGCGTGCCTGGTCAAATTTCCCTTCGTCACGTTGAAGATCATCGCTGGCATTCACTGGGAAGCGCTAAAGCTTTGGCTGAAAGGCGCGCGCTTTCATCCGACCCCGAAGGCTGCAGTCCGTACCCAATACGGCTTGACCCACGAGACGGAGCCGAGCGCTGTTCGCAAGTAAGCCCGGGTGCCAGAGTCCCGCCGCTACTCCTCGTGCCGCTTCTGCGCGATCAGGTCCAGCCGTTCGCGGTCGGCGCTCTCGCGCTCGTCGCGGTTGCGTATGTCCTTGTAGGCGCGCTCGACCATGTTGGTGCGCGCGCTTGCTGCGGCAATGAGGCCGACTTCCTGCCTGGCGCTTTCCAGGCTCGTCTCCTGGCGCACGACCGCCTGGGCGATGCGGCGGTGGTAGAGATCGGGGAACAGGCTGGACAGCGAATTGTCCTGGTCGAAATGGCCGATCAACTCCCTGGCCTCGGCTTCCGCCGCGTTTGCCGCGGCGAGGAAAGTGGCGTGGCGCGTCTCGTGCAGCGCCTTCAGTTGTTCCTGCACCTTGACCAGTTTCTTCAGGCGATCCTTGCGCGTGCTCATCGCTACCTCGCCAAAGTCAGGTCGACGAAGCCGTCGACGAACAGCGACAGCATGGTGCCGATGGCGAAATAGAAGATGATCATGCCGCCGGCGATGACGAAGGGCTGGGAGATGAAATAGATCGGGATCTGTGGGGTCAGCTTGTTGACGAAGCCGATCGTCAGATTGACCAGAATAGCATAGGCGACAAACGGGCTGCCGAGGCGGATGACCAGAAAGAACGTGTCCGACACGGTGTCGGTGATGTCGACGAGGGCTGCCTGCGGGTTGAAGAAGATGTTGACCGGCGCGACGGTGTAGGACGCCACCAAAGCGCGGACGATCTCGTGGTCGAAATCGAAGACGAACAGCATCAACAGCGCCGAGAACGAGATGATGGCGGCAAGGGCGGCCTGCGGTTCCGGCTCCTCGATCGCCGGTCCGCCCGAGCCGCCATAGCCGATCAGCATAGCGATGGCCGAGCCCATGAAGCGCAGGGCTTCCATGTAAAGCCTGGTCATGGCGCCGATCAGCCCGCCGACCAGAAGTTCCGAGATGATCATCGGCACCAGGATCTGCGGGCGCGGATCGACGAAGGGAATGATGCGGTCCCACAGGAAGGCGAGCAGGCCGCCGGTGGCGGCGACCGCCACGAACAGCCTGACCTGCACCGGCACGCGGGCGCTGGACAGGCCCGGCATCAGCATGAAACAGGCGCCGATGCGGCAGAAGGCGAGGAACGCCGCGATGACGACGCTCTGCGAGAGAACGCTCACGATATGGTCCCGAGCACCCTGATCTCGACGCCCTTGGCGATTTCGACATGGGAGAGCACCGGCAGCGTGGTGAACAGGCGCTCGATGATCATGCGCACATAGGGGCGGGCGTCAGGTGCGGTGACGAGGACGAAACGCTCGCCGGCCTCGAGGAATTTCTTGATCGCCTTGGTGGCGTCCTGGCCGAATTCCTCGAGCTGGCGCGGATCGATGTCGAACTCGCGCACCTCGCCCTTGGCGTCGCGCTTGAGGCTCTGGTGGAAGGCGAGGTCCCAGCGGTTGCCGAGACGCAGCACCTTGAGCACGCCGCCCTCCGAGAGGTCGCCGCAGATCTGCTGAGCCATGCGGATGCGGACATGCTCGACGATCTGCTCGGTGCGGCGCACATGCGGCGCGATCTCGGCGATGGCCTCGATGATCAGGTGCAGATTGCGGATCGAGACGCGCTCGGCGAGCAGCAACTTCAGCACCGCCTGCAGGCCGGGATAGGAGATGTGCGTGGTGCATATCTCGTCGGCGAGCTTGCGGTATTCCTGGTCCTGGCGTTCGAGCAGCGCCTTCATGTCCTTGTAGGACAGGAGCTGCGGCAGGTTGTTGCGGATAACCTCGGAGAGATGGGTGAGCAGCACCGACATGTTGTCGGCAAAGGTGTAGTTCTCGCGCTTCAGATCCTCGGCGAAGGTTTCCATGACGGAATAGGCGCGCATGCCGAAGGCCGGCTCGCGGATCTCTTCACCCGGAATTTCGGGCACCTCGCGGTTGCCGAGCAGCACCATGATCTCGCCKACGCGCATCGAATATTCGGCGACCACCGTGCCATGCACCTTGATCTGGTAGCTTTTCGGCGGGATAGCGAAATCGTCGGCAACGCGCACTTCCGGCACGACGAAGCCGTACTGCTGGGCGAATTTCTTGCGCATCTTGCCCATGCGGAACACCAGTTCCTGATGCGACACCAAGAGGCGGGTCGAAAGCTGCTTGCCGATCAGGAGTTCGATCTCGGCGGTGGCGAGCGAGGCCTTGACCGAGTTCTTCTCTTCCTCGGCCTTCGACACCTTCTCCTGCGTCTTCACCGCTTCGGCCGCGGCGAGGACGCGGTTGGCGCGCAGCGGAATGATGTAGCCGAGTGCGGCCATGCCACCGGCCAGTGCAAAGAACGGGAACAGCGGCAGGCCGGGCATCAGGCCGAGCAGCATCAGCAGCGCCGCCGCCACATAGAGTGCGCGCGGATGGGCGCCGAGCTGGCCGAACACGGCCTGGTTGGTCGAGCCGCGCGTGCCGCCCTTGGAGACCAGCAGGCCGGCGGCGAGCGAGACGATCAGCGCCGGGATCTGGGTGACCAGGCCGTCGCCGACAGACAGCTTGATGAACACGTCGGCGGCCTCGCCCATGCCCATGCCGTGCCTGATGTAGCCTATGGCGATGCCGCCGACGATGTTGATGGCGGTGATGATGAGGCCGGCGATGGCGTCGCCGCGCACGAATTTCGAGGCGCCGTCCATCGAGCCGAAGAAGGAGCTCTCTTCTTCCAGCTCGCGGCGGCGCAGCTGCGCGGTCTTGTCGTCGATCATGCCGGCGGAGAGATCGGCGTCGATCGACATCTGCTTGCCGGGAATGGCGTCGAGGGTGAAGCGGGCGCCGACTTCGGCGATACGCGTGGCGCCCTTGGTGATGACGATGAAGTTCACCACGATCAGGATCATGAAGACGATGAGGCCGATGACGAAGTCGCTGGCCATTACCAGCTTGGAGAAGCCGGCGATGACGTAGCCGGCGGCGTGCGTGCCCTCATTGCCATGCGACAGGATCATGCGCGTGGTGGCGATGTTGAGGGATAGCCGCAGCATGGTGGCGATGAGCAGCACGGTCGGGAACGAGGAGAAATCGAGCGGCCGCTGAATCCACAGCGCCACCATCAGGATCAGCACTGACAGCGCGATCGAGAAGGCGAGGCCGATGTCGATGAGGAAGGCTGGGATCGGCAGGAACAGCACGGCCAGGATGATGACGATGCCGAGCGCGAAGAAGACATCGCGGCCGTTCTTGGCCACCGCGCCGGGCTGGATGCTTTCGCTGATCGCCATTCTCTTCCTCGAACCCATAGGCTGCCGCGCATAGGACAGCCCGGCGAGGGTAGCTGGCCAAGCTTGCGCGAGGGTGGGAAAGTGGCTGGACTTGATGTCGCGAAGGAAGAGAAACCCATGCTCCTGATCATTGGCACGATCCGCTTGCCCGCCGGAAAGTTGGAGGAAGCAAGGCCTGACATGGAGCGCATGATCTCGGGCAGCCGTGCCGAGGATGGCTGCCTCGAATATTCCTATGCGCAGGATGTCTTCGACGCGGGGCTGATCAGAGTCACCGAGGTGTGGCGCGACAGGGCGGCGCTCGATGCGCATTTCCGCTCGCCGCATATCGCCGCGTGGCGTTCAAGCTGGCCGGCGCTTGGCATTGGCGAGCGCAATCTCGTGCTCTACGAGGCCGGTGAGCCGATGCCGACCTGATCGGCCGCTGCCCGGCTGGTCGGAAACCGGCAAACAATCAGGACTCGGCTGTGGTGGCGACGCCGACCAGCCAGCGCCTGACAGTGCGTTCTTCGGCAGCCGATAGGCCTTCCGTCAGTTCGCTCTCGATTGCCTGCACGCGCTCGCGGCAGGCGCGCAGCAGTGCCTGACCACTGTCGCTGAGATCGAGATGCTGGATGCGGCCATGAACGGCATGCGGCTTGCGCACCAGCGAACCGGCCCGTTCGAGATTGGCGACGATGACGCTGAGCGTTTGCGGGGTAAGCAGCGCCAGCCGGGCAAGATCGGCGTTGGAAAGGCCGGGATAGGCGGCAAGCATGGTCAGCGTGACAAATTGCGGCTGCGTCACGCCGAGATCGCCCAGCGCCCTGTCCATTCTGAGCCGATGCGCGCCGGCGGCTTGCCGCAGGAGATAGCCGAGATACCCTTCCTCGCCGCGCTTGCCTTCGCCGGGAGCCGGAACCGAGGGACGCTGATTGGGCTTGCGCATGATATCAGAGCTCTTATATGTTGTTCGTGTACTGATACTACGACGATGTGGAGTTCCTGACGATGGGTCATCGAATTTTTCTTGCCGGCGCCTCGGGCGCCATCGGCCAGCGGCTGATCCCGCAGCTTCTGGCCGCAGGTCATCAGGTGACGGGCACCACGCGCAATGCGGACAAGGCCGCGACATTGCGCATCCTCGGCGTTGAGCCCGCGGTCGTGGATGTCTTCGATGCCGAGGCGCTATCGCGCGTGATGCTTGCCGCTAAGCCTGACATCGTCGTCCATCAGCTGACCGATCTGCCGCCAGGCCTCGACCCGAGCCGGATGGGCGAAGCGGTCGTTCGCAATGCCCGTATCCGCGATGAAGGCACGCGCAATCTGGTCGCGGCCGCCGTCGCGTCCGGTGTCCGGCGTATGGTGGCGCAAAGCATCGCCTGGGCCTATGCGCCAGGCCCGGAGCCGCATGGCGAAGGCGATCCGCTGGATGGCGGGGCGAGCGGCAATCGCGGCATCAGCGTCGGCGGTGTCATCGCTTTGGAAAAGGCCGTTCTCAACGCGCCATTCGCGGGTGTCGTCCTGCGATACGGCCAGCTCTATGGGCCGGGAACGGGAACCGATGCGGCTGCCGGCGCATCGCCGTTGCATGTCGACGCCGCCGCTTATGCCGCGCTGCTCGCACTCGAAAAGGGTGCCCCCGGCGTCTTCAACGTGGCGGAGCCCAACCAGGCCGCCTCGACACAAAAGGCCGTCGAGGAACTGGGTTGGCATGCCGATTTCCGGCTGTCCGCCTGAGGCAATCTGTTCGGAGATATCGTCATGAACGGCAATCAAGCTCGTTTGCGAACCGGCCAATCTCTTATCGCTATCAGTGCGATCGCGGTTCTGTTCGCGCTGGCGGCAAAATGGATCGGACCGGGTTTCATTGGCACCGTGCCTGATGGCATGGAAACGCACATGCAGACGGCAAACACCGATGCGGACGGTGCCGCCGGAGCACGGCCGAAGACGGTCGTCACGCCGATCTCCTGCGAAAAGCTGCCCAACGTGCCGGGCAAATCGATCACCACGGCGATCGTGGCATTTCCGCCCAACGGTTTTACGCCTCGCCACCGGCATCCGGGCTCGGTCAGTGCCTTTGTCCTCAAGGGCACGCTGCGCTCGCAGCTCGAAGGCAGCCCGGCCGCTGTCTATACCGAGGGACAGACCTGGTTCGAGCCGCCCGGCGCGGTCCATCTCTTCGCCGAGAATGCCAGCACCACCGAGCCCGCCGAACTCCTGGCGACGTTCATCGCCGACGACGATTGCGGGGCGTTGACGATACCGGATTGACGGTTGGCCTATCGCTCAAGCTGACCGGCAGATCGCATCGGCCATTGCAATCTTCTCGTTGATGGGACCCAGAGAAGGTCGGTCAACCTCTCTGGTCGCCAGAAAGGCGGCCTTTACTATGGATTATCCGCTGTATGATAGCAGCCAATGCGAGAGTAGCAGAACCGATGCCAGTACGGAGGATACGCTCTTGCCGGTCTATACAATCAATGGCGCATCGCGACCGACGAAAGTTGTCGATGTTGGAGGGGATTTCAAAAGAGTCTTTCCAAGAGGCGTGGACTTCAGCAAATTTCGTGATTTTTCCACGCTGGAGGATGGGACGCATGTTCGGAAGAACGAGTTTCAGCAAGGCCTCCCCGTCGAGACGGACTTTCTGCCCAAACAGCTGAAATGGGGACATGGCGAGCTGAAAAAAGGGCTTCCGGATCTCCTGAAGCACCACAGCATTTTCATCGCCAGCGAAAATCTTCGTCGTGTCGTCGACGAATACGAACCGGGCGTACACCAATTTTCCCAGGTTGAGATCGTCTGGAAGGATGGCGGGTCATCGATCCCTTACTACTGGTTTTATCCCTGCAACCGCATCGACAGCATAAACGACGCCTTGTCGACGTTTGATTTCAATGAGTATGGGGCGCGCCCCAAGCGGTGGCTCTATCGTCCTGGCGGAAAATTGGTCTACGATCTGCAAAAGATCGGTGGCACGCATCTGTGGCTGGACCGCGGCTATTTCAGCACCGACGGAATAATGATTTCCGAAGCCCTGAAGAACGCCTTCGAGGCAAATGGGCTTACAGGCATTCTCTATTTCGAACATGAAGCCGTCTAGCGTCCAACGTGGGATGACGCGGATTGGAGGCTAGTGTCGAATTGCCATAGGATATGGCCCGCCGGCTTGTGCGCGGTGCTCATCACATCGTTCCCGCTGCTCTTCGGGAGAAGGCCTAGCAGGCGTTGACCTGTCTGCAGGACCAACCTCCGCCATCGGTATCGTGGCAATCTTCATAGCTGCCGTAACACATGTTCGTTGAGTTGCGGTACCAGGGATAACCGCCAGGACAGCAAACGTCCTGCTGCGCAAGCTGAAGAAATCCTTCTGTCGGCCGGCTCTGTTGTTCCGCATTGCCACCGAGCAAAAGAGACGTCGAGTATGAAACATCCTGCTTAACCGGCATATCTATGCTTGAGCTGCTCATTGCAGACGAGCTCAAAAAAATCGTGCAAGCAGCTAACGAAAAAAACCCCCGCGCACTCATGTTCTCCTCCTTGAGGGAAATGAAGACGGGCTAAAATACCACTTTTCAGGCGTTGCGTCGATTTCGTGAGCGAACTCGGGGATTGACCAAAAGAAGCCTCCAAGCCGTTCGAAAACGATCCTCACATTCGGTCGGCGGTATCGTGGTTGCCATGCGGTATCCCCAGGCGTATCAGCCTTGCAAATCCCTTTTGATATCGGCGAGCCGCTCCGGTGCTTTCCAGAAACCAACCACAAGTCTACGCCCGCCGGCTGCGCGCGGTGCTGCTGAGATCAATTCCTCTGCTCGAGGCGCGCGGCATCGCCGTGGTCATCCTGGCGGGCGTCGTCGGGGTCATGGCGGGCATACTGGTCACGGCGATGAGCCAGATCGTGCAGGACCTGCATGGGCTCTTGTTCGGCGTTCAGCCCGGCGGCCGGCTTTCCGGCATGTTCTCGCTCGCCAGTCCGGTGCAGGCGCTGATACCGGCGATCGGCGGCGCTTTGCTTGGGCTGAGCGTGATCTGGCTGCGGTTGCGTAAATTCCGCACTCCCGTCGATCCGATCGAGGCCAACGCGCTCTATGGCGGGCGCATGTCGCTGACCGACACCTTCATCATCGCCGGCCAGACCATGATCTCCAGCGGCTTCGGCGCCTCGGTCGGGCTTGAAGCCGGCTATACACAGGTCGGATCCGGCCTGGCATCGCGGCTGGCGCGCATCTTCAGGCTGCGCCGCAACGATGTCCGCATCCTGGTCGGCTGCGGTGCGGCCGGCGCCATCGCCGCCGCCTTCGATGCGCCGCTGACCGGTGCCTTCTATGGTTTCGAACTGGTCATCGGCATCTATTCGGTCGCCAATGTCGCGCCTGTAATGGCGGCCGCGATCTCGGCCTCGCTGACGGCGGAGATGTTCGGCGGCGTGCCGTTTCCGCTGGAACTTTCAGGGCTGCCGGCGCTGACGCCAAGCCAGTACGTGCCGTTCCTGCTGCTCGGGCTGCTGGGCGGTGCGGCTTCGATCGCCATCATGCAACTGGTGACGCTGATCGAACGTGGTTTCAACAGGCTGTCGGTCGATACCTCGCTGCGCCCGGTCATCGGCGGTGTCCTCGTCGGCCTGCTCGGGCTGATCACGCCGCAGGTGCTGTCCAGCGGCCATGGCGCGCTGCATCGCGAGTTCGCCATGAACTATGGTCTGGCCGTGGTGGCCAGTGTCTTCGTGCTCAAGCTCGCGGCGTCAGCGATCTCGCTCGGCTCCGGCTTTCGCGGCGGCCTGTTTTTTGCTTCGCTGTTTCTCGGTGCGCTGCTCGGCAAGGCATTCGCCGGCGTGATGGCGCTGGTCTCGCCGGCGACCGGCATCGACCCCTCGGTCGCCGCCGTCGTCGGCATGACCTCGCTTGCCGTCGGTGTCGTCGGCGGCCCGCTGACCATGACCTTCCTGGCACTGGAATCGACACGCGACCTGACGCTGACCGGGGTGGTGCTGGCCGCCTCGATCATGGCGGCGATCCTGGTGCGCGAAACCTTCGGCTATTCATTCTCGACATGGCGCTTCCATTTGCGTGGCGAAACCATCCGCAGCGCCCACGATGTCGGCTGGATGCGCAGCCTCACCGTCGGTTCGATGATGCGCAAGGACATCAAGACCATCGATGCCTCGACGACGCTGGCCGCCTTCCGCAAGCAGATTCCACTCGGATCCGCGCAGCGCGTCATCGCCGTCGATCCGGGTGATCAGTATGTCGGCGTGCTGATTGTGGCCGAACTGCACAGCGATCCCGCCGGCGGCGAGGTGCCGGTGCGCGATCTTGCCCAATACAAGGATGCCGTCCTGGTGCCGAGCATGAATGTGCAGACCGCCGCCGAGACGTTCCAGCGTGCCGGCGCCGAGGAACTGGCGGTCGTCGAGGATTTCACCGACCACATCGTGCTCGGACTGCTGACCGAGGGCCATCTGATGCGGCGCTATGCCGAAGAACTCGAAAAGGCGCGCCGGGACCTGTCGGGCGAGGGGTAGGCATCTCCTTGTCGGCGGGTAGGCACGTCCTCTTCCCGCGGACACACCCTCCGATTTGAGCAAGCCCGGCCCGAATATTGGCGCGCTTCTGGCGCCATGCGCGGCTTGCCAGATGTACAGTGGTACTGTACAAGGTGTTAAGTGAGGTGGAAGGCCGCATGAGCAAGGGGTCAGAAAAGGCTTCGGTAAAGACGGGCGACGTATCGGCCGCGACGCATGCCCATCAGGTGCTGGGCATGCGGCTCAAGAGCCTTCGCCTCGCCCGCAGGCTGTCCTTGCGGGAGCTTGCGGAAGCGACCGGGACGAGCGCCAGTTTCATCAGCCAGCTTGAACGCGGCCTGACCGGCGCCAGCACCGCTTCGCTCAACCAGATGGCTTCGGCGCTTGGCGTCAGCGTCGCCATGTTGTTCGAGGAAAGCACAGCGCAAAACCATGGCGTTCTGAGGCGAAGCGAGCGGCCGAGCCTGCCGCCCAGCGACGGCTGCCGCAAGATGCTGTTGTCGCGCCCGCCGCTGAGCGACATGGAAGTCTATGTCGGGGAATTCGACATTGGCGGTTCGACCGGGCCCGATCGCTATACCCATGGCGACGCACACGAGATGCTCGTCGTGCTGCGCGGCATCGTCGAGGTCTCGCTTGGCGAGGCGCGCCACGTGCTCGAGGAAGGCGACAGCATCGAATACACGACCTCGACACCCCATCGCTCCGAGAACATCGGCAGTGGCCGAGCCGAAGTGATGTGGATCATCGCGCCGCCGACCTCGGTGCGCGCCGAACTCGACCAATACACGGCCTGGAAACCGCTCGCGACCAGGTAGGTCCAATCCAATGCGGGCATCAATGGGAGAATGACGATCATGCAGAAAACGAAAGCTTTGTATCTAAGCGCCGTGATGGCGCTTGGCGTGCTGGCAACCGTAGCGTTCGCGCAGGAGAAGCCGGTCGCAGGCGAGGTCAAGGAGGGGTCGCTGAAGGGCAAGACCCTGACCTTCGTCTCCTATGGCGGCATTTACCAGGACGGCCAGGCGGCCGCGCTGAAGGAGTTCGTCGACAAGTCCGGTGTCAAGCTGCTCAATGACGGACCGACCGAGATCGCCAAGCTGCAGGCGCAGGTCGAGTCCGGCAATGTAGCCTGGGACGTCGTCGACACCGACGATCTGCCGCCTTACGTCTATTGCGGCAAGCTGTTCCAGAAGCTGGATCTGACCAAGCTCGACGTCTCGAAAATCCCGGAAGGCCAGGTCGGCGAGTGCTCGGTGCCGGCAATGAACTACGGCGTCGTGCTGATGTACAACAAGGAAAAGTACAAGGATAATCCGCCCAAGAGCTGGGCCGACTTCTTCGATACGGCAAAGTTCCCGGGCGTGCGCGGGATCGACGGCTCCGGCAGCCCGACGGGCGGTTTGCTGGAACAGGCGTTCAAGGTTGCCGGCGGCGACCCGAAGGCGATGACGGTGGCCGATATCGACAAGGCTATCGATGTGGTCCGCAAGCTCGGCCCCGATACCATTTTCTGGAAGACGGGTGCTGAATCGCAGCAGCTGGCGGAATCCGGCGAGGCCGACATGCTGATGATGTGGACGGGTCGCGCCATGACCGCGGTCAAGAACGGCGCCAAATACGCGCCGGCCTGGCAGGATTGGCTTGTGGTGATGGACCAGATGACGATCCCCGTCGGCGTCAAGGATACGGACGCCTCCTACGCGCTGCTCAATGCCTATCTCGGCAAGAATGCACAGGAGGTCCTGGCGGAGAAGACATCCTACACGCCGATCAACAGCGACGCGCAGCCCAAGGTCGACGCTTCCGTCGCCGCCTTCCTGACCAACACGCCTGACCGCCAGAAGCAGGGCTACAAGCAGAACTTCAAGTTCTGGGTCCCGAACTTCGCGGTGGCGCAGGAGAAGTGGTCGGCGCTGATGGCCGGCAACTGAACCAGCGAACGAGAGCCAGATCGTGAGCGCGTCCGAGCTTCCGACCCAACCCGCCGCCGAAGGGCGGCCGGGTTGGGCATGGCGGCCGTTCGCGCTCACCGCGCCGGCGCTGATCCTGCTCTTCGCGGTGATTGGCTATCCGCTGTTCACCATCGTGCTGCGCAGCCTGTCGGAGCCGGAATGGGGCGTGCAGAACTATACCTGGTTCTTCGGCGCCCCGGTTAATCTCACCGTGCTCCAGCGGACCTTCGCCATCTCGGCCTGGGTCACGCTGGTCTGCGTGATCGCGGCCTACCCCTACGCCTATCTGATGACCGCGGTCGGTCCGCGCGCTCGGCTGGTGTTGGTGCTTTGCGTGCTGATCCCGTTCTGGGTGAGCGGGGTGGTGCGCACTCTGTCCTGGGTGATCCTGCTGCAGGATTCGGGCGTCATCAATTCGCTGCTGCGCGCGGCCGGGTTCAGTGGCGTCAAGTTGATCCGAACCCAGACCGGCGTGGTGATCGGCATGGCGCAGGTGCTTTTACCGTTCATGATCCTGCCGCTCTATTCGGTCATGAAAGGCATCGACCTCAGGCTGATGCGCGCGGCGCAAAGTCTTGGCGCACGACCGTCCCGAGCCTTCTTCACCGTCTATCTGCCTCTGTCCCTGCCCGGGGTCTATGCCGGCGCGATCATCGTCTTCATCCTGGCGCTGGGCTTCTACATCACCCCGGCATTGCTCGGCGGTCCACGTTCCACCATGCTGTCGACGCTGGTGCAGACCCAGGTGCTCAGTCTGCTGCAATGGGGCCGTGGCGGCGCGATGGGCGTGGTGCTGCTCGTCGCAACCTTCGTGCTCTTGGCGCTGGCGGCGCCAGTGATGCGCTCCAGGTATCGTGAAGCGGAGCGGCGCTGATGGAAATGAGGCCGCTCACACGTTTGCTTTTGGGTCTGGTCTGCCTGCTGGTGGCGATATGGCTGGTGGCGCCGACGCTGGTCGTGGTGCCGATGTCGTTCAACGAGAACAAGTCGCTGGCGTTTCCGCCGCAGGGCTTCTCCTGGCAGTGGTACCAGAACTTCGCCACCAATCCGGACTGGTCGAACAGCTTCCTCAATTCGCTCAAGGTCGCCTCGATCGTGGCGGTGCTGGCGACGGTGCTTGGCACGCTCGCGGCCTTCGGCCTCGACCGCATGAAGGCCGGGCCGGCCAATTTGTTGCGGATGCTGATGCTGACGCCGATGGTGG
Source organism: Mesorhizobium sp. P3_A8 (assembly GCF_056402995.1). Lineage (NCBI taxonomy): Bacteria > Pseudomonadati > Pseudomonadota > Alphaproteobacteria > Hyphomicrobiales > Phyllobacteriaceae > Mesorhizobium > Mesorhizobium sp. P3_A8. The sequence continues at coordinate 213,775 of NZ_JBFUGI010000003.1, read as the reverse complement.
TGCCGGGCGTGGTGCTGGCCATCGGCATCTACGCCGTCTATCTCGACACCCATCTCGTCGGCACGCTGCTGGGCTTCGTGCTTGCCCACACCGTCCTTGCGCTTCCCTTCGTGCTGATCGCGGTCTCCGCCAGTCTGGAAGTCTTCGACAGGCGCCTCGAGACGGCGGCGGCGAGCCTCGGAGCGGGCGCGCTGACCACGTTCCGCACGGTGACGCTGCCGCTGATCCTGCCTGGCATGCTGTCCGGGCTGCTCTTCGCCTTTGCCACTTCCTTCGACGAGATCGTCGTGTCGCTGTTCATCACCAACCCCTATCTCAAGACCTTGCCCGTGCAGATATTCTCCTCGATCACCCGCGACGCCGACCCGACGGTTGCCGCCGTCGGCACGATCCTGCTTTTCGCCACGACGATCCTGATCGGCGGCGGCATGCTTCTTCTTGGTCGCGAGCGGAAAGGACGCCAATGAAGCAGGCACAGGAGAGCAAGGGCGCGGCGATCGATCTCGAAGCGATCAGCAAGGCCTATGGGGGCTTCAAGGCGCTGGACGGCGTGTCGCTGCGGATCGAGCCCGGTGAGTTCATGACGCTGCTCGGCCCGAGCGGCTCCGGCAAGACCACGACGCTCAATGTCGTGGCCGGCTTCACCGACCTGACGAGCGGCAAGCTGCTGGTCGGCGGCAAGAACGTCGTCGGCGTGCCGGCGCACAAGCGCAACATCGGCGTCGTCTTCCAGCACTACGCGCTGTTCCCGCATATGAGCGTCGGCCGCAACGTCGCCTATCCGCTGACGCTGCGCGGGGTCACCGGCGCGGAACGCGAACGTCGCGTCCGCCACGCCCTCGACATGGTCAAGATGGGCGATTTCGCGCATCGTTATCCCAGCGAACTGTCGGGCGGCCAGCAACAGCGCGTGGCGCTGGCCCGCGCCATCGTCTTCGACCCGCCGCTGCTTTTGATGGACGAGCCGCTCGGCGCGCTCGACAAGAAGCTGCGCGAATGGCTCCAGCTCGAGATCAAACGCATCCATCGCGAGCTCGGCACCACCTTCGTCTATGTGACGCACGACCAGGAGGAGGCGCTGGTTCTGTCGGACCGCATCGCAGTGTTCAATCGCGGGCGGATCGAGCAGGTCGGCAGCGGCCGCGAGCTCTATGATGAACCGGCGACGCTGTTTGTCGGCCGCTTCATCGGCGACTCCACCGTGCTGCGCGGCGAGGCGCGAAGCGACGGCGCGAGCACCGCGCTGAGCATCGCCGGCGAGACGGTGACGACGCCGCGGCGGATCGCCGGCGAGGCCAGCCCGGTCATGCTGCTGCGCCCCGAAAAGCTCGCCATCCGCCGGCCCGGCCAGAGTGCTGTAGGCACCACCAACCGGCTGCCGGGGACGATCGCGGAAGCCATCTATCTCGGCTCGGGTTCGAAGTACGAGGTCAGGCTCGCCGACGGCTCCACGGCGATCGTGCGCTCGCCGCTGACCGGTGACAGCTTTGGCCTTGGCGACAAGGTGGAACTTTGCTTCGACGGTGCCGACGCCAAGCTTCTGGCCGATGACAGCTCGGCCGACGCCACGCTGACCTGATCCATCTCTTGTTTTAACGCAATCCCGGACGGAAAACCGTTTCACACTTTTCCTGAAATTGCTCTTCCTGAAAGTCATCCCATGCAAGCCAAACGCAACGGCGACATATCGTTCTGGTATGCGGATCTGGGCGGGGTTCCAGCATTCCGGCCACCCTTGCCCGGCGATATCGAAGCCGATGTCGCGATCGTCGGCGCCGGCTATACCGGCCTGTGGACCGCCTACTATCTGAAGAAGGCAAGACCGTCGCTGCGCATCGCGCTGATCGAGCGCGAGTTCGCCGGCTTCGGCGCTTCGGGCCGCAATGGCGGCTGGCTGTCGGGTGGTTTCTCGTGGTCGCGTGAAAAATATCTCAAGACCTCGACCCGGCAAGGTGTGAGCGCCATGCAGGCGGCTATGGCGGGCTGCGTCGACGAGGTGATCCGGGTGGCGACAGAGGAAGGGATCGATGCCGATATCCGCCGCGTCGACAATCTGACGGTGGCCACCAACCCCGCGCAGCTCGAACGCGCGCGCGAAGAGTGCGAAACGATCCGCGCCTGGGATGTCGATCCGAACCGCGTCGAAATGCTGGATCAAGCGGCGACGCGGGCGCGCATCAATGTGCGAAACGTCATGGGCGGCTTCGTCGTCCACGGCCAGGCGCGGGTGCAGCCGGCCAAGCTGGTGCGCGGCCTTGCCGCCGCCGTCGAGCGGCTGGGCGTGGCGATCTACGAACAGACCACGGTGACGGCCATCGCCAAGGGCAGTGTTGCGACCGATCGCGGCACGGTGCGTGCTGAAACCATCATCCGCGCGACGGAGGGTTTTACAGCAGGCATTCCCGGCGAGGAGCGGACCTGGCTGGCGCTCAACAGCGCGCAGATCGTCACCGAGCCGCTGTCCGAGGAGCTTTGGCGCCAGATCGGTTGGGAAGGGCATGAGCTTCTCGGCAACGCCGCCCACGCCTATTGCTATGCCCAGCGCACGCGCGAGGGGCGCATCACCATGGGCGGGCGCGGCGTGCCTTATCGCTATGGTTCCCGCACCGACGTCAACGGACAGACTCAACAGGCGACGATCGACCAGCTGCATCAGATCCTGACGACACTGCTGCCGCAGACGGCGAGCTGCCGCATCGAGCACGCCTGGTGCGGCGTGCTCGGCGTGCCGCGCGACTGGTGCACGACTGTCGGCCTCGATCCCGCGACCCGCATCGGCTGGGCCGGCGGCTATGTCGGGCTTGGCGTGTCGAGCTCCAATCTTTCCGGACGCACGCTTGCCGACCTGATCCTTGGCCAGGACACGGAATTGACGAAGCTGCCCTGGGTCAACCGCAAGGTCAGGCCATGGGAGCCGGAGCCGTTTCGCTGGCTCGGCGTGCATTCGATGTACCAGCTCTATCGCATCGCTGACGGGCGCGAGGCCGCTGGGCTTGCGCATACGTCGAAACTGGCCGCGCTCGCTGACAGCATCACGGGCCACTGATTGATGGAGACCAATTTGATCGACCTTTCGACCTTCCACGATCTCGCCAAGGCCGACATCGGCGCGTTCTCGCCCAAGCCGACCTCCCTCGAGGGAAATCAGGTCGAGGCGGCGCGCTCGTTCTTTCAGTCGCCGGACGGAACCGTCGACATCGGCATCTGGGAGTGCACGCCCGGGCGCTTCACCGCCGACCGCACGGGCTCGTCGGAGATATGCCACATCATTTCGGGGCGGGTGGAGGTGAGCCGCGCCGACGGCGAGACGCGCGAGCTGGGGCCGGGCGACCTCCTCGTGCTGCCGCAGGGATGGAAGGGCGAATGGCGCATCCGCGAGACCACGCGCAAGCTCTATATGATCCAGAGCGCCGGCTGACAGACGGCCGCCCGGTTCAAGTCAGAGCTCGATCGGGCCTTGGCTATCGCCAGCCTGCCGGGCGAGCTTGGTGAGCGGGCTAGCTGGCGGCCGAGCGCGTTTTTCCGCCCCACCAGCGAATGGCCATGACGGCGATGAGAACAGCCACATAGGGCCAATAGTAGACGTCGTGGACCGCGCGTTTGCCCTCGGCAATCAGAAATGTCAGCCATATGTCGTAGCTGCCGACGGTGTGAAGAATGCGCCATGCGTGGGGTCCGATCCATACAGCCGTGCGATCGAAGGACGTCGCCGCCATCGCGATGATGAACAGATAGGCAAGGCCGCCGAAAACGAACATCGCGGTATCCGTGGCGTCATCGAATTGATCCGGACTCGTCTGCGCGAAAGCGAACAGGGCGACCGCATGGACGCCGTGCGAGAAAGCAAAGGCCAATCCGATCTGGCGCCGATGACGGCGCAGGAAAAGTGTGGATGCGCCCGGCAGATGGTGCGCGAGCGCTGATGCCGAAAAGGCGATGCAGAACAGGATCAGCGACATCTGTGCGGTGAGCCGCACGACCTGGCGAACCGCTTGCACCGAGAAATCGCCGCGGAATGCGACAAGCCCGGACAGCGCGAGAATGATCGCGGCCAAAAGCCAGAACAGCCACCAGCGGCTCGTTGCGCTGGTTGCAAGGGGTGGTGCGACGGTGTCCATGAAAGCCTCCTGAGCAGAATATGTAATCAATGCTTACATTGATTGGTTTGCCATTGCAATCCAGAAGTAAGTCGTGCTTGCATCGGTCGTCGGATTGTGATGGGGACAGGGGCATGGCGACGCAACGCAAGACCTATCATCACGGCAGTCTGCGGCAGGCGCTGATCGACGCCGCCCTTGCCATTGCCCGGGAGGATGGCGTCGATCAGGTGACGGTGCGTGAAGCCGGCAAGCGGGCAGGCGTGTCGTCAGGAGCGCCGTTCCGGCACTTTCCAACCAAGACCGCGCTGATGACCGCCGTGGCCGAAGAGGCGATGCGCCGGTTCCGTGCCGGGATATCAGTCGAGCTCGACAAAGCAGAACAACTTGACCCGCTGTCGCGCTTTCGGGCGCTAGGGGTCGCCTATCTGCGCTGGGTCATCGACAACCCGACGCATTTCGAGATCATCTCGATGCGCCGGGCGATCGATTTCGATGCCTCCGAGACGCTTGTCGGGCTCAATGAAGAAATCCGCGGTCTGATGGTGCGAATGCTGGAGGACGCGCGCGCGGCCGGGCAGTTGCGGAAAACCGATATAGAAGGCGTTCCCCTGCAGGCACGTGCGCTGGTCTACGGTCTCGCCCGCATGTGGATCGATGGTCAGTTTGCCCAGTGGGGTGGTGCCGAGAAAGCCGAGTCACTGATGAAGCAAAGCCTCGATGATTTTCTCGCCTTGCTGGCAAAATAGGCCGGCTATTTCGTCGACGGATCAATTCAGCCTCGGGCGCGCCATCAGTGCTCGATCGGACCCTTGGCCATCACCAGCGTGGTGCCGGCGGTGGTCGGGCGCTCGATGACGCGACGCACGCGCGGCGGCTCGTCGCCGCTGTGCAGTGCCCGTAAGCGGTCGCCGACTATGGCGTCGGCATGGGTGATGCGGCCATTGTGCCTGACATATTCGAGCCAGGTCGGCGTATGATAGTGCTCGATCCATATTGTGGGATTTTCGAGATCTCGCGCCAGTGTCCAGTTGCGGGCGCCGTCGCGGCGGCGGATGCGGCCGCGCTCGGCCATGGTGAGGAGGAATTCCGCCTCGTCCTCGTGCCGGATAATGTATTCGATCATGATGGCAATGGGGCCGCTGCGCGGCTTCAGGTCGAGCGCGAGATGCGGTTCCTTGAAGCGGTTGAGCGGGTCGAGGTTCAGCACCTGCTGCTGCGGCAGCGGCAGCACAAGGCCGATGGCTCCGCCCGCCAGCATAGTGATGGCGGCGGCGATCAGCGCCGTCTCGGCGCCGTGTGCATCGGCGACGACGCCCCAGATCCAACTGCCCAGCGCGATGCCGCCGAAGGTCGCCGTCTGGTAGACCGACAGCACCCGGCCGACGACCCAGCGCGGCGTCGCCATCTGCACGGTGACGTTGAAGTGCGAGAGCGCGATCACCCAGCAGGCGCCGCCAACCAGCAGGCCGAGCGACGTTTGCCAGGCGTGATGGCTGATCGCGGCATTGAAGGCGCAGACAGCGAAGCCCGCGAAGGCGCAGCGCACCATCGTCTCGCTGGAGAGCAACTGCCGCAGCCGCACGCTGATCAGCGCGCCGCCGACGGCGCCGATGCCGAAGGCGCCCAGCATGATGCCGTAGGTCAAGGCGTCGCCCTTGACGACATCGCGCGCCACCAGCGGCAAGAGTGCCAGCACCGCGCCGGCGCTGAAGCCGAAGGCCGCACCCCGGACCAGCACCTTGCCGATGTTGGGCGACATGGCGACATAGCGCAGGCCGGCGCCCATGGCCGCGCCCAGCGATTCGCGCGGCAAGGTCGACACCGGCACGTCGCGCTTCCAGCGCGCCATCACGATGATGAGGCCGATATAGCTGACGGCGTTGGCCGCGAAGGCGGCCGCGGCACCGGCGGCCGCGACGATGATGCCGCCGATCGCCGGACCCACGCTGCGTGTCAGGTTGAAACCCAGGGAGTTCAGCGCAACGGCCGCGGGCACCTTGTTGCGCGGAACCATGTCGCCGACGGACGCCTGCCAGGACGGGCTGTTGAGCGCCGTGCCGCTGTCGATCAGGAAGGTGAAGGCAAGCAGCGTCCAGGGCGTGAGCAGGTGGTAGTAGGTGAATACCGTCAGCAGCACCGAAACGACCAGCATGAAGGTCTGCGCGACCAGCATCACCTTGCGCCGGTCGAAGCTGTCGGCGATGGCGCCGGCGACAAGCGCAAACAGCATGATCGGCAAGGTGGTCGAGGCCTGGACCAGGGCAACCTGATAGGGCGAGGTGGCGATCGTGGTCATCATCCAGGCGGCGCCGACGCCCTGGATCAGGCCACCGAAATTGGACACGAGACTTGCGGCCCACACCGCGCGGAAAATGCCATGCCGGAAGGGCGCCAGCGCCGAAACGCCTTCGCTATCCGGTTTCTCGTCAATCATGGATGGGTTCCTGCCACGGCGTGCTGATCCCAGCGGTTTCTCCGCATCGTTTGCCGAAACTATGGCATCGCGCCGCAAAGGGCGAATGTCATGCGAAAAAGATCATGGTCCAACAAGGGGATAGAAGAGGGCCACGCCTCCGTTGGCATCGCGAAATGCCATGCCATTGCAACCGGGCCTCGTGCGTTTGCCTCAGCGAGCGTCCCTGACCGCCGCGTACAGCGCTTCGGTGAGGTCGCCGGTTGTCTGACCGCCGGCGTGCAGGCGAAGGAAAAGCTCCATGCCGACCAGCCGCAACCGCGACGGCTGGTCCCGCTTTGCCAGCTCGATCAGGTCTTCGACCGAAGCCGCCGGCCACTTCATGGCGTCGCGCAGCAAGCCGCCGCGCAATAGGCCCTCGGTGCCCGTGGTGAAGGTGTTCGATACCTGGAAGCCGTTCTTGCGGGCGTTCACGTTCTGAAGCGGAATGTGTTTTTCCGCGACTTTCTTCAACAGCCATTTTCCTTGCTTCTGGCGGTATTTGTGCCGCCTCGGCAGATGGATCGCGAAGTCGATCAGCCGGTTTTCGAGGAACGGCACCCTGAGCTCCACCGAGGCCGCCATGCTGAGCCGGTCATGCCTGTTCAACAAGTCCTGCAGATGCGCGTACATGTCGTGAAGGCAGCATCCCAGGAAGGCACGGTCGCTGAGTGACGCGACCGGCTCGAGCCGGTCGAAGATCTTGGTCTGAAGGAAATTCAGTTCCGGCGACAGCGCCCTGAACACGATGTTGCGGTCCCAGCCATGGCCACCCGCAACCGATGTCCGGAAGGGGGCATGACGCAGGCGCTCGAACCTGCGGGCAAGCCGGGCCTTGGAGCGAAACAGCCGTTGCGGCCATGACCAGGGGCGCCACGGCCGCATGCTGGCTTCCTGCCAGTCGTAGCCGCCAAACAGTTCGTCGGCGCCTTCACCGGTCAACAGCACCTTGATGCCGTCGGCCCGGCACTGCTCGGCAAGCGCCAGCAGGCAGACATGGCTCGCATGCCAGCCATCGCTCTCCAGATGCCAGATGGTTCTTGGCCAGAGTTCGAGGAACCGGTCCTTGTCGACGGGCACCCTGTTCAGCGGCACGCCGGCATGGCGCGCGGTGCGTGCGGCGTCTTCGGCTTCGCTGTGGCCGATGCGCGGATCGACGACATAGGCTGTCATCTCCGGCCGGAACCGTTTCGCCAGCGTCGTGACGAGACCGGAATCGACGCCGCCGCTGCACGCCGCGGCCAGCCTCGTATCGGCAATGCAGTGCAGCCCGACGCTGTCTTCGATCAACGCCTCCAGCGTCGCCATGTGCTCGGCGTCGCTGGCTGTGTCGCCGGTGATGCGGGCGGCGTCGAGCACATCGAGGACATGCCAGAAACAGCGCTTCTCGATGCCGGTGTCGGTGATCTTCCACAGACCCGCCGGCGGCAGCCGCTCTATGCCTTCGAACAGGCTGGAGCTGGAGTCGCGGCTTTGCCAGGCAAGACGCAACGTGATCTCGCGCGCATCGATGGCGCGTGCAACGCCGTCACAGTCAAGGATCGCCTTGTCCTCGGAGGCGAAGAGGATTCGCTCACTCGTCTCGGCCACCGACATCGGCTTGATGCCGAGGCGATCGCGGGCAAGCCAGAGCGCACCGGCCCGCATGTCGAAATAAGCGAGGGAAAACATGCCGTCGAACAGCGGAATGGCCTTGTCCGGCCCCCAGTGATGCAGGGCTTCGAGGACCACTTCGGCATCCGAAACCGTTCGGAACCGCCTGCCTTCAGCCTCAAGCGTCGCGCGCAGCGCCCGGTAATTGTAAACCTCGCCATTGTAGACCAGCACGCCCTGGCCACAGGCGGTGAGCATCGGCTCGCGCGCCTGCGCCGACAGGTCGATGATCGAGAGCCGCCGATGACCGAGCGCCAGCCGGCTGTCGTTCCATGTGGCATGATCGTCCGGGCCGCGATGCGCCAGTGCCTGCGTCATGCGGCTGACATCGGCGAGATCGCCGCCCGCGATCGGGTTCCGCTTGCGCCAGACGCCGGCTATGCCGCACATGGTCCGCCGGCCGGTCTGGGCTGGTTCAGGGGTCTGCGAGAAGCCATTGGGACAAAATGATCGCCTGGCCGGGAGTGGCCACACGGCAATCTAACCGGAACCGGGCTGGCCGCAAGCGAACCGCTTTTTTCAAGCAATTGCGGAGTGCAGTCGACGCACCTTCCCTCGAAGGGTTCAGAACCCGTTCTGGATGCGCTGGAAGATGACGTTGGTGAAGGCCGATATCTGGCCACCGATGAACGGGCCGGTGAGCGCCACCACCAGCATGATGGCGACGATCTTCGGCACGAAGGTCAAGGTGATTTCCTGGATCTGCGTCAGCGCCTGGATGAGGGCGATGCCGATGCCGACCGCCATGGCGACCAGCACCACCGGAGCGGACGCGGTCAGCACCGTCCACACAGCGTACTGGACGATGTCGAGTGCGTCGGCCTCGTTCATGTCGGAGGTTGGCCTAGCTTGCCGGCTTGATCGACACGCCTGCGCCGACGGGAACCTGGGTGCCATCCTGCAGCACTGCGATCAGTCCGCTGCTGGCGAGCGTCACCGAGGCCACTGTTCCGCTGGTCTTGCCGTCGGCCGACGTGATGTTGCGGCCGATAATCGCGTCGGCCTGCGACAGCGCCGACGATGACATGATCTGGTCGAGCTTGGTGTTGGTCTGCACCGATTGCTCGACCTGCGAGAAGGTGGCGAGCTGGGCCACATACGCCGTCGAATCCATCGGCTTGGTCGGATCCTGGTTCTTCATCTCGGCGATCAGAAGCTTCAGGAAGGACTGATAGTCGACCGCTGTCTTCGAGGTCGACGTGGTTGTCGAATTGGCGCCAACCGGTATCGTCGTCGTCATGTCCACGGTCATTAGTAGCGTGCTCCCACGGCCAGCGGGCGCGCGGCGCCCGGAACATCGTCATTGCCGCCAAGCGCGCGGCGTTCGAGAGGATAGAGCGAACGGATCGCCTTCAAGGCCTCGTAGATATGATCCTCGCCGACCATGCGGTCGATCTGTTTCAGCGCGCTGCAGATATCAGCGTCCTCGAAGCTTGCAATGAGCAGCGGCAGCGAACGGCGAAACATCTCGCGGGCCTCGTCGGCGCCGGCCGGGTTGATCAGCATGACCTGCACGATGAAATACAGCTGCCTCAGCGGCGTCGATGCCTCTTCGGCCTGGAGCACATGGCTTTCGAGCAGGAACTGCACGTCGTTCATCAGCTCGACGGTGACCTTGCGGTCGACGCGGATGACGGCGCCGTTGATGTAGATCTTCTCGTTGGGCTTCAGCGATATCTTCAGCGTGTTGGTCATTGAATGCCGTCGCGGATGATCTGGGACACTTCGATCAGCCCTTCGAAATTGTTGGTGCGGCCCTGGCGGATGTCCTCCGCCTCGCGCAGCAGCCACAGGCCGATGGAGATCAGGTTGGCACGCAATTCCTTGGGAAGCGCATTGTCGCTGGAGCCGAGGTCTTCGACGAAGATCGTCCAGACGCGGTTGGTGAAATGCAGTGCTTCCACCGCCTCCATCGAACTCTGGCCGGCCACTGCCGCCGCCGACAGCATGTCGATAGAGCGGGTCAGAAGCTCGCGCTCACGGTCCTTGGCGTCCGAGACGGAGGTGCTCTGAACGTCGGCGTAGGAGAATTGGTACATCGTCGGCTCTACCGTTCCGCTGGAAGTTGTCAGGTCAGGTAATTCAACAGGCTGAGCTGCTGCAGGCGCGCTGTCAGAGCGAAGGACGTCTCGATATGCTGTGTCAAGTCCGCGACCTTGGTGGCGGCCGTGGCCGGGTCGACGGCTTCGAGATCGAGGATATGGCGTTCGAACAGGTCGATCTGTGTCTTCATGCGGTCGCTGGCATCGGAGACGCGCTTCTGCACGATACCGGTCTCCGACTGGGTCTGGGCGATGCCGCTCAGCGCCTCGCCGACCAGGGTCTGCGAGTGGCTGACGATGCTGTCCTTAGCGGCCTGGCTGATGTTGGTGGACATCAGGCTGGAGACCATTGCGGCGGCCATTGCGAGCTTCTTGATGCCGTCGCTGTTGGCGCTGGTCGAGGTCTCGGTGGTTTCGTTGAGCGCGATGCGGCTGACGATCTGCTGGTCGGTGGCGTTCGACATGTTGGTCTGCCAGCCTGCGCCGAGGAATTGCGGCGTGACATCGTTGGTGATGAAATCGTCCATCTGGGCGGCGGTGATGTTGGCCGCGGCAGGATCGCTGGGCGTGAAGCCGAATTTGGCGACGAAGGAGGCGTCGAAGGCGGCCTTGGCCGGAGAGCCGGCAGCGGTGAAATCGTTGATCGGCTTGACGTCGGTGTTGGTGCCGGCAAACAGATATTCGCCGTTGACGCTGGTGTTGAGGATCGAGGTAAGCTGCTGGATCGTCGTCTGGCCGGTCGATTGGGTCAGGCTGTCGGAGTTGTCGCCCGACGATGCCGTGGTCAGGCTGGACAGGAAGGTCTGCGCCACGCCGGAGAGCTGGCCGAGTGAGGTCTGGGTCGACGCAAGCCGGGCGGTGACCAGACCGTTGGAATCGACGATCACGTTCAACCGATCGAGGTCGCGCGAAAAGGTGACGGCCTGGGCGGTGCGCCCGCCTAATGCCAAGCCGACATCGGCGACCTGGCCGGTCGAGGATTCCTTCGTGGCTTTGACGAGATCGGCCTGCATGCGCATCTGTTGATAGCGCATGGCATTGGAGAGGGCGGCCGAGGAAACAGAGGTCATGGATTATCCCACCGCGTTCAACAGGGCCGTCATCATGTCGTCGACGGTCTTCATCATCCGGGCCGATGCCTGATAGGTGTGTTCGAGGTCGAGCATCAGCGACATTTCCTGGTCGACATTGACGCCGGTCGCATTGGACAGCGCCTCGGAGCTGCGCTGTGCCAGCGCTTCCTTCGCGTCGGCGGCGGTCGAAGCCTGCTGGCGCATGCCCTGGAGCCAGCCGATCGAATTGGCGGCGTAGTCGGAAACGCTGGACGTTGCCGAAATCCCGGCGGCGGGGTCGAATGTCATCGGCTGGTCGAGCCGGTCGCCATAGGCAACCAGAAGGTCGGAATAGGAAGCGCCGCCCGTGGTGTTGGCGACATAGGCAGCGCCGTTGGCGCCGCCGTCGCGCAGCAATGTCGGATTGCCGCCAGCGCTCGGATTCATGGCCGCATTGATGCTGATCGTACCGGCCAGGCCATTGACCAGCGTGCCCGCGGCCGGCACCGCCGGTGCGCCGGACCAGGTGAACAGGCCGGCGGCGTTGGGCATCGAGGGCGCGGTTTCGGCAAAGGCGGTGATCAGGCCGCGCGCGGTTTCGTCGAGCTGGCCCTGCATCGTCGAGGCGACGCCGTCGCGCAACTGCAGCAGGCCGGCAAGCTTGCCGCTGGCGCTGGTGTTGCCGCCGCTTCCCGCCGAGACCGGCACATTGTCGATATAGACGGTGTTGCCGGCAGCTCCGGCGGCATAGCCGGCCGATGGCGTGAAGCTCACCGTGCGCGGTATCGTCTCGAACAGCGTGGTGCCGTCACCCGTGGTGATGACCATGTCGTTGTCGCCACGCGTGAAGGTCGAGACCGGAACATAGTCCGCGATCTTCTTCAGCAGTGCATCGCGCTGGTCGAGCGCGTCGGAAACATCAGTGCCGGATCGGGTTCCGGACATCACCGCCTGGTTGGCGTCCTGGAACTGGCCGAGCAGCGAGTTGAGGTCCTTGACCGCCGTGTCGATCTGGCCGTCGGTCTGGGTGCGGAAATCCTGAATGGCCTGCGAGCCTTCATTCAGGGAGCGCACGACCTGCTTGGCCGCGTCGATGACGCTGGAGCCGAGATTCTGGTTGGACGGCGAGGTGGCGTAGAGCTGCAGCTGCTGCTGCAGATTGGCGATGGCGGTCGAGGGCGAGGAGGCATTGTCGACGCCGTTGACCGACACGTCCAGCTGATCCATGCCGCTGTAGAGCGCGCTCTGGCCGCTATACGCCGACAGGGCGCCGAGATTCTGCCGGAAGAGCAGGTCGTTGGTTACGCGCTGGATATCAACCGAACGCGCGCCGGGCGCCGTGCTGGTGACGACGGCGATGCGGCGCGTATAGTCCGGGTTGGAGGCGTCTGAGACGTTGCGTGTGACGACGCTGGTCTGGCGCGCGGTACTCATAAGCGCCGATTGGGCGATGCTCAATGCGGAAGATAACGACATGCTGGTCTTTCACGGGCCACGCCCGGTTTTATCTCTTCAGGTTGACAAGGACGTCCATCAGGTCGGAACCGGTCTGGAAGACTTTCGAATTGGCGGTGTAGCTGCGCTGCGCCGCGATCATGTCGGTCAATTCCTCGGCGATATCGACGTTGGAATTTTCGAGCGCGCCGGAGATGATCGTGCCGAGCTTGCCTTCATTGGCAAAGCCGACACGGACCGCGCCGGAATCGGTGCCTTGCGCGTAGACGTTGCCGGGAAGGGCCTTGAGCTGGTCCGGGCTCTGCACGTCGGCCAGCGGAATCTTGTAGAGCGGCTTGGTCGAGCCGTCCTTGTACTGGGCGTAGATGGTGCCATCCTTGCTGATCTGCACCTTGTCGATGGTGCTCGGGGCGTTGCCGTTGACCTGGGCGTCGGTAACGGTGAAGCCGGTGCCGAGCTGGGTCAGTGTCGACAGATCGAGATCGAGGCTGGCGCCGCCCGGTACGGTGAATGAAACGTCGGTAGGGGTGCCGGTAAGCTTGCCGGTGGTGGTGTCGAAGGTCAGGTTGGCGGTGCCGAGTGCGCCGCCGGTGTAGGGAAACGATGTTCCAGGCGTCGCCTTCGACTGATCGAAAACCGCCACCTGCCAGGTGCCGGCGCCGGTGTTGGTGAAATAGACGTCGAGCAGCTTCTTGTTGCCGAGATTGTCGTAGGCGACCATCGACGATTTCGAGGTGTACTGCGCGGTGGCGGCGTTGGCGCCCGGCAGGTTGGCGGCGACGACCGGTGTCGCACCCGCCGGCAGATTGCCGCTGAAACTACCCGTGGTGCTCGGGGTTGCGGTCAACCCCTGGTCGGAGATGACAACCGGCTCCAGGCCTTCGAAGCCGTTCACCGTCGCCGCCGGCGTGCCATTGGCGTAGCTGTAGGCCATCAGCTGGAAGCCGGCCGCGTTGACCAGCCTGCCCTGTGCATCGGGGACGAAGGCGCCGGCGCGGGTCAGGAAAGGTGTGCCGCTCGGATCCTGGACGACGAAGAAGCCATCGCCGCTGACGGCAAGATCGGAAACCGAGGTCGTGTACTGGAGCACGCCCGGATCGCTGACCGCCTGGCGGATCGTCGTGGTGACGCCGCCGGAATTATAGGCGCCGCCCGTCGACGGCATGATCAGCGTCGAGAATTCGGCCGAAGACCGCTTGTAGCCGGTGGTATCGGAATTGGCGATGTTGTCGGCTGTCGTCGACAGGCGATTGGCCTGTGCGTTCATGCCGGAAACGCCGGTCCGCATCATTCCGTAGAGGCTCATCGAAATGTCTCCGCTATGTCCATGCCACTGGCTTTGAGGCTACGCGTCCTGTCTTGCGCGAAGCTGGCGCGGTACGGCATCAGAACACCAGCCGGTAGCCGAGGAAGCGCTTGGAATCGATCGGGTCGGTGCCCAGCTTCTCGCGCAGCTTCTTGCGCAATTTGCTGATGTGGCTTTCGACGACGTTCTCCTCGACCTCTTCGTCGAAGATGCCGTAGATGGCGTTGAAGACCTGGGTCTTGGTGACGCGGCGGCCACGGTTGCTCGCCAGATATTCGAGGATGCGGCGTTCGCGGCGCGGCAAGGGCAGCGGCTGGCCGTCGATCTCGGGGTCGCGGCCGTCCATGAAGATGCGCATTGCGCCGATCTCGGTATAGGCGACATCCTCATGGGCACGACGGCGGATGGCGGTGATGCGGGCCAGGATCTCTCTGATGTGGACGGGCTTGCGGATGACGTCGTCGACGCCGCTCTCGAACAACCGCAGCGTGTTCTCCAGCGAATGCTGCTCGCTGAGCGCAATGACCGGAGCGCCGGTGCGGTCGCGGATTTGGCGCGGCGAGATGGTGCCGTCGCGGCAGTCGCCGATCAGGAAAGCCCGTACCGAACGCAGGTCAGTGTCGGCTGCCGAGTTCACCCACTCGCCGAATTCGCCGGGCGCGAAGCCCGCACAGGCGACGCCTTCGCGATCAAAAAGTGAATTGTATCCCTCAGTTACGAGCTCTCGCTCGTCAACGATCACGATCATCGGCCCCGCCTTCCGAATCAGCACATCTGCCCCGTGGGGAAAGGCGTAACCGCTGCCGGGAAACCTGAACAACCGTCATTTCTTGTAACTAGTTTCTTGGGAGTCTGGAATCGCACCGGTTGCATTAGCGTGCAGCCAGATATGCTTTCGGTGGGAAGTTCTGGGCAAGTCAAAACGCAATCCCAAAGCAGTGCGATTGGCGTATTAGAGGCAGAAAATACGCTTACGGGTTGCAGAAGGAGCGGGCGTTGGTCGTCCACTTGCCAAAACCGGTGGCAACCATGTTGGCGATCACCCTGCAGACATAAACCTTCTGCGCCGGGTCGTTGTCGGGACCGGCATGATAGCGGGCGACAGCCATCGACCAGGTTTCGTGGCGGGCATGGAGACTGGCCAGGAAACGCGCCGCGTAGTCGACGTTTTGGCGCGGATCGAGCATGTCCTCGACACTGCGGAAATGCGAGGAATGATAGTGGTGGTTGATCTGCATGCAGCCGAGATCGATCAGCGTCTTGCCCTCGCGCTGCGCATTGGCGAAGGTGGCAAGCGCCTCGGCCCGGCTCCTCGGGAAGACGGCTTTTCCTTCTATATTCAGTGCATTAGGCTGAAGGCTGCCTTTCTTGCCGGTCTCGGTCAGGCCGACGGCATAGAGGATGCCGGCGGGCACGCCATAGCGGTCGGCGGCGCGCAGGATCTCGGGCTCGCAAGGATTGGTGGCGGCGAGGGCGGTGTTGGCGAGGCTAGATAAACATATCGCCGCCGCCGCGCTCGCGAGATGGCGAAGCGGCGCGGCCGAGTGCTTGCGCGTCATCATGGTTCCCCCTTGCGGACTGCTGGCCCGGTTGCTGGCCGCCGGCTCCACTGTTGCCGCCGCTGGAGTTTCCGGGCTGGAACGAGGACTGATCGCGGCCAGGCGAGGCGGTGAGCGAGGCGGTTGCATCCGCACGGGTTGTAGCCGGAACGGCCACTGACGGTTGCATGATGGTCACCTTATCAACTTCGAAGCCCAGCCCGCGCAATGACTTGACGATTGCTTCGCTGTCGCTGGAAAGCCGGCGGTAGGCGTCGTGTGTTTCGGGCTTGAGTTCAATCGAGAGTTGTTCTCCGGAGAGGCGAAGATGGGCTGTGACCATGCCCAGTTCGGCCGGATGAAGTTCGATCTTCAACATATGTGTCGGAACTGCAACAGAACTGGCCAGCTGGGTGGTCGCGGATGCTGCCGAAAACGTCTGCTTTGTGCCAACATCGGTCGCTACGGCATTGATTACGTTGAGCGCTGCCTGGCTCATCGGCGCCTGCGGCGGGGCCGGGAAGCTGCGCTCGGAAATCACGTCGACGCGCGTCTGCGCCGAAAGCTGTTTTCCTGGCTCCGACCGCAACGAGGACTGGACGTCGGCGATGGACTTCAGCTGCGGCGCCGCCTGCTTCGGCTCCACGCCCGGCACCTCGGCGGCGGTGGTCTCAGGCAGTGGGGCGGCAGCGATTGCATTGTCACGCCGCGGCGCGCCAGCACCGGCGTCGCGGACGGTCTCGAGCTTCGTCAGCGGCCCGTCGACGAGCGACACCCGCTCTGGCTCCGGCATCGGTTCGACGTCGTCATGGCCGACGGCGGATGTCGCCCGATAGGCCTTCGGCAAAAGCTGCCCGCCGAGCGCCGGTTCCGGTCCGGCTTCGCCTGCGTCGGCTGACTTGGCCGATGTCGAGAAATGGCGCAGATCATGAAACGCCATCAGCAGAGGCAGATGGTCGTCGAGCGGCGTCGCGCCGGCGTCGGTCGCCGGCGTTTCGGTATCGGCGTCCTTGTCCGCCTCGACAGCCTTGCCGTCTTTTGCGGATTTCGCGGCCGTCGATCCCGTCGGCGTGGTCCTCACCTTGCCGGACGGCATCGGTTCGTCCTCGCCTGTCTGTGCCGCAAGGTCGGCGGCAAGTTTGCTCCAGCGCGGGTCGCGCGTCCCGGCCTCGGCCGTCGGCTGTTTTTCCGCCTGGCTTGCGCCGCCATGCACCATCTTGCCGAAACCGGCATCATCCTTTTTGCCAGGCGCGGCCGGCTGCTCCGCCGTGCGCGCGGCGGTAAATCCTGACAGGGCCGGGCCAAGGCTGGGGGTCATTTCGGAGCGGCTCCAAGCATCTGGTCGATCAGGTCGAGCTGTCGACGGGTTTTCATCATGGCGGCGTCGGTCGGATCGGTCGTGTCGGGAGCGGCAGAGGTCGCCGGCGCCGATGCCGGCAGGACCGTCGCTGAATCGGCTGAAGGCGCCGGCGCGTTCGGTGCGGCGGGCTGTTCGGAGACGGCGCCCTCGACAGGCGGCAATCCAGCCTCGTCGGCGGCCTGCACGGCGGCGACTTCAGGCTTGGGCTGCGGTGCAGCGGATGCAGGCGCCGGGCTTGCGGCTGGAACGGAGGCAGGCGGCGCCACCATCTCACCAGCGATGACCTGGGCGGCGTCGAGCAGGGCACGGTCACCGTCCGACAGCTTGCTGCGGTCGATCTTGCCGAGCTTGGCGCGTACATCCTCGGTCGTGTCCGAAGTCACGGTAGACAGGCTGGAATAGAGCAGCGCGCGCGGATCGCCCTGATTGGTGTTGCCGTCGCGACCCTGCTCGGCTCGTGCCGAGGCGAAGGCCGATAATTCGCTCAGGCCGTCGATCGCGGCGCGGCGGGCGATGCGCAGATAGATTACCTTCTCGCGCTCGGGATCCATCATCGCGGTGATATCGGCCAGCTTGTCCTGGCTGATCGACATGTGCAGCGTGATGACCCCAGAGACAAAGGAATCGGCGAACTGGCTGGCATAGGGCGAATAGAGATAGCGCTCGACATACTGGGTGGAGGCGAGCGCGAAACGCGCCGCATCGCCTTGCGTCACGGCAATGCCGACCGAGCGCCGCAGTGCCGACTCCTCGACCAGCGTGCCAGGGCTGAGCAGCTTGGCCTCGTCGAGCAGCGTCAGCGCCGCCGCCGGCTGATCGCCGGCAAGCAGCGACCCTTTGACCAAGGCAAGGAACGCGCCGAGATCGCCGGGCAGCGTCATCGGATCGATCGGCCTCAGGGCTTCGATCGCGTCGCCGGGCCGGCCGTTCAGATAGTCGATCACGCCCTTGGCGATGGCGAGGCTTGCCGGATCCGCGGCGGCACGCGACACGGCCGCCTCGACGGTCACCGGATTGCCGCCGCTCATGCCGTAGACCAGCAGCGCGCGAAAATTCTTTGGGTCCTTGAAGTCCTCCGCATCGGCTTCGCGCAGGCGGGTATCGGTCATCTCGAGCAGCTTGGCCTGCATCGGCATCGCGGCGTGATCGCCGGCGGCGATGCGATCCTGGACAAGCTGCAGCGAGCGCACCAGCTGGTAAGGCTGCAGCGTATCCTGGGCAAAGCCGGCCGACGGATAGCCGGCTGCCAGCAGCAACAGGCCCATCAGCCGGCTGGTGACGGCCGCCCGCTTCATCCGCCGTTCGCCATCAGGATCTCGATGCGGCGGTTGGCCGCCGACAGGGGATCGGCCGGATCCTTCGGCTGGCGGTCGGCGAAGCCGGCGACCTCGGTGATGCGGCGTTCGTCGACGCCGCCGCGCACGAGCATGTAGTAGGCGGAATGCGCGCGCGCGGTCGACAGCCGCCAATTGTCGTAGCTGGCGCTGCGGAAGGGCCGTGCATCCGTGTGGCCGTTGATGCTGATGGTGCCCTTCTGGCTGTTGATGATGCGGCCGATCTTTTCCATCGCCAGCACCAGTTCGCGGCTCGGCACCGCCGATCCGACTTCGAACATGCCAAAGTCGAGCTGATCGGTGATCGAGATGACGACGCCCTTGTCGGTGGCTTCGACCGAGACGCCGTCGTGCAGCTTGTCGCCGGGCTTGAAGGCATCGGCCAGCTGCCGCTTGACGTCGTCCGCCGCCTTCACGGCAGCGGCGGTCGGCGGCTTTTGCCCGGCTTCAGGCGCGGTCGTCTCTTGAGCGGCGGCCGCGGCATCCGCCTTGGCGGCAGACACAGCCTTGCTGTCTCCAGCCTTGGTATCACCGGCCTTGGCACTGATGGCTTTGGTTTCGCTGGCTTTGGTTTCGCCGACCTTCGTATCGCCCATCTTGGCCATCGCTGCTGCGGCGTCCTTGCCATCTCCGGCCAGGGGCTCGAGCGGTGCGTCCTTGACGGGCGGTGCCGGTGGCACGGCCTTGACCTTGGCGACCTGCGTTTCAGCGGCCTTGTCGCCTGATTTGAGCGGGTCGCCCTCGATCTTGGGGCGTTGCGCACTCGCCTCGGCGGCGGGCGTGGCGACCTGCTGCGACCAGAAATCGGGCTCGAAGGGATCGCGGTAGGACGCGCCGCCCGAGGCGCCCGTCGCCGGACCGGCGCTCTGCGCGCCGCCATCGCCCTTCTGGCTGACATTTTGCATGACGCCGGTGTCGGTGGCGATTTCGGAGAGCACGGCGTAAGGGTCGGCGAACAGATGCTCGTCGGACTGTTCAGCCTTGTTCGGCTCCTGCTTGTCCTGCTTGCGGTTGGATGAGCCCGCGGCGCCGATGCCATCCTGTCCGGATTTTTTTGTCGCCTCCTGCGGGTCGTCGGTCGTCATCCCAACCGCGCGGGGGCCATTGCCGAGATCCTCAAGGCCCTTGCGGCTCGACTCACGGTCGACCAGCTTGACCGGGTTGAAGTAGCTGGCGACGGCCGCCTTGGTCTGTTCGTTGGCGGCGTTGATCAGCCACATGACCAGGAAGAAGCACATCATGGCGGTCATGAAGTCGGCGAAGGCAATCTTCCAGACGCCGCCATGATGGGCTTCGTCGTGGTCGTCATGGGCCCGCCGCACGATGATGATCTCGTGCCTGCCGTGCTCGGCCTCGGCGACACTCATGACAAGACCTCGGAAAGGGTTGCCGACCATTCGGCGATGCGTGTTTCGAACACGGCCTCGTCGATGGTCACCGTCAGGTCGAAGCCGGGCGCCTCGATGAAGTCGAGATTTGCAATGCGTGGTCCAAGCGATGCCTTCAGCGTTTCGAACAGCGACAGCGGTCCGCGCACCGCGATGCGCACCGCTTCGCCATCGCCGACGGCTTCGCGAACCGCGCCGGCAAGCGCCTCGAGCGAGCGCTTCTGCAGATCGTCGCTGACAACGCCGCCGATGATGCGGGCGACCGTGGCGGCGACGAGGTCCGTCACGCGCGTCTCCATGGCGTCGATGCGCAGCGAGACCGCCTTGCCGATATCACCGCCGAAGCTTTCGAGAAAAACCCGTGCTTCCTCGGCATTCGCCTGGCGCTCCGCTTCCAGGGCCGCGTCATGGGCAGCGACAAGCCGCTCCGCCAGCGTTGCCTCCGCCTGCGCAACGGCCTCGGCGATCAGCGTGCCGATATCGGCCTTCGGTGCGGGTGCTTCCGGTCTGTGTTCGGACGTGGCCTGAGGCTGGCTGACGCGCGGCGCGCGCGTACCGAAATCAGGGAGAAGATCGAAAAGGGCTGCGGAGGCCATGGTTTATGCCGCGACTTCCTGGGCCGCCCATTTGCGCAGGATCTGCGCGGTGCGCTCCTCATTGAGGTCGACCATGCGAGCAAGCCGCTCTTGTGGCGCCGGCCTGATCTTCTGGCGAAGATCGTCGAGCGCATTGGTGCCGGGCCGCGAGTTGGGCAAGGCGCCGATGGCGGCGCCCGCATCGGCGGAGGCGGCTGCCTCCGGTGTCGGCAGCGAACGCTGGACTTCATCGAAATTCGGACCCGACAAAGCGGGTGTCGCCTTTGCCGTCAGCGCCGCCGCCATCGGCCGCAGGCCGAAGAAGGCAACCAGGAAGACGACGACGATGAAGGCGCCGGCGTTGATCAGCGTGCCGGCATGCTGGCCGACGGAATCCAGCATTCCGGCCTGCGGGATCGCCTCGCCGTCCAGCCCGTCGATGAATTCGACCGCCGAGACGTCGATGACGTCGCCGCGCTTGTCATCGAAGCCGGTGGCGGAACTGACCATCTTCTGGATCTCGGCGACGCGCTTGGCGATCTGCTCGGGGGTCGCGTCCTTGCCCAGGATCGCCTTCAGCCGGTCCTGGTTGACGACGACGGCGATCGACATCTTGGTGACGGTGTAGCCGTTGGAAACAGTGGCGATCTTCTTGGAGTTGATCTCGTAGTTGGTGATCTCTTCCTTGCGGTCGTTGGCCGAAGAGGTTTGCGGACCGTCTGTGCTGGTCGCCTGGGTCTCGGGCAGGTTCTGTTCGACGCTGGCCGGGGTCGAAGCCTGCTTCTGGTTGCTGTTTTCATTGGCGCGCACCGACTGCACCGAGCGTTCGACGCGCGACTCCGGATCGAAGA
Organism: Mesorhizobium sp. P3_A8; assembly: GCF_056402995.1. NCBI lineage: Bacteria > Pseudomonadati > Pseudomonadota > Alphaproteobacteria > Hyphomicrobiales > Phyllobacteriaceae > Mesorhizobium > Mesorhizobium sp. P3_A8. The sequence goes on along the minus strand of NZ_JBFUGI010000003.1, from coordinate 192,669 downwards.
TCGTCTCTTCGGTCTGGCGGGTGTCGGTGTTGACGTCGGCCTTGACGCTGGCGCGGAAATTGTCGGGCCCGAGATAGGCGGTGAGCGCGCGGCGGATGTTGTCGCCGATCTGCGCTTCCACGGTCTGCTCGACGCCGAGCGTGCGGGCCGCACTGGTGTTGGAGGGATCATCGCCGGCGGCCAGCAGGTTGCCGTTGGAATCGAGCACCGTCACCTTGTCGGCCGACAGGCCGGGGACGGCGGCTGCGACGAGATGGCGGATCGACATGGCGCTTTTCTCGGCGTCGATGCCGGCATAGCGGATGACGACCGATGCCGAGGGCTGCTGTTCGTCGCGGCGGAAGTTGGCGCGCTCGGACATGACGATGTGGACGCGCGCCGCCTTGATGCCTGAGATGGATTGGATGGTGCGTGCGATCTCGCCTTCGAGTGCACGCACGCGGGTGATTTGCTGCATGAACGAGGTCAGGCCCATCGCGCCGACATTGTCGAACAGCTCGTAGCCGGCATTGGCGCTGGTCGGCAGACCTTTTTCGGCAAGCAGCATGCGCGCCTGCGCCGTGGTGCCGGCCGGCACCAGCACGGAGGTTCCGTCGGCGCCGACATCGAAGCCGATACCGGCCTCGCCCAGCACCAGGCCGATCTGGTTCACGTCGGAGCGATCGAGGCCGACATAGAGCGTGTCGTAGGCCGGACGGTTGAGGTACACCGAGGCGATGCCGATGACGCCCATCACCAGAACGGCGATGCCCGCCAGCATGGCGAGGCGCTTCACACCAAAGCCGCGGAGGTTAGAGATGATGCTCTGGATCTGTTCCGGCACGATAGAGCGACTCCCAGCATGATTGTCCGCCGGAACACTAGCCCTCGAAGCTTGTGCGAAAATGAAATCGGGCCGCGCTTGCGGCGCGGCCCGTGAATTGGATGTGGGTATCTGTCAGTTACGGCTGAATTAGCCGTTCTTGAACAGCGACAGGATCGACTGCGATGAGCTGTTGGCGATCGACAGTGACTGAATGCCGAGCTGCTGCTGCACCTGCAGCGCCTGCAGGCGGGTCGATTCCTTGTTCATGTCGGCATCGACGAGCTGGCCGACGCCGCGGTCGATGGAGTCCATCAGGCTCTGCGTGAAGGTCTTCTGCAGGTCGATGCTGCTTTTGGCGGCGCCGAGGATGGTGGCCGAGTCGGTCAACTGGCTCATGACCTTGTCGATCTTGTTGACCATCTGGGTGATGATGTCGTCGGTCACGCCCGGCGCCGTGATGTCGAGATTGAAGGCGGAGACGTTGTCGACCTTGGCGACCGCCCCCGCCGCCGTCTGGCCAGCGGTGTTGGCGGCGATGTCCGTGCCGCCGCCGGCGATCGCAGCCGAATAGGCGGTGTCGTAAAGGTTCTGGGCGGCCGCTGTCGCGTAGACGGACGTCTTGCGGTCGAGAGTGCCCTGGTTCTTGACGGCGGTGGGGAGCCCGTTGTCGAACAACTTGGTGCTCTCGACATCGATGTCGATCGTTCCGAGCGAGATGGCGCCCGACGAGGAGCGGTTGAAGGACGAGACGATCTTGGCGTTGGCCTGGACGCCATCGTTGGCGGCAGCGACCTGCGTTGACGTCACCGACAGATAGTTCGAGCCGGAGAAAGTGGCCGCGTCGGCAAACGACTTCATCTGCGCCTGAAGGGAGGTGATTTCGGTCTGCGTTTTTGCCTTGTTGGCATCCGTCTGGCCGATGGTCGAAAGCAGCTTGGTCTTGAGGTTGCCGATCGTCGTCAGGACGTTGTTCATGCCGGTGTAGGCGGTATCGACTTTCGAAGCGCCGAGGCCGAGCGCATCTTGCACCGTCGACAGCGCCTGGTTGTCGGAGCGCATGGTGGTGGCGATCGACCAGTAGGCAGCGTTGTCAGAGGCCTCGGAGACCCTGTAGCCCGTCGAAATCCGGGACTGTGTCTGTTCGAGCGATTTGTTGGTGGCGTTGAGGCTTTGAAGTGCTGTCAACGCCGCAGCGTTTGTCATGATGCTCGCCAAGAAACTCGCTCCTTTTTCCCAGGCCGGTCTTTCTCAAAAACCGGCGTTGCCCTCGCGAGCCGCTGGCCCGCCCATCGATTGCCGCCGTCCCGACCGGGCCGATTCGCCAATCCGTTGTAAGCTATGGTTAACCATGACTAGCTTGTTATGGTTAACGGCCTGTTAAAGGCCTGCTTTCGAGGGTTAAGAAACGAGGGTTGCGCGGGGCTGGAGCAAACGCAAAACGGGCCGCGCTTTTGGCGCGGCCCGTTGTTGTTTGGCTGTAACCGGTTGAGTGCGATCAGCCGCGGAAGAGCGACAGGATCGACTGCGACGAGCCGTTGGCGATCGACAGCGCCTGGACGCCGAGCTGCTGCTGAACCTGCAGCGCCTGGAGGCGGGTCGATTCCTTGTTCATGTCGGCATCGACGAGCTGGCCAACGCCGCGATCGATGGAGTCCATCAGGCTCGAGGTGAAGGTCTTCTGCAGGTCGATGGAGCTCTTGGCGGCGCCGAGCTTGGTGGCGGCGGTCGTCATGTCCTTGAGCGCGGCGTCGACAACCGTCATCATCTGCGAGATCTGGCTATCGCTGGCGGCAGTGGTGCCCGAGAAGATGGCCAGGCTGGCGACCGAATAGGTGTCGGTGGCCGCAGCGGCGGCACCCAGGGTCGGAGCCGAAGCCGTGGCAGTCTCGGCGCCCGAGACGCCGAGGCGATTGGCGTCCAGGATGCCCTTCGAGGTCGCGGCGGTGCCGGCTTCATACAGCTTGATGCTTTCGACGTTGACGTCGATCGTCGAGATCGAAACCGCGCCGGCGGAGCTGCGGTTGAAGGCCGAAACGACCTTGACGTCGGCGGCAGTAGTGGCCGTCGCGCCGCTGTTCACGGACAGCATGTTGGTGCCGGAGAAGGTGGCGCCGTCGGCGTAACCCTTCAGCTGCGCCTGCAGCGCGGCGATTTCGACCTGGGTCTTTTCCTTGGCAGCGTCGGTCTGGCCATAGGAGCCGGTCAGCTTCTGCTGGATCGCGTTGATGGTGGTGATCGCGCTGTCCATGCCGGTGTAGGCGGTGTCAACCTTCGAGGCGCCGAGGCCGAGCGAGTCCGAAACGGTGGACATGGCCTGGTTGTCGGAGCGCATCGTGGTGGCGATCGACCAGTAAGCGGCGTTGTCCGAAGCCTGGGAGACGCGATAGCCCGTCGAGATGCGGGCCTGGGTGGTGTCGAGGTTCTTCTGGGTGGCGTTCAAGCTCTGCAGAGCGGTCAACGCCGAGGCGTTGGTCATGATACTGGCCATGGCTACTCGTACCTTGTTTTTACAGGTGTTTTTTGCATACCGGATTGTCCGGTATGACGGAGCGGCATCATGCCAATGACCGTTGTTTTTGGGTCACCCGCCATCTGCGAGCGACTATGGCGGCGAGTCCCTACCAAAGGACTAAATCGGACGGTTAATCGAAAATAATTTGAGAAAAATTCGACGCCGTCTCGGCCACCGCCCGGTTCTTCCGGGCAGTCCAGGCGCAAGCCGAGAGCGCGAGGCTAGTTGAAGGATCGCACCAGGCTGCCGACGAGCAGATTCCAGCCGTCGATCAGGACGAAGAACAGGATCTTGAACGGCAACGACACCACGGTGGGCGGCAGCATCATCATGCCCATCGCCATGGTGATGGTGGCGACGATCAGGTCGATGACCAGGAATGGCAGCACGATCAGGAAGCCGATTTCGAAGCCGCGCCTGATCTCGGAGATCATGAAGGCAGGAACCAGGATGCGCAGGTCGACCGTCTCCTTGGCAACGACCTGGCCGCGTTCGCGGGCGAGGTCGGCGAAGAGGTCGAAGTCCTTGTCGCGCACATTGTGCAGCATGAAAGTGCGGAACGGATCCGAGATCTTCTCGAAGGCCTCGGTCTGGCTGATCTGGTTGTCCATCAGCGGCTTGACGCCGGTGTTCCAGGCCTGATCGAAGGTCGGCGCCATGACATAGAAGGTCATGAACAGCGACAGCGAAATCAGGATGAGGTTTGCCGGCGTCGACTGCAGGCCGATGCCGGCGCGCAGGATCGAGAAGGCGATGACGAAACGGGTGAAGCTCGTCACCATGATCAGCAACCCCGGCGCCACCGACAGAACGGTCAGCAGGCCGAACATCTGGATGATGTAGCCCACGGTGGTGCCGTCGGCCTTGCCGATGCCGCCGAGGTCCAGCTGCTGCGCCGCCGCGATCGATGTGGCGGCGCCGATCAGCGCCGCGGCGAGAAGGAACTTCTTCATTCGAGCAGCAATGTCCTGATGAGAACCTGTTTGGCGTGCCCCTGGCTGCGGATCGAGGCGCGTTCCTCGAGATCGGCTTTCAGGTGCTGGTAACCGCTGGCGCCCTCGACCTGATGCATCTTCAGCGTGCGCACGAAGGCCAGAAGGTCCTGTTGGATGTCCTCCGCCATCGCCGGCGGCTGCGGCGCGTCGTAGACCACGGATACTTCCATCCTGATCCAGGTGTCGGCGGGGGAGGCGATGTTGGTGGTGATCGGCGCCAGTGCGACGAGCGTCGGCCCCGTGCCTGGCTGTTGCGCGGCGGCGGGCTCGGCTACCTTGCCCTCATTTTCAGGCGCGGCCGGCACAGATGACGGTGCGCCGACGCCCTTGAGATAGCCGCCGGACATCCAGCCCATGCCAATGGCGGCGGCCGTCACCACCAGCAGCATGGCGCCCTGGACGACAAGGGAAGGACCCTTGCGTGGCTGAAGCTGTTCGACATTGGCCACGGTGCTTGTTCCCCAATCCCTAGAACGGAAGAACCTGGTCGAGAATCTGCTGGCCGTAGGCCGGCTGCTGGATCTCGGTGATGCGGCCACGGCCGCCGTAGGAGATGCGCGCCTCGGCGATGCGTTCGTAGGGGATCGTGTTCTCGGCGCCGATATCGGCCGGCCGCACGATGCCGGCGATGGTCAGCACCCTCAGTTCGGCATTGACGCGCACTTCCTGCGACCCTGTGATCATCAGATTGCCGTTCGGCAAGACATCGGTGACGATCGCCGCGACATTGAGCTCAAGCGTTTCCGACCGCTTGATCTCGCCATCGGCAGTCGTGTCCGTGCCGGACGAGAGAGCGCCAGAGCCCTTGCCCGCGGTGCTCAGCTTGTCCCATTGCGCGCTGATGTCGTAACCAAGTTTGCGGTTGGCGGTGCGGCTTCGGTCGTTCTGGTTCTTGAAGTTGGCCCTGTCGTTGATAGAAATCTTGACGGTGAGAATGTCACCCTGCGACAGCGCCCGGGGATCGGTGAACAGTCGGCTCTGGCGGTCGTCCCACAACGAGAACTTCTTCACCGGCCCCCGAGGTGGCTCGGGGTATTTGTAGAGCGAAGAGGTGTTGCCGCCGTCGATGCCGGAGCCGACCGGCGACAGCGCCGGATCCTTGCCGACTTCCTTGAGATTGGTGCCGCAGCCGGACAGCGCCGCGACCGCGCACAGGATGAACATTCTGCGGATCATGACGGATCTACCCTTCGGGCTGCGCTGGCCATGATGCCGGTGAGCGTCGCCGCCGCCTTCTGGTCCATTTCGTTGAGGATGACGCCGGCCTTGCGTGAATCGAGCTTCATCAGGATGGCCGCGGCGAGGTCGGCGTTGACGATCGCCAGGCGTTCGGCCGCCGCATCGGGCTTCATGCCGGCATAGATCTTGACGACGCCGTCCTCGGCCCGGGCCAGGAACACTTCGCGCCGCTTCAGCCAGGTCTCGTATTCGGCCTTCTTCGCGTCCAGCGCTTTCATGCGCTCGTCGATGCCGGCCTGGAGTTGTTTCAATTCCTCGGCCTGCAAGGCATAGCGGCGGTCACGGGCGGCGTCGGCTATGTTGGAGCAGAAACGCTCGATCTCGCTCTGGTCCGGCGCCTTCTCCCGCGTCAGTTGCTGCGGCACCACTGCGGGCTGTGCTCCGGGCAGAACCTGGCGAACGACATCCTCACTGTGTGCGTCGCCACCGGAAACCGACATGGCCGCCATTGCCGCGGCCGCAAACAGGATTGCGCGGGAAGGGCGTCTTTCATGGGATGAGGGGGAGGAGATCATCGGCATCGCCTATTGGAGAACCAGATCGGCTTGCAGGGCGCCGGCCGACTTGATGCCTTGCAGGATGGCAATGATGCCGTCCGGCTTGACGCCGAGACGGTTGAGGCCGGAGACGAGGGTTTGCAGGTCGGGTCCGTCGAGCACCGCGACGCGGGCGTCGGGCCGGCTGGCGTCGATGGCGGTGAACGGTTCGACGGCGGTTTCGCCCTTGGAGAAAGGTTCGGGCTGCACGACGCGCGGCGCTTCGGTGATGCGCACCGTCAGCGTGCCGTGGCTGATGGCGACGCGCGAAATCTTGACGTCGTTGCCGATGACGATGGTGCCGGTGCGCTCGTCGATGACGACGCGGGCCGGCGTGTCGGATTCGACCACCAGGTTTTCGATCTCGGCATAGAAGCGGGCCGCCGAAACGTTCTTCGGCCGCCTGATTTGCACGGTGCGGGAATCACGCTCGCCCGCCACGCGCATGCCGAAACGCTGGCTGGTGTAGTCGTTGATGGCGTCGGCGATGCGGATGGCGGTCGAAAAGTCGGGATTGCGCAGTTGCAGCGTCAAGATCGGCTGGTCGTCGAATTCGGCCTTGACCGAACGCTCGACAATGGCGCCGTTCGGCACCCGGCCGGCGGTCGGCACGCCTTGCGTCAATTGCTCGGCCTGCCCCTGGGCGGTGAAGCCCGAAACGATGACCGCGCCCTGGCCGACGGCGTAGATCTCGCCATCCGCCGCCTTTAGCGGCGTCATGATCAGCGTGCCGCCGGCAAGCGAGGTGGCGTCGCCCATCGAGGAGACGTCGATGTCGATGCGGGCGCCCGACTGCACATAAGGGGGCATGTTGGCGGTAACGATGACGGCGGCGACATTCTTGGCGCGCGCGCTGCCGCCTTCGGTGGCGATGCCGAGATTTTCCAGCATGGCGCGGATCGACTGCTCGGTGAATGGCGAATTGCGCAGGCTGTCACCCGAGCCGGCCAGTCCGATGACCAGGCCGTAGCCGACGAGCTGGTTGTCGCGCGAACTCTGCAGCTGGGCGATGTCCTTGATACGCGAGGCGACCTGGCCGGGCGGTAGCGAGCTCGGCCCGGGCGAAACGCGGAACATGCGGGTGGTGGTCGCCGGATCATATTCGGGATCGTTGTCGACGCCGCCGTTCCTGGCGGCGAGTTCGCGCTTGGCCTTGGGTGTCAGGCCGTCGGCCAGCGCCGGCTGCAGACCGAGCGTGGCCGCGAGCAGAAGGGCAAGCGGGCGCATCATGAAGCGCTGACCTGGATGGTTCCGTCGGCCATCACGGTGCCGGAGAGGATCTTGCCGCTGTCGCTGTTGCGAACCTTGATGACTTCGCCGGCCGAACCCGGCTGCAAGGTCACGGCGGTGGCCGATATCGTCAGACCACCGGCGATGAAGAAGACCTGCACGGCGGCGCCCTGTTCGACCAGCCATGCCTCACGAATGGCGGCTGACGGAATGTAGCGGCCGGGCAGCAGCGTGCGCTTGGCGATCTTGCCCTGGAGTTCCTCGGCAACAGTCGCCATGGCATCCGGCTTGTGCTTGCCCGGGATGAGGGTCACCTGCTTCAAGGCGGTGAGCTCGATGGTCTCGCCGGGATAGATGACGCGGTTGGGGATCAGCACGACCTCGCCGACAGGCTGATTGCTGGCGATCTGCGTTGCCGATTGGCCACTCGATTGGCTTGTCGATTCCTGGGCGAAAGCCGGCATGCCGCCGGACACCAGCGCAAGGATCAGCGCGGTGCGGCGGAATGCGGAGCAGGAGATCGGCATGGCCATCATCCGTTACCTGATGTTCTTGGAGACGACCGAGGCCATGTCGTCGGCGGCCTGGATCACCTTGGAATTCATCTCATAGGCGCGCTGCGCCGAGATCAGTTCGGTGATTTCCTTGACCGGGTCGACGTTGGAAGCCTCGAGATAGCCTTGCTGGATGGTGGCGAAGCCGGGATCGCCTGGTACGCCGACATTGGCCGGGCCGGAGGCTGCCGTTTCCTGGAACAGATTGTCGCCGAGCGGCGCGAGCCCCGCCTCGTTGGCGAAATTGGCGATCTGCAGCTGGCCGAGCGACTGCAGGTCGGTCTGGCCGTCGATGCGGGCGAAGACCTGGCCGGTCTTGTTGACGATGACCTCGACCGCATCGGTCGGCACGGTGATGGCCGGAATGACACTGGCGCCATCCACCGTTACCAGCTGGCCGGTGGCGTTGGTGTTGAAGGCGCCGGCGCGGCTGTAGAGCGTGCCGCCGTCGGCGCCCTCGATCTGGAACCAGCCCCTGCCGGTCAACGCCATGTCGAAACTGTTGCCGGTGCTGGTCAGTTCGCCCTGGGTGTGCACGTTGCGCACGGCTGTCGTCTTGACGCCGAGGCCGATCGAAACGCCCTCCGGCACCAGCGAGGCGTTGGAGCGGTTGGGCACGCCTTGCGTGCGGTCGACCTGGTAGAGCAGGTCGGAGAATTCGGCGCGCGCCCGCTTGTAGCCGGTGGTGTTGATGTTGGCGATGTTGTTGGCGATGACTTCCAGATTTGTCTGCTGGGCATTCATGCCGGTGGCGGCGATGGCGAGTGCTTTCATGCCCTAACTCCTCAAATACCCATTCGACTGACTTCGAGATAGGCCGATACGACCTTGTCGCGGATGGCGACGGCGGTCTGAAGCGCCTGCTGGGCGCTCATCACGGCATCGACCACCTGACGGGTGTCGGCATCGCCCTTGAGCGCCTGCAGCGACACCTGCTCGGCGTTTTGCATCGTGTTGACGGTCTTGGAGGCCGCCTGGCTCACCGCTTCGGCGAAGGAGGTGCCAAGGTTGCCGGCTGTCGCCGGCGCGACACCGCCCTGAAGCAGGTCGGTCGCCATATCGCCCAGCCCGGGCTTCAGGTTAAGCGCGCCGATGCCATTCACGATCATTGGTTCCTCATCAGGTCGATGGTCATTGAAATGAGGTCGCGCGCCTGCTTCACGACTTGCAGGTTGGCCTCATAGGAGCGGTTGGCCTCGGTCATGTCGGCCATTTCGATGAGCACGTTGACGTTGGGCATCTTGACGTAGCCCTTCTCGTCGGCGGCCTCGTTGCCAGGCTGGAATTCGACGGGAAAATCACTCGGATCGCGGTCGATCGAGTTCACTTCAACCGTCGAGCTGCCGGAGGTCCGGTCAAGCTCTGAGACGAAGCTGATGGTCTTGCGGCGATAGGGGTCGGCGCCGGGGGTGGTGCCGGTCGACTGGGCGTTGGCGAGGTTTTCCGAAACCACGCGCAGGCGCTCGGACTGGGCGCCGAGGCCGGATGCTGCGACTTTCAGGGCTGCGGTCAGCGCGTCCATGGTCAGCTCTTCACCGCCATCATCATCATCGAATGGAAGGCCTTGACGATCGCCGTGTTGAGCTCGAAGGAGCGGCGCACCTCGCCGGCCTTGAGAAGCTGGTCTTCAAGCACGACGGTGTTCTTGGACGGCATGATCACGCCGTCATCTTCCTGCGGCTTGATGGTGAAGCCGGCATTGGTCGCCGCGCTGCCGAGATGGCCTTCCTCGGTGGTCTGCAGCGACACGGCGGTACGGTCGAGCACCTTTTCGAAGGGCTCGACATCGTTTGCCGTGTAGCCCGGCGTGTTGGCGTTGGCGATGTTGCCGGCGATCGCCGACTGTCGCACGGAAAGCCACTGCGCTTGCTTGGCGGCGAGATCGAAAAGGGAAACGGGCTCCATGGGAATCTCCGGGCATGTGCCCAAAGACTAGGCCGCCAGTCTTGCGCGGACCTTGCGGTCGACCGCTAGAGCATGAGGCCGAAAAGCGAGAAGCGGTATTCTCGGACAAACGGGCGCCGTTTGTCCGAGAATACCGCTCTGGCAGAGCCGTGGCTGCCTTACCTGGAAAGCTGGATCACCTGGTCGGTGCTGGTCAGCATGACCCACTTGCCGTTGCGCTGCTCGATCGACGATACCGTGCTCGAGTCCGGCAGCGTCGAGCCGCGCTGGACGATCCACAGGCCGGTGTCGTCCTCGATCATGGCGCGGCCGTTGGCGACATGGACCATGCGGAATTTCGCGACATCGGCGGGGAAGGGCTGGTCGCCGGGCGGCTGTGCCGGGGTGGCGTCATCCTGCACCGTTCCGGTGGCGAGCAGGTCGATGCTGGTGTTAGGGACGTCCTTGGCCGTCAGCGGCGCGCTGCGCGAGGCGACCACGCCGCCACCCGCGCGTCCCGAATTGGTGCCGGTGCCGCCAAACTTGATCGCCTGAACGCCGAACTGCTCCTGGTTGAAGAAGATGTACCAGGGAAACAGCGCGCAGATCAGGCCGAGCGTGACGCCGAGCGCGGCGATGACGAAGTCGCTTCGCCGGTCGGCCTTCTTGCTCAATTTTGGAAATTGCGCCTTTGGTGGTTGCGGCCATTCGGTGACCGGGAACAGGCCGTCGATCAGCGATTCGCGGCTTGCCTGCGTCATCTCGGCAGGCTCTACGCGAGGGACCACATGCATGGCGGACACGGCAGCCTGAGCCGGAACAGGCTCGGATCTGGGTATAGCCGGCTTGGTTCTGGCCAGAGCCGGCTTGGCCGCTCTGGCCAAAACAGCCGCGGTCTTGGCGGCTATGGCGCTGGCAACCTTGGCCTTGGCGGCCCTCTCTTCCTCGTCCCGAGCTGCCTCGGCGGCGTTCGCCTCGGCGATCATCTCGTTCAGGATGCGCTCGGTATATTGGCGTTCAGTCTCCTGATTCGGCATTCAGCTTTCCCTTGAGATGGCGGGCGAGATCGGAGAATGGATCGGCTGACGGGCGGTCCCTGGGCGATTGCGTCAGCGCCTCGTAGATCAGCGGCACCTGGCGCACGGCGATGTCGAGTTCGGCGTCGGCGCCGCCCTGATAGGCGCCGAGCAGGCGGATGTCGCGCGTGTCCTCGAAGCGCGAGATCATCGACTTCAGCCGCGTCACCAAAGCGCGCTGTTCGACGCTCCAGGCCTTGCCGGCCAGGCGCGATATGGACGACAGCGGATTAACCGGCGGATAGCGGCCCTGTTCGGCGATCGCGCGGTCGAGTACGACATGGCCGTCGAGGATGCCGCGCACAGAATCGGCGACCGGATCGTTGTGGTCGTCGCCGTCGACCAGCACGGAAATGATGGCGGTGATCGAGCCCTTGCCTTCAGCCCCCGGCCCGGCGCGCTCGAGCAGCTTGGGCAGTTCGGTGAACACCGAGGCGGGATAGCCGCGCGCGACCGGCGGCTCGCCGGTTCCCGTCGCCACCTCACGCAAGGCATGGGCGAAGCGGGTGATCGAATCCAGCACCAGAAGCACACGGTGGCCCTGGTCGCGAAAGTGCTCGGCGACGCGCATGGCGGTGTCGGGTGCGCGCCGGCGCATCATGGCGCTCTCGTCGCTGGTGGCAACGACGGCCACGGTCTTGGCCATGCTGTCGCCTATCGTGTCCTCGAGGAATTCGCGGACTTCGCGGCCGCGCTCGCCGATCAGCGCCACGACGACGGTGTCGAACGCGTCGGCGCTGGCGAGCATGGCGAGCAGCGTCGACTTGCCGACGCCCGAACCGGCAAAGACGCCCATGCGCTGGCCGAAGCACAGCGGCGTGAAGATGTCGATGACCCTGACGCCGGTCATGAAGGCGGTGCCGACGCGCTGCCGGGCCATGGCACCGGGTGTCGTGGAACTGCCCGACAGGTCGTCGCCCCTGATCAGCGGCGGGCCGCCATCGATCGCCCGGGTGAGCGCGTCGATGGTGCGGCCCCGCCATGAGCCGTGCGGCGCCACCGCGAGCGGTCCCCTGCGGAATACGGCGTCGCCGATGCCGGCATCGGCGCTGCGCTCGAAGGGAGCGACGACGACCTCGTCGCGGCTGATCTTGACGATCTCGCCGCGGCGCGCGCCGGTCTGGCCGCGCTGTTCGACCATATCGCCCAGCCTGGCGAAATCGGAAAGTCCGCGCACCTTGTAATGCGTCGGCGTGACTTCGGTGACGAGTCCGCCACGCTTGACCAGCCCATCGGTGTTGCTGAAGCGCCTGACAACCCGTTCCAACGCGGCCAACCGGTCCTCCGGCGCAGGCTGGAGCTGGATTTCGGGTGCGCGGATGGAAGACCGGTCAAGCGACATGCTACGACTTCGAGCCGAGCGTCTTGATCGCCTCGTCGGTGGAGGAATCCGTCTGCCGCATCAGGGCAGCGGTGTTCTCGAAGGCGCGCTGGACCATGATCAGCCGCGTCATCTCCATCACCGGATTGACGTTGGATTCCTCGACGAAACCCTGGGCGATGCCGACATCGGAGCGATCGGTGACCGGCTCAGGCGTGCGCGAAGGCACGATGCCGGAATTGCCGTAGCGCACGAAATTCTGGCCGGGATCGAAATTGTAGAGACCGATCGAGCCGACAAGCTGGTCGTTCTGGCGCAGCGAGCCGTCGGCGCCGGCCTTGGGCGGGCCGTTGCGGGGGTCGAGCTGGATCGGTGCGCCGCCGGCGTCGAGCACCGGATGGCCTTCGAGCGACATCAACTCGCCATTCTCGTTCATCGAGAAGCGGCCGTCGCGGGTCATGACGGTGCCGGCCGGCGTGTCGATGGCGAACCAGGCGTCGCCCTGGATGGCGAAATCGAACGGGTTGCCGGTCTCGCTCAGGGAACCATGGGCGCCGGAGAGATAGGTCTTGCCGGACGAGGCGAAGGACACCGATTTCTGCCCGGTGCCAGACACCACGTCCTCGAATTTCACGCCGGTGGCGCGAAAGCCGACGGTGTTGGCGTTGGCGACATTGTCGGCGATCGTGTCGAGCCGGCGCTCGAGCGCCATCTGCGCGGAAAGGGCGACGTAGAGACTATCCTGCATGATCAGAACTTCAGTTTCTGCATGGCCATCATCAGGTCGGTGGAGATGCCCGACGTGACTGGCTTGGCGAAGAGCACGCTGATGGACGACACCGCGGTCGAGGTCGGATTGTTGATCTCGTACATGCTGGTGAAGCGGGTCAGGAACTTGGTGAGTTTCGCGGGATCGGTGAAATCCGTGAGATCGAGCTTTTGCTCGAACAGCTGCGCCTGCTTGTCGATGTCGGCGGTGGCGAAGGAATCGGGCAGGCCCAGTGCGGTGCGCACGACGCTTGCAAGGGCCGTGTCGGCCAGCACGTCGTACCAGCTGGTGATGTCGGGCGCCTTGCGCTGGAAATAGAGCGCCAGCCGCACACCTTCATTGGTCTTGCCGGCATCCTCCTCGAGGGTCTGGCGCAGGTACTTGTCGACGGTCGGCTGCTGCGCAGGATTGATGGTGGTGGCGTTCTCGCCATTGGCTTCGAAATTGAAGGCCAAAGCCAATCCCGCGTAAGCTGGGTTCGTCTGCTTGTTGGCGACGCTGTCAGGGTCGCTCACCTTACTTTGCAGGACCTGCTTGATCAGGTCCTTGTCCTCGGTCGCCGAGTCGAGACCGTATGCGGCCAGGGCATAGGTGTAGAGCCGGCTGTTCGACATCAGGTCGTCGACGGACTTCACCTTGGTGATGTTGGCGAGGTAGTAGGTCGTCTCGCCCTTTACATAGTCGGAGTTCGGGTCGAGGCCGGCAATCTGCGCCTGCGTGGCGTAGTTCTTCGTCACCAACTGCTGGGCCGTGTTGTAGATGGTCGCGTCAGCGCCATTGGCGGCGAAATTGAAGGCGCTGACGAACGCGGCATAGCGCTTGTCGGTCAGCTTGTTGGCGAAACTGTTGGAGTCGGTGACGCCTTCCTTGAGCGCCTTGACCATGAAGGCCTTGGCGTAGTCCATGTCCTCCAGCCCGAAGGCCTTCATGGCATACTTGAACAGCCGGTCGTTGTTGACGAAATCGTCGATCGATTTCACCTTGGTGATGTTGGCGAGATAATATTGCGTATCGCGATCGACCGTCGGCTGTTGCTCGATGCGGTCGATCGACTTCGAGATATCTTTGGTGATCAATTGGTAGCTGGTAAAGGTACTGAGCAACGTCATGCCTCCGGCCGAAGCTTAATATCGCGACAATAACCTCACTTCCTTGCGCGAAACTGAATCGCCAACATTCGCTTCCATGGCGGCCCGGATTCAAGCCTCACACAAGGCACGGGGACTATCCCTTGTAGCTGACGTGAAATGCGGAAGGACCTGCCGTGGGCATTCTGATTGGACTTGTGGTGACGCTCGGCTGCGTCCTTGGCGGCTTCATGGCCATGGGCGGGCATCTGCACGTGCTGGTCCAGCCCTGGGAAGCCGTGGTCATCTGCGGCGCTGCCCTCGGCACCTTCCTCGTCGCCAACCCAATGAAGACGGTCAAGGATACCGGCAGGGGCATTCTTGAAGCCTTCAAGCAGGCGGTGCCGAAGGAACAGGATTATCTGGAAACGCTTGGCGTGCTGCACAGCCTGATGCGCGAACTGCGCTCGAAATCGCGCAGCGAGGTCGAGGCGCATATCGACAATCCCGAAGAATCAGCCATCTTCCAGGCCTTTCCGACGGTGCTCAAGAATCACGACCTGATGAATTTCATCTGCGATTACTGCCGCATCATCATCATCGGCAATGCCCGCTCGCACGAGATCGAGGCGCTGATGGATGAGGAGATCCAGACCATCAAGAGCGACAAGATGAAGGCCTATCATGCGCTGGTCGCGGTTGGCGACGGCCTGCCGGCGCTCGGCATCGTCGCTGCCGTGCTTGGCGTGGTCAAGGCGATGGGCGCTCTCGACCAGTCGCCGGAGATCCTCGGCGGCCTGATCGGCGCCGCACTGGTCGGCACCTTCCTCGGCATCTTCCTGTCCTATGCCGTGGTCGGGCCCGTCGCCACCAAGATCAAGACGGTGCGCGAGAAGAAGAACCGCCTCTACATCATCGTCAAGCAGACGCTGCTCGCCTACATGAACGGCGCGCTGCCGCAGGTGGCGATCGAATTCGGCCGCAAGACCATCTCGTCCTATGAGCGGCCGACCATCGACGCTGTCGAGCAGAGCACGATGAACACCAGCAGCGCCGAGAAGAAGGCCGCTTGAGCGATGCACGACAGATCGGTGCCGACAAGGCCATGACCAGTCCGGGCAGCCCAGCGCAAGCGCGCTCGTTGATCATCGAGCGTCTGGTCGGCGACAGTGGCGAGGCCGCGCAGGTCATCGGTACCGGTCGGGCCATGGCCGAGCGCGCCGCGCCGCTGTTGCAAAAGAGCCTGACCAGCGAGCTTGGCGTTCCGGTCACCGTCGATCTCAGGGCGGTCGAGGTCAGCCGCGTCGCGGAGGCGCGCTCGCATGCCGGCGATACGTTTGCCATGACTATCGTGGCATCCTCCACGTCTTCCGATGCGATGACCTTGGTGATCGATGCGCCGGCAATAGCGATCATGGTGTCTACGCTGTTCGGCGGCGACCCGGAGACGCCGGCATCGCCGATCGAGCGCGATCTGTCGCAGATCGAGGTTGATGTCTCGACCATGCTGTTTCAGCAGGTCGCGCAGGCACTGAACGGATCGGGGCGGCGCTCGCTCGACCTGCGTCTGCCCATACCGCGCGCGATGTCGGGCACCGAAGCCAAACGGCACGTTTTGCGAGATGGCGCGGCACTGCGCATCGTTCTTGGCATCTCGACGCCAGCCGACAGCGGCACGGTCACGGTGACGATGCCGCAGCGTGTCGTGCTGGCCAGCCGCGACGGCGCCGCGAACGCCGGTGGAGATGACCACGGCGCGAGCTGGCGGGAGCGCTTTTCGGAAGAAGTGATGCGCTCGACCGTGGCGCTCGAAGCCACCATGCCGTTGGCGCGGCTGACGCTTGGTGACCTCGCCAGTCTCGAAGTGGGCCAGGTCATCGACTTCGAGGAGACGGCGCAATCAAGGGCTCGGCTCAGTGCGCGCGGCCAAACGCTGTTCGTATGCGAGTTCGGCAAACTGGGGCAGAATTACACCGTCCGAATCAAGCATCCTTTCGATGCCGGGCAGGATTTCATCGATGGGCTCATGCCGGCCGGTGCCGGGCGCGCCTGAGCTTTTGGAGACGATTCATGGCCAAGACCAAAGTGGAAGCAGAGCTCGACCAGCCGGACGAACAGCTCGACCGCGCCATCGAGGAATTGCGCGGGGTCCTGCATGAGGAAGAGCAGCGCCCCGACGCGGCGTTCAGGGCCGCGGCCGGCGCCAATTCGAACGTCATCATGAACATCCCCGTCGATGTCCAGATCATCCTCGGCAGCACCGAGATGGCGGTTGCCGACCTGATGGCATTGCAGAAGGGCTCGACGGTGGCGCTCAACCGCCGCATCGGCGAGCCGGTCGACGTCGTGGTCAACGGCCGCAAGATCGCGCGCGGCGAGATCACGGTGCTCGAAAGCGACCCCTCGCGCTTCGGCATCAGGCTGACCGAAATCATCGCCGGCACGAAGGGCGCCTAGACATGTCTGGTGGGGCTTGCCGGTTGCAGCGGAGGCGAGAGGCAGCATGACGCCGCTGGCGACCTTGACGCGCGCGCAGAAGGCAGCCGCCATATTGGTGGCGATGGGCAAGCCGTCCGCCAGCCGCCTCTTGAAATTCTTCAAGCAGGAAGAGCTGAAGGCGCTGATCGAGGGCGCCCGGCTGCTCAGGACCATTCCGCAGAGTGATCTCGAGCGCATCGTCGCCGAATTCGAAGCCGAGTTCACCGAAGGCGCCGGCCTGCTCGATTCCGCCGACAGGATGGACACGATCCTCAACGAATCGCTCTCGCCCGAAGAGATGAGCGCGATCATGGGCGACAAGAAATTCGAGGTCGCGCCGGAAGGGCCGCCGCCCATCTGGCCGGAGCTCGAGAAGCTCGAACCGGCACGGCTTGGCACCTTCCTGGCCGGCGAACATCCGCAAACGGCGGCCATGGTGCTGTCGAAGCTGGCGCCGCAGACGGCGGCGGGCGTGCTTTTGACGCTGACCAAGCCGATGCGCGGCGAAATCATCAAGCGCATGGTGACGATGGCCAATGTTCCGGATGCCGCTGCCAGGATCGTCGAGAACCGGTTGCGGACCAGCGTGCTGGCGGAGACGTCGACCAAGGACACTTCGGCGGGACAGGCGCGCGTCGCCAGCGTGCTCAACGAATTGGACAAGCCGCTGCTTGAAGAGGTCATGCAGGATTTGGAAGCCGCCGGCACGCCAGACCTCGACGGTGTGCGCGCCCGGCTGTTTGCTTTCGACGACCTGCCGCTGCTCACCCAGAAGGCGCGCGTGCTCTTGTTCGATGGGCTGTCGACCGAGCTTGTCACGCTGGCGCTGCGCGGCACCTCGGCGGCGCTCGCCGAATCCGTGCTGTCGGCGATCGGCGCACGGTCGCGGCGCATGATCGAAGCCGAACTCGGCCAGGGGTCGGAAGGTGTTCCTCTCGCCGACATCATGACGGCGCGCAAGACGATCGTGTCGACGACGATCCGGCTGTCGCGCGAAGGCGCGTTCGAACTTCCCGCGACGCAGGACGCCGCCTAAGGCATGTCCGACGCCACCGACAAGGACTCGAAAACCGAAGAGGCGACGGAAAAGAAAATCCGCGACACCATCGAACAGGGCAAGCTGCCCCATTCGAGGGAAACCGCTCTCCTCGCCTCCTTTGTCGCCATACTGGTGTTCACCGTCTTCTATGCCAAGGACGCCGTCATCGACCTCGGCGTGTTCCTGTCGACGTTTCTCGAGAAGCCCGAAGCCTGGCCGATGGACACCGAGACCGATGTCATCGCGCTCTACAAGCTCGTCATGCTGGAAGTGGGCCGTGCCCTCGTCAGCCTGCTGGTGCTTTTAACCGTTGCCGGCATCGGCGCCTCGGTGCTCCAGAACATGCCGCAATTCGTCGGCGAGCGGATCAGGCCGCAGCTTTCGCGCATTTCGATCACCAAGGGCTGGACCCGGATGTTCGGCGCCCAGGGCTGGGTCGAGTTCCTGAAATCCCTGGCAAAGGTCGGCTTCGCCATCACCGTGCTCACCTTCACGCTGTCGGAGGATCACCGCAAGCTGCTTGCCGGCATGATCACCAATCCCGTCGCTTTCGGCCTCGTCATCCGCGGCATCGCGGTCGACATACTGGTGGCGATCGTCTTCGTCATGGGACTGATCGCGGCGATCGACATCGTCTGGTCGCGCTTCCACTGGAAGCAGGACCTGCGCATGAGCAAGCAGGAGGTGAAGGACGAGTTCAAGCAGTCCGAGGGCGACCCGATCGTCAAGTCGCGGCTGCGCTCGCTGGCGCGCGATCGCGCGCGCAAGCGGATGATGACGGCGGTGCCGCGCGCGACGCTGATCATCGCCAACCCGACCCACTTCTCGATCGCGCTCAAATATGTGCGCGACGAGGATTCGGCGCCGCTGGTGGTGGCCAAGGGGCAGGATCTGGTGGCGTTGAAAATCCGCGAGATCGCCAAGGAGCACAACATTCCGATCTTCGAGGACGTGGCGCTCGCCCGCTCCATGTACAAGCAAGTTTCGGTCGATAATGTGATCCCGTCGCAATTCTACCAGGCCGTCGCCGAACTGGTGCGGATCGTCTACTCGAAAAAGGCTGAGCGCAGACAGATTTCATGAACCGCCAACCGCACGCAAAATCCCGCGAGATCATCGTCGCCAGCGCCATCGAGCAAGTGGTCGGCGAACTGAGGCTGATCGATGTCGCCGATTACATCGCCTTCATCCGGCTGGAGCATTTCGCCTGCCTGTCGGATCTGGTCGATTCAGCGGTGGAGCTGTTCTTTATGCCGGGCACGCTCAGGCTCGGCCATGGCGGCGAGGCGCATGTCGACTGGAGCGGCAGCCCGCGCATCGTGCTCGACCTGGAACTCAGGCCACCCGGTGTGACCGTCTATTTCCAGCTGACGCTGAGCGATGCCGGCAACTCGGTCGCGGTCAACTACGTGTCGTTCGAAAAGCCCGGCGAGGACCCCGAGCACAATACGGCGCTGCTGGAAGCGGTGATCGACCAGGCGCGGATACGAAAGGTCGAGCCGCTGGCCTTCTAGAGCGTTTCACCGTTTCATGGAAACGGCGAACCGCTCTAACTCTTTGTTTTGACGCAATTCCTGACGGAAAACCGCTCACACTTTTCCTGGAATTGCTCTAAGGCCTGAGCGGCTCATCGTTTCATTACTCGATCAGACCAAGCCGCAGCGCCTTGGCGACTGCCTGGTTGCGGTTGACGGCGTTGAGCTTCTGCGTCGACTGGGTGAGATACTGGTTGGCCGTGTGCACCGACAGCTTCAGCAGCCGCGCGATCTCCTCGCTGGTGTTGCCGTTGGCGGTCAGCTTCAGGCATTCGAGTTCGCGCTTGGAGATGGCGCGCATCCTGCCGGCATCACTCGGACGGATACGCGCTACTGCGGCGAACAGCGAAAAGCAGCGAGCGTGGATTTCGTAGAGCGCGTCCTGCGGCAGCGCGATCTCCGATCCCAGGAAGACGACAAGGCCGCATTGGCCGCGATCGGCGTGGACGGGAAAGGCGATGCCGCTGGTGCCGGGTGCCAGCGGCGCCATTTGCGCGGTCCAGGCGAGGTTGCCGAACGTCTCGGCCATCGCGGCGACGCCGTCATCCGTCCACCAGCGTGGCTCCGTCGAGTTGTGGGTGTGGCGCACGATCTCCTCGCCATTGGCGCCGGATATGAACTTCGTCGCCACGGCAATGCCGGGATAGTCGGAATCGAAACACGGGACCAGCCGCGCCCGTTCCGGTGACGGGCTGACGAAGTACAGGCCGAAGGCCGAGGCATTGATGTCGACCGATATCCAGCGGCAGCGGCGCACGGCATCGGGAACGGTGACGGCGTGATGGGTTTCGGAACTGAGCGAGAAGGCGCCGAACGGGCTGCGCTGCTCGTTGAAAAGGGCCTCCGCAGCTTCCTTGATGTCTGCCTGTTTCAAATGATGCCACTCCTGATCGCCGTGGCGATGGCCATCGCGCGGTTCGAGGCCGCGAATTTCTGGATGGCGTGGGTGATGTAGCTGTTGACGGTATTGGAGGACACGCCAAGGATGACCGCCACTTCGTCGGTGGTCTTGCCTTCCGAGACCCAGAACAGGCATTCGCGCTCGCGGTCCGATAGTGGATCCTGCATGGCGGCGGCAGCGATCAGCTGCGGAATATGCGAAAGCGCGTAGCAGCATTTCAGCTGCGCCTTCATCAGCGCCGGCTGGTCGATCTGGCCGGCCGCCGCCGCCGAGAACAGGGCGAACAGGCGCTGGCGGCCGACATTCAGCCTAAGCGAATAGATTTCGGCATGGCCGAGCACGTCGAGAAGGCGGGCTTCTTCGCCGGAGACCAGCCCGTCGGCATCGGGCGCCTCAGCGGCCACCAGCGGCCTTGGACGGATGCCGGGCGCGACGGTGAGCGCGCCCTGGGCAAGGCCGGCGATCAACCGCTTGCCGATCAGTTCAATGGCGTCGAAGATCCAGTTCGAGGAGACGATGCGTGCGTCGTTGCGGTCCTGGTCGTGGACGATGGCAACCAGCATGTAGCTGTCGGCGCCGATCTCGGCGGTCAGCTCCATGAAGAAGCTGGTCAAATCACCGCGCGACGTCAGGCGCGAGCCCAATGTGTCGGATTGAAGAAGCGCGGCGGAACTGCTCATTCTTGTTGCTTTTGGCCGGAATCGTTTCTGCTGCCCGGATGCTGGAGGCCAGCCGCCGAACCCTAAAAACGCGTTACTTTCACGAGACGCACGCGAGGCGCGGGGCCGCGCCCAATCAGACGGAATCCATTCAGGGAACGCGAAGACATCCGCGTCTGGCGCCGGAAAAATCCGGAACGTGAGACTTTGGGTGGTCGCCGCGCCCCCCATGGACCGGCTGATTCGGGTCTAATCTACCCGCAGATGAATCCGACATCAAACGCGATTTGACAAAATCGAATCCGGTGGACTCGCGTGCGACTCAGAGTAACGCCCAACACACTTTCGCCGCATCGGGGCCGCCTGAAAACACTGACACGAAAAAGCCAGAGGTTGTTGCGAAGCTGCCGTATCGAGGACCGATCGATTCCGATAGGTTCTCGGCGATCGGCAGGGAGGTGGGCTTCCCTTCGATCGGACTGGGCTAAGGTGGCGGCGCTTGTTTCGCGGCCATCGGCAATGGGGGGTAATCATGAAGCAGGTTTTCCTGGCGTTCACGGTGGTGCTCGCGGTTTTTGCCGGTGCGGCAGCGCCCGCCAAGGCCGAGCCAATCGTCACCTATGCGCTCGACAACGGGCTGCAAGTGGTGCTGGTGCCGGATCATCGTGCGCCGAAGGTGGTGATGAACCTGCGCTACCGTGTCGGGTCGATGAATGAACCGGCGGGCCGCTCAGGCTTCGCGCATCTGTTCGAGCACCTGATGTTTTCCGGGACGCCGGCCTGGCCGAACGTGTTCGGTGCGCATGCCGCACTGGGCAACGAGATCAATGCCTGGACCACCGAGGACGGCACCGTGTTCTATGTCGACGGCCTGTCGTCGTCGCTGCCGGTGATCCTGTCGCTGGAAGCCGACCGCATGGCCAATCTCGGCCGCTCGGTGACACAGGCCAAGCTCGACCTGCAGCGTTCGGTGGTCAAGAACGAGATGCGCCAGAACGTGCTCGACAAGGCCGGCGCATCGGGCTGGGAAGCCTTCTGGTCCGGACTGTTTCCGAAGCCGCATCCCTATAGCCGCATGGTCATCGGTTCGGTCGCCGACCTCGATGCTGCAACGCTCGACGATGTCAGAGGCTTCTTCAACACCTACTATCTGCCCAACAATGCCGTGCTGGTGCTGGTGGGGGATCTGAAGGTGGCTGATACCAAGGCGCTGATCGCCGACACGTTCGGCCGGATATCGCGCGGCGCCGACGTGGCGCGACCCGCCGTCCCGGAACCCACACAGGCGCGGCTCAAGCTGGTGCTCGAGGATCGCGTGCCGAGCCCCGTCGTCGTGGTCGGCTTCAGCGGCCCGGCGGCGCAGTCGCCGGATAATGGCGCGCTCAGCATTGCCGCCGAATTGCTCGGCAATGGCGACTATGGATTTCTGCGCAACCGGCTGGTCTCGGAACAGGGCGTCGCCACCTATGCCAGTGCAAGCTGGACGGGTGGACTGCTCGGCGGGCGCTTCACTTTCGAGGCGGGTGCGGCGGCAGGCGTGACGCCGGAAGCGCTCGAAAGCGCGATGAAAGCGGCGTTTGCGGATTTCCAGAAGGCGCCGCTCGATCCGGCTGATGTCGAGCGCGCGCGCAACGGCATATTGCAGGCAACGCGGCTGGGCAACGAGGCGCTGAAGGATCGTGCCGGCACTGTCTCCTACAATGCCGACATTCTCGGCGATGCGCAGAGCGCGCTGGTCGACGATCYGCGCGTCAAGACTGCCAGCGCCGCCGATGTTGAAGCGACGATCAAGCGGCTCCTGAAACCGGAAGACGCCAGCGTGCTGGTGTTGAAGCCCGGCCCGCGCGGCGGCTATCCCGACGCGCTGATCGGTTCGTCTGGCACGCCGCAACCCTTCACGGCACCGGAGCGGGTGGCGATCGACATTCCGAAGCATCCGGCCGGGCAAGCGCCTTCAGCGGTGTTGCCCGCCATGGAAACGGCGACGCTCTCCAACGGCATCAAGCTCGTCCACTACACGATGCCGGAAGCGCCGATGGTCTATGTCGCGGCGAGTGCACAAGGCGGCTGGAACAGCGTGCCGGAAGGCAAGGAGGGGCTGCTGGAGCTTGCCGCCAGCATGGCGACGCGTGGCGCGGCCGATCGCGGTTCGGCCGACTTCGCCAAGGCGACCAGCGACATTGGTGCCGGCATCGGCTATCAGGCCGGCGCACTGACCACGACGATGACGCTTGGCGTGCCGCCGGAAAAACTGGATCAAGGTCTTGGCCTGCTTGCCGATGCGGTGCTGAAACCGCGGTTCGACAAGACCGAATGGACGGTGTTGATGGCGCAGACGGTCGATTGGCTGAACGGCCGCGAGGCGGATCTGCCGGGCGTTGCCGGTCGCGTGGCAAAGGCGGCGCTCATTCCGCAGGTGCCGGGCAAGGCCGCGGTCGACTGGTCGGCAAAGGCGCTGGCCTCGATCTCGCTCGACGAGGCGAAAGCCGCGTTCAAGGCGGAGTTCACGTCGAAGGCGGTGACCTTCTACAGCGTCGGCCCGATGCCGGTCGCGACCGTTGCGGCCGGCCTTGAAAAGGCATTCGGAACATGGACGAGCGATGCCGCCGGCTATGCCATCGAACCGTCGCCGGCAGCGCATTTCAACGGCGGTCAGAAAGTGCTGCTGGTGCCCGAGCCCGGCGCCAGCCAGTCGGCGCTGTTCGTGGCGCGGCCGGCGCCCGGCACTGACGAAGGCGAGCGCGCGGAATCGACCGCGGTCGCCAATCTGCTCGGCGATGATTTCTCCAGCCGGCTGAATTCGGTGATCCGCGAGGAGAAGGGCTATTCCTATGGCGTGTCGAGCTATCTCATGAGCCCGATGAAGGCCGGCTCGGGACTGGTGGTGGCAACCACCGTCGAGCGCGCCAACACCGGTCCGGCGATCACCGAAATCCTGAAAGGTTTCGCCGGCCTGACCACCTTGCCGGTGGCGCAGGACGAGGTCGACCGCACGGTGACGGTCTATCGGCGGGCACTGGCTGGATCGGCAGAGACCTCGGCCGGTCTGTTCGGCTCGCTGATCGGCGCGGCCGGCAGCGGTTCGACGCTCGAGGACCAGCAAAGCCGGATGACGGCGCGCACCCAGCTGACGCTCGACGCCGTGCAGAAACAGGCGCTGGCATTGTCGTCGCTGGAGCCGTCGCTGATCGTCGTTGCCGGTGATCCCGACGTGGTCATGCCGCAGCTTGCCGCGATCGGTCTCAAGGATGTCGAGATCGTCAAGCGTGACGAGGCTGGCGAACAGACGGCCATGCGGGCGCTCGACCTTCTCGGCGCCAACAGCCAGACGCCGTTGTCCGCTTCACCTTGGCGGGTCGGCGATGGCGGCACGACGCGAGCGGTGCACTCCTGCGCTGGCGCCAAGGACTGTGGCGCGCAAATCCACGCCGATTGATCGGCTCGATGCGCGGCCGCCGGCCGCGCTTAAATCTTGGTATCTTTGGTTTCGGGGGAAACGATGAGCGATTCATTTCGGGAAGTTACGTCAGTCTCGTGGTTCGGGCGGATCAAGCGCGCGGTCGGCGGGGTCATCTTCGGCCTGCTGCTGATCGTGCTGATGGTGATCGGGCTGTTCTGGAACGAGGGCCGCGCGGTGCAGACGGCGCGCTCGCTGGCCGAAGGGTCGGGCGCCGTTGTCTCGATCAACGCCGACAGCGTCGATGCCGGCAATGACGGCAGACTGGTGCATGTCAGCGGGCCGGTGACGGCCGATAGCGGCCTGTCGGATCCGGATTTCGGCATCGCCGCGCAAGGGCTGCGCCTGTCGCGCAGCGTCGAGATGTATCAGTGGAAGGAAGAATCCAAATCCGAGACCACCAAGAAGCTTGGCGGCGGCGAGGAGACGGAGACCACCTATAGCTATCAAAAGGTGTGGGACGACAGCCAGATCGACTCGTCGGACTTCAAGAAGCCCGACGGCCATCAAAATCCACCGATGGCGATCCACAGCCGGACCTTCCAGATCCCGCAGGGCAAGCTCGTCGCCTTCGATCTGGATACGCCGGTGCTCGACCGCATCGAGGGCGACAAGGACTACTCGCTGTCGTCCAGTCAGTCGGCGGCGATCAAGGCAGCCTATACCGGGACGAAGCCGCTCAGCATCGTTGATGGCAGGATCTATCTCGGCAGCGACAACACGACGCCTGCATTGGGCGACTACCGCATCGGCTACGAGCTGGCGCCGCTCGGCGTGGTCAGCATCGTGGCGCGCCAGGCTGGCAGCCGGTTCGAGCCATACCAAACGCAAGCCGGCGATGCGCTGCTGATGGTCGATACCGGCCAGGTGCCGGCCGACAAGATGTTCGCCGACGCCGTCAGCGCCAACACGCTGATCACCTGGCTGCTGCGTGCCGCGGGCCTGCTGCTGCTGACGATCGGCTTTGCCCTGTTCCTCAGCCCGATCGGCGTGATCCTCGACGTCATCCCGTTCCTCGGCAGCATGGCGCGAATGGGAACCGGCATCATCGCCTTCTTCCTGGCGATCCTGGTCGGCACGACGACGATCGCGATTGCCTGGTTCTGGTATCGGCCGGTTCTGGCGGCAGGCATCCTGGCTGCCGGCGTCATCGCGGCGGCGGCGGTCTATTATCTCGGCCGCTCACGCAAGGCAGGCGCGCCGATGGCTGCGCCAAGCGCCGGCACCGCAGCGTAGTTCGCAAAAAAAAGGGCGGCCACGCCGCCCTTTTTCTTCATATCTGTCGTTATCCGCCTTGGGTTTCCGGGCAGGCCTACCGATCCTCGAAACCGGTCAGCACGCCGACGGCGTTTACGCCGATCTCCTCGACGGCATAGCCGCCTTCCATGACGAACAGAGTTGGCAGTCCGAGCCTGGCGATGCGGCGGCCGATCTTGGGGTAGTCCGGGCTTTTCAGCTTGAACTGGCTGATCGGGTCCTTCTCGAAGGTGTCGACGCCGAGCGAGACGATGACGATGTCGGGCGCGTAAGCGGCCAGCCTGGCGCAGGCATCCTCCAGCGACGCGTTCCAGGCATCCCAGCCGGTGCCGAACGGCATCGGATAGTTGATGTTGAAACCCTCGCCGGCGCCCGTGCCGCGTTCATCGGCATGGCCGAGGAAGAACGGATACTCCACCATCGGATCACCATGCAGATTGAGGACCTGCACGTCGGCGCGGTCATAGAAGATCTCCTGCGTGCCGTTGCCGTGGTGGTAGTCGACATCGAGGATCGAGACCCGTTTGGCGCCCTGGTCAAGGAACCACTGCGCGGCGACGGCGGCGTTGTTGATGTAGCAATAACCGCCCATGAATCCGGCGCCGGCATGGTGGCCGGGCGGGCGGCAGAGCGCGAAGGCCGACCTTTCGCCGCCCTTGACCAGGCCGGCCGCGGTCAGCGCGACGTCATAGGACGATTTGATCGCCGCCCATGTGCCTTTGACGAAGGTGGCGCCGGCATCGAAGGAATAATAGCCGAGCAGCGCATCGACGCGCTTCGGCGGCACGTCGCCGCGCAGGCCGCGCGTCGGCCAGGTGAAGGGCATGGCGGTGCCCTCATGACCGGAGGCTACCCATTGCGGCCAGACCGTCGGCAGGAAGTCGATATAGTCCGATTTGTGGATGCGCTTGGCGGCGGCAAGATCGTGCTCAAGCGGCAGGACGATCGGACCGAGCTTCTCGCTTTCGACCCGCGCCTTGATGAATTCGGCGCGCGAGGGCTTTTCGAAACCCGGCACGATGGCTGATGTGACCAGTTCCATCTGGCCGGCATGGCCGGCATGAAGCGGCGAATAGACAGTCTTCATAAAATTCCTCTCGAAGTGCGAAGTCAGTCAAGGTTGAGATAGGGGGTCACCAAGGCGAGCCACATTCTTTCGACATCGTCCTCGATGAGGTCGTATGTCTTGCGGTCTCTTTTCAGCCCGACAAGCCGGCAGGCGTGCCCGACGTCCATCATCACCACGCCGAGCCGGCTGGCGATCTTGTCTTCCAGCGCCGGGTTCACATGCTGCAGCCATGCGGCGTAGAGCGCGATGATCTGCTCGTCATATTCGTCCTGGATCGGCCGGAGGTCGGCATTGCCGGATATGGCCTCGATCACCGGCATCAGGGTGGCGTTTTCGAGATATATCCTGGAGGTATCGATGAAGAGCTTGCGCACTTCGCGCCGGAACTCTTCCCGGTCGGTGGGCGGGGGGACCTTGATGCGCTTGGCGATCACCTCGGGAAAGGAGGACAGCCAACGCCGGGCGAGGTCTAGGAGAATGGCTTCCTTGTTGGGGAAGTATTGGTAGATCGAACCGACCGACAGGCCCGCGCGCTGCGCAATGGCGAGCGTCGTCGGCGTCCTGGTTCCTTGCTCTCGCGTCAAGATCAATGCCGCGTCGAGAATCCGGTCGACCACCTTGCTCGACCGCTGTTGCCGCGGCTGCTTGCGCGGTTCGAGCGCTATCCTGGTTTTGCGGTCGAGACTGCGCTTCACGGCTTGATGTCCTCGTTCCCCGCCCGGTCTCAACACAGGCGCAGGGTGCTATCCACAATACATTCGAAATTCCGCATGTTGACAAACGCGAATAATCAGTCGCATTCTTTTATCCACGCTGTTTTCGGAGATCACAAGGGGAATTTCAAAACAGCGCACTGGCATCAGTTTCATCCGATGGCGCAGCTGCGGTGACGTGGCAGCTTGTCGGACAAGAGGATTGCCGGTCTCAGTCGGTCATCAAAAGCGCGGAGTCGCGATGTCTGTCACGGGTGCGGGTAAAAATGCGGATCTGATCGTCATTAATGGTCGTGTGCTGACCATGGACGATGACAACCCCTCAGCCGAGGCTATTGCCGTCAAGGACGGCGCCATCATCGCCATTGGCAGCCGCGCTGCAATCGAAGAGCTCAAGGGAACAGCCACAGAGGTGATCGACGCCAAGGGCGGTTCGGTCCTGCCTGGCTTCATCGAAGCGCATATGCATCTGTTCGGCGGCGCGGCCGAACTCGAAAATCTGCATCTGGCAGGGGTGCACGGCTTCGATGCCTTGCGCGATGCGATCCAGACCTTTGCCGCGGCACGGCCCAACGCCAGGCTTCTGATCGGCGCCGGCGTCGACTATGCGATCCTGCCCGAGCCGGTCACGCGCCACCATCTCGACCAAATCATCCCCGATCGCCCGTTCGCCATGTCGGCCTCCGACCACCATACGATGTGGGCGAACACCAAGGCGCTGGAAGAGGCGGGCCTCCTGCATGGCAGGGAATTGGGGCCGGGCAACGAAATCGTGATGGGTGCCGATGGCCTCGCGGCGGGCGAATTGCGCGAGGGCGAGGCTTTCGGCCCGATCCTGGAGCATTTCGGGCAGAACCGCACACGGCTCGGTCTTACGGGCGGTGAGCCGGAGCCCTATCCCTCGGCCGAGGAATTGGCTGCTGATCGCGATCTGATGCACCGCGGCCTGGAATGGTGCGCCCGCCACGGCATCACGTCGATCCAGAACATGGATGGCAACCTCTACCAACTCGAGCTGCTTGCCGGCCTGGAGCAAGAAGGGCGATTGCTGTGTCGTACGCAAATCCCGTTTCACTTCAAGAACTTCATGGACCTCGGCATGCTTGAAAAGGCATCCATGATGGCTTCGACCTACAAGTCGGAATGGCTGTCGTCGGGTATGGTCAAGGTGTTCTACGACGGCGTGCTCGATTCATGGACAGCCGTGATGGTCGAGCCTTATGCGGATCGTCTGGACTGGTCCGGCGAGCCGTTGTTTACGCCGGAGCATTTCGCCGAAGTGGCGGTGGAAGCCGATCGTCGTGGCCTGCAGATCGCGGTGCATTCGATCGGTGACGGTGCGGTGCGCGCGGTGCTCGACGGCTATGAGGCGGCGCAGAAGAAAAACGGCAGGCGCGACAGCCGGCATCGGATCGAGCACATCGAGGTCACGACCGAGACCGACGTGCCGCGCTTTTCCGAGCTTGGCGTCATCGCGTCGATGCAGCCGCCGCATCCGCCCGGCGCACTCAACTTTCCGCTGGAGCCGACGCTGTCTCGCATCGGCCGCAAGAAATGGCCGCTCAGCTATGCCTGGCGAACGTTGAAAGAGGCCGGCGCGCGCGTTGTCTTCGCTTCGGACTGGCCGGTGTCGCCGGTCGATCCGATCCTGGGCATTCAAGCGGCAGTGCTGCGCAAACCGTGGGCAGAGGGCGATCCCGACCAGAGCTTCTCGCTGCTGGAATCTGTTGCAGCCTATACAGTGGAAGGCGCCTATGCCGAATTCGCCGAACACCGAAAAGGCCGCCTGAAGCCAGGATATCTGGCCGATCTGGTGGTGCTCTCGGCCGATATCGAAACAACCGCGCCGGAAGCGCTGCATACCGTGCGGCCGGTGACGACCATCTGCGGGGGCAAGGTAACTTATCAAGCCTGACGGTGGCACGGGACTTGCCTCCTGAATCAAGATTCAGCTCCGCAGTTGCCAAGCCGACCGGCTTGTGATGACAATCAAACAGGAACGACACCTGCCGCTAAGAGCAGGCTTCTCTCAATGGGGTAATCGTGCCGGAAATACCGGGTAAGAATGCGATCGAAGTCCGTGGTGTGCGCAAGGTATTCGGCACCGGGGAGGCGCAAGTCGCCGCACTGGATACCGTTTCCGTCTCCATCCGCGAAAATGAGTTTTTCACACTGCTCGGGCCCTCCGGCTGCGGAAAAACAACGCTCTTGAGGCTGATAGCCGGCTTCGATTTTCCGAGCGCCGGCGAAATCCTGCTCTACGGCCAGGACATCGCGCCGTTGCCGCCCTTCAAGCGGCCGGTCAACACCGTCTTCCAGTCATACGCACTGTTCCCGCACATGACGGTGGCCGACAACATCGGCTTCGGCCTGGAAATGCTGGGCAAGCCGAAGGCCGAGATTACGGCGCGCGTCGCCCAGATGCTGAAACTGGTCAAGATGGAAGCGCTGGCGGGCCGCCGTACCAGCCAGATCTCCGGCGGCCAGCAACAGCGCGTCGCGCTGGCGCGGGCGCTCGCACCACAGCCGAAGGTGCTGCTGCTCGACGAGCCGCTCTCCGCCCTTGATTACAAGCTGCGCAAGGAAATGCAGATCGAGCTGAAGCGGCTGCAGCACGAGACCGGCATCACCTTCATCTTCGTCACCCACGACCAGGAAGAAGCGCTGACCATGTCGGACCGCATCGCGGTGATGTCGGCCGGCAAGATCCTGCAGGTCGGTTCGCCGCGCGACATCTATGACCGCCCGGCCGAGCGCTTCGTCGCCGACTTCATCGGCGAAACCAATTTCCTCAAAGGGGCCGTGGTGTCGAAAAAATCCGGCGTCGCCACCGTCAAGCTCGCCTCCGGCGCAACCGTGGCGGCAGGGTTCCCGGAGAACTTCGATCCCTCGGGTGCAGTCACGGTCGTGGTCCGGCCTGAGCATGCGGATCTGATCGCCGATGTGTCCAAGGGCACGGTCGCCGGAACGCTGGCGAACGTCGTCTATTTCGGCACCGACACGCACTACCACGTCAAGCTCGATGGCGGTGACAACTTCATCGTGCGTCACCAGAACAGCCGGTCCGGCGCGGTGACGTTCGAGCCAGGCGCCAAGGTCGGCATCGTCTTCGAAGACGACGGCGCGCGGATACTGAAGGACTGATGACAATGGCGCTTTCCCAAGCCGCGTTGTTCGAAGCCAAGGCCGAGAAAGCAACCGCCAGGCGCAACCGCCTGCTTTCCCTGCCGGCGCTGATCGTCATCGGAATTTTCGGCGTGCTGCCGCTGCTGATCATCCTGGTTTACTCGTTTCTCCAGGCCGCGCCCTATGGTGGCGTCCAATGGAAGTTTTCGACGGACGCCTATCTGAACTTCCTGTTCCAGCAGGATATTTTCGACGACACGCTGCAGTTCACGCCGGATTTCCTGATCATCTATCTGCGCTCGTTTCTGTTCGCCGTGGTGACGACGGTCATCTGCCTGCTGCTGGGTTTTCCGACCGCCTACTTCATGGCCACGCGCACGCCGGCGCAGCGCAACTGGTGGGTGCTGCTGATCACCATCCCGTTCTGGTCGAACCTTCTGGTGCGCACGCTGGCCATCATGTTCATCATTCGCGACGAAGGCCTCATCAACAATCTTTTGATGGGGCTTGGCGTGATCGATAAGCCGATCACCATGCTCTACACCAACTTCGCCATCCAGCTCGGCCTGCTCTACTCGTTCCTGCCATTCATGATCCTGCCGCTCTATGCCAGCCTGGAGAAACTGGATTTCCGGCTGGTCGAGGCCGCCAACGACCTATACGCGACGCGCCGGCAGGTTCTTTGGCGGGTGATCATTCCGCTATCGCTGCCCGGCATCATCGCCGGCTGCCTGCTTGTCTTCATTCCCGCGCTCGGCGCCTATGTGACGCCGCTTATCCTTGGCGGCGGCATCCATCTGATGATCGGCGATCTCATCGCCCAGCAATTCGGTTCCGGGCGCAACTGGCCGCTCGGCTGCGCCCAAGCGCTGATCCTGATGGCCGCGGTGCTGGTCGCCCTTTACTTCTACGTTCGCACCACTTCGGGGAAGATCCAGCATGGCTGATCCCCGCAACATCGATATCAAGGACCAGCCCGGGTTCCGCACGATCGCCATCATCTGCGTTGCGGTGCTTTACGTCCCGATCCTCATCCTGATGATCTTTTCGTTCAACACGGGTTCGCTCGTCACTCATTGGGAGGGTGTCGGCCTGACCTGGTACGGCACGGCACTGCTCAATGAGGAATTCCACAACGCCGCCGAGAACACGCTGATCATCTCTGTGAGCGCGACGATCGTTTCGACGATCTGCGCCACGCTGGCGGCGATCGGTATGACCCGGGTGAAGCCATGGCGTGGCCTGCCGGCCGCCTTCATGGTCATCAACCTGCCGCTGATGGTTCCCGAGATCATCACGGCGGTGGCGACCTTGTCCTTCTTCGCCCTGATCGCCGGGGCCTTCGGGCTGAATTTCGGTATCGGCAATCTGATCCTGGCCCATACCGTGTTCTGCATTCCTTTCGCCTACATGCCGATCCGGGCGCGTCTCGAGGACATGGACCTGACGCTCGAATCCGCCGCCGCCGATCTCTATGCCACGCCGTGGCATGCGTTCCGGCGCATTACACTGCCGCTGCTTGTTCCCGGCATCATGTCGGGTGCCGCACTCGCCTTCATCGTCTCCTTCGACGATTTCACCATCACGCAGCTCGTCGCCGGCCCCGGCCAGACGACCCTGCCGCTCTACATCTGGAACCAGATCAGGCGGCCGATGACGCCGGAGATCAACGCTATCTCCACCATCCTGCTCCTGGTCTCGATCCTCTTCGTCTCGGTATCGTTCCTGATCGCGCGCCGACGCGCCAAGTGAATCAATGGGAAGGCAAAGGAGAACAAAAAATGTCTAGGAAACTGATGGCTGCCGTTTCGACGGCAGTGCTTTTGTGGGCGGTGCCCGCACTCGCCGATGGCGAGTTGCATATCTACAATTGGGGTGACTACACCAATCCCAAGCTGATCGAAAAGTTCGAGAAACAGTACAACATCAAGGTCACGCTGGACGACTATGATTCCAACGAAACCATGCTGTCGAAGGTGCGCGCCGGCAATTCCGGCTACGACATCGTGGTGCCGTCCGACTACACCGTGAAGATCATGGTCGACGAGGGCCTGCTCGAAAAGACCGAGCCCAACGCGATGCCCAACGGCAAGAACATCGATCCGCGTTTCCTCGACATCTATTGGGACAGCGGCCGTCACTACACCGCGCCCTGGCAGTACGGCACCACGGCGTTCGCCGTCAACACGGACAAGTTCAAGGGCAACATCGACACGCTGGCCATCCTCTTCGACCCGCCGACTGAGCTGAAGGGCCAGATCAACATCCTCGACGACGTCAACACCGTCATGCATGCGGCCGAGCGTTATGCCGGCGTGCCGCGCTGCGGTGCCGACAAGGCCAATCTGAAAAAGGTCAACGACATCCTGACGGCCGCCAAGCCGTCCTGGAAGACCTTCAGCTACGACACCATCACCAAGATCACCTCGGGCGACGTGATCGTGACGGAACAGTGGAACGGCGCGACCTATCGCTCGCGGCAGAAGATCCCGGCCATCAAATATGCCTATCCGAAGGAAGGCATCGAAGGCTGGATGGACAATGTCGCGGTGCTGAAGGGCGCCAAGAACCTCGACAATGCCAAACTGTTCCAGGATTTCATCATGGCCCCGGAAAATGCGGCGCTGATCTCGGAATTCGCCGGCTACGACAATGGCATTGCCGGCAGCCACAAGTTCCTGCAGCCGGATTTCGCCAATTCGCCGGAACTCAACCCGCCGGCAGGCGCGCCGGTAGCGGAATTCGTTCCGCCCTGTCCGCCGGATGTGGTGGAAATCTACAACAAGATCTGGACCAATTTGCGCAAATAGGTTCGGTCTAAAGTCCAGCGGAAGGGAGGCTTCGGCCTCCCTTCTTTGCGACGCGTCGCATGTGGAGGGCACACGCGACGCTGCAAATTCTTGTTTTCATGCATGTCGTCGTCCCAAAACCGCTACGCATTTTTGGGCGGCATGCATCGTGGGAGGGTTCCATGACATCGTACCGCAACAGCGACCCAAGGCCGCCGATCATGCAGGGCTCGCCGCCCGCCATGGTGCCGCCGAAGCTCGACTGGGACCGGCCGCCGTGGAACCGCTGGGCGTTCCAGCACATCAGGGAAATCCTGCCGACAGCCGAAGTCTGGCGCGGCAACGGCCATCGCCATCGTCTCGAACGCGCCGAGGTCGATCTCGACGGGCTGGCGGTCGAGGACAGCGAGGGCAAGCCGACAACGCTCGCCGGGCTGCTCGACGAGACCTATGCGGACGGCTTCCTGGTGCTCAAGCACGGCAAGGTCGCCTATGAGCGCTATTTCAACGGCATGGACGAGCGCACGCTGCATCTGTCGCAGTCGATGGCCAAATCCGTCACCGGCTCGGTCTTCGGCATACTGGTCGGGCGCGGCCTGATCGATCCGGCGCGGCCAGTGACCGACTATTTGCCGGAACTCGGCGCGACCGGCTGGGCCGGCGCCAGCGTCCAGCATGTGCTCGACATGACGAGCGGCGTGCGTTTCTCCGAAGAGTATACCGACCGCTATTCCGACATCGGCCAGGTCGATGTCGCCACCGGCTGGAAGCCGGTGCCGCCGGGCAGCGATCCGGATTTCCGCTGGCCATCGCATATGTTCGAGTTGATCCTGGGCTTGAAGGACACGGTCCGTCCGCATGGCGCCCAGTTCGAGTACCGCTCGATCGAGACCGACGTGCTCGCCTTCATCATGGAGCGGGTGACGGGCAAGCGTCTGCCGCAACTGGTTTCCGAAGAACTCTGGCAAAAGCTCGGCACCGACGAAAGCGCCTGCTTCACCGTCGACAGCGCCGGCTATGCCGTGGCCGATGGCGGCTTCAACGCCACCCTGCGCGACTATGGCCGCTTCGGCCAGATGATCCTCGACAATGGCGGCGGCATCGTGCCGGCCGACTGGGTCGAGGCCACACGCAACGGCAGACATGTCGCCGATTTCTCCGAGAGCCTGCCAGAGGGCAGCTACCGCAACCAGTTCTGGATCGAGAACCCCAGCTCGCGCGCACTGATGTGCCGGGGCGTGTTCGGACAGATGATCCACATCGACTGGAACACAGGAATGGTCGTGGTGACGCTTTCGACCTGGCCGGATTTCAGCAATCTCGCCTACGCCGTCGCGACGCTGAAGGCCGTGCACGCCATCGCCGCCGCGCTCAACTAATCCCAGAAGAAACGATCCTGGAAGGAAATGCCATGACCGGCAAGACCGCGTTCGAGACCCGCTATGGTTTCCGCCGCAATGAGGTGCTGCTTGGCAACTGGCGCGAGAACCCGTTCAATCGATGGTCGTTCCAGAACCTTGGCGAATTGGTGCCGACGGCACGCGTGGCCGCGGCACCGGCCAGTGTTGAGGCGCCGGCACGGGATTTCGGTGGTTTGCTCGGCGAAAAGGTTTCGGTGGCCAGCGCGCCGGAGACAGTGGCCGACTTCCTCGTGCGCTCCAGCACCGACGCGCTGACGGTGATGAAGGGCGGCAAGATCATTGGCGACTGGTTCGCGCCGCATATGGATTTCGGCGCTCGCCACATCATCTTCTCGATCAGCAAGTCGGTGACCGCGATTATCGCCGGCATATTGGAAG
Organism: Mesorhizobium sp. P3_A8; assembly: GCF_056402995.1. NCBI lineage: Bacteria > Pseudomonadati > Pseudomonadota > Alphaproteobacteria > Hyphomicrobiales > Phyllobacteriaceae > Mesorhizobium > Mesorhizobium sp. P3_A8. The sequence continues at coordinate 157,859 of NZ_JBFUGI010000003.1, read as the reverse complement.
GCGAGGGCACGTTCGATCCGGAAGCGCCGGTGACGCAGTACATTCCCGAAGCCACCGGCTCGGCCTATGGCGATGCGAGTTGCCGGCATGTGCTCGACATGAGCGTCAGCCTCGATTTCGAGGAGGCCTATCTCGACCCTGAAAGCGCCTTCGCCCGTTACCGCCGCGCCACGCTGTGGAACCCGGGCGGCGGCACGGAAAGCCTGCGCGAATTCATCCTGAGCCTGCAGCGGCTTGCCGAGCCGCATGGCCAGACCTTCCGCTACCGTTCGCCCAATTCCGACCTGCTTGGCCTGCTGCTCGAACGCGCGTCGGGCCAGCGCTTCACCGAGCTGATGCGCGAGAAACTGTGGCTGCCGCTCGGCGCCGCCAGCGAAGCCTCGATCGGCGTCGACATGGAAGGCACGGCACGCACCGCCGGTGGGATTTCGGTGACGCCGCGCGATCTGGCGCGCATCGGCGAGATGATGCGGCAAGGCGGCACCGCCAATGGCCGCCGCATCGTGCCGGAGGCCTGGGTGCGCGACACGACCAGCACCGGCGGGAGTGCGGCAGCCTGGCAGCGCGGCGCGATGCTGCCGCTGTTTCCCAAGGGCCGTTACCGCAGCAAATGGTACCAGACCGGACACGAGAACGGCGCCTATTGCGGCATCGGCATCCATGGCCAGTGGCTCTATGTCGACCCCACGACCGAAGTCGTCATTGCCAAGATGTCGTCGCAGCCGGTGCCGGTCGACGATCCGCTCGATGCCGAGATTGTCGCGTTTTTCGAGGCGCTGAGCCGAATGGTCTGAACGCCACATTAGTGCGCGCTTTCCTGTGGACCCGCCGGAGCGATGAAAGCACGGCGGTTGGCGGATTGCATGTCTGCGCCTATGGTCGCCGCTCTTTTCGAGAAGAGCAGGAATGACATGGCATCCGACATCAAACGCATCGCAGCCATCATCGCGGCCGAAATCAAGGCGCGGCCCGAACAGGCGGCTGCGGCGATCGAACTGCTCGACGAGGGCGCGACGGTGCCGTTCGTGGCGCGCTACCGCAAAGAGGTCACCGGCGGGCTCGACGACACGCAATTGCGCGATCTTGCCGAGCGGCTCGCCTATCTGCGCGAACTCGACGCGCGCCGTGACACCATCCTGGGTTCGATCCGCGAGCAGGGCAAGCTGACCACCGAGCTAGAGGGCAAGATTGCCGCCGCTGCCACCAAGGCTGAGTTGGAAGACATCTATCTGCCCTATAAGCCCAAGCGCCGCACCAAGGCCGAGATCGCCAGGGAACGCGGGCTGGGGCCGCTGGCGGAGGCCATTCTTGCCAACCGTTCGCTGGTGCCCGCCGAGTTGGCGCTCGCCTATGTCACCGAAGAGGTAGCCGACACCAAGGCGGCACTGGAAGGCGCGCGCGACATCCTGTCGGAACAGTTCGCCGAGAATGCCGATCTGGTCGGTAAGCTGCGCACCTACATGAAGGAACGCGCCTTCATGCGCGCCCGGGTGGTCGACGGCAAGCAGGAGGCCGGCGCGAAATTCTCCGACTATTTCGACCATGTCGAACGCTGGGCAAATGTGCCGAGCCATCGTGCGCTGGCCATGTTGCGCGGCCGCAACGAGGAGGTGCTGTCGCTCGACATCGAGGTCGATGCCGACGACACTTCGCCGGTGAAGCCGGTCGAGCGGATGATCGCCAATGCCTATGCCATCGGCGCCAGCCTGCCCGGCGACCGCTGGCTGATGGACGTTGCCGGCTGGACCTGGCGCATCAAGCTCTCGCTGCACCTGACGCTCGATTTGATGCGCGACCTGCGCGAGCGGGCCGAGGAAGAGGCGATCCACGTCTTTGCGCGCAACCTCAAGGATTTGCTGCTCGCCGCGCCCGCCGGTTCGCGTGCCACGATGGGCCTCGACCCCGGCATCCGCACCGGCGTCAAGGTGGCCGTGGTCGACGGCACCGGCAAGGTGCTGACAACGACGACGGTCTATCCGTTCCCGCCGAAGAACGATGTGCGCGGCACGCAGGCCGAACTCGCCAAGCTCATCCGCCTGCACAAGGTCGAGCTGATCTCGATCGGCAACGGCACCGGCAGCCGCGAGACGGAAAAACTGGTGGCGGACATGCTGTCCGACATGCCTTCCGATGGCGGGCCGAAACCGCTCAAGGTGATCGTCAGCGAGGCGGGCGCCTCAGTCTATTCCGCGTCGGCAACGGCAGCGGCGGAATTCCCTGGCCTCGATGTGTCGCTGCGCGGCGCGGTTTCCATCGCGAGGCGGCTGCAGGATCCGCTGGCCGAACTGGTCAAGATCGAACCGAAATCGATCGGTGTCGGCCAGTACCAGCACGATGTCGACCAGTACAGGCTCGGTCGTTCGCTGGAAGCGGTGGTCGAGGACGCCGTCAACGCGGTCGGCGTCGACCTCAACACCGCCTCGGCGCCGCTGCTGGCCCGCGTCTCAGGTCTTGGTGCGTCGCTTGCGGACGCCATCGTCGCGCATCGCGATGCGACCGGTCCGTTCGCCAGCCGCAAGGACCTGCTGAAAGTGGCGCGCCTTGGACCTCGCGCGTTCGAACAATCCGCCGGCTTCCTGCGCATCGCCAATGGCAGCGAGCCGCTTGATGCCTCGTCGGTGCATCCGGAGGCCTATGGCTTGGCCAAGAAGATCGTCGCCGCCTGCGGCCGCGATGTCCGTTCGCTGATGGGCGACAGTGCCGCGCTGAAGGCGCTCGATCCGCGCGTCTTCGTCGACGAACGTTTCGGCCTGCCGACGGTGCGCGACATTCTTGCCGAGCTGGAAAAGCCCGGCCGCGATCCGCGCCCCGGCTTCAAGACCGCGACCTTTGCCGACGGCATCGACGACATCAAGGATTTGAAGCCCGGCATGCTCTTGGAAGGCACGGTGACCAATGTTGCCGCCTTCGGCGCCTTCGTCGATATCGGCGTCCACCAGGATGGGCTGGTGCATGTCTCGCAACTGGCCGACCGTTTCATCAAGGACGCGCATGAGGTGGTCAAGGCCGGCGACGTGGTGAAGGTGCGCGTCGTCGACGTCGACATCAAGCGCAAGCGCATCGCGCTCTCCATGCGCAAGGACGGCGGCGAGGGCGGCGCATCGAAAGGCGGCCCGCGCGACAATGGCGGCGGCAGGCCGGCACCGCGTTCGCCGGCGCCACAGCGCCAGCCGGAACGGCCGCCCCAGCAAGGGGCATTCGGCGCGGCATTGGCCGATGCGCTGAAGCGGAAGTAGCCTACCAGGCCAGAACAGCCGGCTCCTTCTCAAGCTGGCCCAGCAGCCAGTCGCGAAAACTGGCGACGGGCGGGTGGCCGCGCTTGTCTTGCGGGACGACGAGATAATAGGCGCTGCGGCTTTGCATCGGCTCACCCGGCGCGGGAACGAGCTGGCCGCGCTGCAATTCACCGGCGATGAGGATGAGCGGCAACAGCGCGACGCCGAGCCCTGCGATGCAGGCCTGGGCGGCGGTGCCGAACTGTTCGAACTGCATGCCTGGTCCGGTCGGCGCGCTCAGGCCCTGATGCTCGAACCATTCCGTCCAGGCGCCGGGTCGTGTTGCCATGTGAAGCAGCGGCAGGCGGCCGATATCGGCCGGCGCGGCGATGGCGCGCCCAGCGAGGAAAGCGGGCGAGACGACCGGCGCCACCGTTTCGCGCACCAGAAGCGTCGAGTCCGCTTCCGGCCAGTCCGGCAGGCCGTAGTGGATGGCGGCATCCAGCCTCTCCCTGGCGAAGTCGAAACGACCGACGCGGGTGACGAAGTTGATGGTGATGTCGGGATTGTTTTCGACGAAATCGGGGATCATCGGCATCAGCCAGCGCGTGCCGAAGGTCGGCAAAATGGCGAGGTTCAGGATGCCACTATGCCGATTACTCATCAATCCGAGGGCGGCGTCGCGCAATTGACCGAGTGCCGAACGCACCGCCTCGGCGTAGATTTCGCCTGCCGTCGAAAGCCGGACATTGCGGCTGTCACGCTCGAACAGACGGCGACCGAACTGATCTTCGAGCAGCTTGATCTGCCGGCTGACCGCGCCTTGAGTCAAATCCAGCTCCTGCGCGGCAGCGGTGAAACTGCCAAGACGGGCCACCGCTTCGAAGGCAGCAAGGGCGCTGATGTTGGGCAGAAGACGGCGCTGAACACTCATGATTCATTCCTAACGCTCATTGATCGGTGAAGCAATTTCGTTTGATTTTTTAAGGCCACGGGCCGATAAGCCAGGCTTCACCCGTTGAGGACCGAGAAACCATGGCCGCCGACAAGAATGCATTCGTCTGGGAAGATCCGTTCCTGATCGAGAACCAGCTTTCGGAAGACGAGCGCATGGTGCGCGACGCTGCCGCGGCCTTTGCCGCCGACAAGCTGGCGCCACGCATCGAGGACGCCTATCTCAACGAGACTTTCGACACGACGATCTTTCGCGAAATGGGCGATGCCGGCCTGCTCGGCATCAACATTCCTGAAGAATTCGGCGGGCTCGGCTCCACCTATGTGACCTACGGGCTGGTCGCGCGGGAAGTCGAACGTGTCGATTCCGGCTATCGTTCGATGATGTCGGTGCAGTCGTCGCTGGTGATGTATCCGATCTATGCCTATGGCTCGGACGAGCAGCGCAAGAAGTATCTGCCCAAGCTCGCCAGCGGCGAATGGATCGGCTGCTTCGGCCTGACCGAGCCGGATGCCGGCTCCGACCCGGGCGGTATGAAGACACGCGCCGAAAAGACCGCCAACGGCTACAAGCTCTCCGGCTCCAAGATGTGGATTTCCAACGCGCCGGTCGCCGACGTGTTCGTCGTCTGGGCGAAGCTGAAGGGCGAGAACGGCAAGGACGAGATCCGCGGTTTCGTGCTGGAAAAGGGCATGAAAGGCCTTTCGGCGCCGAAGATCGGCGGCAAGCTGTCGCTGCGCGCGTCGATCACCGGCGAAGTGGTGATGGAAGGCGTCGAGGTCGGCGAAGACGCGCTGCTGCCCAACGCCAAGGGGCTTGGCGGCCCGTTCGGCTGCCTCAACCGGGCTCGCTACGGCATCTCATGGGGCTCGATGGGAGCGGCGGAAGATTGCTGGCACCGCGCCCGCCAGTATGGCCTGGACCGCAAGCAGTTCGGCAAGCCGCTGGCCGGCACGCAGCTCTACCAGAAGAAGCTCGCCGACATGCAGACCGAGATCGCGCTCGGGTTGCAGGCATCGTTGCGCGTCGGGCGCCTGCTCGACGAAGGCAAGATGGCGCCGGAGATGATCTCGATCGTCAAGCGCAACAATTGCGGCAAGGCGCTCGACATCGCCCGCCAGGCGCGTGACATGCATGGCGGCAACGGCATCCAGATCGGTTACCACGTCATGCGCCATGCGCAGAATCTGGAGACCGTCAACACCTATGAGGGCACGCATGACGTGCACGCGCTGATCCTGGGCCGGGCACAGACGGGCATTCAGGCCTTCTTCTAAGCTGCGCCGAATTCAGGTGAGGCCGGCCTGCAAACGACCGATACCTGCGCTTCCCTGTTCTACTGCGTCGCAGTAGAACTGAGCTCACGTACCCAAAAGTACGCTCCGCTCCGGTTCTCGGTATCAGCCGTTTTCGACTCGGCCTGACCTGAATCTCGACACAGCTTAGCCGGCAACGCTGCTTAAATTAGGTGCACCGCAACATCTGTGCTTGGAGAATGGCCGGCAGATGTGTCAGGGTTCGGCGAATTCATTTGAAACGCCGATCTCCGGGGCCCCATGGCAATTCTGGCAGCCGTCTACCACCTGACCCACTACAAATATGACCGGCCGGTGGTGCTCGGGCCCCAGATCATCAGGCTGCAGCCGGCACCGCATTCCCGTACCAAGGTGCTCAGCCACTCTTTGAAGGTCGAGCCGGGGAACCACTTCGTCAATTTGCAGCAAGACCCTTACGGCAACTTCCTTGCCCGCTTCGTCTTCCCGGAGCCGGTGAGCGAGCTGAAGATCGAGGTCGACCTCGTCGCCGACATGACGGTCTACAATCCGTTCGATTTCTTCGTCGAGCCGTCGGCCGAGGCATTCCCGTTCGAATACCCGGAAGAGATACGCGACGATCTCGCCATCTACCGCACGCCTGAGCCGGCGGGTCCGCTGCTCTCGGCCTTCCTCAGGACTGTCGAGCGCAGCGCTCCCAACACCGTCAATTTCCTCGTCGACCTCAATGCCCGGCTGCAGCGCGAGATCGCCTATATCGTGCGTATGGAGACCGGCGTGTTCTCACCGGAGGAGACGCTGGCCGCCGGCAAGGGATCGTGCCGGGATTCGAGCTGGCTGCTGGTGCAGATCCTGCGCAATCTCGGCATCGCCGCCCGCTTCGTCTCCGGCTATCTGATCCAGCTCAAACCCGACCTCATCGCGCTCGATGGGCCGGCCGGTACCGCGGTCGACTTCACCGATCTGCATGCCTGGTGCGAGGTCTATCTTCCCGGCGCCGGCTGGATCGGCTTCGATCCGACCTCGGGCCTGCTGACCGGCGAGAGCCATGTGCCGCTTGCCGCGACACCGCATTTCCGCAATGCTGCGCCGATTTCCGGCATGGCGAGCTTTGCCAATGTCGAGTTCGGCTTCGAAATGCGGGTCGACCGTATCGCCGAGCATCCGCGCATCACCAAGCCATTCTCCGATGAGAGCTGGCGGGCGCTCGATGCGCTTGGCAACAATGTCGATGCCGCACTTGCGGCCGGCGACGTGCGGCTGACGATGGGCGGCGAGCCGACCTTCGTCTCGATCGACGATTTCGAGTCCGCCGAATGGAACACCGCTGCCGTCGGCCCGACCAAGCGCGAAAAGGCTGATGCGCTGATCCGCAAACTGCGCGAGCGTTTCGCGCCGGGCGGCTTCCTCCACTACGGCCAGGGCAAATGGTATCCGGGCGAAAGCCTGCCGCGATGGACCTTCTCGCTCTATTGGCGCGCCGATGGCCAGCCGGTGTGGAGCGATCCGTCGCTGATCGCGCGCGAAAAGAGTTCGGCCGATATCGGCCCGAAACAGGCCGAAAGCCTGCTCACCGCGATTGCCGGTGAACTCGGCATCGACAAGACCATGGTCAGCGAAGCCTATGAGGATCCGGCCGAGTGGCTGCTCAAGGAAGGCAAGCTGCCCGAAAATGTCGATCCGTCGAATTCCAAGCTGGAGGACCCGGAAGAACGCAGCCGCATGGCGAAGGTGTTCGAACGCGGGCTGACCAAGCCGTCGGGCTACGTGCTGCCGGTGCAGCGCTGGAACAGCCAAGCGTCGGGGCCGCGCTGGCGCTCGGAAAAATGGAAGACGCGGCGCGGCCGATTGTTCCTGGTGCCGGGCGATTCACCGGTCGGCTACCGCTTGCCGCTCGGCACGCTGCCCTATGTGCCGCCGGCGCAATTCCCCTACATCGTGCCAGTCGATCCGTCGTTGCCGCGCGGCCCATTGCCGGCGCGTGAGGCGATCTTGCCCACAGCGGCTCCGGCCGAACTGGAAGGCGCCGATGAGATGGCGCGCCGCCAGCAGGCGGCGTCGTTTACGGCCGCGACCGGCCAGCAGGACCGGGTCGAACAGGAGATCACCGAGATCGGCGGCGCGGTGCGCACGGCGCTTTCGGTCGAGCCGCGCGACGGCCGGCTCTGCGTGTTCATGCCGCCGGTCGAGGCGCTTGAGGACTATCTGGAACTGGTCGCTGCCGCCGAGAACGCGGCGAAGGCGATCGGCCTTCCGGTGCATATCGAGGGCTATGGCCCACCGCATGACCCGCGCCTCAACGTCATCCGTGTCGCGCCCGATCCCGGCGTCATCGAGGTCAACATTCATCCGGCCTCCAACTGGCAGGATTGCGTGGCGACGACCACGGCGATCTACGAGGAAGCACGGCTGACGCGGCTTGGCGCCGACAAGTTCATGATCGACGGCCGCCACACCGGCACCGGCGGCGGCAACCATGTCGTGGTCGGCGGCGCGACGCCCAATGACAGCCCGTTCCTGCGTCGGCCAGATCTGTTGAAGAGCCTGGTGCTACAATGGCAGCGGCATCCGTCGCTATCCTATATGTTCTCTGGCCTGTTCATCGGCCCGACCAGCCAGGCGCCGCGCTTCGACGAGGCGCGTCACGATTCGCTCTACGAACTCGAAATCGCCATGGCGCAGGTGCCGCATCCGGATACCGGCGCGGCACCCCTGCCGTGGCTGGTCGACCGGCTGTTCCGCAATTTGTTGACCGACGTCACCGGCAACACCCACCGCTCGGAAATCTGCATCGACAAGCTGTTCTCGCCGGATGGTCCGACAGGGCGGCTTGGCCTGGTCGAGTTCCGTGGTTTCGAGATGCCGCCCAATGCGCGCATGTCGCTGGCGCAACAGCTTCTCGTCCGCGCCATTATCGCCCGCGCGTGGAAAAACCCGCTCGACGGCCGTTTCGTCCGTTGGGGCACATCGCTGCACGACCGCTTCATGCTGCCGCACCATGTCTGGGCTGACTTCCTCGATGTGCTCGATGACCTCAAGCTCACCGGCTTCGAGTTCCGTCCCGAATGGTTCGACGCCCAGCTCGAATTTCGCTTTCCCTTCTGCGGCGAAGTCCAGCACGCCGGCATCAAGCTGGAACTGCGGCAGGCGCTGGAGCCGTGGCATGTGATGGGCGAGCAAGGTGCGATCGGCGGCACGGTGCGCTTCGTCGATTCCTCGGTCGAACGGCTGCAGGTCAAGACCGAAGGCCTGAACCCGGAGCGCCACGCCATCGTCTGCAACGGCCGCATCGTGCCGATGAAGGTCACTGACAACCGCGAAGTGGCGGTGGCCGGCGTGCGCTTCAAGGCCTGGCAGCCGGCTTCGGGCCTGCATCCGGCACTGCCGGTCAACACGCCGCTGGTGTTCGACATCTATGACCGCTGGTCGGGTCGGGCGGTCGGCGGCTGCGTGTACCATGTCGCGCATCCCGGTGGCCGCAACTACGACACCTTCCCGGTCAACGGCAACGAGGCGGAGGCACGGCGGCTCGCTCGCTTCGAACCGCGCGGCCACACGCCATCCGGCTATGTGCTGCGCGAGGAACAACCGGCGGAAGATTTCCCGATGACCCTTGACCTCAGGCGGCCGGCAAGACTCTGATCAGCGATGGCAAAGGGGAATCACAAGAGGGTACGCGGCAAGCCGCAGATCCATAGCCTGCTGGAGCACTACCAGCCGATAGACGGCGTCGTCGACGAGATGGTCGACGCTGCGGGCAATCCCCGTCCGGTGTGGAAGCATTTCATCGAGGCGCTCGACGATCTCGGTGCCGAAAAGCTCGGCCAGCGTTTTGCCCGCGCCGACCAGTATCTGCGCGATGCCGGCGTCTACTACCGCGTCTACGACAAGGCCGGCGCCAATGAGCGCGAATGGCCGCTGGCGCATGTGCCCCTGCTCATCGAAGACGCCGAATGGGCCGCGATCAGCGCCGGGCTCGTCCAGCGCGCCGAGTTGTTCGAGGAAACCATCGCCGATATCTATGGGCCGAACCGGCTCGTCGAAAAAGGCATACTGCCAGCGGGATTGATCGCCGCCAGCCCCGAATATTTGCGGCCTGTCGTGGGCACCACGCCGGCCGGCGGCCATTACCTGCATTTCTGTGCCTTCGAACTTGGCCGCGGGCCAGACGGCCAGTGGTGGGTGTTGGGCGACCGTACGCAGGCGCCGTCTGGCGCCGGCTTTGCCCTGGAGAACCGCGTCGCCACCACGCGCGCGCTGTCCGATATCTATGGCGAGATGCATGTGCACCGGCTAGCCGGCTTCTTCCGCCGCTTCCGCGATGCGCTGATCGGCATGGCCAGGGAAAGCGACGGCCGCGTCGCCATATTGACGCCGGGTCCGCTCAACGAAACCTACTACGAACACGCCTATATCGCCCGCTATCTCGGCATCATGCTGCTTGAGGGCGAGGATTTGACCGTTTCCGGCGGCAGGCTGATGGTGCGCACCGTTTCCGGCCTGATGCCGATCAGCGTGCTGTGGCGCCGCCTCGATGCCGCCTTCGCCGATCCGCTCGAACTGCGTTCGGATTCGCAGATCGGCACGCCGGGGCTGGTCGAAGCGATCCGGCAAGGGGCGGTGTCCACCGTCAATGCGCTGGGCTCCGGCCTGATGGAAACGCGGGCGCTGCTCGCTTTCCTGCCCAAGATCTCACGCGCCTTGCGGGGTGAGGAGTTGTTGCTGCCGAGCGTCGCGACTTGGTGGTGCGGGCAAGCGACCGAGCGCGCCCATGTGCTGGCCAATATCGACCGCATGGTGGTCGGCCCGGCGCTGTCGACAAGGCTTGCCTTCGAGGATGATGGCCAGACCACGCTCGGCTCGGCACTGTCGGCCGGGGAGCGGGCCGAGCTGGTGGCGCGCATCGAACGCGATGGCGGCGCCTTCGTCGGCCAGGAAGCAGTGACGTTGTCGACGACGCCGGTCTTTGTCGGCGGCTGGCTGGAGCCGCGGCCGGCGAGCCTGCGGGTCTATCTGGCGCGCACGCCCGAGGGCTGGACGGTGATGCCGGGCGGGTTTGCCCGCGTCGGGATGTCGCTCGACCCGACGGCGATCGCCATGCAGCGCGGCGGCCAGGCGGCTGACGTCTGGGTGGTCAGCGACAAGCCGGTGGAGCGCGAGACGCTGCTGCCACAAGAGGGCGACAGCTTCACGCGCACCAGGCCGGGCAGTTTGCCCAGCCGCGCGGCTGAAAACCTGACCTGGCTCGGCCGCTATATCGAGCGCTCGGAAGACACTGTGCGCATCCTGCGCGCCTACCATGTGCGGCTGGCCGAGACCTCCGATGCGGATATGCCGTTGCTCGCCGACATCAGGGACTATCTCGAACCGTTTGGCATCGACGTCGAAACGGCGATCCCGTCCGGACTGATCGGCACGCTCGACAGCGCCGTCTACAGCGCCGGACAGATTCGCGACCGCTTCTCGCCCGACGGCTGGCTGGCGCTGAAGGACCTGTCGAAGACCATCCATCAGTTCGCAACGACGGTGGCGCCGGGTGACGACGCGACGCGGGCGATGACGGTGATCCTGCGCAAGCTCGCCGGCTTTTCCGGCCTGCTGCACGAGAACATGTACCGCTTCGCCGGCTGGCGCTTCCTCGAGATCGGCCGGCGGCTCGAACGCGGCATCCAGATCGCCCGCACGTTGTCCCGGCTGACCCGCGCCAAGGCGCCGGACGGCGCGCTCGATATGATGCTGGAGATCGGCGACAGCGTCATGACCCACCGCCGGCAATATCCGGTGCAGACCGGTCGGCGCACGGTGATCGATCTTCTGGCGCTCGATCCGCTCAATCCGCGCTCCATCCTGTTCCAGTTGGAAAGGCTGAAGGCCGAGATCGGCCTGTTGCCATCGATCGGCGGCGAGGGGCACATGTCGCCGGCGGCCAAGGAGATCCTGCAGCTCAACACGGCCATCGCCATCAAGGAGCCTTCGGACATGACGGCAAAGGCGCTGGACGAGCTCGCATATGAGATAGGCGGCCTCTACAACAGCCTCGCCAAAGCCTATTTCGGCTAGCCTATGCTTTACGACATCAGGCTTCATCTCCATTACGATTATGCAGCGGCGGCCGGCGGCGGCCGCCACCAGATTCGCGTGCTGCCGTCGACGATAGCAGGCGTGCAGCGCGTCATCGCGGCATCCCTGTCCTTCGCGCCGGCGCCCAACGAACGGTCGGATTTTTCGGACTTCTTCGGCAACAACGTCACCTCGATCGCCTTTCGCGACGCGCATGATGAACTTGACATAAGGATGAGCGCACGCGTGTCGGTGTCGCGGCCCGAGCCTGGGCTCGACGTGTCGCCCGATATCGGCCGGTTGAGACAGGAGCTGGCCGCGGTGCGGTCGCTGGCGTCTGCGTCACCGCACCATTTTCTGGCGGGAAGCGCTCACTCTGGCATGGATGCAGCGATCACCGCCTACGCACGAGACAGCATCGCCGGCTCGGCCGCCGGTACGGCAATGAACCTGTGCAACCGCATTCACCGCGATTTCACCTATGATGGTGACGCAACCACGGTGCGAACCCGGGCCAGCGATGCGTTCAAGCTGAAGCGCGGTGTCTGCCAGGACTTTTCGCACATCATGATCGCCGGGCTGCGCGGGCTGGGCATTCCGGCCGGCTATGTCAGCGGCTTCCTGCGCACCATCCCACCCAAGGGCAAGCCCCGGCTGGAAGGCGCCGATGCCATGCATGCCTGGGTCAAGGTCTGGTGCGGACGCGACGCCGGCTGGCAGGAGTTCGATCCGACCAATGGCATGCGGGCCAGCAACGACCATATCACTGTCGGATATGGCCGCGACTATTCCGACGTCGCGCCGATCGTCGGCGTGCTGAAAACCACCGGCGGACAGGTCGGCGAGCAGGCTGTCGACGTTATTCCGGTCGCGCTCGAAAAGGCATGACAACGGCCTGAACACGCGCCAAGCGTTCCGCCGCTGCAATTCTGGGTGGACTTAAGCGACTTCTCAAACATCGAAGGCGCCGCTAATCTCTATTCGTTTCGAGGGGATTGTTTTGCCAAAGCGCGTAGGCGCGGGGTCTTGTAATTGAAAGCGGTCAGCGTCGTCATTCCTGCCCACAACGCGGCGAAAACCATCGCCACAACGCTGGCGTCGCTCGCCGGTGAGGCCGAGGTCATTGGCGAGGTCCTGCTGGTCGATGATGCGTCGACCGATAACACGGCTGACGTGGCACGGCAGGCTGCGGCGCAACTCATCTTGCCGCTGCGTGTGCTGCCGGCCGGCTGCCGCGACGCCGGTGGTGCTCGCAACGTCGCGTTGGCGCAGGCGCTCCAGCCCTGGGTGTACCTGATCGACGCCGACGATTTGCATCTCCAGGGCGGATTGCGCGCGCTGCTCGGTCAGGCGGACGCCCAGCCGAATGTCGACATGATCGTGGGCGCTTACCGGCGACGGGTGAACGGCCAGGATCGGCAGATCAAGGTGCCGAACGGCTATCAGGCTGCATGCCTGGCAAATGCTTCGGCCTATGTGAAAGGCGATATACGCTCCGTCGCCGTGGGCAGCGTGCTGGCATCCCGGCAACTGATCGGCGAGACGCGGTTTCCCGTGGGCCTTGCCTATGACGAGGACACGCTGTTCTGGGCGCGGCTGATGAGCAGGGCATCGATGGCCATGATTCCGCAACCGGTCATGGTCTATGAGGTTTCACCAGACCGTTCGGACGAGCGCTTCACGATCAACCCGGTGCGGCGGTTCCTGGAGTGGCGCCGCGAATTGCGCACGCTCACCGATTGCCGAATCCCGATGTCGGCCCTCAAGACCAGGGAGGGGCTTGTCGCCCTGAAGATTGCCCGTGTTCACTATGCGCGAGGCAACCTTGGGATGGCAGCGCGCTTCCTGGCAGTAGCTGCGGCCGCGCCGAAGCGAAAGTCGGACGCTTGGCGCTGTGTCCGCTACAAGGTGAAGATATGGTCCCGGCGCAGGTTTTCCGCGCCGGGAGTCTCCTTGCAAAACGCTCTATGACAGCCCGGCCGGACTTGGCGGTTGTCGTAATTGGATGCCGAGCCCCGGCCAGTATAGTCGGTTCAGTCAAATCTCTTCTCGACCAGGGCATTCCCCTCGAGATTCTGGTGGTCAACTCCGGCGGAGGGGATGCGAAGTCACTTCTGTATGATGCCGGTATCGATGTGCCGGTGATTGAAATCGCCAATCGGGTATTCGTTGGGGCTGCGCGCAATGTCGGGCTCGCCGCCACGACCGCGCCCTTTGTCGCATTCCTTGCGGACGATTGCCTTGCTTGCCCGGGTTGGGCCGAAGCACGAATACGTCACCACTCGGCTGGAGTTGCCACGGTTTCGAGCGCGATATCGAACAGCCATCCCCGCAATCCATTTGCCTGCGTTGCATATCTTGCCTTGTTCGTTCGCCGACTTCCTGGCCTTCCCGAGGAACTGGCGTTGCGCTACGGCGTCTCCTTCGACCGCCGGCTGTTCGAGGAGTTCGGCTTGTTCGACGACACGATGCGGGTTGCCGAGGACACGGAATTTCTCAAACGTTTGCCACTGGAATTGGCGCCGATTTGGGAACCCGAGGTTAGGACGATCCATCGCAACGAGACGGGGTTGCTCGGCCTTATCGTCGACCAATGCAAGCGCGGTTATCGCAACGGCGCCTATTCTGCCGGAACAACCCAGACCAGCCCTTTTAAACTTGCCCGCTCCACTTTTCGGGATCGTCGGCAGGTTCGAAAACTAGCCCGGATCGGACTGTCCGGAGCGGAACGGACCTTCGCCATGCGATTGATGCCGGTCGTTTCCTTGGTTTTATTCGTGAAGTCTGTCGGCGTGTATCTCGGCGCCCGCAACCACTGGAAAAAACGGACGACGCAGGGATGATCTCTAGTCACATGAAGCCAAGGCGCTGGCGGCGCGGCAGATTGTTCTGGACGCGTCAGAGAACGATCGCGGTTTTCAGCTATCGTTATGATGCGCATCTGGTGCCTGACCTCCTCGCCAATCTGGACCCAATCGTTGATGGCTGGATCGCCTTCGATGACCGCCAGGCGCAGGGCATTTTCAGCAGCGAGACCCATCGGAGACGATTGTTGCTCGAATCGGCGTGTGACGCTGGGGCAGACTGGATTCTGGCCGTGGATCCTGATGAACGGCTGGAATACGCGACGGCTGATCGAATTGGACAATTGACCAGCCGCCGCCGGCGCATCGCGTGGGGGTTTCACTTCCGCGAAATGTATTCATCGACGGATTACCGAGTGGACGGCATCTGGGGTACCAAGATCCAGCACCGTCTTTTTCGAGCCTACGATCCGGCGCAATACCGATCGAAGGACCTGCACGGACTTTGGTATCCTGAGGGCATTGGGTTCAAGGAGAGGAATAGCGATCTGAATTTATACCATCTCAAGATGATCGAGCCCAAGCGGCGTTCGGGCCGACAAGCTCTCTACCGGCAGCTCGATCCCAAACATGAGATGCAAGACATCGGCTATGATTATTTAGCCGACGAGACCAATGCTCGCTTCGAGTCAATCGCTGCCGGTCGCGAGTACCTGCCGCACCATGTCGATGATGGCCAGATGTGGATGGCCGATCTCGCGCCCGAGGCCAAAAGATAGCATTTCATCCGCCGTTCGGAACCGGCGGACGATCCGTTGCTTATCTTCGGATAATCCGGTGGAGTGGACATGCTGGACAAATCAGAGGTGCATTTTGGTCGGCCGATTGGAGGGGAAGATCATCCACGGCCAAGGGCGCAGATCTCGGCCAGGGACGCCGCACTTAACTATGTCAGCGATGCCGAGCCCGGCATCCGGCGGCTGAAGACAGGCAAGGGATTTTCCTACAAGGGACCGAACGGGAAGCCCGTCTCGGATGCCGCCAGGGCGCGTATCGAGGCGATCGTCATTCCGCCGGCCTGGACGAATGTCTGGATCTCGCCCGACGCGGATGGCCACATCCAGGCGACCGGCAGGGATCAGCGAGGGCGCAAGCAGTACCGCTATCATCCGCAATGGGCGCAAGAACGCGACGGCGCCAAATATTCGAGCCTCGTCGCCTTCGCCGAAAGCCTGGCCAAGCTGCGGCGCACGATCGACAGCGATCTGCGTCGTCACGGCCTGCCGTTCGAGCGCGTCGTCGCCGCGGTCGTCTGGCTGCTCGACAACACGATGATCCGCGTCGGCAATGCCGCCTATGCGCGCGACAACAAGAGCTTCGGCCTGACGACGTTGCGTGACCGCCATGTCGACATCAAGGGATCGAGCCTGCGCTTCGCCTTCAAGGGTAAATCCGGCAAGGAATGGAAACTGAAGCTGGTCGACCGCCGCATCGCCGGGATCGTTCGGGGCGCGCAGGAGCTGCCGGGCCAGAAGCTGTTCCAGTATCTCGACGAGGACGGCAACAGACGCCCCGTTCGCTCCGACGACGTCAACGGCTACATCCGGGACGCCGCCGGCGATGCGTTCAGCTCCAAGCATTTCCGCACCTGGGGCGGCACCATCCATGCCGCGTCGCTGTTTGCGCAGACGGAACTGCCCGACAGCCAGGCGCAGCAAAAGCGGGTGATGAACAGCGTCATCGACAGAGTGGCCGAGCGGCTGGGCAACACCCGGGCCGTCTGCCGCAAATGCTATATCCACCCGCAGGTTTTCGAGGCCTGGTCGCAGGCGCGATTGCTTGATGAAATGGCGCCAGCCAACAAGCGCAAGCGGTCCATTGAGGGTCTCGATGACGAGGAGGCTCTCGTGTTGAGATGGTTGAAGACGCACGAAGGGTGACGCGCAGCAATTGGCGGTCGCTCCATCCGGATTTTTTTATCGACGTCGTGTCGGGATCGGTCCTACTGTTTCGTCCTTTGATACAGAAAAGGACCAGATATGCTCTACGCCATCCTCTGCTATGCCTCCGAAGACGTCGTCAGCTCATGGAGCAAGGCGCAGGACGATGAAGTCATGGCCAATCTCCTCAACGTTCAGGACAAGTACGCCAAGGCCGGCCGGCTCGGCCCGGTAGCGCGGCTTTTGCCGACGACGGCGGCGACGACGCTGCGGAAGGTCAAGGGCGAATCGGTGGTCATCGACGGGCCGTTCGCCGAGACGAAGGAGCAGTTCCTCGGTTTCTATACGCTTGAATGCGCCGATCTCGACGAGGCCGTCGAATTCGCCCGTGAGCTCTCCGAGGTCAACCCGAGCGGAGGATCCTATGAGATCCGGCCGGTGTCGGTGTTCAATCCCACCAAGGTGGCCGTATGACCGAACTGGCCTGGATCAGCTCCGCGATCAGCGCCGCCCGCCCGCAGGCGATGGGCGCGCTGCTGCGCTATTTCCGCGATCTCGATACGGCGGAGGAGGCTTTCCAGGATGCGTGCCTCAGGGCACTGAAGAACTGGCCGCAGAACGGGCCGCCGCGTGATCCGGCGGCCTGGCTGATTTTTGTCGGCCGCAACAGCGGCATCGATGCTGTGCGCAAGCGCGCCAAGCAGGCGCCGATGCCGGAAGAGGACAAGATTTCCGATCTGGAAGATGCCGAGAGCGATATTGCCGAGCGGCTGGACGGCGCGCACTACCGCGACGACATATTGCGGCTGCTGTTCATCTGCTGCCATCCCGACCTGCCGGCAACACAGCAGATCGCAGTCGCGCTGCGCATCGTCTCCGGCCTCACCGTCAAGCAGATCGCGCGCGCCTTCCTGGTTGGCGAGAGCGCCATGGAGCAGCGCATCACCCGCGCCAAGGCGCGCATAGCCGACGCCGGCGTACCGTTCGAGACGCCAGGTGCGGTCGAGCGCTCCGAGCGGCTCGCGGCTGTCGCGGCGATGGTCTACCTGATCTTCAACGAGGGCTATTCGACCAACAGCGGCGAGGCGCCGGCCCGTGCGCCACTCTGCGAAGAGGCGATTCGGCTGGCCCGGCTGCTGCTTAGGCTGTTCCAGACAGAGCCGGAGATCATGGGGCTGGCGGCGCTGCTTTTGCTGCAGCATGCCCGCGCCCCGGCCCGTTTCGACGGAGATGGCGAGATCGTGCTGCTCGAGGACCAGGATCGTGGCCTGTGGAGCCGCAAGATGATCGACGAAGGGCTGGCGCTGGTCGACAAGGCGTTGCGCCATCGCAAGCCCGGCCCCTACCAGGTACAGGCGGCGATCGCCGCCCTGCATGCGCGGGCAGAGAAGGCCGAGGACACCGACTGGGTGGAGATCGACCTGCTCTACGGCCTGCTCGAACAGATGCAGCCCTCGCCTGTCATCACGCTCAACCGTGCGGTGGCGGTTTCGAAGGTACGGGGCCCGGAGGCAGCGCTTGCCATGATCGAGCCGCTGGAAGAAAGACTTTCCGGCTATTTCCATTTCTTCGGTCTCAAGGGCGGGCTGCTGATGCAACTCGACCGGGGCGAGGAGGCGCGTGTCGCCTTCGATCGCGCCATCGCGCTTGCCAACACGGCGGCGGAAGCGGCCCATATCCGCATGCATATCGACCGCTTGATGAAAGACGGTGCCGTGCGCGCGCCGGCGAAAAAGGCCAACTGAGCCGCGTCTGCCCGTCTGGCTCAATCGTCCCTGGCTCAATCGTGCAAGTTTGGCTTGGACCATGCCGGGGTGGCGATTTTCCCCTGAAACGAGTAAGGCCACGCCATGACTGTGCCTGAAGTGCCTTTTTTCGGCGCGCGGGCGACATGGCGGCGGTTTGATCCGACGCCACATGACGGGATCTGAAAGGGACAAAAATGACCATAGCGAAGGAAACAGCTGAGCTGCTGGCGAAACTGGGTGTGGCCAAGGACGCACTTGTCGGCGGCGACCTTATCGTGCGCAGCCCGGTGACGGGCGAAGAGATCGCGGCGCTGAAGACGATCTCGCCGGCCGATGCGGCCAAGACCATCGATGCCGCACACAAGGCGTTCCAGTCCTGGCGAATGGTGCCGGGTCCCCGGCGCGGCGAACTGGTGCGGCTGCTTGGCGAGGAACTGCGTGCGCACAAGACCGAGCTTGGCCGGCTGGTGTCGATCGAGGTCGGCAAGATCCCATCCGAGGGGCTGGGTGAAGTGCAGGAGATGATCGACATCTGCGATTTCGCCGTCGGTCTGTCCCGGCAGTTGTATGGTCTGACCATCGCCACCGAGCGTCCGGGCCATCGCATGATGGAAACCTGGCATCCGCTCGGCGTCGTCGGTGTCATTTCGGCTTTCAACTTCCCGGTCGCGGTGTGGTCGTGGAATGCGGCACTGGCGCTGGTCTGCGGTGACGCGGTGGTGTGGAAGCCGTCGGAGAAGACGCCGCTGACCGCACTTGCCTGCGAGGCGATCTTCAAGCGCGCGGTGAAACGTTTCGGCACTGATGCGCCGCAGGGCCTGGCGCCGGTGCTGATTGGCGACCGCGCCGTCGGCGAAATCCTGGTCGACCATCCCAAGGTGCCGCTGGTTTCGGCCACCGGCTCGACCCGCATGGGCCGGGATGTCGGCCCGCGCCTGGCCAAGCGCTTTGCGCGCGCCGTGCTGGAATTGGGTGGCAACAATGCCGGCATCGTCTGCCCGACCGCCGATCTCGACATGGCGCTGCGCGCCATCGCCTTCGGCGCCATGGGCACGGCAGGCCAGCGCTGCACAACGTTGCGGCGTCTGTTCGTGCATGAGAGCGTCTACGATGCCTTGGTGCCGCGGCTGAAGAAGGCCTACGAGAGCGTTTCGGTCGGCAATCCGCTGGAGACCTCTTCGCTGGTCGGGCCGCTGATCGACAAGGCGGCCTTCGATGCCATGCAGAAGGCACTGAAGGAGGCCACCGCCCATAGCGGCAAGGTGACCGGCGGTACGCGGGTCGAAAATGGCCACCCCGATGCCTATTATGTGCATCCGGCGCTGGTCGAAATGCAAAGCCAAGTGTCGCCGGTGACGGAAGAGACCTTCGCGCCGATCCTCTATGTGATGAAATATTCGGATTTCGACGCCGTGCTCGACGAGCACAATGCCGTTGGCGCCGGCCTGTCGTCGTCGATCTTCACCCGCGACCTGCAGGAATCCGAGCGCTTCCTCGGTGTCGACGGTTCGGACTGCGGCATCGCCAATGTCAATATCGGCACGTCGGGGGCCGAGATCGGCGGTGCTTTTGGCGGCGAAAAGGAAACCGGCGGCGGCCGCGAGAGCGGCTCCGATGCGTGGAAGGCCTATATGCGGCGCGCCACCAACACGGTGAACTATTCCAAGGCGCTGCCGCTTGCCCAGGGCGTCTCGTTCGACATCGATTGAGAACGCCGAGTCAGCTCAGCGTAAGTGTCGGTGAAGCTCGGCGAGCATCAATCGACACAGGTGGAGGGCGTACATGCCGCAGTGACGCTGGACAGCTTCTGACGCTTGTCCAGTGTCGGCTTTTCGTAACGCTTTTTCATGCAGGTCCCTCTCCAATCATAGCGCCGCGCATAGCGACAATTGGAGTGCTAACGGCATGACGGGTTCGTGCATCCCCCGCATGGGGGATGCCGTACCGCTCAGCGGCCTGTCGCCGAACCAAAGGCCTCGGTGAGGGCGGCATCCATGATGGCCAGTTTGACCGCCTGGGCGGTCATGTATTCCTGGTAGAAATCGGGCGACATCCACATCACCGAATTGCCGCGTTGGCCGAGCCAACCGATGCTGCCGAGGTCCTCGGCATCGCGCAGCTTGCGCGCCAGATGGGTTCGAGACAGTTTGAGCCACTTGGCGAAATCACCCATCGACACGACACCCGTCGGGATTCGATCGAGGCCGGCATGATCCGGATCGACGCCCGCTATCAGCCAGTCCATGACGACGCCACCATTGTTGAGCCAGGTGAACAGGGAAAAGGTCTGCTTGGGCTCGCGCACCGGATTGGACGAGAGCAAGCCATCGGCAATCCCTGGCTGCACCATGGCGAGTGCGTCCGGCCGTGCCAGGAAGAGGGCCAGGCGGTTCGCACCGTCGAGACTGTCCAGCGTGTGCAGATGCGCCATCAGCCAGAGGGTAACCGGCTCCAGCGAGGCCGCCGACGGCTGCAGGGGGCGGATGCGGCCATCTTGTGTCGCGGGCGCATACTCGATGAAACCGTAGTGCAGCATTTCCTTGATGAAGGCGTCGGCGGTGTTGCGGCTGGCCACCGAATTCTGGCGGATCACGTCGATGAAACGCGCCGCCGTCAGTTCCTTGCGATAGTCGTCGGGCTCGCGCCTGAAATAAAGGGCGAGGCCGATATGCGCCATCAGCCAGCGTTGCTGCGTGGCGAACACCGAGGAAAGCCGCGGGTTCGTCTCATAGGTCTGGTTCATCGCCTGCGCCTGGACGCGAACACAGCGATGCAATGCCGGATGGCCGGCAATCTCTTCCAATGTGAGCGCCATTCTCCCCCGCTGCGATAAGCCCCCTTGTTGCGAAGACGCGAAAACCACATTTTCAGCCTTCGCGGCTCGTGTCCAGACGCCGGCCGTCAATAGTGAGTGAATGTGTACAGTGGAAGTTTCGACTTAATTCCAGACGGAAATCCGCTTCACGAGTTCCCCCGAAATTCGCCCTTGTGCGCGGGGCTGCTCAGCCGCCGCCTTGCGATGGCGGAAAGCATGCTTTGAAGGCGTTGTCGACGACGGCCAGCTTGGCGGCCTGGACGGTCATGTATTCCTCATAGAAGCCGTGCGACACCCACATCACCGAATGGCCACGCTGGCCAAGCCAGCCGATGCTGCCGAGTTCCTCGGCGGTGCGCAGTTTGCGGCCGAGATGGGTCCGCGACAGCTTGAGCCATTTGGCGAAGTCGCCGATCGACACCACGCTGGTTGGAATCTGTTCCAGGCCGGCATGGTCGGGATCGATGCCGGACATCAGCCAATCCATGACGATGCCGCCATTGTTGAGCCAGATGAACAGGGAAAAGGTCTGGTTGGGTTCGCGCACCGGCTTTGACGCAAGCAGGCCGTCGGCCACTAGGGGCTGCAGCGTGGCAAGCATGTCGGGCCGGTCCAGGTATCTGGTCAGCCGGTCGCCGCCATCGATATGGTCAAGCGTGCGCAGATGGGCCATCACCCAGCCGGTGAATCTCTCAATGGTGGCCGCTGTCGGCTGCAAGGGATGGGTGCGGCCGTCCCCGCCCGCGACATACTCGGCGATGTTGTAGTGCAACATCTCCTTGATGAATGCGTCCGCCGTGTTGCGGCTGGCCACGGCGTTCTTGTGCACGACCTCGATGAAACGCGAGACTGTCAGTTCCTTGCGGCGGTCGTTCGGATCGCGCCTGAAATGCATGGCCAGGCCGACATGGGCCATCAGCCAGCGCTGCTGCGTGGCAAAGATGGAAGCCAGTCGCGGGGTTTCCTCATAAATTCGGATCAGGGACTGCGACTGTTCCTGAACGTAGCGGTGCAAGGCCGGATGGGCCGCTATGTCTTCCAGTTTCAGCGCGGATCTCCTGATCACTTGAATCAACTCGGACAGCGGAGTTTCGTTGCCCATTTTCCAGCCTTCAACACTTGTGTCCAGAGGTACCAAATGCCGAGAACTGGACCGGTCAAAGTGCGACAGGTTGGCGGCGCAACTTGCTAACTAATTGCTATAGCTTCGAAAACCCCTCCCAATAATAGTCAGCCGAACAGCCGCAGGTTGAATTGACCTTCATCAGGGCCAGGCATAGTTTCCGCGTCATCCGAGGGGCGGGGGCATGCCTTTCGGACATGAATTCGAGAAACGGCGGCAAAGACGAGCGATCAGAGATCGCCCGGCGGCGAAGCCTTGCCCGCATGTACCTCGAATTACGAGTGGCCGGGTGAAGTATAGAAGCAAGATCGCGATTGGCAAACAAGCCGAAGGCCTGCCTGTTTCCTGCAGGCCCGGGGCGCGTGGTGGGTGGTCCGCCATGCTCGCCGCTTCGATATGTCTATGGCTCCCCACCGGTGCATTCGCTGAGACGGCCAGCCAGATCACGCCGCCAACCTTCCGCCCACCGCCGCAGGCCAACATGGCTGGCGTTACGATCCCGGAAGGATCGGGTCTCGAGGCGCCGGCGGGCGCTGAGAAGCTGCAGGTCAAGCTCAGGGATGTCAGCGTCGAGGGCGGCCTGCCCGACATGGCCGAGGCAACGCGCAAGATCGTCGCGGGCCTCGCCCATCGCACGGTGACGGCGGCGGAAATCTTTGCGGCGGCGCGCGCGCTGGAGACTGAATATGGCCGCGCCGGCTATGCGCTGGTTCGGGTCGTGCTGCCGGCGCAGAAGCTCAATGACGGCGCCAGGCTCAGGCTCGTCGTTATCGACGGCTACCTCGAACGGATCGACACCAGCAACCTGCCCGAGCGCATACGCGGACGGGTCGAGGCAACGCTGGCGCCGCTGGTCGGGCAAAAAAGCATCAAGCTGTCAGCGATCGAGCGCAAACTGCTTCTGGCCGGCGACACGCCGGGCGCCAGGCTGCGCTCGACCTTGCAGGCCGGCACCGCCAAGGGCGCCAGCGTGCTGGTCATCGACGGCAAGTACCGTCCGCTTGGCGGCCAGGTCACCGTGGACAACTCGCTGTCGCCATCGCTGCAGCGCTGGTCGACCGGCGTCGGCGTCGATTTCAACTCGCTGCTCGGCCTCGGCGAGCTCGTCTATGTGCGCATCGGCGGCTATCCCGATGGCGGCGAGAGCGGCCTGTTCACCGATGCTCCGCGCAACCGCAACTATGCCGCCGGCATCGTTGTGCCGATCGGCTATGACGGGCTGACGCTCAACCTGGAAGCCACCCGCACACGCGCCGATCCGACCGCCGAGCCTGGCACGCTCGGCTTCGGCAGTGAATTCGAGCGTTATTCGGCCAGGCTTCGCTATTCCTGGATCCGCAGCCGCGAACTGACCGTCAGCAGCGAACTCTCCTTCGACGCGCAGAACGATTTTCTCAATGCGGTGACGCCTATCTCGCTGCCGATCGCCGAGGATCGGCTGCGCATCATCAGATTCGGCACGGACGCGACCTGGTTCACGCCGCTCGGCGGGGTCTTTACCGGCAATGTCGTGGCTTCGTTCGGCATTGACGGGCTCGGCGCGCGTTCCGCAGCCGACGCCACGCCACTGCTGCCGCTGTCGCGCCAGGGCGCCGACGCCGCGTTCCAGAAACTGGAGGTCTCGGCCAGCTACAGCCAGCCACTGGCCACCCATCTCGGCCTTGACCTCTATGCCCGCGCGCAGACCTCGTTCGGCAAGCCGCTGTTGCAGTCGGAGCAGATCGGGCTCACCGGCGCCAACGGCCTGTCGAGTTTCGACGCCGGCGCCCTGCAGGGCGATTCCGGCTATGTGCTGCGCGGTGAGGTATCCTCGCCCTGGTACGTGCCATTCACCGGCGGCATTGTTTCGCTGTCGCCCTATGTCTTCGGCGCTGTCGGCCAGGTCCATCTCGAAATGCCGACCGTGCTCGAGACGGCCGACATCGTCGGTGCGTCATACGGGCTTGGGCTGAAGGTCGGCACGGCACTTGCGGGCGATCCGACCAATGCCAGCCTGACCCTTGAATGGGGCCGCCAGCATCGCGACGACCATGTGCCGACCAGCGATCGCTTTTCGCTCGCCGGCGCGATCCAGTTCTGAGGCGTGAGCATGCGAAGCCACCCACCATACCGCCGCAACCGCACCAGCGCGCCGCTGATGGCGCTGTTGCTGGCCTCGACCGCGCTTGTCGGTTTCACCTCGGCGCGGGCGCAGCAACTGCCGACCGGCGGCAGCGTCGCCTCCGGCGGCGTCACCATCTCGAACCCGTCGTCCTCGCAGTTGGACATCAAGCAGTCGACAAACTCGGCCATCGTCAACTGGCAGAGTTTTTCGATCGGTGCTGGGGCGACCGTCAACATCGACCAGCCGACATCAACCTCGACGATGCTCAACCGCGTCACTGGCGGCACCAAATCGACAATTGCCGGCCAGCTCAACGCAAATGGCCAGGTCTTCCTCGTCAACCCCAATGGCATCGCCATCTCCAAGACCGGCAAGGTCAGTGCCGCCGGTTTCGTCGGCTCCTCGCTCGATATCAGCGATGACGACTTCAAGGCAGGGAAGCTCACGTTCCAGGGCAAAGGCGCCTCGGCGGCTGTTTCAAACGAAGGCTCCGTCTCGATCGGCCGTGGCGGTTATGCGGCTCTGATCGGCGGCAGCGTCGACAATGCCGGCTCGATCAGCGTGCCCTTGGGCAAGGTCGGGCTGGGGTCGGGCGAGAAGGCGACGCTCGACCTTTCCGGCGACGGCTTTTTGCAGGTTTCGGTGCCGACCAAGGCGGATGGGAGCAACGCGCTGGTCAGCAATTCCGGCTTGATCAGCGCTGATGGCGGGACAGTCGAGCTCAAGGTGGCTGCGGTGCGCGATGCCGCACGCCAGGCCGTCAACATGTCCGGTGTCATCGAGGCCCGCACCGTGTCCGGCCAATCCGGCGCCATCGTGCTCGGCGGCGATGAGGGGTCCGTCGAAATCACCGGCACGCTCGATGCCTCGGCCAAAGCCGGCGGCAAGGGCGGCAAGGTCACGGTCACCGGCCGCAAACTGAAGCTCAAGGCAGCCAAGGTCGATGCCTCGGGCAAGGATGGCGGCGGCACGGTGAAGATCGGCGGCGACTATCGGGGCTCAGGCACGCTCCAGCACGCCGACACCACCGAGATCGACGCGGCGACCACGATCAAGGCCGATGCGACGGGTAACGGCGATGGCGGCACCGTCATTGTCTGGTCCGATGCGGTGACGGGCTTCGAGGGCATGATCTCGGCGCGCGGCGGCGAGCAGGGCGGCAATGGCGGGTCCACCGAGGTGTCGAGCCATGGCGTCCTCGATTTCGACGGCAATGTCGATCTGAGCGCCCGGTTCGGCGATACGGGGTACCTGCTGCTTGATCCCTACAATCTGACGATCCAGACAACGACAGGATCCCCTGCTGCTTCCGGATCAGGGGGGACCTACACCGCCAGCGGCAACAACTCGATCCTGCGCGTTTCGACGCTGCAAAGCGCGCTCGCCAATGCCAATGTCACGCTCACGACCGGCACCGCCGGCAGCCAGACCGGCGACATCACGGTCGCCAATGCCGTGACATGGGCGAGCGGCAATTCGCTTACGCTCAACGCCAATCGAAATATTGTGGTCAATGCGAGCCTGACGAGCTCCGGAGGCGGTGCGATCAATCTCCGCGCCGACAGCTCGGGCACCGGGACTGGCACGGTGAGCTTTGCCAGCAGCGCGATCAAGGCGAGCACATCTGGGACCGTCTCGATTTACTACAACCCGACCGTCAATCCGGCCGGAAGCGGCGTCAATGCGACGAGTTACGCCAATCCGACCGAGAATTATTCCGGCAACATCGCCGGCGGCGGCACGCTCAACGCGGCGATGCTGGTCAACACGCTCAACGATTTGCGCAACATCAAGAACAACAGCGGCGCCAACTACGCGCTCGGCCGCGGCATCGATGCGACCGGAACGACCCTCACCTCGGCTGCCGTCGATACGCTGAATGGTACTTTCGACGGCCTCGGCAACACCATCTCCAACCTGACCATAACATCGCCCGACGCCAACGTCGGTCTGTTCGGTGACATCGCTTCCGGCGCCACCGTGCGCAACCTCAACCTGGCCAATGTCGCCATCACGGGAACGACCGGCTCCGCCAGCAGTGCTGCCATCGGCGGACTCGCCGGAACGAACGAGGGAACGGTCAGCGCCGTTACCGTCTCCGGCACAGTTAAGACGACTGCCGACTATTACCGCTCCGTCGGCGGCCTCGTCGGCTTCAGCAGCGGCGCGATCAGCAACGCCATTTCCACGGCTTCGGTGCAGGCGACGAATTTCGACATTGCTGGAGGGCTTGTCGGTAATCTTTTCGCGGGCACCATCACCGGATCTTCAGCCAGCGGCGCGGTGATCGTTGGCGGGCAGAGCAGCGGCGGCGGCCTGGTCGGCGACGCCGGTGGTGGCGGGTCGATCACCCGATCTTTCGCCACCGGAACGGTGACGGCGGGCAGCCCGTCCAAGGCGGGTGGCCTGGTCGGCAATCTCGACAGCGCCGCCATCACGGCCTCCTATGCCTCGGGCATTGTGACCGCCAGTGGCCCCAGCCAGGCCGGCGGCCTCGTCGGCTCCACCAAAGGCACGGCCAGCATCGGCACCTCCTACGCAACCGGCGCGGTCAACGCGAGCCAGGGTTATGTCGGCGGTCTCGTTGGTGCCTCCCTGGACGCGACGACCACGGTCACCAACTCCTATGCCACCGGTGCGTTGACCGGCGGCAACCCCGGCGGCATCGTCGGCTACAACAGCGGCAGCATTGCCTCCTCCTATTTCGACCTCGACACCACCGGTGCCACTGCCGCCGCCGGCTGGGGCCCCAACACCGCCACCGGCGGAACGGGGCTGCACACCAGCGACTTCCTGACAGCGTCGAGCTTCACCGGCTGGACCTTCGGCACCACGGGCGGTGGCGCCGGCTGGGTGATCGTCGATGCCGACTCGACGCTCAACAATGCCGGAGGTGCTGCCGGCGGCACGCGGCCGATGCTGTTGTCGGAATATTCGACCACCATCACCAATGCACACCAGCTGCAATTGATGGCGCTCAATCTCAACGGCAAATACACGCTCGGCAACGATATCGATGCCAGCACGACGGCAGGCGGTCAGGGCGTATGGGGCGCCGCCGGCTTCGTGCCGATCGGCAGCGCGCTGGATGCCGGCACCGGGTTTCCGGCCAATTCCAATCTGCCGTTCGGCACCACCAATGAGCATGCCTTCACCGGTACGTTCGACGGCAAGGGCCTCACCATCTCCAACCTGTTCATCAACCGGCCGACGACCGACTATGTCGGCCTTTTCGGCTATGCCAACGCCGCGACCATCCAGAACGTCAAACTGGCTGGCGGCTCGATCACCGGGCGCGACCATGTCGGCGCGCTTCTCGGCGGCAATCACGGCTATGCCAGCGACGGAAGCACCTACTATCCGTTCTATCTCATGAACGCCTCCGCTTCGACGACAGTCAACGGACGCGACTATGTCGGCGGGCTCGCCGGCTCGATCGAAGCCGGTTACGTCAACGACATCTCGGCAAGCGGCGCGGTCAGTGGCCGTGATTATGTCGGCGGGCTCGCCGGCTATAACAATTCCAGCAGCGGCTGGGTGGAGGCTGTCAGCACCAATGTTGCCGCTTCGGCAACAGGGGCGGTCAGCGGCCGCAACAATGTCGGCGGCCTGTTCGGCTATGTCCTGGCCGGCTTCTACAATACCTCCTATGCGACCGGGACCGTTACGGCGACCGGCGACAATGTCGGCGGCCTGTTCGGGCAGGCCTCCGGCCAGGTCGGCAGCGGTCCGACCGACACTGTCTATGCAACCGGTGCCGTCACCGGACGCAACAATGTCGGCGGGCTGATCGGCCTCTCCACCTTCAGCGCCACGCAAGCCTATGCGACCGGGGCGGTGACCGGAGTCACCGCTGTCGGCGGTCTGGTTGGCAACAACGATGCCGGCGGCTACATCGATACCTCTTTCGCCACTGGCGTGGTGCGCGGTACGGACCAGGTCGGCGGCCTTGTCGGACGCAATCTCAGCATCGTCGGCGCGATCGCCGGCACGAACGGTACCTACGCGACCGGCGCCGTCTATGGCACCAGCAATGTCGGCGGCCTCGTCGGTCTCAACGGCTCGGTCTATTCCGGCGGTGTCTCCCTTTTTGGCCGCATACAGAGCTCCTATTCGATCGGCTTTGTCAGCGGCACGACCAATGTCGGCGGACTGGTCGGCAACAACATGGCCGACACGTCGGGCAACAACAAACCGGCGACGGTCAAGGCATCCTACTGGGACACCGATACAGCGGGATCGGGCCTGTCCGGCATCGGTGCAGGCATCACCACAGGCGCAAGCGCGAGCGCCACCGGCAAGACGACGGCGCAATTGATGGCGGCGCTGCAGACCGGCTTCTCGTCGTCGACCTGGGGGCTCGTTGCCAACACCAGCCTGCCTTACTTCAAATGGCTTTATCCGACGACACCGCAGGTGGCGACCGGGACGGCCTACAGCGATCGTGGCACGACACCGCTTGCCGGCGTCGCTACCAACATTCTGGTCAACGGCTCGATGATGCCGGCCTCGGCGGTCGGCTCGACCGGCGCCAACGGCTATTATTATTTCCTGCTGCCCAACGGCACGATCGCCGCGGGCGGCAGCCAGGTGCTGGTGACGTCGAGCGGACCCTCGGCCGGCGCCACCTTCCAGCAGAACGCCACCGGAAACATAAGCGGCCTGTCGATCTACGGCGCCTATCTCAAGCAGCAAGGGTCCGCGGCGACATTGTCGGCGCTCAACGGCGCGCGCGCGACGGCGGTCGGCAGCAATGCCACGGCCTTCAGCCTGATCGGCGGGCTGGCCAATATGGAGCTCGACCCGTCGGGAGCGACTTTCGCCATCGACCAGGCCGCCTATGTGTCGGGCACGCTCGTGCTGTCCTCGACGGGAGCGGTGACCCAGACGGCCTCGATAGGAGCGGGCAGCCTTCTCCTGCTGGGCAGCGGCGGCAACTATGCGCTCAACAATGCCGGCAATGCGATCGGCACTCTGGCGGCCTCGACCGGAACAGTCAGCGTCACCGACAACAGCGACCTGACGGTTGGAACCGTCGCAGGTGTCAACGGCGTGACCGCGAGTGGCGCGGTCACGGTCAAGACCCCAGGCAAGCTGACGGTCGCATCCACGGCCAAAGTCACCGCGGGCAGCAACGCCAATGTCGTGCTCTCGGCTGGCGGCGCCTTCGTCAACAACCGTGGCAGCGACGCGGTTTCGGTCTCCGGAACCGGCCGCTGGCTTGTCTATGCCGCAGGTCCGACCGGCAACACATTCGGCAACCTCGACAGCGGTAACACGGCGATCTGGAATACGGCTGCCGGCGGCGCCGTAAGTGCGACGGGCAATCGCTATGTCTTCGCCTACCAGCCGACGCTGACCTTCACTTCCGACAATGCGTCGAAGGTTTACGGCGACGCCATGCCGACGCTGACCTATTCGGTCTCGGGCTATCAGGCAGGGGTGGCCAACGCCTATCTCGGCGACAGTGCCTCCACCGCCTTCACCGGCGCGCCGACGCTCTATGCCCCCGCTACGCTTGCCACCCAGCCGCTCGGAGCCGGGACCTATACGATCACTATCGATGCCGCCAACGTCGCTGGGCTGAACGGCTACGCCGTTGCCTTCGGCAGCAGTGGTCTGCTTTCCGTTGCCAAGCGGATGGTCACCGTCACTGCGAATTCCGGGCAGGGCAAGACCTACGGCAATGCCGATCCATCGTCCTATGGCTACGCCTACTCCGATCTCGGCAGCGGTACGGCACTTGTCGGCTCGCTCGACCGCGACGCCGGCGAGGACGTCGGCACCTATTCGATCGGCCAGGGCACGCTGACCAACGCCGCCAATGCGAATTACGACATCAGTTTCGTCAGCAACGATTTCACCATTGGCAAGCGGGCTGTCACGGTCACGGCGACCGCCGGCCAAGGCAAGACGTACGGCGATGCCGATCCGTCATCCTACGGCTACACCTATTCGGATCTCGGCACAGGCGCGGCCCTGGTTGGCTCCCTCGACCGCGCTTCGGGCGAGGATGTCGGCAGCTACGCCATCGGCCAGGGTTCGCTGACCAATGCCGCCAATTCGAACTACGACATCAGCTTTGCCAGTAACGACTTCAGCATCGGCAAGCGGGCTATCACGGTCACTGTGACCGCTGGCCAAGGGAAAACCTACGGCGATGCCGACCCGTCATCCTACCTCTATACCTATTCAGACCTCGGCACGGGTGTCGCACTGGTCGGTTCTCTCGACCGCGCTTCGGGCGAGGATGTCGGCAGCTACGCCATCGGCCAGGGTTCGCTGACCAGTGCCGCCAATTCGAACTACGACATCACCTATGTCGGCGACAGCTTCAGCATCGGCAAGCGGGCCGTCACTGTCACGGCGACCGCTGGCCAGGGCAAGACCTACGGCAATGCCGATCCGTCATCGTACGACTATGCCTATTCGGACCTTGGCACTGGTGTGGCGCTGGTCGGCGCGCTCGACCGCGCTTCGGGCGAGGCTGTCGGCACCTATGCGATCGGGCAAGGCACACTGACCGCTGCCAACAACTCCAACTACGACATCAGCTATGTCGGCTCGGATTTCAGCATCGGCAAACGCGCCATCACGGTCACGGCCGATGCCGGCCAGGGCAAGACTTACGGCGACAGCGATCCCCTGTCCTACGGCTACACCGTCTCCGATCTCGGCAACGGTGTAGGCCTGGTGGGCTCTCTTGACCGCGAGGCGGGCGAGGGCGCTGGAACCTATTCCATCGTTCAGGGCAGTCTCGCGACCGCGAATGCCAACTACGACATCACCTATGTCGGCGCCGACTTCACCATTGCCAAGCGCGCCGTCACGGTGACGGCGAGCGCCGGCCAGGGCAAAACCTATGGCGACGCCGATCCGCAGTCCTATGGCTACACCCATTCGGATCTCGGCAGCGGCATCGATCTGGTTGGTGCGCTCGACCGCGCCTCCGGCGAGAATGTCGGCAACTATGCGATCGGACGCGGCACGCTTACCGATGCCGCCAATTCGAACTACGACATCAGCTATGTCGATGCCGACTTCAGCATCGCCAAGCGGTCGGTGACGGTCACGGCGAATGCCAGCCAGGGCAAGACCTATGGCGATATCGATCCGTCCTCGTACAGCTATACGTTCACCAGCCTCGGCACCGGCGTGGCGCTGGTTGGCGCTCTCGACCGCGCTGCCGGGGAGACGGTCGGCAACTATGCCATTGGGCAGGGCGGTATCACCAACGAGGCCAATTCAAATTACGACATCAGCTATGCCGGGGCCGACTTTGCCATCGCCAAGCGAGCGGTGACGGTCACGGCGAATGCCGGCCAGGGCAAGACCTACGGCGACGCCGATCCGTCGTCCTATGGCTACAGCTATTCCTATCTTGGCAATGGCGTCGCCCTGGTCGGCGCGCTGGACAGGGCCGCCGGTGAGAATGCAGGCAGCTATGAAATCGGCCAGGGCACGCTGACCAATGCGGCAAACTCGAACTACGACATCACCTATGTCAGCGCGGATTTCACCATCGGCAAACGCGCCATCACGGTCGTGGCCGATGCGCAAAGCCGGCCGCAAGGCATGCCCAACCCGCCGCTCACCTACACGATCGGTGGCCTGGGATTGGTCGGCAGCGACACGCTCATCGGCGCGCTCTCAACCGCTGCGACGTCGGCCAGCGCACCGGGCAGCTACGCGATCGAACAGGGAAGCCTCGGCGCCTCTGTCAATTACGAGCTGACCTATGTCGGCGTCGATCTGGTTGTCTCGCCGCCCAACACAGTCCCGGCACCGGACGCGGCCAGCACGGTGGCTTACAACGCCTATGCATATGGCGCCGGCGCTCCGGCTCCGGTTTTTTTCACCGGCCAGCCGGTGGATGGCGATGCGCAGACGCTGGTCGAGGATCCCCGGCTTGGCGGCTTCGCCTTCTGCCAGGGCATGGCTGAGACCGCTTCCGTCTGTTCGGTCGCAGCGGTCCAATAGCGATACGGGGCGGAACCATGCAGCGCCAGATTCTTTTTCCGTACCGCCTCAACCGCACCAGCGCGCCGTTGATGGCGCTGCTGCTGGCGTCGACGGCGCTGGTCGGTTTCACATCGGCGCGGGCACAGGAGTTGCCGACCGGCGGCAGTGTTGCCTCCGGCGGCGTCACCATCTCCAACCCGTCGTCCTCGCAACTGAACATCAAGCAGTCGACAAACTCGGCCATCGTCAACTGGCACAGCTTTTCGATCGGCGCGGGGGCGACCGTCAACATCGACCAGCCGACCTCGACCTCGACGATGCTCAACCGCGTCACCGGCGGCACCAAATCGACCATATCAGGTCAGCTCAACGCCAATGGCCAGGTCTTTCTAGTCAACCCCAACGGCATCGCCATCTCCAAAACCGGCAAGGTCAGCGCCGCCGGTTTTGTCGCGTCTTCGCTCGACATCAGCGACGAGGATTTCAAGGCCGGCAAGCTGGAGTTCGAGGGCAAGGGTGCTTCGTCAGCCGTCTCCAACCAGGGCTCGATCAGCATCGGCCGTGGCGGCTATGCCGCTCTGATCGGCGGCAGTGTCGACAATGCCGGTTCGATCAGCGTGCCGCTCGGCAAGGTTGGGCTGGGCTCGGGCAAGAAGGCAACGCTCGATCTCTCCGGCGACGGCTTTTTGCAGGTTTCGGTGCCGACCAAGGCGGATGGCAGCAACGCGCTGGTCAGCAATTCCGGTCTGATCAGCGCCGATGGTGGGACGATCGAACTCAAGGCAGCGGCGGTGCGCGATGCCGCACGCCAGGCCGTCAACATGTCAGGCGTTGTCGAGGCGCACACTGTCTCCGGCAAGTCCGGCGCCATTGTGCTGGGCGGCGACGACGGCTCGGTCGAGATCTCCGGCAGGCTCGACGCTTCGGCCAAGGCAGGCGGCAAGGGCGGCAAGGTCACGGTCACCGGCAGGAAGCTGAAGCTTAGACATGCCGTCGTCGACGCCTCGGGCAAGGACGGCGGCGGTACGGTCAAGATCGGCGGTGACAAGCAGGGCTCCGGCACGCTGCAACGCGCGGCGACGACCGAGATCGATGCGGCCACCACAATCAATGCCGATGCGACCGGCAGCGGCAATGGCGGCACGGTCATCGTCTGGTCCGATGAGCAGACCAAGTTCGCCGGCAAGATCTCGGCACAAGGTGGGGCCGATGGCGGTAATGGCGGCTTCACCGAAGTCTCCGGCAAGCAGCGCCTCGATTACACTGGTGAGGTCGACTTGCGCGCCCGCTTCGGCGATACCGGCGATCTTCTGCTTGACCCCTACAACGTCACCATCTCGAATGGTGCCGATACCGGCGGTTTCACTGCCAGTTCCAATGACAGCGTCATCAACGTCACCACGCTGCAGAACCAGCTGGCGCTGGCCAATGTCACCATTTCGACCGGCAGCGGTGGCGCGCAGGCCGGCGACATCACCATCGCCGCGCCGATCAGCTGGAGCGCCAACACGCTGACGCTCAGCGCTTATCATTCGATCATCTTCAACGCCGGGGCCACGATCGGCGGCGTCGGCGGCATTTCGTTGGTCACCAACAATGGCGGCAGCGGCGGTGCGATCTCCTATGCGCTCGGCGCGGAGATCACTTTCACGGGCACGCAAGGGGCGCAGGCGCTGTCGATCAACGGGCAGGGCTATACGCTGATCTACGACGTCAACCAGTTGCAACAGATCAACAGCGGCCTGAACGGCCGCTATGCGCTCGCCAACGACATCGAGGCCAGCTCCACCTATTCCTGGAACAACCTGCTCGGTTTCACGGCGCTCGGCACGGATGGCAACACCAACATCCAGAACAGCGGCAACGGTTTCAACGGCACCTTCGACGGTCTCGGCCACATCATCAACCAGATCTGGGTCAGGCAAATCCCGGCCAATTATGTCGGCCTGTTCGGCTATGTCGGCACCGCCGGCGTGGTGCGCAACGTTGGCCTGGTCGACAGCTACACCAGCGGTTCCTATGAAACGGGGGCGATCGCCGGTTGGAACAAGGGCACGATCTCCGGCGTCTGGGCCAGCGGCTATCTCCAAGGCGTCAGCAATTCGGGCGGCCTGGTCGGCCAGAATGACGGCACCATCACCCGGTCGTTCTCGACGGTGGCGGTGCAATCGCGCGATGCCAACGCCGTCGGCGGCATCGCCGGCTACAACTCTCCCACCGGCACGATCAGCCAGGTCTATGCCTTGGGGAGCGTCCTCGGTGGCGACAGCGTGGGTGGCCTGGTAGGGTTCAACAATGGTGCCATCAGCGACGGCTATTCCACTGGCGCCGTGAATGGAACATCAGGCGCCACCGGCATTGGCGGCAGCGTCGGCTTTTCCTGGGGCACGGTGACGAACGTCTATTTCGACACCACCACGTCCGGAACGACCACGGGTGTGGCTGGCAACGGCACCGCCGGCGTCACCAGCACCGGCCTGACCACGGCGCAGTTGCAGAGCGGCGCCGCCACCAGCCTGAGCGCGGCCTTCGGTGGCGGAACCGGGGGGCTCTATCCCTATCTGAAGAGTTTTTATCCGAACGGGGTCCAGGCGATTTCCGGCATTGCCTACAAGGACAGTGGCGTCACCCCGCTCTCCTCCGGCACGAAGCAGCCCTATTATGTGAAGAACCCGGGTTTCGTCACCGGTGTCTCGAACGGTGTCGATATCGGCACGGTCACCACTGGCGTCAACGGCTATTACTACATCGCCGTACCGACGGGCTGGATCAACGACAGCGTGCTGGCTTACACCGTCCGCGATGCGGATCCGAATGACAGCTCGGGTGCTCAAAACGGCGTGACGTTCCGGACTGGCCTGTCGGGCGGCAATGTCTCCAACCTCAACGTCTACGGCAATTGGCGTCTCGATGAAGCGGACAGCTCGATCACGTCTCTTTCCGCGCTGCAAGACGCCGCTGTGGCAACGGTCGGCTCGACCTATGTAGGCAGCCTGTCCTTCGCCAACTGGCAGATCGAGACGGCGGCGACCACCTTCGCGATCGACCAGGTGGTGTCGATCGGCGCCGGCACGCTGGCGCTGTCGTCGAATGGCACGGTCACGCAGACGAACGGGCTGGCGGCGGCATCGCTTGTACTCGGCGGCTCTGGCGACTTCGCCCTGGGCAATGGCGGCAACCAGATCGGCACGATCGCCGGCAATGCGGGGTCGATCAGTCTGTACGACCAAGGCGGCCTTGCCGTTGGTACCGTCTCCAGCGCGCGCGGCGTGGCCACGGCGGGCGCTGCCACGACGGGACAGGTCAAGCTTCAAACAACGGGCAACCTGACGATCGCGGCCGGCGCCAAGGTCAGCGGCACCGATCCGGTGCTGTCGGCCATGGGCAGTTTTGTCAACAACCGCGGCAGCGACGCCGTCACCGCCACAAGCGGGCGCTGGCTGGTCTATGCGGCAAACCCGGCCGGCAACACATTCGGCAATCTCAACAGCGGCAACATGGCGGTGTGGAATACAGCGGCCGGCGGCGCGGTGAGCGCGAGCGGCAACCGCTATGTCTTCGCCTACCAGCCGACGTTGACCTTCACCTCGACCAACACCACCAAGACCTATGGCGATACCACGGTGCCGGCGCTGGCCTACTCTGTGTCTGGCTACCAGGCGGGCGTCGCCAATGTCTATCTCGGCGACAGCGCCGCCAACACATTCACCGGCGCGCCGTCGCTGTCGTCCGCCACGCTGCCCGCCGACGAGCAGGTCGGTGGCGGGCCTTATGCGATCACCATCGGCGCCGGCACTCTCACCGCGCTCAACGGCTACGGCTTCGCCTTCAGCAGCGCAGGACAGCTCAGCGTCTCCAAGCGGGCGATCACCGTCACGGCCGATCCTGATCAGCACAAGACCTATGGCGACGATGATCCCACCTCCTACACCTATACGGTTTCGGACTTCGGCAATGGCGTCGCTCTGGCGGGCTCGCTCGACCGTGTCGCCGGCGAAAATGCCGGCGCCTATGCGATTGGCCAGGGCTCACTGACCAACGCCAACAATTCGAACTACGACATCACCTATGTCGGCGCCAATTTCACCATCGACAAGCGAGCGATCACCGTCACCGTCGATCAGGGGCAGGGCAAGGTCTACGGCGATGCCGATCCGGCTGCCTATACCTATTCCGTTTCCAATCTCGGCGGCTTGTCGCTGACGGGCATCCTCGACCGCGTCGCGGGCGAGGATGCCGGCACCTACGCCATTGAGCAAGGCACGCTCGATGTTGCGAATTCCAATTACGACATAACGTTCGTCGGTGCCGATTTCAGCATCGGCAAGCGGGCGGTCACCGTCACGGCCAATTCGGGCCTGGGCAAGATTTACGGCGATGCCGATCCGTCGTCTTATGGCTACACCTACTCGGATCTCGGCACGGGTGTCGCTCTCGTCGGGGCGCTCGACCGCGATTCTGGTGAGACTGTCGGCAGCTACGCCATCGGCCAGGGCACGCTGACGAATGCCGACAATTCGAACTACGACATCACCTTCGTCAGCAAGGATTTCAGCATCGGCAAGCGCGCCGTCACCGTCACGGTCGATTCCGGCCTGGGCAAGACCTACGGCGATGCCGATCCATCGTCCTATGGCTACAGCTATTCAGACCTCGGCACGGGTGTTGCTCTTGTCGGTGCGCTCGACCGCGCTTTAGGGGAGAATGTCGGAACCTACGCGATCGGACAGGGCTCGCTGACGAATGCCGACAATGCGAACTACGACATCAGCTTCGTCAGCAAGGATTTCAGCGTCGGCAAGCGTGCCGTCACCGTCACGGCCAATTCCGGCCAGGGCAAGACCTATGGCAACGCCGATCCGACCCTTGGCTACAGCTATAGCGACCTCGGCAGTGGCGCGGCGCTGGTCGGCGCCCTCGATCGCGCTTCGGGCGAGGATGTCGGCACCTACGCCATCGGCCAGGGTTCGCTGAAGAATGCCGACAATTCGAACTACGACATCACCTTTGCCGGGTCGGACTTCAGCATCGGCAAGCGCGCTGTCACCGTCACAGCGATCTCCGGGCAAGGCAAGACCTACGGCAACGCCGACCCGTCAGCCTATGTCTACAGCTACACCGACCTCGGCAGCGGTGCGGCCCTGGTCGGTGCGCTCGATCGCGCCTCGGGTGAGGATGTCGGCGCCTATGTCCTTGGCCAGGGTTCGCTGACCAACGCCAACAACTCGAATTACGACATCGCCTATGTCGATTCGACCTTCAGCATCGGCAAGCGCGCGGTCACCGTCACCGCGACCTCCGGGCAAGGCAAGACCTATGGCAATGCCGATCCATCGTCTTATGGCTATAGCTATTCGGATCTTGGCACGGGCACCGCTCTCGTCGGTGCATTGGATCGCGCCGGTGGCGAGAACGCCGGCACCTATGCGATCGGTCAGGGCACGCTGACCGATACAGATAACTCGAACTACGACATCACCTATGTCGGTTCGAACTTCACCATTGCCAGGCGGGCGGTCACGGTCACGGCCAATTCCGGCCAAGGCAAGACCTACGGCAATGGCGACCCGTCATCCTATGGCTACACCTACTCGGATCTCGGCACGGGTGTGGCGTTGGTCGGAAGCCTCGACCGTGCCGCCGGCGAGAATGTCGGGACTTACGCTATTGGCCTGGGCTCACTGACCAACGCCGCTAACGCGAACTATGACATCACCTTCGCCAGCGCGGATTTCGCGATCGGCAAACGGGCGGTCACCGTCACGGCCAATGCCGGCCAAGGCAAGACCTATGGCGATGCCGATCCATCGCTCGGCTATACCTTCTCCGACCTTGGCAGCGGCACGGCCCTTGTCGGCGCGCTCGACCGTGGCGCGGGCGAGACTGTCGGCGCCTATACGATCGGGCAAGGCACGATCACCAATGCCGTCAACGCGAACTACGACATCACCTATGTCGGCGCCAATTTCGCCATCGGCAAGCGGGCGGTCACGGTGACCGCCAATGCTGGTCAGGGCAAAATTTACGGCAATACCGATCCGACGCTTGGCTACACGACATCGGGGCTTGGCACTGGTGCCGCCCTTGTCGGCGCGCTCGATCGCGCTTCGGGTGAGAATTTCGGGATCTACGCGATCGGCCAGGGCTCCATCACCAACGCCGCCAACGCGAACTACGACATCACCTATGCCGGCGCCGACTTCAGCATCGGCAAGCGGGCGATCACAGTCGTCGCCGATGCGCAAAGCCGGCTGCAGGGCTCAACCAATCCGCCGCTCACTTACACGGTCGGCGGGCTCGGGCTGGTTGGCAGCGACACGCTCGCCGGCTCGCTCTCGACCGATGCCACCACGGCAAGTGCGCCGGGCAGCTACGCCATCGAGCAGGGCAGCCTTGCCGCATCGACCAATTACGACCTGACCTATATCGGCGCCGATCTGGTGGTGCAGCCAAGCGGTGTTGCGCCATCGGCCGACACCGCCAGCGTCGTCGCCTACAGTGCGGCCAGCCATGGCGGCGGGCAGCCTGTCCAGGTGTTCTTCACCGGCCAGCCAACCGGTGGCGACACGCAGACGCTGGTCGAGGACCCGCGCCTCGACAGCCCTGCCTTCTGCCAGAATATCGGCGAGATCGCGGCTGTCTGTAGCGCTGGGTCGGTGCAATAGGAAGCTGCTCGGCAGCGTTCATTCACCCGGTTGTGGGCGTAGCGTCCGCAGGCGTGGCGTCGCCAAGCGCAACTGCCGGCACCAGCGACCGAAGCGGTCGACATAGATGTAGATGACCGGCGTCGTGTAGAGGGTCAGGATCTGGCTCAGGATCAGGCCGCCGACGATGGCGATGCCGAGCGGCTGGCGCAGTTCCGCGCCTTCGCCAAGGCCGATCGCCAGCGGCACGGCGCCGAACAGTGCCGCCATGGTCGTCATCATGATCGGGCGGAAGCGCAGCAGGCATGCCTGGTAGATGGCGTCATGCGCCGATCTGCCCTCGTTGCGCTCGGCGGCCAGCGCGAAGTCGATCATCATGATGGCGTTCTTCTTGACGATGCCGATCAGGAGGATGATGCCGATCAGCGCCATGATCGAGAACTCGATGTTGAACAGGGTCAGCGCCAGCAAGGCGCCGACGCCGGCCGAGGGCAAGGTCGAGAGAATGGTCAGCGGGTGGGCGTAGCTTTCGTAGAGAATGCCGAGCACGACATAGACGGCGATCAGCGCGGCAAGGATCAGCAGCGGCTGGTCGGACAGCGAGTCCTGGAAGACGCGCGCCGTGCCCTGGAAGCTGCCATGGATGGTGGCCGGCATGCCGATGCGGTCGGCGGCCGCGTTGATGGCCTCGACGCCCTCGCTGAGCGCGATGCCCGGCGCCAGGTTGAATGACAGCGTGGTGGCGACGAACAAGCCCTGGTGGTTGACCGACAGCGGCGTGCTGCCGGGGCCGTAATGCGCGACGGCCGACAGCGGCACCATGGTCTCGGCTCCGGTGCTGACCGCCGAACCGGTCGAGGCCGCCGTCCTGCCGGTGCTGGTGATGGAATTGTTGGCCTGGTTGCGCGCGGCGTCGGCGGCGACCGATTGGGCAGTGGTGGACTTGCCTGATACAGCGAATGTGCCGGCAACCGCATTGCTCGACTGCGACCCGCCAACCGATCCGCCCGATGTGCTGACATAGACTTTCTTCAGCGCATCGGGGTTTTGCCAGTATTGCGGCGCCACTTCCATGATCACGTGGTACTGGTTGCGCTGGACATAGATGGTGGACACTTGGCGTTGGCCGAAGGCGTCGTAAAGCGTGTTGTCGATCTCGCTGGCTGATATGCCGAGACGCGTCGCGGTGTCGCGATCGATGGTGACGTCGGCTTCGAGGCCCTTGTTTTGCTGGTCAGAGTTGACGTCGGTGAGCTTGGGTTCCGTTTGCAGCGCTGCGGCCAGCTTCGGCGCCCACTCCGCCAGTTCGTCGAAACTGTCACCTTGCAAGGTGTACTGGTACTGCGCGTTCGACTGCCGCCCGCCGACGCGTATATCCTGCACCGCCTGCAGGAACAGTGTGGCGCCCGGCACCACTGCCAGTTTGGGCCGCAGCCTGGCGATGACCTGGTCGGCGGAGATCTTGCGCTCGGCCAGCGGCTTCAGCGACACGAACATGGAACCGGAATTGGTCTGGCCGCCGCCGGTGAAGGCGACAGCGGCGTCGACGGCCGGATCCTTGCTGACGATGCCGGCGAACTGGGTGAGCTTCTGCGACATCGACTGGAAGGAGGTTGCCTGGTCGGCCTGGATCGAGCCGGTCAGCCGTCCCGTGTCCTGCTGCGGGAAGAAGCCTTTTGGGATGGTAACATAGAGGTAGCCATTGAGGCAGAGCGTTGCCGCCAGCACCGCCATGATCAGCAGCGGATTGTCGAGCGCCCAGGACAACGATCGGCGGTAGAAGCCCAGCATGCCCTCGAAGATACGCTCGCTGAAGCGGTAGAGCCGGCCATGTTCACGCTGGCCTTCAGGGCGAAGCAGGATCGAGCACATCATCGGCGTGGTGGTCAGCGAGATAACGAGCGAGACCAGGATCGCCGCCGACAGCGTGATGGCGAATTCGCGGAACAGCCGTCCGACGATGCCGCCCATCAGCAGGATCGGGATGAAGACTGCGATCAGGGACAGGCTCATCGACAGCACGGTGAAGCCGACCTCCTGGGAGCCCTTGATCGCCGCCTCCATGCGGCCCATGCCGGAAGCGGTGTGGCGAGCGATGTTTTCGAGCACGACGATGGCGTCGTCGACGACGAAGCCGGTGGCCACGGTCATCGCCATCAGCGACAGATTGTCGATGCTGAAGCCGAGCAGGTACATGACGCCCAGCGTGCCGACCAGAGATACGGGCACGGCCACGATCGGCACCAGCGCCGAGCGCACGTCGCGCAGGAAGGCGAAGACGACGAGGATCACCAGGCCGATGGCGATCATCAGCGTCTGCGCGACCTCGCTCAGCGAGGCGCGGATGGTGGTCGAGCGGTCGACCGCCAGCGACAGGTCGATGGCCGGTGAGATCGAGGCGCGCAATGTCGGCAGCAGCGCCTTCACCCGGTCCACCGTCGCGATGATGTTGGCGTTGGGCGAGCGGTTGAGGATGATCAGCACGCCCGGCTTGCCGTTGGCGAGACCGGCATTGCGGATGTTCTCGACGGAATCATTGACCTGGCCGACATCGGAAAGCCTGACTGGCGCGCCGTTGCGGTAGGCGACGATCAGTGAGCGATAGGCATCCGCCTGGTTGGCCTGGTCGTTGGCGTAGATCTGATAGCGCTGGTCGCCGACATCGATGGCACCCTTGGGGCTGTGGGCATTGGCCGAGGCGAGTGCGGCGCGCACGTCCTCCAGCCCAATGCCGTAATCATAGAGCACTTGCGGGTTGAGCTCGACGCGCACCGCCGGCAGCGAGCTGCCGCCGACCGACACCTCGCCGATGCCGTCGACCTGCGAGAGCTTCTGCGCCAGCACGGTGCTGGCTTCATCGAAGAGCTGACCCTTGGACAAAGTGTCCGATGTCATCGACAGGATGAGAATCGGGGCGTCGGCCGGATTGACCTTGCGATAGGTGGGATTTGAGCGAAGGCTGGACGGCAGGTCGGCGCGCGCGGCGTTGATCGCCGCCTGGACGTCACGCGCGGCGCCGTCGATGTCGCGGTCCAGCCCGAACTGCAAGGTGATGCGGGCGCTGCCGACGCTGCTCGACGAGGTCATTTCGTTGACATCGGCGATTTCGCCGAGATGCCGCTCGAGTGGGCTGGCGACGGTGTTGGCCACCACCTGGGGGCTCGCGCCCGGCAGCGAGGCCGATACCGAGATGACGGGGTAGTCCACCGCCGGCAGCGGCGCCACCGGCAATTGCGGAAACGCCACCAGCCCGGCCGCCAGCAGGCCGAAGGTCAGCAGCGTCGTCGCCACCGGCCGCCGAATGAAGGGAACCGACAGGTTCATGGCCTGGCGCCCGCACCATGGGTGTGAGGAAGACCGGGGCCGTGGGGAAGGTTGGGTTCGATGCCTCGGAAGCGGGCGGCGAGGCGATCGAACCAGAGATAGATCACCGGCGTGGTGAACAGCGTCAGCAACTGGCTGAGCAACAGGCCGCCGACAATGGAGACGCCCAAGGGATGGCGCAGTTCCGAGCCGACGCCGGTACCGAGCATCAGCGGCAAGGCACCCAGCATCGCCGCCAGCGTTGTCATCAGGATCGGGCGGAAGCGCAGCAGGCAGGCCTGGTAGATGGCCTCGCGCGGCGCCTTGCCTTCATTGCGCTGCGCGTCGAGCGCGAAGTCGATCATCATGATGGCGTTCTTCTTGACCACGCCGATGAGCAGGATGATGCCGATGATCGAGATGATCGTCAGGTCCTGGCCGGCGATCA
Organism: Mesorhizobium sp. P3_A8; assembly: GCF_056402995.1. Taxonomy (NCBI): domain Bacteria; kingdom Pseudomonadati; phylum Pseudomonadota; class Alphaproteobacteria; order Hyphomicrobiales; family Phyllobacteriaceae; genus Mesorhizobium; species Mesorhizobium sp. P3_A8. The sequence goes on along the minus strand of NZ_JBFUGI010000003.1, from coordinate 115,464 downwards.
TCAGCGCCAGCAGCGCGCCGATGCCGGCCGAAGGCAGCGTCGACAGGATGGTGATGGGGTGGATGAAGCTCTCATAGAGCACTCCGAGCACGATGTAGACGGTCACCACCGCCGCCAGGATCAGGAACAGCGTGTTGTCGAGCGAAGCCTGGAAAGCGCGCGCCGCGCCCTGGAAGCTGGTGATGATGCTGAGCGGCATGCCGATGTCGGCCTGCGCCTGCTCGATCGCGGTGACCGCCTCGCCGAGCGAAGCACCGGGGGCCAGGTTGAATGAGACGGTGGTGGCGGGGAATTGCCCCATATGGGTGATCTGCAGCGGCGTGGTGGCGATATGGGTGGTTGCCACCACCGACAGCGGCACCGGGGCGCCGCCCGCCGACGAGGGCAGGTAGACGGAAGCGAGCGCCTTGAGCGAATCCTGTTCGGACGGGGCGGCTTCGAGAATGACGCGGGACTGGCTTGACGTGGTGTAGATGGTCGAGACCATGCGCTGGCCGAAAGCGTCGTAGAGCGCGTTGTCGACGGTCGCCGGCGTGATGCCGAAGCGCGCGGCCTGGTCGCGGTCGATGTCGACAAAGACGGCAAGGCCGCTGTTCGACAGGTCGCTGGCGACATCGGCGAGCTGCGGCAGTGTGTTCAGTTTTGTGAGCAGCTTCGGCGTCCATTCTCCGAGTTCGTCGGCATTGGCGTCCTGGAGCACGAATTGATACTGGGTGCGGCTGACCTGGCCGTCGATGGTCAAGTCCTGAACCGGCTGCATGTAGAGCGTGACGCCGGCCACCGGAGCGGCTTCCTGTTTCAGGCGGGCGATGACCGCGGTGATGTCGGCGCTGCGCTCCTCATGCGGTTTGAGGTTGATCAGGATGCGGCCGACATTCATCGTGGTGTTGGTGCCGTCAACGCCGATGAAGGACGACAGGCTGTCGACATCCGGGTCCTTGAGAATGATGGCGGCCAGCTGCTGCTGTCGTTGCGCCATCGCGGCATAGGAGATCGACTGCGGCGCTTCGGTGATGGCCTGGATGACGCCGGTGTCCTGCACCGGGAAGAACCCCTTGGGGATGACCACGTAGAGCGCCGCCGTCAGCACGAGGGTCGCCGCCGCCATCACGAGCATCAGCGTCTGCCGGTCGAGCACCCAGGTCAGCGCCCGGCCGTAGCCGCGGATCACCCAGTCGAAGAAGTCGCGGCTGGCGCGCTGCAGGGCATTCTCGCGTACCGCCGCCACCGGTTTGAGCAGCTTGGCGCAGGCCATCGGCACCAAGGTCAGCGACACCACGGCCGAGATCAGGATGGTGGTGGCAAGCGTGATGGAGAATTCGCGGAACAGCCGGCCGACGACATCGCCCATGAACAGAAGCGGGATCAGCACCGCGATCAGCGAGACCGTCAGCGAGATGATGGTGAAGCCGATCTGCTGCGAGCCTTTCAGCGCCGCTTCTAGCGGTGTCGCGCCTTCCTCGACATAGCGCGCGACGTTCTCGATGACGACGATGGCGTCGTCGACGACGAAGCCGGTGGCGATGGTCAGCGCCATCAGCGACAGATTGTCGAGGCTGAAGCCGAACAGGTACATGACGCCAAGCGTGCCGACCAGCGATAGGGGAACCGACAGGCTCGGGATGAGCGTGGCGCGCGCGCTGCGGAGGAAGACGAAAATGACCAGCACGACGAGGATGATCGACAGCGTCAGTTCGTATTCGACGTCACGCACCGAGGCGCGGATGGTCGTGGTGCGGTCGGTCAGCACCTTGACGTCGACGGCGTTCGGCAGCGAGGCCTGGAGCTGCGGCAGCAGCGCCTTGATGCGGTCCACCACGTCGATGACGTTGGCGCCGGGCTGGCGCTGTATGTTGAGGATGATCGCCGGCGTGCTGTTCATCCAGGCCGCCAGCCGGTTGTTCTCGGTGGCGTCGACCACGTCGGCGACGTCGCTCAAGCGCACCGGCGCGCCGTCCTTGTAGGCGACGATCAGCGAGCGGTATTCGTCGGCGCTCTTCAGCTGGTCGTTGGCGTTGATGGTGTAGGCCCGCGACGGCCCGTCGAAATTGCCCTTCGGCGTGTTGACATTGGCGCTGCCAAGCGTGGTGCGCAGATCGTCGAGGTTGAGCCCGTAGGCGGCGAGCTTGCGCGGATCGGCCTGGACGCGCACGGCGGGGCGCTGGCCGCCGCTGAGGCTGACCAGGCCGACGCCCGGCAGCTGCGATATCTTCTGCGCCAGCCTGGTGTCGGCAAGCTGCTGCACGTCGCGCAGCGGCATCGTCGCCGAGGTCAGACCGAGCGTCAGCACCGGCGCGTCGGCCGGGTTGACCTTGGCATAGATCGGCGGCGCCGGCAGGTCGGCCGGCAGCAGGTTGCCGGCGGCATTGATGGCGGCCTGCACCTCCTGCTCGGCAACATCGAGCGAGATCGCCAGGCTGAACTGCAGCGTGATGACGGAGGAACCGGCCGAACTCACCGAGTTCATCTGGTTGAGGTTGGCGATCTGTCCGAGCTGGACTTCCAGCGGTGCCGTGACCGAGGACGTCATGACGTCAGGGCTGGCGCCGGGATAGAAGGTCTGCACCTGGATGGTGGGATAGTCGACCTCGGGCAGGGCCGAGACAGGCAAATAACGGTAGGCCAGCAGGCCGGACAGCATGATTGCGACCATGAACAGCGATGTCGCCACCGGCCGCAGGATGAAGGCGCGCGACGGGCTCATTGCTGCTGCCCGGACTCCGACTGCCCCGAGTCTGAATGTCGATGCTTGTGACCCTTGCCCTTGTGCTTGCCTGTGTTGTCTGGATTCGGCGTATCGGATGCAGGCTGGTCGGGTGGGGATTGAGCGTCAGGTTGGGCTTGAGCTGGCGGCGTTGTCCCTGCCGGCGCAGGCGTCGATGGTTGCGAGGGTGCCTGTGCCGAGGGCTGCGCCGGGGCCGCCTGGCCGTCCTGCTGGAGGTTGATATGGGCGCCGTCGCGGAGCTTGTCGGCGCCGTCGACGACGACGCGGTCGCCAGGATTGAGGCCGGCGAGGATCTCGACGCGTTCGCCATTGGTGACGCCAAGCGTGACCTTGCGCACAGCGACGGTGCTGTCGGGATTGACCAGGTAGACGAAGGTGCCGGGCAGGCCGCGCTGGATCGCGGCAATCGGGGCGATCGCCACGTTTTTGTGCTCGTCGACGAGAAGCGAGACGTTGACGAACTGGTTCGGGTAGAGGACGCGCGCTTCGTTGGCGAAGCCGGCCCGCAGCTTGATGGTGCCGGTGCTTGGATCAATCTGGCTGTCGAAGGTCTCGAGCTGGCCGTCGGCGAGCTTCTTGGCTCCGGCGCGGTCGAAAGCGGAGGTGGGCAGCACGGCGCCCTGCTGCATGCGTTGCGCGATCGCCGGCAATTCGTCCTCGGGCACGGTGAACAACACACTGATCGGCTGCACCTGGGTGATGATGACGATGCCGTTGGCGTCGCCTGGGGTGACATAGTTGCCCTGGTCGACCTGGCGCAGGCCGGCGCGTCCGTCGACCGGAGAGAGGATGCGGCAATAATCGAGATTGAGGGTGGCGGTCTGTATCATCGCCTGGTCGACCTGGACGGAGCCCTGGTCCTGCGCGACAAGGGCGACCTGCGCGTCGAGGGTCTGCGGCGTCGCCGCCCCTTGGGCCACCAGCTTCTGGTCGCGGACGAGGTCGAGCCCAGCATCCTTCAGCATGGCCTGGTCGCGCACCAACTGGCCCTGGGCCTGGGCGAGCGCCGCCTGGAAGGGGCGGGGATCGATCTCAGCCAGCAGGTCGCCCTTCTTGACGTCCTGGCCTTCCTTGAAATTCACCTGGATGAGCGGGCCGGTGACCTGCGACTTGACGGTGACGGTGGAGAGCGAGGTCACCGTGCCGAGGGCATTGAGGGTAACGTCTATCGTACCTTTTTCGATGGCGGCGGCGCCGATCGTCGTCGGCTGCGCGCCGCGCCTGCCGCCGGGCAGCTTGGCCTCGACATGCGGACGCTGATAGAGATAGGCGCCAGTGGCGGCGACAATGGCGATGAAGATCAGCCACGGAATCCAGCCACGCGAACGGCGTGGCGCGACAGTCGTCTGCAGGGGCATTTCCAATTGCTGGTCCATGGTGGCATCTCTTAGCCCCATCGACCAATATGACCGAAACGACCCCAAGTCGAATTAACAGTTGGACAGGTTCGGCGCTGCCTTGCCGGCCAGTCATTCGCCCCCAGGGCGCGGCCTACTCGGCCGCCTGAACCCGGTTAGCCCCAATGATCGCGCGGATCTCGGACCGGCAGGAGCCGCAATTGGTGCCGGCCTTCAGGGCGCCGCCGATGGCTTCGACAGTCGTGCAGCCGACTGCCACCGCCGCCGCGATCTGGTTGGCCCCAACGCCAAAACAGGAGCAGACGGTGGCACCGGCATCGGGCCGCTCGGCGCCGGCGCGACCGGCGACGATCCGGAAGCGCTCGCGCTGGCTGGCGTGAGGCGCTTCCAACTGTTCAGCCGCCCAGCCGCGCGACACCGCGACCGGGCCGGGCGCAACGAACAAGGCGCCCACGAGGCGCTCGCCATCGAAGGCGGCAATGCGGTGTTGGCCGGCGTCGCGGTCGTGATAGGCGAGCATGTCCGCCGAGGGGGCATTGAGGAGAGAGCCGGCGAAGGCTGTCCAGTCGACCGCGTCGTCGGCGAAGGCGAGCTCGACCCGCCACCCACCCTTGCAGCGGGCTGCTGCCCAGTAGCTTGCGTCAATCAATCCCGGCTTCTGGCGCATCACGGCGAAGGCAAAGGCCTTGGCGGCAAATTTCTCGATGCGAGCCGCGACATGTTTCAGCGCCGGCTGGCCTGAGATTGGGTCCGTGAGCGGCGCGGTGAGTACGTCGAGCCGGCCTTTTGCCGCGAACTGATCGGTCCAATGCATCGGCGCGAAGATGCTGCCCCGGCGCTGGCGGGGCGTAATCAGGGCGCGGACCAGTACGTCGCCGCGCGGGCTGGAGATGCGCACGATGTCGGCATCGCCGATGCCGTGGTGCTGTGCATCGGCCGGATGGATTTCGACAAAGGGCTCGGCGATGTGCTGGGACAGACGCGGGCTTTTGCCAGTCCGCGTCATGGTGTGCCAGTGGTCTCGGATACGACCGGTGTTGAGGATGAGCGGGAAGTTGGGGCTGGTGCGGGTTTCGGTGGTGGCACGGATGGCGATGAAGCGGGCTTTGCGGTCGGGTGTGTAGAAGTTGCCGTTGGCGAAGAAGCGGGTGTTGGAGGGAGGGTCGGCCTCTGGCTGATGTCGAGCTTGAACACCCCCCTCTGTCCTGCCGGACATCTCCCCCGCAAGGGGGGAGATTGACAGTTTTGGCCTCGCCGCCGATCCTCCGTCGTTGGAGATGGGCGAAGGCCGTTGCGACTGCTGATCTCCCCCCTTGCGGGGGAGATGGCCGGCAGGCCAGAGGGGGGTGCCTTGGCTCGGCGCTGGCCATTGGAAAGGCGCCAATGCTTCGTAATCTTCTCCATCGACGCTGGCATAAGCACCAATATCGAAATCCCGCGCACCATCATTCTCAAACCCAGACAGCTTCGCGTGCTCGCCAAAAACCTCCGTCGGCGTCTCGTGCGCAAACGCCTCGCCAAAGCCCATCCGACGCGCCACCTCGGCTATGATCCACCAGTCGGGTCGCGCCTCGCCGGGCAGATCCAGGAAGGCGCGCTGGCGCGAGATGCGGCGCTCGGAATTGGTGACCGTGCCGTCCTTCTCGCCCCAGGCGGCGGCGGGCAGCCGGACATGGGCGTGACGCACGGTGTCCGTGCTGGCCAGCACGTCCGAAACGACGACGAAGGGGCAGGCCTTGATCGCCGCCTCGACGGCGTCGGCGTCCGGCATCGAATCGACCGGGTTGGTGGCCATGATCCACAGCGCCTTGATGCGCCCGTCGGCCACGGCTTGAAACATCTCGACCGCCTTCATGCCAGGCTTTTCGGCAACGGTCGGCGCGTTCCAGAAGCGCTGCACGCGGTCGCGATGTTCGGGGTTTTCGATCTCCATATGGGCAGCCAGCATGTTGGCCATACCGCCGACCTCGCGGCCACCCATGGCGTTGGGCTGGCCGGTCACCGAGAACGGGCCGGCTCCCGGTCTGCCGATCCGGCCGGTGGCGAGATGGCAGTTGATGATGGCGTTGACCTTGTCGGTGCCGGACGACGATTGGTTCACGCCCTGGCTGTAGACGGTTACCGTCTTCGTGGTGGCGGCGAACAGGCTGTAGAAGCGGGTGAGCTCATCCTCGCTCAGGCCTGTCGCAGCTGCGATGCCGGCAAGGTCGAGCGCCGAGGCGGCGAAAAGCGCTTGGCCGAAGCCGGTCGTGTGCGCGGTGATGTAGGCGCGGTCGAGCGCGTTGTGCTGGCCGAGCCAGGCAAGCAGGCCGGTGAAGAGAGCGACGTCGCCATCCGGCGCGATGGCCAGATGCATGTCGGCGATATCAGATGTCATGGTGCGGCGCGGGTCGATCAGCACGACCTTCATCTCCGGCCGCTTTTCCCGGGCGGCGGCGATGCGCTGGTAGAGCACGGGGTGGCACCAGGCGAGGTTGGAGCCGACCAGCACGATGAGGTCGGCAAGCTCGAGATCCTCATAGGTTCCCGGCACCGTGTCGGAGCCGAAGGCGCGGCGGTGGCCGGCGACCGAGGAAGCCATGCACAGACGCGAATTGGTGTCGATGTTGCCCGAGCCGATGAAGCCCTTCATCAGCTTGTTGGCGAGGTAATAATCCTCGGTCAGCAACTGGCCCGAGACATAGAAAGCGACCGCGTCCGGGCCGTGCTCGGCGACGGTTTGCGAGAAGGTCGAAGCGACGAGGTCGAGCGCCTCGTTCCAGCCGACGCGGCGGCCGTGGATTTCGGGATAAAGCAGCCTGCCGTCGAGGTCGATGGTCTCGGCCAGTGCCGAGCCCTTGGAGCAGAGCCGGCCGAAATTCGCGGGATGATCGGGGTCGCCGCGGACGGACACTTGCCCGTCCGCGGCGACCTTCGCCAGCACGCCGCAGCCCACCCCGCAATAGGGGCAGGTGGTCCTCACCTCGCGTGCTGCGTCGATTTCCATGGGTTCAAGCCGCGCGGCTGGCCAGCGCTTCCAGCGCCAGGAACAGGCGCTCGCCCTCGACCTTGACCGGGATGGTGCGCACCATGCCCTCGTCGGCGCCGAGCGCTTTGCCGGTCTCCAGCGAGATCACCCAATTGTGCAGAGGGCAGGTCACCGCGGTGCCATGGACGATGCCCTGGCTGAGCGGCCCGCCTTTGTGCGGACAATGGTCGTCGATGGCATAGACCTGATCATCCTGGGTGCGGAAGACCGCGACCTTGCCTTGCGGCGTGGCAACGCAGCGCGCGCCACGGCGGGGGATGTCGGAGAGGGAGCCGATGGCGATCCAGTTCATCTCCATCACTCCGCCGCCTCGGCAAACCCGACCGAAGCCATCGGCCGGAATTCGTGCTTGTCCTTGCCCGAGACGCGTTCCGACCATGGGTCGACCTGGGCGAATTTCTGCGAGAACACGAACCGCTCGTAATAGGCCTTGCGCTTGTCGGCATCGTCCATGATCTGGCGCTTGATCTCCGGGATGCCGATGCGCTTGGCCCATTTGTAGATGCGCTCGAGATAGCGGCCCTGCTCGCGGTACATCTGCGTCAGCGCCACGATGTGCTCCAGCGCCTCGTCCTCGGTCCTGACCATGCCGAGCACCTCGGTGCCCTTGATGTCGAGGCCGGCGGCGCCGGCGAAGTGGATCTCGTAGCCGCTGTCGACGCAGATGACGCCGACATCCTTGCAGGTCGCCTCGGCGCAGTTCCTAGGACAGCCCGACACCGCCATCTTGACCTTGGCCGGGGTCCACGAGCCCCACATGAATTTCTCGATGCGGATGCCCAAGCCGGTCGAATCCTGCGTACCGAAGCGGCACCAGTCGGAGCCGACGCAGGTCTTCACCGTGCGCAGGCCCTTGGCATAGGCGTGGCCGGAGACGAACCCGGCCTGGCCGAGATCGGCCCACACCGCCGGCAGGTCTTCCTTGCGGATGCCCAGCATGTCGATGCGCTGGCCGCCGGTGACCTTGACCATCGGGATCTCGAACTTGTCGACGACGTCGGCGATGGCGCGCAGTTCGGCGGCATTGGTCACGCCGCCCCACATGCGCGGCACCACGGAATAGGTGCCGTCCTTCTGGATGTTGGCGTGGACCCGCTCATTGATGAAGCGCGACTGGTAGTCGTCGGCGTAGTCGTCCGGCCAATCGCAGACGAGGTAATAGTTGAGAGCCGGCCGGCATTTGGCGCAGCCGCAGGACGTCGTCCATTCCAGTTCCTGCATGACGGCGGGAATGGTCTTCAGGTGCTTGGCGATGATCAGCCGGCGCACCTCGTCATGGCCGAGCGTCGTGCAGCCACACATTGGCTGAACCGCGGCCGGATTGTACGTATCGCCGAGGGTCAGCACCATCAGCTTCTCGACCAGCCCGGTGCAGGACCCGCATGAGGCCGACGCCTTGGTGTGGGCGCGCACATCGTCGAGAGAGGTCAGGCCCTTGGCGGTGATCGCACCCGTGATCTTGCCCTTGCAGACGCCGTTGCAGCCGCAGATTTCCGCATCATCCGGCAAGGCTGCAACGGCCGCCATAGGGTCCAGCGGGGCACCCCCCTGGTAGGACTGGCCGAAGATGAGCGTGTCGCGCATCTCCGATATGTCGGTCTGCTTCTTCTTGAGATCGTTGAACCAGGCGCCATCCGCCGTCTCGCCATAAAGCACGGTGCCGATGATGCGATCGTCCTTCAGCACCAGACGTTTGTAGACACCGGCCGCGGCATCGCGCAGCACGATCTCCTGGCGGTCCTCGCCCTCGGCGAAGTCGCCGAGCGAGAACAGGTCGATGCCGGTGACCTTGAGCTTGGTCGGCGTGTCCATATGGACGAAGGCGGCCGCCTCGTTGCCGGCGAGCTGGCTCGCGGCAACGCGCGCCATCTCGTAGAGCGGCGCGACCAGCCCGTAGACCATGCCATTGACCTCGGCGCATTCGCCGAGCGCATAGATGTCGGGATCGTTGCTGCGCATGCCGGCGTCGACGACGATGCCTCTGTTGACGGCGATGCCCGCTTCCTTGGCCAGCGCTGAATTCGGCCTGATGCCGACGGCCATGACCACCAGCGTCGCCGGAATGATGGTGCCGTCGGCGAGTTCCACCTGCTCGACCTTGCCGTTGCCTGTGATCGCCTGCGTGTTGGCCTTGGTGATGACCTTGATGCCGCGTTGTTCGACTGCGCGCTGCAAGAGATAGCCTGCAGCCGGATCAAGCTGGCGCTCCATCAGCGTGGGCATGACATGCAGCACGGTGACGTCCATGCCTTGCGCGTTGAGGCCCGCAGCCGCCTCCAGCCCAAGCAGGCCGCCGCCGATGACCACGGCCTTGGCGCGCGACTGGGCGGCCAGCATCATCGCCTGGACGTCGTCGAGATCGCGATAGGTGAGCACGCCCGGCAGATTGTGGCCCGGCACCGGAATGATGAACGGCACCGAGCCGGTGGCGATGACCAGCTTGTCGTAGGGCTCGGTGACGCCGTGGTCGGAGGTGACGGTCTTCGCCGTGCGGTCGATGGCCACGATCTTGTGGCCCTTGTAGAGGGTGATGTTGTTGGCGATGTACCAGCCATCGCCGTGGATGATGATTTCCTCATAGGCCTTTTCGCCCGACAGCACCGGCGACAGCATGATGCGGTCGTAATTGACGCGCGGCTCGGCGTTGAAAATGGTGACGGCGTAGCGGCCCGGCGCCTGCTCCAGCAGATGCTCCAGCATGCGCCCGGGGGCCATGCCGTTGCCGATGATGACGAGTTTTTCGGTCATGGCGTTACTCCGCGGCTTCGACGAAGCGGTGGCGTTCGTAGAGGAATTTCAGCACCGCCTCGCGGCAGCGCAGGAAGGTGCGGTCGGAGGAAAGCTCGACGCGCCGGCGCGGCCGTGCCAGCGGCACGGGAAGCACTTCGCCGATGGTCGCCGCCGGACCATTGGTCATCATGACGATGCGGTCGGAGAGCAGCACCGCCTCGTCGACATCGTGCGTGATCATGATCGTCGTCGAGCCGAGCCTGGAATGGATGTCCATCACCGCGTCCTGCAGATGGGCGCGGGTCAGCGCGTCGAGCGCGCCGAACGGCTCGTCGAGCAGCAGGATCTTCGGTTCCATGGCCAGCGCGCGCGCAATGCCGACGCGCTGCTTCATGCCGCCCGATATCTCGGCTGGGCGCTTGTCCCTGGCATGCGCCATCTGCACGAGGTCGAGATTGCGCATGATCCAGTCATGCCGCTCGGCCTTGCTCTTCGAGCGACCGAAGACCTTGGATACCGCGAGGTTGATGTTCTCGTAGACGGTGAGCCAGGGCAGCAGCGAGTGGTTCTGGAACACCACGGCGCGTTCCGGTCCGGGGCTGTCGACTTCCTTGTCTTCGAGCAGCACGGCGCCGGCGGAAACTTTGGTCAGGCCGGCGATCAGGTTGAGCAAGGTCGACTTGCCGCAGCCGGAATGGCCGATGATGGAGACGAACTCGCCCTTGTCGATGGTCAGCCTGATGTCCCTCAGCACCTCGCTGACCTGGCCGCCACGGGCAAAGGATTTGTCGATATGGTCGAGTTTCAGATAGGCCGTCATGGCGCTTTCCTCACTTTGCCGTTGTGCCGCGGGTGACGAAGGCGCCGACTGCCGCGACCAGGCGGTCGAGGCAGAAGCCGGTGACGCCGATATAGGCGAGCGCGACGATGATGTCGGGCAGCCGCGACGAGTTCCACGCGTCCCAGATGAAGAAGCCGATGCCGACGCCGCCGGTCAGCATTTCGGCGGCGACGATGGCGAGCCAGGACAGGCCGATGCCGATGCGCAGACCGGTGAAGATGTAGGGGGCCGCAGCCGGCACCATGATCTTGACGAAGAACTCGAGCTGGTTGAGCCGCAGGATGCGCGAGACGTTGCGGTAGTCCTCGGGAATGTTGCGGACGCCAACGGCAGTGTTGATGATGATCGGCCAGATCGAGGTGATGAAGATGACGAACAGCGCCGACGGGCTGGAATCGCGGAATGCCGCCAGCGACAGCGGCAGCCAGGCGAGCGGCGGCACGGTGCGCAGGATCTGGAACACCGGATCGAGGCCGCGCATCGCCCAGATCGACTGGCCGACCAGCGCGCCAAGCGCGACGCCGACGATGGCCGCCATGCCAAAGCCGATGGCGACGCGCTGCAGCGAGATCAGCACCCGCCAGGCCAGGCCGATATCCTGCGGGCCATTGTCGAAGAACGGATGCGCGATCAGGTCATAGGCCTCTTTCCACACCTGGCTGGGCGGCGGCAGGCTTGACGTGGGCGAGGAACAGGCGACCTGCCAGACGATCAGCATGAGGGCGATGACGATGATCGGTGGCACCAGCGTGCTCGCCAGTTTGCCGGCGATGGCGAGCGGGTCGAAGCGACGCCGCGCCCTGGCGGTGAAGGCGATCACCTCGGCCGGTTTGGCGGGGAACGCCTTCACCTTGGTATCCTCGATAGTCTGGATCGACATGTCTGGGAAAAACTCCGTGGGGCACTGGTGAGAAGCGGCTGTGAAGCCGCTTGCGCCGGTTATGCCGACGCCTTGATCTTCAGGCTGTCGAGATAGGCGGACGGGTTGGCCGGATCGAAGACCTTGCCGTCGAAGAAGGTCTCGACGCCGCGCGACGAGGACGCTGGAATGTCGGCCGCCGCAACGCCAAGATCCTTGGCCGCCTCGCGCCACAGATCCTCGCGGTTGACCTGGTCGACCAGCGCCTTGATGTCGGTGGTCGGCGCGAACTTGCCCCAACGGATGTTTTCGGCGAGGAACCAACTGTCGTGGCTCTTGAATGGGTAGGAGACGCCGCCCTTCCAGAACTTCATGTAGAGGTCGGTGCCGTTGGCGACGCGGCCGTTGCCGTAGTTGATGTCGCCCTTGAGGCGGCCGATGATGTCGGCGACAGGCACGTTCATCCACTGCCGCTTGCCGATGATGGCGGCCATCTCGTCCTTGTTCTCCTTGGCCTCGCACCATTGCTGGGCTTCCATGACGGCCATCAGGATCGCCTTGGTGGCGTTCGGGTTCTTTTCGATGAATTCGGCGCGCAGGCCGAGCGCCTTTTCGGGATGGCCTTTCCACAATTCGCCCGTCGTGGCAGCGGTGAAGCCGACGCCCTGATGGACGAGCTGCTCGTTCCACGGCTCGCCGACGCAGAACACGTCCATGTTGCCGACCTTCATGTTGGCCACCATCTGCGGCGGCGGAACGACGATGGTCGAGACGTCCTTGTCGGGATCGATGCCGCCGGCGGCCAGCCAGTAGCGCAGCCAGAGGTCGTGTGTGCCGCCGGGGAAGGTCATGGCGGCCTTGATGTCCTTGCCGGCTGCCTTCTTGGCGGCGAAGGCGTTCTTCAGCTTGGAGGCGTCGAGGCCGACGCCGGTGGCGGCATATTCCTGGGCAACCGAAATGCCCTGGCAGTCGTAGTTGAGCCGCGCCACGATCGCCATCGGCATCGGCTGGTTGTTCTGCGTCACCTTGCCGGTGTGCATCAGGTAAGGCAGCGGGGTCAGGATGTGGGCGCCGTCGATGCCGTTTGCGGCACCGCCGAGCATCAGATTGTCGCGCGTCGCGCCCCAGGACGCCTGCTTGAGCACCTCGACATCGGGCATGCCGAACTTGGCGAAGAGGCCTTTCTCCTTGGCGATCATCAGCGGCGCGGCATCGGTCAGCGCGATGAAGCCGAGCTTGGCGCCGGTAACCTCCGGCGCGGAGGTGGCGGCATAGGCGCCGGAGGGGAAGAGTTTGCGGGCCACCATGAACAGGCCGGCCGTCATGGCGCTGCTGACCAGAAAATCGCGACGCGTCACATCCCCAAGCGACGTTCCCGTCCCGATCCAATTCTTCATCGTCTTCTTCATCGTCGTCTCCGGTTGAACGCGATTTCAAAACAAAAAAGCCGCCGGCCAGGTCTTCGCGCGTCCGTACATCCGGGATCGCGTGTCGACCTGAGCGGCAGCTTTGCCTGTGGGCGCCCGCCATTGGACGCCTATTCCGTGACCCACGAAGGGCCTTGGCTATTTCAAAGCACGAACCGTGCCAGTTTGCGGAGAATGAGAAAACATCAATGGAATCAACGATAAGTGCACGCCGCCGACGCGCCAGGCGATATGGTGAGCAGGCCAAAGATTGTTCATTAGAGCAATTGCACGCACAATTTTTGTGCAATGCACAAGAATGGCGCGAAAACGATCAGGCGTCCGCGCGTGCCGATTTCTGCTTCTCGATATACGTTTCGATCTCATCGGGATCGAAGATCTGGCCGTCGAAGAAGCCGTCCGGACCAAGCACCAGGCCGGCCCCGGTCGCGCCGACCGCGGTGGCGACCTTGAGCGCGCCTTCGACCTTCGCATTGGCGCCGGGAAGGGCGACGCCGAGCGGCTTCAGAGCCGAGCGGTAGAGGTCGGGCCGATAGCATTCGCGCGCAATGGCGAGGTTCTCAGGCGTGTGCGCCACATGGCCCCAGCGCACCATCTGCGTGTAAAACCAAAGCGCATGGCTCTTCCACGGAAAGTTTGCGGCTTTGTCGAAAGGCAGGAAGAAATCGTCGATCTCCAGCTCCGCCCCGCCGCCCAATCGGAGATGGCCGGTCAGGATCGGCATCTGCACCGCTGGCGGCAGGCCGAGGAAACCGGGTTGCGCCATCACCGCAGCCAATTCGGCGTGGTTGGCCGGATCCTGGCACCAGCGCGCCGAATGATGCAGCGCGCGCAGCAGTGCCGCCAGAGCCCCGGGATTCTCGTCCGCCCAGGCCTTGCGCACGCCGAGCACCTTCTCCGGGCTGTTCTTCCACAACAGCGCCTTGACGGTGACGATATGGCCGGTGCCGGCGGCGACCGCGGCGCTGTTCCAGGGCTCACCGACGCAGTAGCCGTCGATGCGCCCAGCGGCCAATGCGTCGGCCATGAAGGGAGGCGGTACGATGACGATCTCGATTTCGCGCTGGGGATCGATGCCGCAAGCGGCAAGCCAGTAGCGCAGTTCGTAATTGTGCCCGGAATGCGGATGCACGACGGCAAAGCGAAGCGGGTCGTGGCCGGCCACCACCCGCTCACGGATGAATGCGCCAAGTGCCTTCCCCGCGCGCGCCGGATCGAGATCGGGTTCAGCGCCATGCGCCGCCATGCCGTCCCACACCGCGTTGGAGATGGTGACGCAATTGCCGCCGAGCCCAAGCGAGAACGGCACGATGGTTTCGGAAGCGAGCGGCGTCAGCCCGAGATTGCAGGCGAGCGGCATCGGTCCCAGCATATGGGCAAGATCGAAGTGGCCGATGGCGATGCGGTCGCGGATGTTGGCCCAGGACGTCTCGCGGTGCAGCGTGAGGTCAATGCCTTCACGTGTGGCGAAGCCCAACTCGCTTGCGGCGACCAGCACGGCGCTGTCGAAGAGCGGCATGAAGCCGGCGGTGATCTGGTGCTCGGCGCCCATGCTCATTCGTCCTCCGCTGGTCCGAGCAGCCCGGCGGCAGTCACCAGGCTCTGGGCGATGTCGCTGATCTTGCGGTTCTGGTTCATCGCCGTCTTGCGCAGCAGCGTATAGGCGGCCTCTTCGGAGAGGCCGCGCGACTTCATCAATATGCCCTTGGCGCGATCGATGACCTTGCGGCTCTCGAGTTCGCTACGCGCCTCTTCCAGTTCGCGCGCCATGCGCGAGAAGGCATTGAAGCGGCTCACCGCCATGTCGAGGATCGGCTTGACGCGCTCTTGCCTGAGCCCGTCGACGACATAGGCCGAGACGCCGGCATCGACCGCGGCCTCGATCGAGGCCTGGTCGGAGCGGTCGACGAACATGGCGATCGGCCGCTTTACGGCGCGTGACAGCTGGAACATGTTTTCGAGCATGTCGCGGTTGGGGTTTTCGAGATCGATGACGATAACGTCGGGTTCGATCTCGGCGATCCGTCGCGCAATGCCGGTCACGTCATGGATGACGGTGACCCGCTGATGGCCGGCCTCGCGCAGGCCGGCCTCGATGATCGAGGCGCGGATGCGATTTTCGTCGATCACCAGGACGGCTAGGGAGGATCGGACCATGCCTGCATTGTGGGCAACGCCGCGAAATTGTGCAATGCGGCATAGCCACGCCCGTTTCAAGGGACGTGGCTATGCCGCATCATCGCTTGCAACTGCGGATCGCTTCCTGTCGGAAACGGCGCAGGCGGCTTGCCGCTAATGGGGCCGCGAATTCATGGGTGGGTCAGGTGCAGACGCGGACCTGCTCGATCACCTTGTGATGGTGGCGCCAGTGCTTGATGATCTCGATGTGGCAGCGGTGATGCCGGTGGTGGCGACGATACTCGCCATCGTTGTTGTTATCATATTGCACGTTCTGGTCGTCGCCATACTGGTCGTCGTTGTTGTTGTGCCGGTGATGGCGGCGAACGACGATCTGGTCGTTATTATCGGGTGAATACTGGTTGCCGTCATCCGACTGGATAATCACGCTTGCGGCTTGTGTCGGCGCAATGACTGCGGCTGTGGCGGCCAATGCCACCATGGAAGCCAAGAATAACTTCTTCATGTTTCGTCCTCCTGCGGTTCAATGCGTATCAACTCGCAGAAAGAATTAGCGTTCCAAAATGAATCCCGAGCTTTTCAAGGCCATGCACAACAAGGCCGGGGCACGACAGGCCTATAGACGAACGAAGGCCGTCAGCGGCAGATGGTCGGAGGCAACGCGTGAAAGCGGCGTATCATGCGCTTCCACCGCTGTGATCATGCCGTGCCGGTTGGTCATGATCCTGTCGAGCGCCAGCAGCGGCAGGTTTGAGGGGAAGGTGGGGACTGCCGGTGGCTGCGGCCCAAACGTGGCATGCAGCGTGTTGAGCGCCGAGCGGTTGCCGAGCCGCCATTCGTTGAGGTCGCCAAGCAGGAGCGTCGGCTTCTCGTCGGCGCTGCTCATGATGTCGAGCACGACGCGGGCCTGCTGCGAGCGCGAATGGCGCAGCAGACCGAGATGAGCGGCGATGACGCGCAAGGTCCGGTTTCCGTCGAGGTCGATCTCCGCCACCACCGCGCCGCGCGGTTCGAGGCCGGGAAGCCTGATCTGATGCACGTCGCGGACGACGCCCTTCTTGAACAGGAGGACATTGCCGTGCCAGCCATGGCCCTTGCCTGTGGCTGAAATCGGCACTGGCACCAGGCCTGTTTCCCGCTCGAGGCGGGGCAGGTCGAGAAGTCCGTCACGATCGCCGAAGCGGTTGTCCGCTTCCTGCAGGGCGATCACGTCCGGATCGATTTCACGGATGACGCGGCTGGTCCGCTCGGGATCGAACTTGCGGTCGACGCCGATGCATTTGTGGACGTTGTAGGACGCGACCAGCGTTCCGGTGGTAGCGGTCGCCTTGTGCGCAGCAGCGTTTGCCTTCTGCATCCGCCTGTCGCGAATGGACAAAAGCATGGTTGCGGGGAGGCTGCGTTCGTTCATCCGCACCGTGTGCCTGCCATGCCTGCTGGTCTCACCATGCACCTCAAATAGAGTCTTTGCGCTTATGTTCCATGGCTGACACCAAACTATCCGTCAAACACGTCGTTTTGTTAAAGATGGCGCCTGTTTTAGAGATAGGGTGAGAACCCATCTAGAGATAGGGCGAACCCATCTAGAGATAGGGCGATCCCAGCCACAGGATACGGTCGAACAGCCGGATGATGAAGGGCCGGGCCCGCAAGGAGTCCAGCGTGACAGGGATAGCCGTTTCGATCGCCGATCCAATCCGGCCTTCGATCTCGCGGGCAAAGCCTGCGTCGAGAACCTCCAGATCAATCTCGAAATTCAACCGCAGCGACCGGGCGTCGAGGTTGGACGAGCCGACATAGGCCCACACGCCGTCGATCGAAAGCAGCTTGGAATGGTCGAATGGCCCCTCCGTTCGCCATATGCGGCAATAGTTCTTGAGGATCTGGTCGAATTGCGCGGTCATGGCCCGGTCGACAAGGAAGAGATTGTTGACGGCCGGCACCACGACATCGATCTCGACGCCGCGCCGGGCGGCGGTGATCAAGGCGCTGATCAGTTCCCGGTCCGGCAGGAAATAGGGCGACATCAGGCGGATCGACTTGCGCGCGACCGAGAAGGCGCCGATCAGCAGTTTGTGGTTGGTCTCATTGCTGGCATCCGGCCCGGATGCGACCGCCCGCACCAGCATCGGCTGGCCGGCTGCCGGCGACAGCGGGGCAATTCGCCAGGCATCGCCCTTCAGCGCTTCGTTGGTGGAGAAGCGCCAGTCTTCGGCAGCGACCGAGAACAGGTCGGCGACGACAGGTCCACTGACCTTGAAATGCGTGTCCCTGGCGCTGTTCGATCCGGCGAACTCCTCGGAAAAACCCTTGCGGATGTTCATGCCGCCGGTAAAGGCAACCGTGCCGTCGACCACCAGGATTTTCCTGTGGGTTCTCAGGTTGGCGTAGGGCAGGCGCAAGCCCATGACGATGTTGCCGTTAAAGACATCGGCGGGGATGTTGGCGCGGCGCAGATGGCCGAGGATGCTGGGGACGGAATAACGGGCGCCGACGGCGTCGATCAGCACGCGAACGGTGACGCCGCGCCCGACCGCGCCGGCCAGCGATTCGACGAAAAGCAGGCCGACGGCGTCATTGTCGAAAATATAGGTCTCGAGCAGGACGCTGCGCTCGGCGCCATCGATTGCCGCGCACATGGCGGCATAGGCCTCGTCGCCGGTCTCCAGTACATCGATGGCATTGCCGGGGTTAAGCGCGCGCCGCGCCACCCTGTCACCCAGCGTCCGCAGGCCGGTGAAGCGTTGGCCGTAACGCTCGACGATCAGCGCCTCCTCGGCGGCGATGTCACGCTCATGCTTGGCGGATACGGCGTCGCCGGAAAGCGGGCGCTGCGCGGTGATCGTGGCGCGGCGGATGCGGTTGATGCCGGCCACGGCATAGATCAGCACGCCAAGGATCGGCGACAGCACCATCACGCCGACCCAGCCTGTCGCGGCGCGCACATCCTCCTTGGTCATGACGGCGTGGGCGATGCCGACGGTCGCCATCACCACCGAGATGATCGCCAGGATTTGGGTCCAGTGAGTCGCAATAGTCTCGAACATTGCCGGGACTATCCAGCGAGCGACCGCGGAAGGCAATGCAGCCACGCATTCGACGGATGGCGTTCGTGGTGAGGAAATCTACGTCTTGGACATCATTCCATAAAGTGCCGACCCCAGACGCGCCACGGCGCGCGGCAGCGTCATCCATTCCGTCCGAGGTCCCGGGTCGCAGACATTCCTGGCCAGGGAATATTCACCGGAATTATGATGCTGCCCCAAATTCTGAATTGGACGGGGTTAGCCATCTCGGCAACGATACGCACACAAGAGCCGCCAGCCGAGGCGTGCTTCGGCGAACGAGGATCGAGGCGGAAGGACTTGCGTCCATCCGCAGCGCCCCCGACAGAACGCAAACAGAGGTCCGAAAATGGTCGTTCCCCGGGTAACGCTCGATCGCTTGTTCGACGACGCCGGAGGCTCTGTTCAGCCGCGGCAGATCAGCGGCGACGTCATCAATCACACCCGTCGCAGCTTTTTGGCCGCTGGCTGTTTTTGCCTGGCCAGCAGTTT
This sequence comes from Mesorhizobium sp. P3_A8, assembly GCF_056402995.1. Classification (NCBI taxonomy): domain Bacteria; kingdom Pseudomonadati; phylum Pseudomonadota; class Alphaproteobacteria; order Hyphomicrobiales; family Phyllobacteriaceae; genus Mesorhizobium; species Mesorhizobium sp. P3_A8. Next base: position 96,800 of record NZ_JBFUGI010000003.1, on the reverse strand, counting down.
TGCAACGCCTGTGTTCGCTGGTGCGCCCATGGTGAAAAGCCAGGCACCCGGGTTTTACCGCCTGGCGGTCGGCGATTTTGAGATAACAGCGCTATCCGACGGCAGCAATATGCTGCCTGCCACGAAGCTGCTGCAGGGCGACCCGGCTCGGATCGAAGAAGCACTCAAACGCAATTATCTCGGCGACCTCGTCGAGACCTCGCACAACTCCTTCCTCGTCAATACCGGAGCCAAACTGGTTTTGATCGACGCCGGTGCAGGCTCACTGTTGGGGCCAACGACGGGCCATCTGCTCAGCAATCTGCGCGCGTCCGGGTATCAGCCAGAGCAGATCGATGAGCTTTACCTCACGCATCTGCACGCCGATCACGTTGGCGGTCTCATGGTCGAGGGTCAGAGAGCTTTTCCCAATGCAATTGTGCGTGTCGAAAAGCGGGACACCGACTACTGGCTGAGCGAGGCAAACATGCGCGCTGCCCCGGCTGAAGCGAAGCGGTTCTTTGAGGCTGCCATCGCATCGATCACGCCCTATATGCGCGCTGGCAAGCTCGCCATTTTCGATGGCAACACCGACCTGGTGCCTGGTATGCGCGCGCAAACAGCCTATGGGCACACGCCCGGACACACCATGTACGTGGTCGAAAGCAGGGGCGAGAAAATCGTCCTGTGGGGCGACGTCGTGCATGTCGCTGCGGTGCAATTCAAAGACCCTTCCGTCACCATAAAGTACGATGCGGACGCATCGGAGGCCGAACAGGTGCATCAACTCGCATTCGCTGATGCGGCGCAGAATGGCTACATCGTGGGTGGGGCACACATATCGTTTCCTGGACTTGGCCATGTGCGACGCGACGCCGATAGCGCCTACACCTATGTGCCGCTGGACTACAGTCAGGGATAGGTCTCCATAAGCGTGACTATGTTTGCTTGGCTGGGACAGCATCACCAATCGGCGAGCCGTCGAGGGGAGATCCGCAGACATCCCCCACCAGCGAACGAAACCATTGGTGGGCGGGGTGGGTGTGTAAGCGCTCGTGCCAGATCAGCTTGTAAAGCAGTTTCTCCGTCTCGAACGGCAGGTCGCACACCACCAACTCATGCTCATCGGCGATGGCGCGCCAGGGTCCATTGAAGAAGCCAAGCGGCACGCAGGTAAGAAGGTCGCTGCGCGCGACAATCCTCAGCGCATCGGCAAAATGATTGACCACGGCGACGATCGTCCTTGTCCGCCCCGTCAGGCTGAGCCAGCCGTCCACAAGGCCCAGTTCCAGGCCGGATGGAGTTGCCAGCACGTGCGCGGCGGCGGTGAACTGATCAAGGGTCAGGGAGTGCGCCAATTCGTGCCCGCTGCGCATGACGCAGACATAGCGATCCGTCCGCAGGCTTTGCACATGTACTTCTCTCGGCAGCGAGGCAAACATGCCCACGGCGCAGTCGAGTGTGCCGCGACCGATCCCCTCCAGCGAGCCCTCATGCGTATGAACGGCAAATGAAACACGGGCACGCGGAGACGCGGCCTGTAACTTCAGCGTGATGGCGCTGACACCTTCCATTGCAAGACTGTCCGTGACCGCAACCCGGAAACTGGTCGCATTTGATCCCGGGTCGAAGTCGTCGGGGCTGAAAGCGGCGCGGATCGCCGTCAGCGAGCGATGAAGCTCGGGCCACATCGCGACCATGCGTGACGTCGGCTGCACGCCGGTCGCCGTCTTGAGGAAGAGCTGATCTTTCGTCAGCTTGCGGGCGCGACGCAGCGCATTGCTCACGGCTGGCTGGCTCATCGCCAGGCTTGCGGCCGCACGCGTGACATTCCTTTCTAGCATGATGGCCTCAAGGACTGCGATCAGGTTTAGATCGAGGCGCACGTTATTCACCCAGGAAATGACGCTTGTGTCTAATTCTAAATTGGACGCACGCAACGCGGCAAGCAATCCTGTTTCGAACGAGCCGCCGAACACATGCGAGTGAATACGCCCAGCTCGCAACCGGTGATAAAAGCTCGGTACAAACTTGAGGATACGCCATGGATGACGTCGCTTTCGCGGACGTGTTGCCGAAACTGACCGGCAAGATCAGCCCTGACCGCATCCGGTTGATGCGAACGCCGCGTCCGCCGCAGGGGCTGATCGACGGCTTCAAGCGGATCGGCGACGCCACCAGCGTTATTTCGGATATTATGGATGAGCTCGGAATCACCGGCGCGATCGGCGCATCGCTTCTGAAGCCGACCCTGCCTTCGACGTCGATTGTCGGTCCCGCGCTCACGGTGCGCAACATCCTGCAGCGCGAGCATGTCTATGAGACGGCGCGAAACCACGTCAACCGGATGGCGGAATTCGAAGCCCATAATCTGGCATTGCCGGGCGATGTGGTGGTCATCGACGGCGTCGCCGGCGTTTCGAATATGGGCGGGATTTCGGCCCAGACGGGAAAGCGACAGGGCGAGGTCGGAGCGATCGTCTCCGGAGGCATTCGCGATCTCGGCCATTCGCGGCGGGTCGGCTATCCGCTGTGGGCCACCGAGATCACGCCTGTCACCGGCAAATGGCGGATCGAGACCGTGGAGATCAATGGCGATATCCAGATCGCCGGCGTCCGGGTTGCACCCGGCGATATTGTCGTCGCGGACGAAACCGGTGTTTGCTTCATCCCGATTGCCCGCGCCGCCGAAGTTCTCGCAAAGGCGCTGATGAAGTCAGCCTTTGAAGAGGCGAAGTGCGAAGCGATCGAAGCCGGTACCTCCGTCGCGGATCTGCCGGGCAATGCATAGAGCGATAGGTCATCCCGTGAAGAAACTCCGCGTCGCCATTATCAACGATTACCAGGACGTCGTGCGCACGCTCGACTGCTTTTCCAAACTGGAAGGCCACGACGTTGCCATCTGGACCGACATCGTCGAAGACATCGACGTCCTGGCCAATCGTCTCGCCGATGCCGATGTCCTTGTGCTGATGCGTGAGCGCACCCGCATCGATGAAAACGTGCTCAGCCGACTGCCCAATCTGAAGCTCATCAGCCAGAATGGCCACATCCCCCATATCGACCTGGTGGCCTGCGATCGGCATGGCGTCGTCGTCTCGTCCGCTCTCACGGCGCGTCCGTCCTATTCGACGGTGGAATTTACCTGGGGGCTGATGCTCGCGGCGATGCGCAACATTCCGTTCGAGAGCGCTTCGCTGCGGCAAGGTCATTGGCAGACGACCATCGGGCTGGGCCTGAGAGGCCGTGTCCTGGGCATCTATGGTTTTGGCCGGCTGGGCTCGATGGTCGCACGCATCGGCGTCGCCTTCGGCATGGATGTGCTGGTGTGGGGCCGCGAGGGCTCGCTGGCTCGCGCCAAAGCTGAAGGGTTCAACACCGCGCCGGACAAGGCCGCGCTGTTCAGCCTGTCGGATGTCCTCAGCCTGCATCTGCGGCTGAATGCCGAGACCACCGGCTTGGTTACATCAGGCGACCTGGCCCTGATGAAGCCAACCGCCCTGCTGGTAAACACCAGCCGTGCCGAATTGATCGAGCCCGGGGCCCTGGTGGCGGCACTGACCAATGGTCGCCCCGGAAAGGCGGCCATCGACGTGTTCGAACGCGAGCCGCTCACCAATCCGGACGACGCCTTGCTCAGGCTGCCCAACGCATTGTGCACGCCGCATCTCGGCTATGTCGAACGCGACAATTACGAATTCGCCTACGGCAATGCATTCGACCAGATCGTGGCCTTCGCGGCTGGAACCCCGATCAACGTCCACAACGCCCATGGCCAAAAACAGGATCACTGAGATGAACCTCGAACTCGACGGAAAAGTCGTCCTGATCACCGGGGGCAGCAAGGGCATAGGGCTGGCTTGCGCGCGCGCCTTCGGCCGGGAAGGAGCCCGCGTCGCAATCGTATCGCGCAGTCAGGAAAATCTGGACAACGCGAAGGCAACACTGGCCGCCGAGGGCCTGTCGGTCGCGAGTTTCGCCGCCGACCTGTCGGACGGGCTTGCGGCACAGGACATGGTCGCCGCGCTCGAGGATCAGGTGGGCCCGATCGCATCCCTGGTCAATTCGGCCGGCGGCGCCAGGAGAGTTCCTCCGGGCGAGCTGACGCCAGACAAATGGCGCACCGCCATGGACGCGAAATTCTTCACCTATATGAACGTCATGGACTGCGTCCTGCCGCTGATGGTGGCGCGGCGCGCCGGCACGATCGTCAACATCGTCGGCACCGGCGGCAAGATCGCATCGCCCATGCATTTGCCGGGAGGTGCTGCCAACGCCGCACTGATGCTCGCCTCGGCGGGACTGGCGGCGGCCTGGGGTTCCGCCGGCGTCAGGGTCAACGTCATCAACCCAGCCGCCACCATGACCGAGCGCCTGCAGCTGTCGCTTGAAGTCGAATCCAGGATGACCGGCAAGCCGACGGAAGAGCTGCTGCGGCTGAACGAGCAGCGCATTCCCCTGCAGCGCTACGCAAAACCGGAAGAAGTGGCCGACGCCGCGCTTTTCCTCGCCAGCGCAAGATCCTCCTACGTGACAGGAGCTTCGCTGACCATGGACGGAGGTCTCACGCCGCTGGTCGTCTAGCCGGCCCAACAACCAGAACAAGCGATGGGAGGAAGAAATGTTCACCTGGTACAAGCAGTTGACGGAGCGGGAGCGGAACACCTTCTGGGGCTGTTTCGCCGGCTGGGCAGTTGATGCGATGGATGCACAGCTCTTCAGCTTCGTGCTGCCAGTTCTCATTGCTGCATGGGGAATGACGACGGCGCAGGCCGGCTATTTGGCCACGGCAACGCTGCTCTCCGCGGCGATCGGAGGATGGGCCTGCGGATATCTCGCCGACCGTTTCGGCCGGGCCCGCATCATGCAGTTCACAATCCTGTGGTTCTGCGTCTTCACCTTCCTTGCCGGTTTTGCGCAGGACTTCCAGCAACTGATGGTCCTGCGCATCCTGCAAGGGTTGGGCTTTGGCGGCGAATGGGCCGCCGGCGCGGTTCTCATGGGCGAGATCATTCGCGCCGAACATCGCGGCAAGGCCGTGGGTACCGTCCAGAGCGGATTCGGTGTCGGATGGAGCGCGGCCGCCATTCTGGCGGGCGTGGTGCTGGCGCACTTGCCCCAGGAGTATGGCTGGCGGGTGCTGTTGATGATCGGCGTTCTTCCCGGCCTGCTGGTGCTCTATCTGCGCCGCAGAATCGAGGAGCCGGAGGTTTTCGTCAAAACGCGCGAGCTGGTCGAGAGGAGCGGAACCCATCCGGGGTTGGGGGCGATATTCCAGCCGGACACGCTGCGCATTACAGTGCTGTCCTCGTTGCTTGCCTTCGGTGTGATTGGCGTTGGCGGCGCCATTGTCAACTGGCTGCCGACGTTTCTGAAAACCGTGCGTGAACTGTCGCCGAGCACTTCGGGCTACTATGTGTTCGTGGTGACTGGCGGCTCGTTTTTCGGATTTCTGGCAAGCGCATACCTGGCCGACTATCTCGGGCGGAGGCGGACATTCCAGCTGTTTCTGGTGTGTTCCTGGCTGGTCACCATCGCCTACATGTTCCTGCCGCTATCCGGTTGGCTACTGGTTGTCCTGGGCGCACCGTTCGGCTTCTTCACGATCGGCAATTATGCCGCGCTGGGGCCGTTCTTCACCGAGCTCTTCCCGTCCGCCATTCGCGCCAGCGGCCAGAGTTTCGCTTACAATTCCGGCAAGGCGGCGGGCGCGGCCGCCGTATCCAGTATCGGAATACTCGCACAATATGTCAGCCTGGCCGAGGCCATCGGCGTGATTGCGCTGCTCGGCTACGGCATTGCTTTCGCCGCGACCCTTATGCTGCCGGAGACGCGCGGAATTCAACTGACTTCCGGCTATGAGCCGCTTGCGCCGCGTCCTGATACGGGCGTTTCGTCGCCGCCCGCCGCGGCCTCGATTTTGCGCGCAAGACGATAGCCTGTCCAGTTGCACTCGTGGGCAACCGGACCCAACCGCTCGGCATAGGCAGCTTACGAATTATCCCACGGATCAGAGCTCGCGGAGGATCAGCAGAACCATGCGCAAGAGCATTTCGGTCAGAGGACTGAGCCACAGGCATCCTGTTCCCAATGCCTGTCGGATCGGCAACATGGTGTTCTCGGGAGCGGTTCACGGCGTAAGCCCGACCAACCACGAGTTGCCAGCCGGGATGGCGGATCAATCAGCCAATGTGTTTGCCAATGTGCGTGCCATCATCGAGGCCGCCGGCGGCAGCGTGGTGGATATCATCAAGGTGGAGATTTATCTGCGCGACAGCAGCGACAGGAATGCCGTGAATGAAGAATGGCTGCGGATGTTTCCCGATCCGGAGTCGCGCCCGGCCCGGCACGTTCGACCGTTGCCGCCGGATAGCCCATCTCTGGTGCAATGCGAATTTATTGCCGTTATCGAGGAAGGTCTTTGATCTCAGAACATAGCCCTGGAGCTAAATGTTTTGCTGGCGGGCGGGATCTCGCACCGGACCATCACTGCCTTTTGGCCTAGTCGAGGTGAGGCCGGTTTCAATGGCCCTGAGAAGCGCGAGCGCATCGTCAAGTTTGCTGGTGTCGCCGCCAGCGGCAGCGGAGACGGCAGCGCCCCATTCCTTGCGCACCAGCGCGTAGTTGTCGGCTCCGCGCCGTGTGCGGTGGACGCTGACGCCGCGGCGGTCTTCCGGATCGACATGCCGTTCGATCAGTCCTTTGCCTTCGAGGTCGCGCAGGACTGGAGAGACGTTGGTGCGCTGCAGCCCTGTCGCCGCCGCGATCTGGCTCGGTGTCGCAGAGACCTGTGCAACCAGGTGGCGCATGACCATGCCTTCCGACTGCGTGAGAGATAGCGCCCGGTCGTCGCTGTATCCGCGAAACTGGATCTCGCGAGCGATGATGAGGATCAGGTCGGCCAGGTCCGCCCACCGAACCGGTGGGGCCTTGCTTGCGGAGGATTCGCTGTCGGTCTTCATGAGCGGAGTTTACAGCGCCAAGCCAGGTATGTATATGTACATAATGATTATGTTTACATAACTATTTATCCATAGGCAAATGGAGGTTCGCATGACCTATTCAACAGGCGCCGCCAGCCGGCATTCTCCCCGCTCCATGGCCCTTGCCGGAGAGCTGCACGTGGTCGGTGTGTATGTATTGCTCGCCGGCGCCTTCCTGCCGATCGCCGATTTCTTCATCGTCAACGTCGCGCTGCCGACCATTTCCGCCTCGCTCAAGCCGACACCGGCCGCGCTTGAGCTGGTGGTTTCCATCTATGGTGTGGCCTATGCCGCCATGCTCGTGCTCGGCGGCAGGCTTGGCGACCGCTTCGGCCGCCACACGCTGTTTGTGGTCGGACTTTCCGGCTTCATCCTGGCGTCGCTGGCCTGCGGCCTGGCGCCGACCATCGACGTGCTGATCGCAGCCCGGCTGGTCCAGGGCGCGACGGCGGCGATGCTGGTGCCGCAGGTGCTGGCGACCTTCCAGGCGACGCTCGCCGGCGAACGCAAGACCCGGGCCATCGCGCTCTACGGCGCGACTTCGGGTATTGCCGCAGTTGTCGGTCAGCTCGCCGGTGGATTGTTGGTCAGCGCCAATCTGTTCGGCACGTCATGGCGACCGATCTTCCTCATCAACATCCCGCTCGGCATCGCCGTGTTCTTCGCCTCGCGGCTCGTCGTACCGGCCAGCCGCTCACCGCACCCCGCCGGCATCGACCTGCCAGGCGCCGTGCTTTTCGCCGCCACGCTGACGGCCCTTCTCGTGCCGCTGACCGAAGGCCATTCGCTCGGCTGGCCGGCATGGACCTGGGCGATGCTCGCAGCCGCAGTCGTGCTGGCGGTGCTGACCGTGATCGTCGAAAGGGCTGCCGAGGCGCGCGGCGAGGTGCCGTTGCTGCCGCCCTCGCTGCTGAAGCTGCCGTCGATGTCGCGGGGGCTCGCCATGATCACGCTGTTCAGCCTTGGTTTCGGCGCCTTCATGTTCGTCTTCGCGCTCACCGTGCAGAACGGGCTCGGCGCCAGTCCCCTCCAAAGCGGCCTCGCCATCCTGCCGATGGCGATCATGTTCTTCATCGGCTCCATGGTCAGCCCGCATATGATCAGCCGCTTCGGCCGCGGAGCGCTGGCGGCGGGCGGCATCGTTCAGGCGCTTGGACTGGCGCTGTTGATCGGCATCATCGTTTCCGGCTGGCCGAAGGTTAGCCTGGCCGAGCTGGCGCTGCCGCTGGTGCTGATCGGCGCCGGACAATCGATGCTGTTTTCAGGCCTGTTCCGCGCTGTTCTTGCCGATGTTCCGGCCCACCTGGCCGGTGTCGGCAGCGGCGTTCTGATCACGTTGCAGCAGTCGGGTCTGGCGCTAGGCGTCGCCACCTTGGGCACGCTCTATCTGGCGCTGGAGCCCACGAGCATCGCGCAGGCCTTCGGCACCGTCATCGCCATCCAGCTCGCGATCATCTTGGTGCTGGTGTTGTTAACCGGACTGTTGCCGCGCTTCACCAAGCACCAGCCCATCGCCCATCCGGTGGAAATATGACCTCCCGACGCGCCGAACTCAGCAGGGCTCATCGCCAAGACCAAGCGCAATCTTTGGTGCCATATGCCTGCCTGAGCTGAGTTTGGCTGTTCGCCGCGCGCATGCTGAACATTTGCATGCGGCTGCGTTCAGTCGTTACGCCGCTGGCATTCACGGTGTCGCTGCACGGCCTGACCGCGGCGCTCGACCGCATGGTGGCGTTGAGCGGACAGTGAGGAGGCGGGCGGCGGCCTTCGATGCCGCCGTAGTTAGGGCTCATGGAACGTTGGTGTGCTGAGGTCGTTTAGTCCCTGTGCAGCGGATCGTGATGATGAAGAAGACCTACGTCAAACCCACGCTTGTGAAACGCGGAAAACTGACCGAGCGCACGGCGCAGGTCGTGGCATCCGGGATCATTTTGAGCGAGTGATCGGACTTCCTGGTGCCCATGGCTATCACGCCTCGCTTGACATGCCGGTCAGCAGCTTGCGGCCGCCAACTGGCGCGGATACCTCGCATGGCGGCACGCCGCGCGATGGTCGTGGCAGCCCATCCGTCGGGGCGCCGGCCCTGGATGTGAGCCGGAGGGCACTTCAAGGGTGTTGTGGCTCGGCTCTCGATTGGTCGCCAACAATAAACGCCGCGCTGGCTTCGCTGACGATTGACACATGATCCTTGGCCGCCTTGCCAGCGGCAGCGGCATCGCCGCGCAGGATCGCCGTAACAATGGCGTCATGCTCCTGCCAGGATTTGGCTAGGCGCCCGGCCAGCCTGAACTGGGCGCGGCGGAAGGGGGCCAGACGACTGCGTGTCGTCGCGGTCAACTCCTGGATGTGCGTGCTGTGGGCGCCGCGATAGAGCCTGCTGTGGAACTCGGTGTTGAAATATTCATAGTCTTCCTCGGCACCCAGCCGCACCAGCCGCGCCGAGGTCTGGTGCTCGGTCTCGAGCGCGCGGCGCTCGCTGCCGGTCATGCGCTCGGCGCAGAAGCGCGCGCATATGCCTTCCAGTTCGGCCATGCTCTCGAACATCGAGGTGAGATGCTCCTGGGTGACCACGGCGACAATGGCGCCCCTGTTGGGCCGACGCTCGACGAGCCCCATGGCGCTGAGCTGGCCCAGCGCCTCCCGCACCGGTGTGCGTGAAACCTCGAAGCGAACGGCAAGCGAAACCTCGTCGAGTTTTTCGCCCGGACGCAGCACGCCGGTGACGATGCGGTCGCCGATCGCCCTCACCATCTGATCGACGGTCGTGCCCGACCGGATCAACCCGCGCTTTCCCGACAAATCCGCTTCGCCTCCCACGCTTCGGCGTCTCAAGCCATGAAATCCTGCGGCCAAACGGCACGATCCCGACTCAGGCCAGACCCTCTATGCCTATGTTTTAATCTGCCTGTCAAACTGGCTGTTTTCAAGGCAAAAAGTGTATGCAATTGCCTCTCACTTGTGCACGACATGTCGCCATGTTTATTGTTTTTATTGACTAAATTTCATAATTCCAACTGGCACGGCGATTGCATGCACTTTCTCGACAAGGCGTTAACCGACCCGGAAGGGTCCTATAGGGGAGCATAAGAGATGACCGACCGATTCATGCTTAGCCGCCGCCAATTGCTGAAGACATCCGCCGCCGGAGCCGCACTCGGGCTTGCCTCCGCGGCCTTTCCCGTCAGCAGGGCCTTTGCCGCTGCCGCCACCGTCGGCTTCATCTATGTCGGGCCGAAGGACGACTATGGTTACAACCAGGCGCATGCCGAAGGTGCTGCGGCGCTGAAGGGCATCGAGGGCATCACCGTCGTCGAGGAGGAGAACGTGCCGGAGACGGTCGATGTCCAGAAGACGATGGAATCGATGATCAATCTCGACGGCGCCTCGCTGATCTTCCCGACCTCGTTCGGCTATTTCGATCCCCATATGCTGGCCATGTGCGCGAAGTTCCCCGACGTGCAGTTCCGCCATTGCGGCGGCATGTGGGACAAGTCCAAGCATCCGATGAATGCCGGCTCCTATTTCGGCTATATCGGCATGGGTCAGTATCTCAACGGCGTTGTCGCCGGCCACACCTCGAAGACCAAGAAGCTCGGCTTCGTCGCTGCCAAGCCGATTCCGCAGGTGCTGCTCAACATCAACTCCTTCCTGCTCGGCGCGCGCTCGGTCGATCCGACCATCACTTGCCAGGTCATCTTCACCGGCGAATGGTCGCTGGCGGTCAAGGAAGCGGAAGCCACCAACGCGCTGGTCGACCAGGGTGCCGACGTCATCACCTGCCATGTCGACAGCCCGAAAGTGGTGGTCGAGACGGCAGCCGGGCGCGGCGCCTTCGTCTGCGGCTATCACGCCAACCAGAGCCCGCTGGCGCCGGAAAAGTATCTCACCGGTGCCGAATGGAACTGGGCCAAGGTCTACAAGATGTTCGTCGACGATCTGGTGGCCGGCACGCCGTTGCCGAACTTCACGCGCGGCGGCCTGGCCGACGGCTTCGTCAAGATGAGCCCGCTTGGTCCCGCTGTCGGCGAGCCGGCGCGCAAGCAGTTCGACGCCACGCTGGCCGAAATGATGAAGGGCGGCTTCGCCGTCATCAAGGGCCCGCTGAAGAGCAACAAGGGCGCTGTCGTCGCCACCGCGAGCCAGGCGTTTCCGGAAACCGCGATCGAGCTCGAAAGCATGGACTATCTGGTCGAGGGCGTCGTCGGCTCGACCGCCTGATACGAGGGGGGGCGGGGCGATGACGGATACAGTGACAGGGGCCGGCATGCCGGCACTCTTCGGTGCCAAGGGCTATCCGGCGGCGGTGGAATGGATCGCGCGGCGGGCGGAGGCTTTCGTCATTCCGCTCGCGGCGCTTGTCGTCGGCATGGCGCTGTTCAGCCTGTTCATCGCCTTGGTCGGCAAGTCGCCGATCCTGCTCTACGAAACCATGTGGCGGGGTGGCTTCGGCTCCTGGTTCTCGATCCAGAACTCGCTGTCGCGGGCCGCACCGCTGCTTCTGGCGGCGCTGTGCGTAGCGCTGCCGGCGCGGCTTGGCCTCGTCGTCATCGGCGGCGAGGGCGCCATCGTGCTCGGCGGCGTCGGTGCCGCTGCCATCGGCGTGGCGCTCAGCGGCGCGCCTTCCCCAATCGTCATTCTTGCCATGGGCGTGGCGGGCATGGCCGCCGGCGGCATCTGGATCGGTGCCGTCGGCGCGCTGCGCCACTACCGGGCCGTCAACGAAACCATTTCCAGCCTGCTGATGGCCTACATCGCCATCGCGCTGATGAACCAGCTGGTGGAAGGGCCGCTGCGCGACCCGGCCTCGCGCAACAAGCCGTCGACGCAGCCGCTGGCGGAGATCTACCGCATCGGCAACATACCGGGCATGGACGTGCATTGGGGGCTGGTGGTCGGCGTCGTCGCCTGCATCCTCTCCTGGGTGCTCATCGAAAAGACCCGCTGGGGTTTCGCCGCGCGCATCGCCGGCGGCAATGTGCGGGCCGCACAGGTGCAAGGGCTGGCGGTCGGGCCGCTCATCGTCGGCTTCACCGCATTGGCCGGCGGCTTTGCCGGGCTTGCCGGCATGCTGGAGGTCGCCGCCGTGCAAGGCAGCGCCAATGCCTCGCTCGCCGCCGGCTATGGCTACACCGGCATCCTCGTCGCCTTCCTGGCCCGCCACAACCCGCTGGCCATCATCCCGGTCGCCATCCTGCTCGGTGGTATCGACGCGTCAGGCGGGCTGATCCAGCGCCGCATGGACCTGCCCGATGCCACCGTGCTGCTGCTGCAAGGCATGATCTTCATCGTCATCCTGTTCAGCGAAACCTTTTACGGCCGCTTCAAGGCCTTCAATCCCGATCTGTGGAAGCGGCCCGATCTGTCGAGGGGGACTGCCTGATGGATGCGACCGAGATCGGCCTCTGGGGCGTGCCGCTGGCCATTCTGGGCGGCGCCATCCGCGTGTCGACGCCCTTCATCTTCGTCTCGCTCGGCGAGGCGATCACCGAGCGGTCCGGCCGCATCAATCTTGGGCTCGAAGGCACGCTCGTCTTCGGCGCCATGACCGCCTATGCGGTGGCGGTGATGACCAACTCGCCCTGGCTCGGCCTGCTCGCCGCAGCCTTCGCCGGCCTGTGCTTCGGCCTGTTCCACGGCTGGATCTGTAAATTCCCCAAGGTCAACGACATCGCCATCGGCATCGCGCTGATGCTGTTCGGCTCGGGGCTGGCCTTCTTCTTCGGCAAGCCGTTCATCAAGCCGAAGGCGCCCAATTTGCCGGCCATTCCCTTCGGCGGCTGGTCCGATATTCCGCAGGTGCAGGCCGCACTCGATGTCAATGTGCTGTTCCTCATCGGCGCCGTGCTGTCGGTCATCCTTTGGTGGGCCTTCCGCAACACCCGCGCCGGCCTGATCGTGCGCGTCGTCGGCGACAGTTCGGACGCCGCACGCGCCATGGGCCTCAACCCCGATACGGTGCGGCTGCTCGCCACCGGCGTCGGCGGCGCGCTGGCCGGCATCGGCGGCGCCTATCTGTCGCTCTACTATCCCGGCAGCTGGACCGAGCGTATCTCGTCGGGCCAGGGCCTGATGGCGGTGGCGCTGGTCATCTTCGCGCGCTGGAACCCGCTCGGCTGCTTTGCCGCAGCCCTTTTGTTCGGCGGGGCAGGGGCGCTCGGTCCGGCGCTGCAATCGGTCGGCGTCACGCAAGGCTATTATCTGTTCTACGCCGCTCCCTACATCCTCACCCTCATCATCATGATCGCCACTTCGTCGCCGACACGCTCGCTTGCCGGTGCGCCGGGCGAATTGTCGATCACCAAATGACTGACACCAAATGACTGGAGTTTTGCCTATGAACGCCAGAGCCGAATTCACCCAGCACACGATCGATGCCGAGCCCTATCCGTGGCCCTATAATGGTGACCTGCGGCCCGACAACACGGCGCTGATCATCATCGACATGCAGACCGATTTCTGCGGGCCGGGCGGCTATGTCGACCATATGGGCTACGATCTGTCGCTGGTGCGCGCGCCGATCGAACCGATCAAGGCGGTGCTGTCGGCGATGCGGGCCAAGGGCTACACCATCATCCACACGCGCGAGGGGCATCGCCCCGATCTCGCCGACCTGCCGGCCAACAAGCGCTGGCGTTCACGCCGCATCAATGCCGGCATCGGCGACCCCGGCCCGTGCGGGCGCATCCTGGTGCGCGGCGAGCCGGGCTGGGACATCATCCCCGACCTCTACCCGATCGAAGGCGAGCCGATCATCGACAAGCCGGGCAAGGGCTCGTTCTGCGCCACCGATCTGGAGCTGATCCTCAACCAGCGCGGCATCGAGAATATCGTGCTGACCGGCATCACCACGGATGTCTGCGTGCACACCACTATGCGCGAAGCCAATGACCGCGGCTATGAATGCATGATGCTGGAGGATTGCTGCGGGGCGACCGATTACGGCAACCATCTGGCGGCGATCAAGATGATCAAGATGCAGGGCGGCGTCTTCGGCACGGTGTCGAATTCGAAGGCGCTCGTCGCGCAGCTGCCGTGAGGAGGCCGCGATGAGTGACAGGAAAGCGGTCGGCGTCGAAACCATAGGGATGACCATGCGCTTCGGCGGCTTCACGGCGCTGGACGCGGTGTCGGTGAAGGTGCCGGCGGGCTCGTTCCACGCGCTGCTCGGCGAAAACGGCGCCGGCAAGTCGACGCTGGTCAAATGTATGATGGGTTTTTATCACCCGACATCGGGCGACATGCTGGTCGATGGCCGCGAGGTGGCGATCGCCAGTCCGCGCGACGCCTCGGCGCTTGGGCTCGGCATGGTCTACCAGCATTTTACCCTCGTTCCCTCGCTTACCGGCGCGGAAAACCTCGTCATCTCGCGCGAGAAGGTGCCGGGCATCATCGACTGGCGCAAGGAGCGGGGCGATCTCGCCGTGTTCATGGAGCGCATGCCGTTCAAGCTGCCGCTCGACGTCAAGGTGGCGGAGCTTGCGGCCGGCGAGAAGCAGAAGCTCGAAATCATCAAGCAGCTCTATCTCGGCCGCTCCTTCCTGGTGCTGGACGAGCCAACCTCGGTGCTAACGCCCGGCGAGGCGCAGGAGGTGCTGGGACTGGTGCGCGCCATGACCAAGGCGGGCGACCTCACCGTGCTGATGATCTCGCACAAATTCCATGAGGTCACCGCCTTCGCCGACGATGTGAGCGTGCTGCGCAAGGGCAAGCTGACGGGAACCGGCCGCGTTGCCAACCTCGACCACAAGGCGATGGCGGCGATGATGATCGGCGACCAGCCGATCGCGGCGCTCGACAGCCGTGCGGCGCCGAAACCGGATGCCGAGATCGTGCTCAAGGTCAAATCGCTGAAGGCGCCGGACAGGACCGGGCTGAAGTCGATCCGCATCGAGGACCTCGGCGTGCGCTCGGGCGAGATCGTCGGCATTGCCGGCATTTCCGGCAACGGCCAGAAGGAATTCCTCGAAGTTCTAGCCGGTCAGCGGCCGCGCGACGCCGGCGAGGTGCTGGTGCGCGGCTCGGCCTATGCGGCGACGCGGGCCGAGGCTCGGGCGCTCAATGTGCGGCTCATTCCCGAGGAGCCGCTGAAGAATGCCTGTGCGCCGAAAATGACGGTGGCCGAGAACATCTCCTTCCGCACCTTCGACATGGACGGCAATGGCCGGCCGGTGAGCTGGATCAACGCCAGTGCCATCCGCGCCTTCAGCGCCAGGCTGGTCGAGCAGTTCAAGGTCAAGACCGCCTCGCTGTCGTCGCCCATCGCCTCGCTGTCGGGCGGCAATGTGCAGCGCGCGGTGCTGGCGCGCGAGCTGACCGGCGAGGTCGACCTGCTGATCGTCTCCAACCCCTGCTTCGGCCTCGATTTCTCCGCGGTGGCCGAAATCCGCGCCCGCATCATGAAGGCGCGCAATGCGGGTGCGGCCGTGCTGCTGATGTCGGAGGACCTCGACGAACTCCTGGAACTGTCGGACCGCATCTTCGTCATGTCGGACGGCGCGCTGGTCTACGAAACGCCGATCGCGCAGGCGAGCGTGCAGACCATCGGCGAACATATGGCGGGGCATCACTGATGGCGGAAATCGATGCGCAGCCTTTTGCCTTTGCGTTCAAGCCCGACACGATGGCGCTGGTCGTCATCGACATGCAGCGCGATTTCGCCGAGCCCGGCGGCTTCGGCGCCAGCCTGGGCAACGATGTCAGCCGGGTGACGGCGATCGTGCCGACGGTGAAGAAGCTTATCGAGGGGTTCCGCGCCGCCGGCCTGACGGTGATCCACACCATGGAGTGCCACCGCGCCGACCTTTCCGACCTGCCGCCGGCCAAGCGCAACCGCGGCAATCCGTCGATCCGCATCGGCGATGTCGGGCCGATGGGCCGCGTGCTGATCGTCGGCGAGCCGGGTACGGCGATCCTCGACGAATTGGCGCCACTGCCGGGCGAGATCGTCATCGAGAAGCCGGGCAAGGGCGCCTTCTACGCGACGACCTTCGGTGACGAGTTGAAGCGGCTTGGCGCACAGCAATTGGTTTTCGCAGGGGTCACCACCGAAGTCTGCGTGCAGACGACGATGCGCGAGGCCAATGATCGCGGCTATGAGTGCCTGCTCGCCGAAGACGCGACGGAAAGCTATTTTCCCGAATTCAAGGCGGCGGCCATCGCCATGATCCGCGCGCAAGGTGCGATCGTCGGCTGGACGGCGACGACCGACCAGGTGCTGCAGGGACTTGCCCATGGCTAATTTGAGTTTTGCCGGCCTCGTCGGTGGCGGCTGGCGCGACCTGGCGTTCGAGCCTTTTCGCGAAGGCATCACGGTACACTGGCTGCTGAAGGGCGGACCGGTCGAGCCGTCGGTGGCGATCCTCGACTACCGGCCCGGCGCCGGCGTGCCGCGCCACCGCCATGTCGGGCTGGAAACCATCGTCGTGCTCGAGGGGACGCAGAGCGACGAGAATGGCGACTATTCAGCCGGCAGCGTCATCCTGAATCCGGTCGGGACCGAGCATTCGGTGTGGACGAAAGACGGCTGCGTCGTGCTGATCCAGTGGGACCTGCCGGTGATCATTCTGGGAGAGGCCACATGAGCGAAATCCGCTTCGACATCGGCAGTCTGCATGCGGCCTATGCGGCTGGCGTAAGTGTCTCCGCCATGATCGATGCGGTGCATGAGCGCATCGCGGCGGCCGACGATCCCGGCATCTTCATTCATCTCGCCGGCAAGGCGGGCATGCTGGCGCAGGCGCAAGAGCTCGGGTCGTTCGATCCGGTGGGCAAGCCGCTGTGGGGCGTGCCGTTCGCGGTCAAGGACAACATCGATGTCGCCGGCATGCCGACCACTGCCGCCTGCGCCGAATATGCCTATATGCCCGACAAGGACGCCACCGTGGTGGCGCGGCTGAAGGCCGCCGGCGCGCTGGTGGTGGGCAAGACCAATCTCGACCAGTTCGCCACCGGACTGGTCGGCGTGCGCACGCCCTATCCGATCCCGAGGAACGCGGTCGATGCCAGCCTCGTGCCGGGCGGCTCGTCGTCGGGCTCGGCGGTGGCGACGGCGCGCGGCATCGTCTCGTTCGCGCTCGGCACCGACACGGCCGGCTCCGGCCGCATTCCCGCCGGCCTCAACAACATCGTCGGGCTGAAGCCGACGGTCGGCGCGCTCTCGGCCGCCGGCGTGGTGCCGGCCTGCCGCACGCTCGACTGCATCTCGGTGTTCGCGCTCACCGTCGACGACGCTTATGCGGTGTACGGCGTGGCGACGGCCAAGGACACGGCCGATGCCTACTCGCGGACTGTGAAGGTGCCGGCGCTCGCAGCGCGCCCGCCGATGCTGAGCGTCGGCGTGCCGGCGAAGGCGGACCTGCAATTCTTCGGCGATGCCTCGATGCAGGCAGGCTTCGAGGCGGCGCTTGGCCTGCTGGAAAAGCTCGGCTGCCGGCTGGTGGAGATTCCGTTCGCCGATTTCTACGCCACCGCCAATCTGCTCTATGAAGGCGCCTGGGTGGCCGAACGCTATGCGGCGATCCGCGAATTCATGGAGGCCAATGAGGCCGCCATGCACCCGGTGACGCGAAAGATCATCGGTGGCGCGCGCGGCCTGTCGGCGGCCGACGCCTTCAAGGGCCTCTATGCGCTGCAGGCCTACAAGGCCAAGCTCGCCCCGGTCATTGCTTCGGTCGACCTGTTCTGCGTGCCGACCGCGCCGACGCATTATGCGCTGGACGCCGTGCTCGCCGATCCGATCGCCACCAACAGCCGGCTCGGCACCTACACCAATTTCGTCAATCTGCTCGACATGTGCGGTATCGCCGTGCCGACCGGCAAGCGCGACGACGGGCTGCCGATGAGCGTGACGTTGCTGGCCATGGCGGGCAGGGATTGGCTGACATCAGCTCTTGCTCGCGATATCCATGCGGCGAGCGGCCTTGTCCTCGGCGCAACCGGCTGGCCGCAGCCCAGCCTGCAGCCAGCCGCTGTCGCGCCCTGCGACGGTTTGATCGACCTGGTGGTGGTCGGCGCGCATCTGTCCGGCATGCCGCTCAATGGCCAGCTCAGCCAGCTCGGTGCACAGTTCCTGCGCGCGACCAGGACGGCCGCCGCCTACAAGCTCTATGCGCTGGCCGGCCAGTCTGTGCCCAAGCCCGGCTTGATCAGGGTTGCCGACGGCGGCACGCGGATCGACGTCGAGATCTGGCGGCTCGAGCCGGAGGCCTTTGGCCGTTTCGTCGCCGCTATTCCGGCACCGCTCGGCATCGGCACGGTCGAACTCGACGACGGCACCCCGGCCAAGGGTTTCCTGGTCGAAACCGCCGGCTTGGACGGTGCCCTCGATATCTCTTCATTCGGCGGCTGGCGCGGCTTTGTCGCACGCGGCAAAGACGTGGCCGACCAAAGCGATCAGCGACGGAACTGGCCCGCCGGCGTCCCGATCACCGCGGCCTAGCGCGCCTTCCGGCTTCGGAGCTACCTGCATCGGTTGGACTTCGGTGCCGGGCAAGACAATCGCCGATGGTGTCCTACATTGCCGATCGCGCCAACGCGACACCCTCGTCCGACATCGGAGCACGGACCCCGGTCCTGATGACTCCCGAACCATAGCTCTTGCGCGCAAAAACCTCTTTCACCAGGGGCGCAAAGAATTCCAGCGGCTTGGTTGGATAATCGGGATCGAAGCTGGACTGGTCCCATTTCTCGCAGAATTCGGCGCAGTCGTCGAAATAGGCGCTGCCCCGGAAGGCATCGCGTTTGTGCGGATTGGCGCCGACATGCTCGCCGTAATAGAGCAACTGGAAGTCGCCGTGCTTCTCGACCACCCAGGCACATTGGTCGCGCACGAACGGCCGGATGATGGCGGCGGCATATTCATCGTGGTTGTAAGGCGCGTAGATGTCGCCGATGTCGTGCAGCAGCGCCGACACCACCCAGTCGATGTCGGCGCCGGCGTTCCAGGCCCGCGTCGCGGCCTGCAGCGAATGGCCAAGCCGCGTCACCTTGTAGCCGGACAGGGATTTGTCGAGTTCGACCATGGCCGCCAGCAGCCGGTCGGCCGTGCCGGCGGCGTATTCGATCTCATGATCGGTTAGGAAAGCGTAATCCTCGCGGTCGCCATCCTTCATCTGGGTGAATTTTACCGTTTCCATTGTCGTCACCTTCCGCCTAGCGGCCGAGCTCGAGATAGAGGTCTTCGCCGACGACCTCGACCGGGAATGTCCGCGCCTTGAGCCGGTCGTCGACGAGGCATTTTCCCGACCTGATCTCGAATTCCCAGCCGTGCCAGGCACAGCGAACGATTTCGCCCGCGCGCTCATAGACGAACTCCGCCCGGTCGGTCGGTCTGGTGGTTCCGCATACCGGCCCTTCGCAAAGCCGGCCCGCCCGGTGCGGGCAAATGTTGAGCAAGGCGGCATAGCCGTCGTCGAGCTGGAATATGCCGATGCTCATGCGACCGAAGGCGACGATCCTGGGTTGCCCGATCGCGACCTCTTCGACCTTGCAGGCAAAGGTGCGGCCTCGCACTGGTGCGGCTGCTGCGGTGGCCGTCATCACGCGACCCTCGCGCTGGCGGCTGGGGCCTCGATCCGCTTGTAGACCTCCAGCGCATTCAGCCCCATCACCTTGTCGCGCCAGGCCGGCGGGATGTGGATGTTGGTCGGCGCGTCAAAGTCCCAGTGCGGATAGTCGGAGGCAAAAAGCAGCGTGTTCTGGCCATCCATGTGCTCCAGCGTTTCCCAGAGATGCCGGACGTTTTGTGGCTGTTCGAGCGGCTGGGTGCTGAAGCGGATGTTGCGGCGGCAATATTCCGACGGCAGCATCTTCAGCCATGGCGTCTCCTTGCGCAGCGCCTTGAAGTTGGCATCGAGCCGCCACATCAGCGATGGCACCCAGGACACGCCGCATTCGATGACGACGAAATAGAGGTCGGGATATTTCTCGAACACGCCGTTGGAGATCATGCTGACGACATGGGTCATGGCCGGCTGGCTGAGCAGCGCATGTGTTTCCCAGTAATAGGTTGTCGGGCCGCTGGCGATGGCATTGTGATTGACGCCGCCCTGGCCGCCGAAATGGATGGCGAAGGGCAGTCCGACTTCGGCGCAGGCCTCGAAGATCGGATGATAGAACGGATCGCCGTAAGGGCGTTGCGAGCCGTGGCTGGCCAGCACCTGGACGATGTCCTTGTGGGCGCCGAGACGGCGGATCTCGGCGGCTGCGCCGTGCGGGTCGGTCGGCGAAATGATGATCGATCCCTTGAAGCGCCGGTCCTTCGGCAGCCACCAGTCGATCATGTAGTCGTTATAGGCTTTCACCAGAGCGTTGGCGTAGTGGTAGTTGGCCAGCGTCGAGGCTTCCAGCGGCTCGTCGGCGGTGAGGATTGCCACGTCGATGTCGTAGAGATCGAGGTGTTTCTCCTTCATGATCAGATAATTGTCCTCTTCGGTCTGCGGCCGGATGTCATGCCGCGAAAATCCCTCGGGATGCAGCCAAGGGCGGTGGCCGTGCGGAAAGCTTCCCGCCGGCCCCGGCTTTTCGCCACGAACCAGGAAGTCGCGCCAATAGGGTTCGAGATAGGGAAGCAGGACCTCGGCACTGGACCAGTAATTGTGGACGTCGGTGTCGACGATGAACATGGATGGATGACCTGCCGCGGCGGATGTTTGAAAGATGCCGCAAATCTGCGCCTGAAGGCGATGTCCGGCAACGCAACCCGGCATGGGATGTTAATCGAAGATTCCGATTAGCCATTGTCGGGCCTGGCCAAAAAGCGGTAGCCATTGCGAAGCTTTTGCTGGGTGGCCGAGATGCAGATCGAACTGCTCGACACGTTCCTGGACCTGATCGAGACCCGCAACTTCAACCGCACGGCGGAGCGGCTGGGCATCACCCAGTCGACCGTTTCGAGCCGCATCCGTTCGCTGGAAGCGCTGCTCGACAAACAGCTGTTCATCCGCGGCAAGAGCGGCACCGAGCCGACCGTCGCCGGCATCCGCTTTGAGGACCATGCGCGCGCCGTCAAGCTCAGATGGCTCGATGCCCGCCGCGAGATCCAGTCGGTCGGCAAGTTCGACCAGCTCATCCGCATCGGCATCCAGTTCGAACTCTATGAGCGCGTGCTGGAGGGGTGGCTGGAGTGGGTGCGGAAGACGATGCCCAAACTGGCGATCTATGTCGAGATCGACTATTCGAACCAGATGATCCTGGACCTGACGACCGGGAGCCTCGACCTGGCGGTGCTCTACTCGCCACAACATCTTCCCGACATGCATTACGAGCAGATCGCCGAAGAGAATTTCGTCATGGTGTCAACGCGCGGTGTTGCATTCGACGCGGTCACGCCGGCGGACTATATCCGCGCCAACTATTCCGCCTTCTTCAATCGCGCTCACAGGCAGATGCTGCCGGAGCTGGAAAACGTCCCGGTGTCGACAGGAAATGGCGGCGCCGTCACCTACCTCCTGCGAAGCCGGGGCGGCACCGCCTTCGTCACCGAGACGGTGGCGACGAAATTGCGGCAGGAGGGCGTGGCGCAGCTGGTTGCCGATGCGCCGAAGATCTCACATCCGATCTATTCGTCCGTGCATGTCAGGCACTACCACTCCCACACGCATCTGCGCCTGCTCAAGGCGCTCAAGCAGATGACGGCATAGTTCAATCGCCGAATTAGAGATCGACGGCATCGAGGATCGGTGCGCTACAATCAAATCGAGCATGCGCCA
Organism: Mesorhizobium sp. P3_A8; assembly: GCF_056402995.1. Taxonomy (NCBI): domain Bacteria; kingdom Pseudomonadati; phylum Pseudomonadota; class Alphaproteobacteria; order Hyphomicrobiales; family Phyllobacteriaceae; genus Mesorhizobium; species Mesorhizobium sp. P3_A8. The sequence goes on along the minus strand of NZ_JBFUGI010000003.1, from coordinate 75,130 downwards.
ATGTGCTGCCCACTCCAGCTCCACCGTCATCGACATTTGATCGTTTTGCGAAGCCACTCGCCGTGCGAGGGATTTCTGGGATCGCAACGACATCCCTGCCCATTGACTGCGTTGCTCCCTCTGTGAGCGCTGCCCACGGGGGAGATTTCTTATTTGGTGAGTTAAACAGATTTTGGTAGCGGGAGAGCGCTATCGCCTTTCTCCCCACTCCTCGGATCGGCGGTTTCTGCTCCGTTGTCTTGGATGAGGAGCCATTTTGAATTGCGCCCTCTACTCAATGTGAACGTTGGTTATCTCTTACCAGCATCTGGATTCGAAGACCTCGTTTGTCTGCAGCCGAAATCGTCAGACCGGCAGCCCGAGCTGCTTTCGCAGGCTTTTGTCGAAGGCGGACGCGGGGACGAAGCGGCGCAGGAGACTGACCTGGCGCGCCATTTTGCCCGCCGCATAGCGTTTCTTGGGAGCAGGATCGATCGCAGCGGCCAAAACGGTTTTGGCTACCACTTCGGGCGCATCGCCTTTTTCCATCGCTTTCCGTACGGCCAAGGTCATGCCGGCGCGCGCGGAGTCATAGACATCAAGCGCTTGGTCGGGGGCGGCGAGATTGTCCTCGAAGGAGGTACGGGTGTAGGCGGGCTCCACCAACGAAACGCGAATGCCGAACGGGCGCAATTCGTGATCGAGCGATTCGGAATAACCCTCGATGGCATGTTTGGTCGACGCGTAAAGCGCGAAATAGGGAGCGGGGATGAACCCCTGTACCGAGCTCAAATTGACGATTCTGCCCTTCCCTTGGCGTCGCATTGCCGGCAACACCGCGTTGGTCACGCGGAAAACGCCGAAGACGTTCACGTCGAACAGCGCCTGGGCTTGGGCGGTCGAGGACTCCTCCGCGCCGCCAAACAGACCCATGCCGGCATTGTTGACAAGCAGGTCGATGCGCCCGGCCTTGGCCAGAACGTCATCGACCATTTTCGCAACGGACGCGTCGTCGGTCACGTCGCAGGTCAGCATGGTAACGCCGTCGGATTGTTTGGACGCTCCACGACGGCTGGTTCCGAATACGCGAAAGCCAGCGTTCAGCAAGGCTTCGGCGGTAGCCCGCCCGATGCCGGAAGATGCCCCTGTGACGAGAGCGACGCCAGGATTGGTCTTGTTCATGGAAATGATTTCTTTCTTTGTGTTGGATCGGAGTTGGAGAAGCATGAAAGGTCGGTGTGAAGGGTGCCAATCATGACCGCCCCTGGCCCTCGCGTCGGGCCGCCGGGGCGGTCCAGCGCCTGAACAAGGCGCTGGCATTCACGCCGCCAAAGCCGAAGCCATTGGAGATCGCGTACTCCATCTCCATTGGCCGGGGCTCGTTTGCGACGAAGTCGATGCCGTCGGCGGCCGGATCGGGAGCGCTCAGATTGAGCGTCGGCGGTGCCACCTGATCCCTGAGCGCCAGGATCGCGAAGATGGCTCCAAGCCCGCCGGCCGCGCCCAGCAGGTGTCCGGTCGCCGATTTTGTTGCGCTGACGGCTATCGCGAAATCGCGCCCGAATAGGCTCTTGATCGCTTCGATCTCGCCGAGGTCGCCGACTGGCGTGGAGGTCGCATGCGCATTGAGATGACGAACCTCGCGCGGTGAAATCCCCGCTTGCGCAATCGCGATCTCCATGGCCCGGCGCGCGCCGCTGCCGTCCTCGGGACCAGAAGTGACGTGATGAGCATCCGCCGTCGTGCCGTAGCCGACGAGCTCGGCGATCGGTTTTGCGCCGCGCGCCAGCGCGTGGCTCAACGCTTCGATGACCAGCACGCCGGCTCCTTCGCCCATGACGAAGCCGTCCCTCGATGTGTCGAAGGGACGCGAGGCTTGGGCCGGCGCCCAATTGAAGCCGGTCGAAAGGGAGCGTGCGGCGGCAAACCCACCGAGACTGACAATGTTCATGCAGGCTTCCGTGCCGCCGCACACGGCGATGTCGGCTTCGTTTGCACGGATAAGGCGGGCCGCATCGCCGATCGCCTGGATGCCGGCCGCGCACGCTGTCACTGGGGCGCCCAATGGACCTTTGAAACCATGACGGATCGAGATCTGGCCGGCTGCGAGGTTCACCAGGAAGGACGGCACGGTAAAGGGCGACAGCCGGCGGGCGCCACGCAGGTCGACCGTTCGCACGGCCTCGGTGATGGCGGGGAACCCGCCGACCCCTGAAGCGATGACCGTTGCCGTGCGCAGGCGATCCGCCTCCAAGGCAGGCTTCCATTTCGCCTGCGCAAGCGCCTCTTCCGCCGCCGCCAGCGCAAAGAGAATGAACCGATCCACCTTGCGCTGATCCTTCGCGGACAGGATGACATCGGGATCGAAGCCAGCGTCGGGATCTTCGTCTAAGGAAGGAACCACGCCGCCAATCTTCGCCGGCAGGTCTCCCACCACATCGTCCGGAAGCCTACGAATGCCCGAACCGCCGGCCAGCAGCCGTGACCAGGATGCTTCAACATTGGCGGCAAGGGGCGTAACCGCTCCCATGCCTGTAACAACAATCCGTCGCATCTATTTTCCTATCAAATTGGGTGCAGCGCCAGCACTGCGCACGCCGCTCAAGCGCCGGCTGCTTCGCGAACCTGATCGGTCGCTGCATCCAGAAAAGCCTGCGAAAGGTCGGGGTCATTGACGACCCGCGAGAGGAGCACCGCGCCGACCATTGTCGAGAGAATGGCCATGGCCTTGCTATCGGACTGCTCGCCATTGGCCTCGGCAATGAAACCGCCGAGGATATCGAGATGCTCGTTGATGCCTGCTTCGAACGACGCTTTCACGTCATGGCCCTGTCTGGCGGCATCCGAACCGAGTGCCACGATCGGGCATCCGTCCATCCTTTCTCCGCGATGGCCCATGCTGAGATAGAAGGAGATCACTGCTTCGAGCGGATGCTCAGGATTTGCCGCGGTCGCGGCCGACCATCGGTCGGTGGCGCTCTCCATAGCCCGCCTGGACGCTTGAGCTGCCAAGTCCTCCTTTGACTCGAATTGCTTGTAAAAGGCGCCCTGTGTCAGCCCTGCACCCTTCATCAGATCCTTGAGGCCGATGCCGTCAAAGCCGCGCTCGCGAAAGAGGCGGCTTGCCACATTGATGACGGTCTCGCGGTTTTCCGCGGCTTGAATTCGGCTCACGCGCATCGTCGGGTTCCTTTTTGATTGCGTTCGTAATCTATAATCGATATAGAAGGTGAATGCAATCTATTTTCGAATGAGGCGACGAGCGTGAAAAAGAGAACCGTTATCGTATTGGGATCGACGCTGATGGCGATGTCATGGGCGGCGGCATTCGCGACGTTTGCTACTCCCGCGCAGGAGGCCCCTCTGGTGACCGACCCGAGGCAGGAAGCACCATTCGTCAGATTGGTGTCGGCAGCGCCGGTGACCGGATCAGAACGCGGCTTCACCGGCATCATCGGGGCGAGGGTGCAGAGCAATCTCGGCTTTCGGGTTCCCGGCAAGATCGTAGAACGGCTGGTGGACGTTGGCCAGAATGTCAAAGCCGGTCAGCCGCTGATGCGAATTGACGATACCGATCTGCGCCTTGCGCTTTCGGCGAAGCGCAACGCCGTTGCCGCAGCGCGTGCAGCCGTCGTTCAGACGCAGCCGGATGAACGGCGATACGCCAGCTTGCTCGGCAGTGGGTGGGTGACACCCCAGCGCTACGAACAGGCAAAGGCTGCGATGGATACAGCCCAGGCGCAACTTGCCGCCGCCGAGGCCGACGCACGGGTCGCCGAAAACGAGGCGGCCTATGCAGTCCTGCTGGCGGACGCGGACGGAATGGTGGTTGAAACGCTCGGCGAACCGGGGCAGGTCGTTGCTGCCGGCCAGCCAATGATCCGGATCGCCAAGGCCGGCCCCCGCGAGGCGGTGGTCACGCTTCCCGAAACGATCCGGCCGGCGATCGGCTCTGCGGCAGAGGCCAGTGTGTATGGCGGCGATGAGCGTCGCTACTCAGCGCATCTGCGGCAGCTGTCGGACTCCGCCGATGCCCAGACCCGCACATATGAGGCCCGCTATGTGCTCGACGGCGAGGCTGCCGCGGCACCACTTGGCGCTACTGTGACCATTCGGCTTGCAAGCCAGGTGAAACAGCCGGAGGTCCAGGTGCCGCTGGGAGCAGTGCTCGATGACGGACGCAAGACCGGCGTTTGGGTGTTGGATAGCGCCACCTCGACCGTACACTTTCAGGCCGTCCAGCTCGTTCGTGTGACCAGCGAGACCGCTGTGATCTCCGGACTGAACTCCAACGTTCCCATTGTGTCGCTTGGCGCACATCTCCTGCAGGAGGGCGCTCTCGTCCGGACTGAGTCCGAAAGCGGGAGCAAATGATGAGCTTCAATCTGTCCGCGATCGCCGTTCGCGAACGCGCCGTCACCCTATTCTTCATCCTCCTGCTGGTGGCTGCCGGTGCCTACGCCTTCTTCATGCTCGGCCGGGCAGAGGACCCGAGCTTCACCATCAAGACCATGACGGTCACGACGGCATGGCCGGGCGCGACGGCGCGTGAGATGCAGGATCTCGTCGCCGAACCGTTGGAGAAGCGGCTTCAGGAGCTGACCTGGTACGACCGGGTGGAGACGACCACACGGCCAGGTTATGCGTATATGACGGTCACGCTGAAGGACAGCACACCGTCATCCGCCGTGCAGGAGGAGTTCTACCAGGCCCGCAAGAAACTCGGGGATGAAGCCCGCAACCTGCCGCCCGGCGTCTTCGGCCCCTTCGTCAACGACGAGTATTCGGATGTGAGCTTCGCCCTTTACGCGCTGAAGGCCAAAGGCATGCCGATGCGGGAACTGGCGCGGCAGGCCGAGGTGATCCGCCAGGACCTCCTGCACGTGCCCGGCGTCAAGAAGATCAACATCCTTGGTGAACGTCCCGAACAGATATTCGTCGAGTTTTCCTACGCCAAGCTGGCAACTCTCGGCGTGTCGGCACAGGACATCGTCGGTGCCTTGCAGCGGCAGAACACCGTCACGCCCGCAGGCTCGATCGACACAATGGGGCCGCGCCTCTTCATTCGGGTCGACGGCGCCTATGACAGCGTTCAGGCGATCGCCGACACGCCGATTGTCGCGGCGGGGCGGACGCTGAAGCTCTCCGACATCGCCGAGGTCAGCCGCGGCTATGAAGACCCTCCAACATACCTCATCCGGCGCCAGGGCGAGCCCACCATCATGCTTGCAGCGGTTATGCAGGAGGGCTGGGATGGCCGCGCGCTCGGCAAGGCACTCGAGGACAAGACTGCCGCGATCGCACAGACGCTGCCGCTTGGGATGACGTTGGACAAGGTGTCCGATCAGGCCGTCAACATCACTTCGGCGGTCGACGAATTCATGTTGAAGTTCGCGATGGCTCTCGGCGTCGTGCTGCTGATCAGCCTGCTCAGCATGGGCTGGCGCGTCGGCATCGTCGTGGCGGCTGCCGTCCCGCTGACGCTTGCCGTCGTGTTCCTCATCATGCTGGAGACCGGCCGGTTCTTCGACCGCATCACGCTCGGCGCCCTCATCCTGGCGCTTGGTCTTCTCGTGGACGACGCCATCATCGCCATCGAGGTGATGGTGGTGAAGATGGAAGAGGGCATGGACCGCATCAAGGCGGCGGCCTATGCATGGAGTCACACTGCGGCGCCGATGCTGTCGGGAACGCTGGTGACGATCGCCGGCTTCGTGCCGGTGGGTTTTGCGCGCTCGACGGCCGGCGAATACGCCGGCAACATCTTCTGGGTCGTCGGGTTCGCTCTCATCGTCTCATGGGTCGTAGCGGTGGTCTTCACACCCTATCTCGGCGTCAAGATGCTGCCCGCGATCAAACCGGTCGAGGGCGGTCACCACGCCATTTACAACACGCCTAACTATCGACGTTTGCGGCGGCTCATCACCTTTGCCGTGCGGCATAAATTTGTAACCTGCGGCATCGTTGGCATCGCCTTCGCGCTTTCCGTCGTCGGTATGGGGGGCATCAAACAGCAGTTCTTTCCGACGTCCGACCGCCCCGAAGTGTTGGTGGAGGTTCGCCTGCCGGAAGGTGCCAGCATCGAGACGACAACCACTGCGGTCGAGAACCTCGAACATTGGCTGGATAGCCAGCCCGAGGCCAAGATCGTGACGAGCTATGTCGGTCAGGGCGCTCCGCGCTTCTTCTTCGCGATGGCTCCGGAACTGCCTGATCCTGCCTTCGCGAAGATCGTCGTGCTGACCCCGGACGCCGAGGCGCGTGAAGCGTTGAAGCACCGGCTCCGGGAGGCCGTGGCGCAAGGGCTTGCGCCCGAGGCGTATGTCCGCGTTACGCAGCTCGTGTTCGGCCCCTACACGCCGTTCCCGGTCGAGTTCCGGGTCATGGGACCCGATTCCACGCAACTCTACGGCATTTCCGAAAAGGCCCTCGACATCATGCGGGGCGTCCCGGACGTGCGACAGGCCAACCGCGACTGGGGCAATCGCACGCCCGTGCTTCGCTTCGTCCCGGACCAGGATCGACTGAACCTTATCGGCCTCTCGCCGGCGGAGGTGGCACAGCAACTGCAATTCCTCCTCACCGGCATCCCCGTTACGCAGGTTCGCGAGGATATCCGCAATGTCCCCATCGTGGCACGCAGCGCCGGCGGCGAGCGGCTGGATCCGGCGCGTCTGGCGGATTTCTCACTCGTAAGCCGAGACGGCCGCTCGATTCCGCTCGACCAGATCGGGCATTCGGAAATCCGTCAGGAAGAGCCAATCCTGAAGCGCCGCGATCGCACGCCCGTTGTCACGATCCGCGCGGACATCAATGAGGCGACCCAGCCTCCGGAGGTCTCCAAGCAGATCATGAAGGCCCTTCAGCCTTTGATTGCATCCCTTCCGGCCGGCTATCACATCGAAATGGGCGGATCGATCGAAGAGGCGGAAAAGGCCAATACCGCGCTGGCTAAAGTCTTCCCGGCCATGATAGCCGCCATGCTGATCGTCATCATGCTGCAGGTGCGGTCCTTCTCAACGATGTTCATGGTCGTGCTGACGGCACCGCTTGGCCTTGTCGGCGTCGTGCCGATGCTGCTCACCTTCCACCAGCCCTTCGGCTTCAACGCCATTCTGGGCATGATAGGGCTGGCCGGCATCCTGATGCGCAACACGTTGATCCTGACCGAACAGATCAAGGAGAACCGTGCTGCCGGCATTGACGACTATCACGCCGTCATCGAGGCAACGGTGCAACGCACACGGCCTGTCATCCTGACTGCACTCGCCGCCGTGCTGGCCTTCATCCCCCTCACGCACTCCGTCTTCTGGGGATCGATGGCCTATACGCTGATCGGCGGCACGGCGGCCGGCACGGTGTTGATCCTGCTCTTCCTTCCCGCGCTCTATACCGCGTGGTTCCGAACCAAGCCGACTGCGGATGAGACCCCGGCTGCGGATGAAATCCATGAGGCTTCGACGGAGGAACTGGAAGTGCGACCAGTTATGGCTGCTGAGTAGGGCACCGTTGCCGAGCCCTGTTTGTCTGCACGGGGCGAATGGCGGGTTCGTGTGCCGATGCGGGTGAGAGCAATCAGTATGGCTGACAGTGGCGGCGTCGACGTAACTGATTGATCTTGTTGACCAAATGGTAGCGGGAGAGGGACTTGAACCCCCGACCCCAGGATTATGATTCCCGTGCTCTAACCAACTGAGCTACCCCGCCAGGGCGGCGAAAGGCCCGAAATCCGCCTTAAATCGAAAGGCATTTCGAGGCGTTCGCCAAGGTCGCGCGGATATAAGGTTGGGAGGGCGAGCCTGTCAAGCTTCGAAGCATACCATATCACTGCATATTCGCTTTGCCGAAAAAGCTTTGCCGCGTGGTCATTTGGTTGCAACCGCCGGGGTTGAGTTCGAAGGGGCACGTCGCTATGTCTCGGCCACGAGTTTTTAGAGTTTGAAACAGATGAAGCCGCGCATTGCAGTCCTCGGTTGCGGATACTGGGGCTCAAACCACATCCGCACCCTCAAGGCGCTTGGCGCGCTGCACGCGGTTTCCGACACCAACCGGGCGCGTGCCGAAGGCTTTGCCAGCGAACAGGATTGCCTGGCGATCGAGCCCGACCAGCTGTTCGTGCGTGACGATATCGATGCCATCGTCATGGCTTTGCCGCCGCAGTTCCATGCCGACCTTGCCGTGCGCGCCGCTGAAAACGGCAAGGACGTGCTGGTGGAGAAGCCGATCGCGCTGACCGTGCCGGATGCCGAGCGCGCTGTGCAGGCGGCCAAGGACAATGGCCGCGTCTTCATGGTTGGTCACGTCCTGCGTTTCCATCCCGCCTTCGAGACGCTGAAGGGGCTTATCGACAAGGGCGAACTCGGCGAAGTCCGCTACATCCACTCGCACCGGCTTGGCCTTGGCAAGTTCCACACCGAGAACGATGCGCTGTGGGACCTGGCGCCGCACGATCTGTCGATGATCCTGGCCATCACCGGCACCGAGCCGATCGAGGTGCGCGGCGAGGGGGCGGCACTCCTCGACAACCTCAGCGATTTCGCGCATCTGCACATGCGCTTTCCCAACGGCCTGCGCAGCCATCTTTTCACGTCGCGGCTCAATCCCTATCGCGAAAGGCGGCTGACCGTGGTCGGCACCAAGGCGATGGCGGTGTTCGACGATGTCGAGCCTTGGGAGCGCAAGCTTGCCGTCTACCGCCACGCAGTCTGGCAGGACAGCGGCCAATGGGCGTTCACCACCAACGAGCCGTCCTATGTCGCGGTTGCCCAGGGCATGCCGCTGACGCGCGAGCTGGAGCATTTCATCCAGTGCATCGAGACGCGCGCCGAACCGCGCACCAGCGGCGAGGAAGCGATCAGGGTGCTGCGCATCCTGACCGCGGGAACGGTCACGCACACAAAATCCTGAAGGAAGGCCGCGCCATACTCTTGGCGCGACAGGGCAGGCGGTCGCCTATTCGGCCGGAACCTGTGCCGGCCTTGCCGCAAGCTTCGTCAGCATGGCTTCGGCCTCGGCGCCGCGCTCGGAGCGCTCGATGAAGCCGCCGCCGAAGATGCGGGCTTCGTTGCCGTCATCGGAATAGAGCACGCAGGCCTGTCCGGGCGCGATACCGGACTCGCCGTCGGCCAGTTCGACCGACGTCACGCCTGCCGCGTGGCGCAGCACCGCCGGGCGTGGCGGCCGGGTCGAGCGGACCTTGGCGAACAGTTCGAGGCCGCTGGCCGGAACATCAGCCAGGGCATCGTCACCCAACCAGTTCATGTTGCGCAGAAAAATCTTGTGCGTCTCCAGCGCTTCGCGCGGGCCAACCACGACGCGGGCCCGTTCGGCGTCGAGATGGACGACGTAGAGCGGCTCGCCCGACGCAATGCCGATGCCGCGGCGCTGGCCGATCGTGTAGCGCAATATGCCCTCATGGCGGCCGAGCACGCGGCCGTCGATGTGGACGATGTCGCCCGGATTGGCGGCGGTCGGCTTCAGCTTGGCGATGATGTCGGAATATTTGCCTTGCGGCACGAAGCAGATGTCCTGGCTGTCCTGCTTGGCGGCCACCGTCAGCCCCATCTCCTCGGCGATGGCGCGAACCTGCGGCTTCGACAGGCCGCCCAGGGGAAAGCGCAGATAGTCGATCTGCGCCTGCGTGGTGGCGAACAGGAAATAGCTCTGGTCGCGGTCAGCATCGACCGGCCGGTAGAGCGCGCGGTGGGCGCCATTGGCGCCGGAGCGGATATAGTGGCCGGTGGCGAGCGCATCGGCGCCCAATTCCTTGGCGGTGGCCAGGAGATCGGCGAACTTGACCGTCTGGTTGCAGGAGACGCAAGGGATCGGGGTCTCGCCGGCGACATAGCTCTCGGCGAAGGGGTCGATGACCGCCTTGCGGAAGCGCTCTTCATAGTCGAGCACGTAATGCGGGATGCCGAGCGTCTCGGAGACGCGGCGGGCATCGTCGATGTCCTGTCCGGCGCAGCATGAACCGGCCCGGTGGGTCGCGGCGCCGTGATCGTAGAGCTGCAAGGTGACGCCGACGACATCATAGCCCTCGCGCTTCAACAGGCCGGCGACCACGGACGAATCCACGCCGCCCGACATGGCGACGACAATGCGGGTGTTTTCGGGGCGTCCGGGAAGGTCGAGACTGTTCATGATGCTTTCATTCTGCGCGGCGTCTGAATGCCAATGTCGAGAATATAGGTCAAGCTTTCCGGCGACGCCAGCTTGCAAGGCGATCGACGGAAAGCCAGCCATCCGCGATGGGCCGGATTTTTCCCAGCCGATTCAAGGCTTCCAGCGCGATGTTTCAAATGCCTGCGAAAAGACTAACGCGGCGTTCACGATCCTTACCTAGTCATTAGGGTCTGCTTAGGCAATTTTTAAAGCTGTGGCGGTAACGTGGCGGGGATTGGGTCTTTGAGTTTTTTGTAGAGAGTACGATGACCGATCTGGTTAGACCTAGAGTCAAGTATGTTATTGGGCCTGACGGCAGCCCTCTTACGATTGCCGATCTGCCGCCGACGAACACGCGTCGCTGGGTTATCCGGCGCAAGGCGGAAGTCGTCGCGGCGGTGCGCGGCGGGCTTTTGAGCCTCGACGAGGCATGCCAGCGCTACAAGCTGACCACCGAGGAATTCCTGTCCTGGCAGGCGTCGATCGACGAATATGGCCTTGCCGGGCTGCGCACCACGCGCATCCAGCAATACCGGCACTAGGCTTTTGCTTTGACGCAATTCCCAAGGGAAATCGCCACACTTTTCCTGGAATTGCTTTAGGGCGGACCTGAATATGATCAAAGGGCGCGGCACTCCGCGCCCTTTGCGTTTTTCGAAGTTCGTTTTAGTCCTTTTCGCGCTCAGACCGTCAGCGCCACTTTGCCGATCGGCTTGGTGGCGAGAAAGGCGTGGGCGGCACCGGCCTCTTCGAGCGGGAAGCTCTTTGCCACGTGGACGGTGAGCTTGTTCGCGTCGATCAATCGGCCAAGTTCCAAAAGGCCTTCGCGGTCAGGCACGACGGACATGCGCTCGACCCGGATGTCGCGTGCGCTGGCCAGCGCCCTGGTGGTGTCGCTCAGGTTCAGCAAGGACACCAGCACGCCGCCATTCCTGAGGACCTTCAGCGAGCGTTCGGCGTGCTCGCCGCCCATTGGCTCCAGCACCAGATCGATGTCGCTGATGCGGCTGGTAAAATCGCCTTGGGTGTAGTCGATGACCTCGTCGGCGCCGAGCTTGCGGACGAAATCGATCTTGTTGGGGCTGGCGGTGGCGATGACATAGGCGCCGCGCGCCTTGGCGATCTGCACGGCCAGATGGCCGACGCCGCCGGCCGCGGCATGGATCAGCACGCGCTGGCCCGATTTCAGTCCGCCATGGCGGACAAGGCCCTGCCAGGCGGTCAGGCCGGCCAGCGGCAATGCGCCTGCCTGGATGTGGTCCGCCGCCTTCGGCTTCAGGGCGATCTCATCGGCGGGCGTGGCGACCAGTTCGGCGTAAGCGGCCGCCTGCTTGGGGAAGCGCGGCATGCCGAACACCTCGTCGCCGACCTTGAAGTCGGTGACACCGGCGCCGAGCGCCTCGACGGTTCCCGAAATATCCCAGCCGAGGATGAAAGGCGGCTCTCCGAGCAACTTGTAATTACCGGCGCGGACGGAGCCATCGACCGGATTGATGCCGGCTGCCTTGACGCGGACGAGCACTTCGCCCGGCTGTGCCGTCGGGTCGGGCTGGTCGGCAATGACAAGGACGTCGGGTCCGCCGACGGAATTCTGGATAACGGCACGCATGGGATGTCTCCTGCTTGGTTGGTGCCGCTATCATTTGGATAGTAATATTCTCTTGTCCAGTATGTACCTTCTTGATATATAGGTACCTCATGGATAGTGAAGACAACTTCGGCTATGATGCGTACCGGCGGACTTGTGCGTCGCACACCGTGCTGGAGATGCTGGCCAGCAAATGGGTCTACCTAGTGGTCTGCGCGCTGCGCAAAGGCCGGCTGCGCAATGGCGAGCTTGCCCGCAAGCTCGAAGGCATCACGCCCAAGATGCTGACGCAGACATTGCGGGTGCTGGAGCGTGACGGCCTGGTGCGGCGCGAGATATTTCCGGTCATTCCGCCGCGCGTCGAATATGAATTGACCGAGCTCGGCCAGAACCTCGCGGGACTGCTCACCCAGATCAGGGTATGGGCGGAACAGCACGCGCCTGACATCAAGGATGCCCGTGCCAGGGCGATTGCCGCAAATGAAGGGGATTGGGCCGCTTAGATCGGTGATCTCCGCGGCAATTCGGCGGGTGCGGTGCGGAAGCTATCGCCCGACGAGGTGTGCGCTCGCGGACATGCTGACGATCCGGATCTCGGCAGGTTTAGCCGATCATGGCGCTGCGGCCGCCGGTTTCGGCCTCGCGAATCTTGGTGTCGCGCGATTCCAGCATTTCAGCCTTCGAAAGCTCCGCTTCAGCTTCGCCGAGTAATGATTCGGCAGCGCTTCGCTGTTGGGCGAGGTCGCCTTGCGAATTTCTGAGGTTGTCGCGGCGCAAGCGTGCCGCCTTGGCGAAGGTCGGATAGGCAAAATGATTGATGTCGGTGATGCCGGCTTTCTTTTCCTCGGCGGTGATCTGAAGCTCCAGTTCGACGGCCATGCGTTCGAACTCGGCGATCATCATGTCGAGCTGAAGCAGCTGCCGCCGCTTCTCATTCACCTGAAACTGTTTCAGCCGAACGAGGTTTTCACGTGACTTCATGATTCGGTACTCCCGGAAACGCACACCCGCACATATCGTCCAAACCACCTGGAAAGGCCCAGGCGCTGCCCGTGTCCACCGGCTTTCCCCGAACTATGGGAAACAAAACCCTAAAGTTTTTCGCCGTTGGTAACCATTCGTTTACGGGCATTGTTAATCATACGGGTCAGGACTTAAGGCCGGGTAAAAATTCCGGTCGCCGATTCGGAAGCGCGTCGATGAGTCCCTGGAGTCGCTTAGTCCAGGTTGTTAATGTGTTGCATTAGGAATTTGGGTCTGTGATTCGTTATTAGATTCAAGAGGGTGTAGAAAGGGGTTAAAAAATCTGGTACCGTCGTGGACGGGAAATTAGGTTTTGTTAACCATTCAATGGCAGCCTCTGCACAAGGCAACCACTGCTCCGGATCCGGACGGGTCGTAAGATGGTCCGGCAGCAGAAAAGGGGAATTAAATGCGTGTTCTGCTGATAGAAGATGACAGTGCAACCGCACAAAGCATCGAACTGATGCTGAAATCGGAAAGTTTCAACGTCTATACGACGGACCTCGGCGAAGAGGGTGTCGATCTGGGCAAACTCTACGACTACGACATCATCCTTCTCGATCTCAACCTCCCCGACATGTCCGGCTACGAGGTCTTGAGAACGCTTCGCCTCTCCAAGGTAAAGACGCCCATTCTCATCCTCTCCGGCATGGCCGGCATCGAGGACAAGGTACGCGGCCTCGGCTTCGGCGCCGATGACTACATGACCAAGCCGTTCCACAAGGACGAGTTGGTAGCGCGCATCCATGCCATCGTGCGGCGCTCCAAGGGCCACGCCCAGTCGGTCATCACCACCGGTGACCTGGTGGTCAACCTCGACGCCAAGACTGTTGAAGTCGGCGGCCAGCGCGTGCATCTCACCGGCAAGGAATACCAGATGCTGGAGCTGCTCTCGCTGCGCAAGGGCACCACGCTCACCAAGGAAATGTTCCTCAACCACCTCTATGGCGGCATGGACGAGCCGGAACTGAAGATCATCGACGTCTTCATCTGCAAGCTGCGCAAGAAGCTCGACGCCGCGTCCGGTGGCCAGAACTACATCGAGACGGTCTGGGGCCGCGGCTATGTGCTGCGCGAACCCGAGGACATCCGCGTCAGCGCCTGAACGGCCAGCGCCTTCAGAATCTCAAAGTTGAAAAAAACCCGGCTCAGGCCGGGTTTTTTGCATGATGGGGGCGATAATTGCGGAAACCGTTCCCGACTTTCCTGGAATTGTTCCAGGCGCGGAATCAGGCGGCGATCTTCAAGTTGCGAAAACGCTCGAGCAGCTGCGGGCGATTGAAGGGCTTCAAGAGATAGCCCTGGGCGCCGGCGCGCTTGGCCCGCATGATCGAGGCGATATCGAGCTCGACCAGCGAGATCAGGATCTGCGGTTTGATCGGGCTTTCCATGGCGCGCACGCGGCGGATGAGGTCAACCGCCTGCACATCCGGCAAGGCGCCGTCGACGACGATGATGTCGGGCATGTCGGCGGCGCACATCTCCAGTGCATCAAGCCCGCTGGCTGCCTCGATCACCACCATGTCGGAACCGCCCAGGATGCGTTTTGCAACCTTCCTGATGACGCTTGAGTCGTCGACGAACATGCAGCGTTTCATTCCGGGTCCTCTTTGCCCTTGGGCAATCCGGTCGTGCGGGCATCTGGTGACCACCCTAGACCGATCTGGTAAAGAACCCGAAAAGCCTTTAGGTAAAATTTTTGCAAAGATGCCGTCTGAAGGACTTTTCTTTGCAGATGCTTCCATGCGGCCGATCGGGAAAGGCTCAACGCTTACGATCGAGCCATCACGGCAATATTAGACATTTGAAATACTTTATTTTGCCTTGCAAATCGGCCGGATGCTCAGGCCGCCGAAAGCACGATTTCTTCCGCCGTCGCATGGATCGATATCGTCATGCCGGCCTCGCGGGCCAGAAGCAGCGTGTAGTAAGGCTGCACCGAATGCGCATCGATCGGCTCTTCCGGCTTGTGGCCGGAATGCAGTTCGAGGAATTTCGGCGGCACGCGCAGCATCGGGCCGCTTGCCGAAAGCGAAATGCGCGGCTCGGTGTCGAGATTCTCGAGGGTGACGACCAGCTTGCCGCCGCGCGGAATGGCGGCATTGGCGACCAGGATCAGGTTGAGCAGCAGCTTGACCTTGTTCTTGGGCAGCAGCGCGCGCGCGCCGTTCCAGATCAGTTCCGGTTTTTCGTTCTTGAGGAAGGCGATTGCCACCGCTTCGGCATCGCCGGTGTCGATCAACATGCCGGCGGAACCCGCCGCGCCGAAGGCGATGCGGGCGAACTGCAGCCTGGCCGAGGCGTTCTTGGCGCTCTGGCGGATGAGCCGCATGGCGTCTTCGTCGGCGCCGCCCTCGTCAAGCAGTTCAAGCCCGTTGTTGATCGCGCCGACCGGCGAGATGATGTCGTGGCAGACGCGGCTGCACAGAAGCGCCGCCAGGTCGACCGCGGAGAGGGTGAACAGATCGGCCATCGGCGAAAATCCCTGCAAAATTCCACAATTCGTGGCCGAGCGATTGATCGTCGCGCCTGCCCAACACGAATCACGCTTCAACCCGAGGCTTTCTGAATACACAGCACTCGTACGTACAGCAACAAACGCGAAATTGTCGTCACGGCAAATGGCGTGTTCGCGTAGCCTGCCGGCCCCGCGCGCCCCCAAAAGCCAGCCTTCGAACCGCCATCTTCCTGTGGGAGTTAATGGTTGAAAAAGGATTACGGCATAGTTTGCCCCTAACAGTCATCCTTAACGGCCGCCTAAAGAGCCGGACCGGATGCGAGGCGTCGGCGAAAGTGCTCCATGACGGAGATTGGAAGCATGTTTTCCCGATACTACGACCGGAGTTTCCTCCGCGTCATCTCAGGCCGGAACTTTCTCCGTGTCTGCTCAATGGCGATCACGCTCATGGGCGTTCTCGTCTTCTCGACCTCAGCCCTGCGGGCCCAGGAATACACCGCTCAGGAGATTGTCGATTCCGGCCACAAGTTCTTCGGCGCGACATCGGGTGGGCTCGCCACCGTCGTCGAGAAGATCTTCTCCTCCTACGGCTTGCCCAATGGCTATCTGCTCGGTGAGGAGGGGTCGGGCGCGCTGATCGGCGGCCTGACCTATGGCGAAGGCACGCTCTACACCAAGAATGCCGGTGACCACAAAGTGTTCTGGCAAGGTCCGTCGCTGGGCTGGGATTTCGGCGGCGAAGGGTCCCGGGTGATGATGCTGGTCTACAATCTCGACGATGTCGGCAACCTCTATAACCGCTATGGCGGCGTGGCCGGGTCGGCCTATGTGGTGGCGGGTGTCGGTTTCAATGTGCTGAAGAACAACAATGTGCTTCTGGTGCCGATCCGCACCGGTGTCGGCGCCCGGCTCGGCGTCAATCTCGGCTATTTGAAGCTGACCGAGCGGGCGACGTGGAATCCGTTCTAAAGTCCCGCTGGTTTTGACCGCAATGCCGACTTTTCGATGGGATTTGTAGGCCTGTGACCCCCAATGCGCCGCGGCAAGCTCTTGCCGCAGCGCCGGATTTCCGCCATGCCAGTATGATGCGGTTCAATCCAAGTGGTTGCCGCCGATAGCGGGTTGTCCTTTGGTTCAGTCGGTCCTGTTCTTTGCTCTCGGCTTTCTGTGCGCCGGCTTTCTGGCGCTGATGGTGGCTCCGGCCGTCTGGCGGCGTGCCGTCGCCTTGACCCGCAGGCGCATCGAGGCCTCTATTCCGCTGACGCAGTCCGAGATCCAGGCCGACAAGGACCGCATCCGGGCCGAGTACGCCATGGCGACGCGCCGCCTCGAAATGAACGTCAAGGCGTTGCGCGAGAAGGCGGCCGAACAACTCGTCGAGATCAATCGCGGCCGCGAGGCGTTGAAAGGGCTGGCGGTCGAGCGCACGGACAAGAACCACGCGCTCGCCGAACTCGGCGCCAAGAGCGAGGCGCTGCGGCAGCGCGAAGAGGAACTGCATCAGCTTTCGGAGCGGCTCAAGGAAACCGAGCGCAAGCTGGAGAAGCGGGCGCTCGAGCTCGAAAAGCTGGAGCACATGTACGACGATGCCAGTTTTTCCTCCTCCAGCCGGCAGATCGAGCTCGTGGCGCGCGAATCCGAATTGCAGAAGCTTGCCAGCGACATCTCGCTGCTGCGCGGCCAGCGCAAGGAAGCGGATCGGCGCCAGCAGGAGATCGCGGCCGAAAGCAAGGCCGCGCGCGATGCCCTGAAGGCGGAGAAGAAAAGGGCGTCCGAACTCGACAAGAAGGTCGAACGGCTGCTGGCAACGCTCGCCGATCGCGAAGACAAGCTCGACCGCCGCGAAAACGAGCTGGCGCGGCTGCGCGAAAAGGCTAAGGCCGAGGACGGCGGGCCGGCCTTGCGGCTGGTCGGCAAGCCGGATGAAGCGGGCAGACATGACGAGGCCACGCGGCGCGATGATCTGGATCAGGCGATCGCCAAGCTCGACAGCGATCGCGAGCGGCTGGAGGCGAGGCTGACGGCGCTGGCGCGCGAGAACAAGCGGCTCAAGGCGGATCTCGGCGTCATGGCATCGTCGGGTTCGGCGAATGGCACCGCCGCGCTGCGCGAGCAGATGAATGAGTTGGCGGCTGAAGTCGTCCACCTGACGGCCAAGCTCGAGGGACCTGATTCACCGATCGCCAAGGCGCTGGCGGCCCCGGCGGACAGCGGATCCGACGGCGGCGACCGCAGCCTTGCCGACCGCGTGCGGGCCTTGCAGAAGGCGGCCGCGAACTGAGGCGGCGGTGCGGGCTATCCCCTTGCGCGGGGTACCTACAGCATCAGCGCGAAAATCGGTGCAGGGCAATAGCTGACGCTGCGGCGACGTTCAGGCTGTCGAAGCCTTTCGACATGGTGATCCGCACGGTTTGCAGACGCGCAAGCAGGCTTTCGGGAAGGCCTTCGCCCTCAGTGCCAAGATAGAGCGCCAGGCGCCCGGCCAGCTTTGCATCGCGAATGTCTATTCGTCCGCGCGGCGACAGGGCGAATTGTTCAAACCCCTGTTCGGCGAGCATCGCCGTAAAGCCGGAGATGTCGGTGAAGGAGGCGAAGGGTACTTTCAGCGCCGCGCCGACCGAAACGCGGATCGCCTTGCGGTACAGCGGATCGCAGCACGTGGCGTCCATCAGCACGGCATCGGCGCCGAAGGCGGCGGCATTGCGAAAGATCGAGCCCATATTGTCGTGGTTGGCGATGCCGACGAGCACCACCACCAGGGCCTGAGCGGACAAGGCATCCAGCAATGGCCCGGCCGCCAGCGGCGCCTCCTTACGGCCGATGGCCAGGATGCCGCGATGCATGTGGAAGCCGGCAATCGCATCCATCACCGTGCTGGTGACGACGTAGACCGGCAGGTCCGCGGGCGCCTTGTGAAGGATATCGTTCAGGCCGCTGAGCCGGTTTTCCAGGACCAGAACGGAGTCCGCGCCAAAGCGGCCGGACGACAGGAGCAGATCGAGCACCACCTTGCCTTCGGCGACGAAACGGCCTTGCCGGCCGGCGAGATCACGTTCGCGGATATCGAGATAGGCTGCGACGCGCGGATCCCGCGGGTCGTCGATGCGAATTGGGTCCATGTCCTCCGCTCAAAAATCGAGAGCGCGGTTCGTGCGTCGAGAAAGACACACAAGCCACGCTCCGGAAATCGTTAGCGAGGTAAACGGCCGCAGGAGCGCCCGGTCAAGTCCCGGCGCGGCGCAATCTGTGCGCCATCTGGGACAGGTCCTCCTTGCCGCTGCCGAAAATACCATCCAGCACGACAAGCAGCTCGCGCACGGCATCGGATTTGCAGGAGTAGTAGATCATCTGACGGTCGCGGCGGGTGTCCACGAGGTCAAGCGCCCGCAGCTTGGCAAGATGCTGGGAGAGGGCGGATTGGCTGAGCATCACCTTTTCGGCGATAGCGCCGACCGACATTTCACCGTCGATCAGATAGCTCATGATCAACAGCCGTTTTTCGTTGCCCATCAGCATCAGAAATTCGGCAGCCGATTCGGCGTTTGCTATTAGCTTTGTCGAGACCATGAATGCCCCATGCTGTTTGTTCATCGAGGCGCCATGGGGGCAATGGGGCCTGAATCCAAAAAATCACTTGCGAACGGCCCCTGACGAGTCAGCGCCATCTCTGAAAGGTAGAACATTTCTTTCAAATCTCAAGTGTTGCTTTTGATCAAATGCAATTAAGTTTGGCTATTTTCCTGCCCGGCAGCCCTGCCGCTCCTGGCCATCTCGACCAGAGCGGGTCTCAACTCCCGCGCCGATACCAGGGGTTGTGGGAAGAATACTCGGCAAACATTGTCTCTCGACACCAGATCCATGCCATCGGCGTCCAAACCGGCGATGCTCCAGCCGTCGCCAGATGCCCCGGCAAAATGATGCGCATAAACGGCGATCGCGTCGAGATGGTCCGCGTTCATGTGCTCGACGGCGGATTGTTCGCTCGCCGCAAGTTCTTCGACGATGGGACCGACGGCGACAAGATCGGAGCGATCGAGCAGATAGGCCTTGCCGAAGCCGCCATTGAGGCTGGCGCGTTGCGGCTCGAGGCGAAAGATCGAGAAGTCGCCGAGCCCGGCATAGAGGCTGGCCTTGGGATTGCGGTTGAGATAGCGGCGCTCGGCGCGAGCATGCGCCTCCGAGCCACGTTCGAGCCGCGATGCCTGGCAGATCAGCGTCAGGCGCGGATGCGCCAACGGGTCGCCCTTGCCGGGCTCGCCGAGCAGCAGGGAACAGCGTGGCTCGGCAAGCATGGCAGGCGTGTGCGCCGACAGCATCGAGACCAGGATCAGCGGCGCGCCGTCGATGTCTGTGGCGACGCCGACCCGGCTTGCCAGCGGCGACCCGGTCTGCGGCTCCAGCACCGCCAGGGCGCCGAAGCGGGCGCTGCGCAGAAGCGTCTTCGCCAACCGGATCGCCTCGGCGTCGGTTTCGCGGATCACGTCCTTCTTTCGATCGTCCAAGGGTCTTGCTCTGCCAAGTTGATTACTTCGGCGCCATGCGGATGGCGCCATCGAGGCGGATGGTCTCGCCGTTGAGCATCTGGTTTTCGACGATGTGCAGGGCAAGTGCGGCATATTCGGATGGTTCGCCGAGGCGCGACGGGAAGGGCACGGCGGCGCCCAGTGAATCCTGCACATCCTGCGGCATGCCGGCCATCATCGGTGTCTTGAAGATGCCGGGTGCGATGGTGCAGACGCGGATGCCGGAACGGGCAAGGTCGCGCGCCACCGGCAGTGTCATGCCGACGACGCCGCCCTTGGAGGCGGAATAGGCGGCCTGGCCGATCTGGCCATCATAGGCGGCGACGGAAGCGGTGTTGACGATGACGCCACGCTCGCCGCCCTGCAGCGGCTCGAGCTTGGCCGCGCGGTCGGCGACCAGCCGGATCATGTTGAAGGTGCCGATCAGGTTGACCTCGATCACCTTGCGGTACTGGTCGAGCGGATGGGGTCCATCCTTGCCGATCGTCTTCACGCCAATGGCGATGCCGGCGCAATTGACCAGGATGCGCGGCTCGCCCAGCTTGCTCGCCGTCTCGGCGACGGCTGCGGCACCACTGTCGGCGCTGCTGACGTCGCATTGCACGGCAATGCCGCCGATCTCGGCCGCGACCTTGGCGGCGCGATCGATGCCGACATCGAAGATGGCGACGCGGGCGCCTTTGGCGGCAAGCGCACGCGCCGTCGCTTCGCCAAGACCGGAGCCGCCGCCGGTCACGATCGCGATCTGGCCGTTCGGATTCATGGCATCATTCCTTCCTGTGAAAGTAGGAAAGGATCAGTGCCAGATCGAACGGGAAGGTCAAGCCATTGCCTAGACGTGCTCTGCGATCCTGGCCTGGCTGGCATGACCGACCTCGCCCGTGAGCCTGGCGACCGCGCCCGGCGTGATCTCGTGCGACAGAAGCCGGTCGAGATCGACGGGGCGCGGCATCGAGATCTGGCCGCGCGGGATGCGCTTGAAGCCGAGCGGCCCGTAATAGGGCTCGTCGCCGACCAGTATGACGGCCGGCGCGCCGGCCTTGACGGCTGCCTCCAGTGCGATCGCCACCAGCCGGCGGCCGATGCCGAGATTCTTGAAGGCCGGCCGCACGGCGAGCGGCCCGAGCATCAGCGCGCGGCCGGCGCCGGCGGCAATGCGGGTCATGCGCACCGAGGCGACGACGAGGTCGCCGTCGACCGCGACAAAGGACAGCGCGCGCTCGTGGCCGCCGGCTTCGCGGATCTTGTAGGCGGCCAGCACGAAACGGCCGGGCCCGAAGGCTTCGTCATTGATGGCTTCGATCTGGAGGTCGTGCGCCGGGGTTTCCGGCAGGTATTTCACGTCGGCAAGGCTCATGGTCTTTGCGATCCGGTAAAGGAGGAAAGGTTTGCTGCAAACGGCAGCATTCGCCAGTCAGCGCTTCATCAAGCGCGGGCGCCCTTTCGTCGTCGGTCAAACCGGATCAAAGCAAAGTCGAACATGCGGAGTGTCCGCTAGCATCAATTTTCGACCGCTGCAATCGGCCTGATATGTCCGCCGTCTCCGTCAAGTGACGGTCTGTTCAACGCCTGACGTCTTCGACAGGGCAGCCTTGCGCCTACATTGCACGAAAGGACGCAAGGAGATTTGCATGGGATTGCTTGTCGAAGGCAGGTGGCAGGATCGCTGGTACGATACGGCGGACAATGGCGGCAGGTTCATGAGGACGCAGTCGCAATGGCGCGACTGGGTCACCGTTGACGGGGCGCCGGCCGAAGGCCGGACGCGCGGCTTCAGGGCCGAGCCCGGGCGCTATCACCTTTATGTCTCGCTCGCTTGCCCGTGGGCGCACCGGACGCTGATCTTTCGCGCGCTGAAGAAGCTCGAAGGCGTCATCTCCGTCTCGGTCGTGCATCATTTCATGGGCGCCAATGGCTGGACATTCCTGGCTGATGACGGCGCCACGGGCGATACGCTCTACGGCCTCGATTTCCTGCACCAGATCTATGCCAAGGCCGATCCCGCCTATTCCGGCCGGGTGACGGTGCCGGTGCTGTGGGACAAAAAAGAGCAGACCATCGTCTCCAATGAGTCTTCCGAAATTATCCGGATGCTCAATTCAGCCTTCGACGCATGGGGCGATGCAAGCCTCGACTTCTATCCCGAGCATTTGCGTAGCGAGATCGACCGCGTTAACGCGCTGGTCTATCCCGCGGTCAACAACGGCGTCTACCGCGCCGGCTTCGCCACCACGCAGCGCGCCTATGAAGAGGCGTTCGGCGAATTGTTCGCGGCGCTGGATACGCTGGAGGCGCGGCTGTCAAAACAGCGCTATCTCGTCGGCGACCAGATCACCGAGGCCGACTGGCGACTGTTCACCACGCTGGTGCGCTTCGATCCGGTCTATGTCGGCCATTTCAAATGCAATCTGCGCCGCATCGCCGACTATCCGAACCTGTCGAACTATCTGCGCGACCTCTACCAGGTGCCTGGTGTCGCCGGGACCGTGAACCTGCATCATATCAAGGCGCATTATTACGCCAGCCACGAAACGATCAATCCGACACGGATCGTGCCGGTGGGACCGGAACTCGACTATGGCGCGCCGCATGATCGAGGGCGGTTCGGAATCTGAAATCGCCGAGACCTTACCTGAAGGTCTCGGTGTTGATGCGCGCCTGTCTGGCAAGCTCCGCTTTCAGGAAATTCTTGCCCATGCGGCTGGAATAGCCCCAGGCGTTGATAGCGAAAACCACAAGCCCGGCAAGCAACAGGATGAAAACCCAGACGAGAGCAGGCATTGTATCGCTTCCCGGCATGGCTCCGCCCGCAACAGCAAGGCCTAAGAAAACGAATGAAAGCAGGCACGAGGCTAGAGACGAAAAAAGCGTTATCTTCCAATATTCTTCTCGATTGAAAAGCCGAAGGTTCCGCTTGATGAATTTATAAGAGGCGAAAGAGGTCGACCCGAACGTAATGGCGAAGCCGCTTGCATGGCTGAAGCTGTCCGGTAGCGACGGAAACAGCATCGCTATGCCGATAAAAACGGCGGTCAAGCCGACCATCATCAGACTATAAAAGCCGACATAGGGCCAAACGCTTACTGATTCTACTTGTTCGACATCCATGGAACCGCCCCCCGTGTATTTTCTTGATCAATACACCTCAAAAATTTTTAAACAGCTAAGGCAAGCTTACCAATAGGGCGACGCGGGTTCGTCCCCAAAAACCTCGGCGATGCGCCGCAGCGTTGCTGGCGTCGTATCCTTTGGCAAGCGATCGAGCGGGAAGAAGCCGGCCTCGGCGATCTCGTGGTCCGGCTGCTTCGGCGCCGTCTGGCTGAAGTGCTCGATGAGATAGAAGCCGACATGGTCGCGGCGGCTGGAGCGGCGGTTGAAATGCATCGACTTCAGCAGCGTCGGCGCGTTCAGCGCGATGTTGCCTTCCTCTGCCAGTTCGCGCGCCAGTGCTTCGGCCAGCGTTTCGCCGACCTCGACGCCGCCGCCTGGAAGCTGCCAGCCAGGCACATAGGTGTGGCGGATGAGGAAAACGGAATTCGTCGCGGTGTCATGGACGAGGCCGCGCACGCCGAGCGTCATTGGCCGCCGCAGCAAGAAATAGAGGTGAAACAGCCTGGCCCGAAGCCCCGCCCATCCGGTCTGGCGGAAAGCGGTTTCAGGATCGTTCGTCATCGCTAGCGAAACCGTGGGTGGAAAGCCAAGCTTTTGTAGCAAGGAGGACGCGCGTCGCCTATGAAAGAAACATGTTCAGGCTCGCGCATATTTCCGATGTCCATCTGGGGCCGCTCCCCGATGTATCCTATCGCGATCTCGCCTCCAAGCGCGTGCTCGGCTACGTCAACTGGCAGCGCAACCGCCGCCGCCACATGCATGATGCCGTCATCGACGCCATCACCGCCGACATCAAGGCGCAGAATCCCGACCACCTCGCGGTCACCGGCGACCTGGTCAATCTGGCGCTCGACGGCGAGATCGAGATGGCCAAACACTGGCTGGAGACGCTGGGATCGCCGCACGACGTTTCCGTGGTTCCGGGAAACCACGACGCCTATGTGCCCGGGGCCTTTGACAAGGTCTGCCGGTCATGGGCGGCGTGGATGAGTGGCGACGGCGTCAACACGCCGGTCGACCGCAACGCGTTCCCCTATCTGCGCGTGCGCGGCAATGTCGCGCTGATCGGCGTCTCGACGGCGCGCGCCACGGCACCTTTCATGGCCAATGGTTTCTTCATGGAAGGGCAGGCGGAGCGGCTCGGCAAGATCCTTCGCGACACCGGCGGGCAAGGCCTGTTTCGCGCGATCATGATCCATCATCCGCCGGTGCGCGGCGCGGTCTCGCAGCACAAGCGGCTGTTCGGGATTTCACGCTTTCACAAGATCATCCGCCGCCATGGCGCCGAGCTTGTCCTGCACGGCCATTCGCATCTGCCGTCGCTGTTCTTCATCGGTACCAGGGCGGTCCGGATTCCGGTGGTCGGCGTCGCCGCCGCCGGCCAGGCGCCGGGCGGCAAGCATCCGGCGGCACAGTACAATCTGTTCGACATCGACGGCGAAAAGGGCAATTGGCGCATCCGCCTGACGCGGCGCGGCCTGACCGGGCCGGCGATGCCGCCTGCCGATCTGCAGACGCTGGAGATTGGCGTGCCGGCCGCCGCCGCTACGGCCGCAGGCTGAGCCCCATCGCCACGATGCGGTCCCAGAACAGGGCGACCGACACCGCCAGGCCGACCAGCGCGCCGGCGGCGACCAGGCCAAGGCCTGACAGGAAGGCCGACCAGCCCTTGCTGCGTTGCGGCGACCGCAGCGGCGGCTCGGCTTCCGCCACCGCGGCGCGTTTCATGCCGGCGGCCTCGACCCCGCCTTCCATCATCCTCTGCCGCTCGACGACGCGCTCGGCGACATAGCGCGTCACGGAATCGGCAACCGGCTTCATGTCGGTCGATTCGGCCAGCACCACACGGCCGATGCGGGTGTCCTTGAGGAAGCGGTAGGTGCGGCGATCGCGCCCCATCGCGACATGGCTGACGGCATCGATCCACAGGCGCGGCTGCAGCCCCGAGGAAACGACGAAGTCGAAATTGTCCATGTCGGCGGGAACATCGGCAAAGACGGGTGCAAGTTCGGCGGCCAGCAGATCGAGGCGCATGCGATGCGCCTCGCGCATGTCGACGACGACATCGTCGCGATCGGCGAAGGCGTTCTTCACATCACGGATGGCATCGGACAGTTTTCTTGACGGATCGATCTTTTCGCCTGCGTCCTTCATCGGCGTCTGCCTCGCGGGTTTGGTTAACACGGGGTTAACACAGCCGCCGGCAAAATGCACTGGCGAGATAGACGTGTCCGGGACACGCGAAAAGGTTAGCCAGTCGCTGCCAAATTCGGACGATGCGGCCTGGCACGGCGGTTCATGTTGCGGCGAACGATGTCGGCAACGAGATCGGGCGCTTCCTCGGCCAGCATGTGGCCGGCCTCCAGCACATGATGCACATGAAAATGCGCCGGCAGGTCATCCGCCTGGGTGGAGGGCAGCACCACATCGTCGGCACCCCACACCACCATGACAGGCATGTTAAGCCCGTCGAGACGGTCACGTGGGACAACGCCTTGCCGATCATCAGCGGTCATGGCGGCCGCGATTTCAGCGAGTTTCTGCACCTGGCCGGGCCGCCCACGCATCTCGCAAAGCACATCGACGATACGTTCCGAGGGCTGGCTGTGGGGGCTGGACATGGCGATAAGGCAGTCGCGAATCTCGGAGGAATCCCGTGCGCTGGCGTAGCGGCGCAGCAGCGGGCCATTGATCTCGGGGCCAAGCCCTCCCGGAGCCAGAAGCGTCAGCGAGGCCACTTTGTCGGGCTCGGCCAACGCCATCAACATCGCCACGGCGCCGCCCATTGAATGGCCGACAAGATGAATGCGCTTCAGTTTTCGCGCCGACAGATCGGCGAGAACCGCCCTGGCCGCCACTTTGGCTGGACCGGCGCCCGGGAAACCGAACGACAGGCCATGGCCCGGCAGGTCATAGGCCAGCGTGCGCACGGGAGACGACAGGGACGAGATCACCTCGCGCCAGACATCATGGCAACCGCCGAAACCATGCAGCAGGACGATGGTCTTCGAACCAGATCCTTGTTCGGCGGCATAGGGCGATGAAATCATGAAGCTGAGGGCTTGTTGCGGGACTGAGAAAAGCGTGGGACCAGGCACCAAATGCGGCTGAATTGCTCTTCGTCCAGCGCCATAGCCAGTAAAATTTTCGCGATCTATTCGCGAGCGCGAGCATGCAATTCAACGGGTTCATCCGGCAAAAGCCGGCAAATCAGCCAGATTGGCGCTTTGTTCTCCGCATGCGAACACCCAGCAATTCGATTGGTCCAACCGATCCCGGTCTGTTGAACTTCAGCTGGCGTTGCCGAGCCCGGCGGCGCGCAAGGCGCCGACCAGCCGCTCGGTCAGATCGGCCGGATATTTCCGGTCGACGAAGGTCGCGCGCGGATCGGCGGCGAATTTCGGAAATTTGGCGGTGAGTTCGTCGAGCAGCTTGCGCGCCAGACCGTCCTGACCGGAAATCCTGGCGCCGATCAACCGGGCGGCAAGATAGTGCGATTTGGTTGCGGTCGTTCTCAGGGCAGAGCTGGCGATCGCGGCCTGGTTCGCGTCGCCCAGCATCAATTCGCCAGCGAAAAGCCCGAAATCCCACCATGTCGGATGGCCGCTGGAGGCATCGACCGCATGGGCCAGAAGGGGTGTTCCCTCGGCATATCGGCCGGCGAAAACCAGCCCGTAGCCATAGGCGGCCGCCATGGCGACGTCATAGGGGTTGAGCTCATAGGCCTTGCGCATCCAGCGCAGCGCTTCGTCGGCGTTGCCAAGACGCGAATTGATGTAGCCGTAGGAACGATGCGCATAGGGACTGGTCGGGCCCATCTGCACGGCGCGATGGGCGAATGTGATGGCCTTCTCGATCGTCGCATCCGGTGGATAGGCATAGTGATCGTTCACGGCCTCCAGGTGCAACGAGGCGAGTTCGGAGTAAACCAGCGACGATTTCGCGCCGTTCTCGGCCAGGGTTTCCAGGCAGCGGTAGGCGGCCTCGTGGGTTCTGGCGTTCTGGTCGAGATAGTATTTGCCGTTGAGCAGCAGGCACTGCGTCAGGCCGTTCTGAATGCCGCTCTGCTCGATATAGTTGTAGATCGTGCCGGACGCGGGCAGTGCCGAACTGAGGATGCCGGCGATACGGTCCTCGACTACCGACGGCGCGCTGTCGGCGGCGGTCAGGTTGCGTGACAAAAGAACCCGTCCGGTCGCTACGCTCTGCAGTTCGACGGTGATGTCGCTGGCGCCCGGCCCAGGCAGGACATCGAACATAAAGCTCGTTGCACTGGCGACCGGATCGGTCTTGTCGACAGTGTCGCGACCGATGAAGTCGATCGTGTCGAAGCCGCTCAGGCCGGCGCGCAGCGACGCGGCGACGCGGCTGGCGTCGGTGCCGCTGGCCTTGACGGCGATATAGACAAGCGGCAGGGCCTCACTCATGGGGGACGGCGCGATGCTGCCGGTCAGGCCGGCGGTCTCGAACGTCGCCGGCAAGTCGCCGCCGGCCAGCAACGCGCCGCTGCCCTGACGCAGGATCAGGACACCGAGCATGGCGATGACGACAGCGATCGCCATCCAGAAGAACCCGAGATGGCGCACCACCGAGCGTACGGGGGCTGCCGGTGCCAACAATGCGGCGGCTGCAAGGGTATCCGCGGCAGCGCCAGGGTGCTCGGATGGAGCCGCCGCCGCTTGCGTCGGCTCGGCGGGCTTCGTTGCGTCCGGCAAACGGATCGCGTTGAGCTCATAGGCCGGGACGTAGCCGCCGCGTGGAATGGCGATGCGGACGGGCTCGGCGACGCCTTCATTGGCGAAATACTGCTGCAGCAATTCGCGCAGCCTGCCTGCCTGCA
The DNA here is from genome assembly GCF_056402995.1 of Mesorhizobium sp. P3_A8. Taxonomy (NCBI): domain Bacteria; kingdom Pseudomonadati; phylum Pseudomonadota; class Alphaproteobacteria; order Hyphomicrobiales; family Phyllobacteriaceae; genus Mesorhizobium; species Mesorhizobium sp. P3_A8. Next base: position 47,444 of record NZ_JBFUGI010000003.1, on the reverse strand, counting down.
CACGCACCACGGCATCGGTCGACGGATCGAAATCGCCGTCCTTGCCGAAGACATCCATGGCGATGGAAAAGCCCTTGAGCCTGTCGCCTTCGCCGGCCTGCTCGCGTTCCACAAGATAACGGATCAGCTTGCGCGCCCGCTCGGATCGCCCGAACGTTTCGCTGGCAAGCAGTCGCTCCAGTGTCTCGCGCACTGCGGGGGCGGCAGGCGTGGCATGCTGCAAGTGTCGATCCTCTCGAAGTCGGCACAGGTTGAGGCGCGATCATATAGGGCTCGCACCACCACACAAGTGTACACCCATTATGCGATCGCGTACCTAACCGGATAATTTTCCGGTGGTTAATGGCGCGGCCGATGTCGGCTCCATGAGGAGAGCCGCCGCCAGTATCAGCCATTCGAGGCCAAGGCCTTGTTCGGGCTTGAAAAAATGATTGGCGCGAGAGCCGTTCAGATCTCGCGCCAATCATCGATAAACGCTACCGCGCCTTGCGGCCGACGATACGGTTGGCGGCCGAAGTCACCGCTTCCAGCGAGGCGGCGACGATGTTGGTGTTGATGCCGGCGCCGAACAGCTTGCCACCGGGATATTCCATTTCGACATAGGAAATCGCCGACGCATTCGAGCCGCGCTGCATCGAGTGCTCGGAATAATCGAGCACCGACATCTCGACGCCGACATGGCGCGACAGCGCATCGACGAAGCCGTCGATCGGGCCGGTGCCGGTGCCGGTAATCGTCACTTCCTTGCCGTTGTCGAGGATGACCGCCTCGACCACACGCCGGCCCTTGACCTCGGTGTCAGGATAGGTGTGGTGGTCGAGGAATTTCAGGCGCGCGCCCGGCTGGTCGACATAGGTTTCGAGGAAGCGGTCATGGATGCGCTTGACCGGCACCTCCTTGCCTTCGGCGTCGGTGATCGCCTGGATCGCCTGGCTGAACTCGATCTGCAGATTGCGCGGCAAATTGAGGCCGTAGTCGGCCTGCAGCACATAGGCGATGCCGCCCTTGCCCGACTGCGAGTTGATGCGAATGATCGCCTCGTAGCTGCGGCCGACATCGGCCGGGTCGATCGGCAGGTAAGGCACTTCCCACACCGGCGTGTTGGCCTTCTTCAAGGCCTTCATGCCCTTGTTGATGGCGTCCTGGTGCGAGCCGGAAAAGGCGGTGTAGACGAGTTCGCCGACATAGGGGTGGCGCTCGGAGATCTTCAGCTGGTTCGAATATTCGTAGACGTCCTTCATCCGGTTGATGTCGGAGCAGTCGATGCCCGGATCGACGCCTTGCGTGTACATGTTGAGCGCCAGCGTGACGATGTCGACATTGCCGGTGCGCTCGCCATTGCCGAACAGCGTGCCTTCGACGCGGTCCGCACCTGCCATCAGGCCGAGCTCGGTGGTGGCGATGCCGGTGCCGCGGTCATTGTGCGGATGCAGCGAGATGATCAGGTTTTCGCGGTTGTCGAGATTGCGGCACATCCATTCGATGCGGTCGGCATAGATGTTGGGCGTCGACATCTCGACCGTCGACGGCAGGTTGATGATCAGCTTGTTGTCTGAAGTCGGCCTGACGATCTCGGTGACGGCGTTGCAGATCTCCAGCGCGACTTCGAGCTCGGTGCCGGTGAAGCTTTCCGGCGAATATTCGAAACGATAGCCGCCGCCGGCCTTAGCCGCCATGTCGGTGATCATCTTGGCCGCGTCGGTGGCGATGCGCTTGATGCCGCCGACGTCTTTTTCGAAGACGACGCGGCGCTGCAATTCGCTGGTCGAATTGTAGAAATGCACGATCGGGTTGGTGGCGCCCTTCAGCGCCTCGAAGGTGCGGGTGATCAGTTCGGGCCGGCACTGCACCAGCACCTGCAGTGACACATCGGCGGGCACATTGCCTTCCTCGATGCACCAGCGGGCGAAGTCGAAATCGGTCTGCGAGGCCGAGGGGAAACCGATCTCGATCTCCTTGAAGCCCATGTCGAGCAGCAGGCCGAACATGCGTGCCTTGCGCTCATGGCCCATCGGATCGATCAGCGCCTGGTTGCCGTCGCGCAGGTCGACCGAGCACCAGATCGGCGCCTTGTCGATCACCTTCGAGGGCCAGGTCCGGTCGGTGAGACCAACGGTCGGATAGGGCTGATATTTGCGGGCCGCGTCGGGCATGCCGCGGGTTGGCTGAACATCCTTGCCGGCACCCGCGGCATCAGGGCGGATTTGTTCTCGTGCGTTCATCGTCTTGTTCTCCCGGCGGCCCTCGGATCCGTCCTGGACGGATTGCTGGCGAGTGGCGCCTTTACCAGATTTTCGTTCGCTTGATGTGACTGCCAATTTCGAGACTGGCCAAGGAGCATGCGCTTGCGCGGCGGTTCGACCGCCGGGCGCTCCTTCAGCGAACCCGGCGATCGCCGATAAGGCCGAGAAGAAGCAGGGTCGAGGCAAGCGCGCGCACGGTCTCGCCGGCAAAGCCGGTCTGACGGGAAGCGGTGATGGCGCGCGTGTTCATGGCGGTTCTCATACAGGAGCGCCCCCGCAGAGGCAAGCGGGGTGCTGAATCTGTTGAACATTGTCCCTGATGCGGACGCTCTTCCCCACGCGCCGCAAATGCGCCAGACTTGACCGGAGGCGGGGCTGCGGTGCCTTGTTACCGAGAGGGGATTGTCCATGAATTTCGTGTTCTTCTCGCCGCATTTTCCGGCCAATGGCGCCGATTTCTGCGACCGGCTGAAGAAAGCCGGCGCCACTGTGCTCGGCATTGGCGATGCGCCCTATCAGGCGCTGGACGGCAGGCTGAAGGCAGCGCTTTCGGAATATTACCGTATCGCCGACATGGAGGACTACGATGCGGTGTTCCGGGCGATTGGCCATTTCATCCACAAATGGGGCCGCATCGACCGCTTCGAATCGCTCAATGAGCATTGGCTGGAACTGGAAGCCAACATCCGCACCGACTTCAATATCTACGGTACCAAGCTCGATTTCGTGAAGAATCTGAAGCGCAAGAGCCGCATGCGCGCCTTCTTCCGCAAGAGCGGCGTCGAGACCATCGCGCAGCGCAAATGCTCCGACCGTGCCGGCGCCATGACCTTCATCCGCCGCGTCGGCTATCCCGTCGTGGTGAAGCCGGATTCGGGCTCTGGCGCTTCCAACACCTTCAAGATCTCCAACACAGCAGAACTCGACCAGTTCTTCCGGGACAAGCCCGAGGACGTCACCTTCGTCATGGAGCAGTTCATCGAGGGGCTGGTAGTGACCTATGACGGGCTGGTCAACCGCGACGGCGAGGTGGTGCTGGCGGCGAGCCACCGCTACGACCAGAGCGTCATGGAGGTGGTCAACAAGGACCGCCATATGAGTTACACCTGCTTTCCCCGGATCCGGCCTGTTGTCGAGGAGGCCGGCCGCAAGATCCTCAAGGCGTTCGACGTGCGCGAGCGCTTCTTCCATATCGAACTGTTCGAGACCAGGGACGACCGGATCATCGCGCTGGAGGTCAACATGCGGCCGCCCGGCGCCTGGATGACCGACGCCATCAACTACACGTTCGATATCGATGTGTACGCAGCCTGGGCCGACATGGTGGTCAAGGACGCCGCCGGCGGCCCCTATGAGGGCAAGTATTTCACCGCCTATGCCAGCCGCAAGCGGCACCTCCACTATTTGCACAGCCACGAGGACGTGCTAGCCGCGCACCGCGACAAGATCGTCCACCATCAGCCGATAGAAGAGGTTTTCAGCCGCGCCATGGGAAATTACGCCTACCAGATGCGCTCGAAGGATCAGGCTGATCTGCGCGAAGCGGTCGCCTATGTCCACGCGGAAAAGGCCTGAGGCCATGGACATCTCCTATCACAAGCATTTCTCGGACAAGCTCGGCCGCGACATGGAATACAAGCGCTATGGCCATGCCGGCCGGCCGGTGGTGGTGTTCCCGACCTCGCAGGGACGGTTCTATCAGTTCGAGGATTCCGGCGGCGTGGGCGCGCTTGGCGAATTCATCGACACCGGCCGCATCCAGCTGTTCACGGTCGACGGCGTCGATTCGGAATCCTTCTTCGACAAGCATGCCGACCCCGCACACCGCATCGCGCGGCACGAGGCCTATTTCCGCTATGTGCGCGAGGAGGCGCTGCCGGAAATCCTGTCCACCGCATCGGCCGCCAATGGCGGGCGCCAGCTGAAGCCGCTGTTTTCAGGCTGCTCGATGGGCGGCTACCATTCCTCGAATTTCGTCTTCCGTTTTCCCGAACTCGCCTGCGGCGTCATCTCGCTGTCGGGGGTCTATTCGGCCCGCGATTTCTTCGGCAAGGCGCTCGACGGCGACATCTTCTACAACTCGCCGCTCGATTATCTGCCCGGCATTGTCGACGCAAAACTGCTGGCGCGGCTGAAGGCGCTGAGGCTGATCTTCTGCTGCGGGCAGGGCGCCTGGGAAGAGCGCATGCTGGTCGAGACGCGTCGGCTGGAACAAATCCTGCGCGACAAATCCATTCCGGCCTGGGTCGATTATTGGGGCGGCGACGTCAGCCATGACTGGCCATGGTGGCACAAGCAGCTGGTCTATTTCTTCGGCCGCTGGCTGGATGATGATCTGATGCACCGGCTGGATTGATGACCACACCCGACCCCATCCGCCGCTTCGTCGAGGCCACCAATGAAGGAGACACTGAAGCCTTTCTTGGCACCTTTGCCGACGATGCGTTCTTGAGGGACTGGGGACGATCGTTCCAGGGCCGCGAGCAGATCGCCCGCTGGAACCAGTCGGACAATATCGGCGTGAAATCGCATCTCAGCATCGTCAGCATCACGCCGGCTGAAGGTACGTATCGCGTCCGCATCGCCGTCGAAGGCAAGGGCTTCAACGGCGAGGGTGACATGACCTTCACGCTGGATGGCGACCGCATAGCGAGCCTTGTCATCAGCTGACATTAGCCTTCCTGGCATGCCGGCAGCGGGACGGTCTCATGTTCCGCGGCCGATCCGCGACGCAGGCCGAGGAAGACGACAAGGGCGGTGACGACGGTGATTGCCGCCAGCACGATCAGCAGCCTGTCGAACGCCGTCTCGTAGGCCTGGACCAAAGCAAGGGTGCTGGCCGTCGGCAGATGCTGCGCCGTTTCACCGACATTGCCGGTCACCAGCAACTGCGCTGCTGCTGCGGCATCCCTGGAAGATGCTCCCTGGGCGGCGAGCTGCGCGGCAGTGAAGCCCGACAGGATCGCCATGACGATCGCCACCGCCACACCCTCGCAGGCGACACGCGTGGTGTTGAATATGCCGACCGCCATGCCGGCGCGCTCCCGCGGCACGACGCTGACGGCAAGCCCGTCCATCAATCCCCAGGGCAGGGCGATGCCGACGCCGATCAGCACCAGCGGCGCCACCAGTGCGACGTCGACCGGTGGTGTCAGGCTCAGCCAGACGAGGCCGGCGGCGGCGATGAGCAGGCCCGCGCCGCAGATCGTGGCCGGCGGGATCCAGCGCGCCAGCTGGCCGGCAAGCAAGGGCAGGATCAGCAACGGTCCCGACAGGCAGATCATCAATTGCCCGGCCTTGATCTCGCTCATCCCTTCGATGCCGATGAAACGGATCGGCAACAGCACGAGCAGGACGACGAAGCCATAGGCGGGTGCCGCCGCCAGAAACTGGACGCCTACGAAACGAGGAAAGCGAAACAGCGTGAGATCGAGCATCGGCCGGCGCACACGCCGCTCGACGATAACGAAGGCGGTGAAGAAGAGGATCGCCGCCGCGAGCAGGGCGATGACGAGGGGATCGGCCCAACCGCTCTGCGGCGCCTGCAGGACACCATAGGTCAGCGAGACCAGCGCTATGGTGAAGGTGCCGGCGCCCACCCAGTCGAGGCCGGTCGCGTCCGGGTCACGCGATTCCCTGATGGTGCGCAGGCCCAGCACTCCCGAGGCGATCGCCAGTGCTGCGACCAGAACAAAGATCGACCGCCAGCCGAATGCCGAGATGAGCAGGCCCGAGGCGATCGGACCGAAGGCGAGGCCGATGCCGAAACTGGTGCCGAGGAAGGAGAAGGCGCGCAGCCGCAGCGGCCCTTCGAATTCCTGGGCAAGCGCCGAGGCGCCGCCGGCGAAGGCCAGGGCACTGCCGATCCCTTGCACGGCTCTGAAGATGTCGAACCAGACGATGTCGGGCGCCAGCATGGCGCCGAGTGACGCCAGGACATAGAGGCAGAGGCCGGCAAGGAAGATGCGCTTGCGGCCGTGGTTGTCGGCCAGCGCTCCAGCCGCCATCAGGCTGGCGCCGAAGGTCAGCATGAAGGCGTTCGTCACCCAGTTGAGCGCGATCGGGCTGCCGCCGAGATCGGCCGCGATGCGGGAGAGTGCGACGGCCGGGCCGGTGAAGGTCAAGGGCATGGTCATCGCGGCAAGGCATACCGACAACAGCACGAGCCATCTCTCGGCCGAGCCGGTTGTGATCTTCGAGGTCATGGATTTTCCTATCTGAAGCAGCATCCGCCGGCATGCCGCGTGGGTCGTGGCGCCGGTCGTAACGACAAGATAAGTCGACGGCCTTTCAGGAAAAATGGTATTATATCTCCTGATATACCGGACTGAAACGCTCGAATGGAAGAATGCGATGGATCGTCTCAGTGGCCTCCTGGCCTTCGCTCGCACCGCCGAGTTCGGCAGTTTCATTGCCGCCGGGCGTGCGCTCGGCATTTCGGCTTCCGCTGTCGGCAAGAGCGTCGCGAGGCTCGAGCAGGAACTCGGCGTGCGGCTCTTGCAACGCAGCACGCGGCGCATCGGCCTGACGGAAGAGGGCAGGCTGTTCAACGAGCGGGTGCGGCGCATCCTCGACGACATCGACGACGCCGAGGCGATGCTGTCGCGGACGCGGGAGACGCCGCACGGACGGCTGCGCGTCTCGACCCCGATCGTCACCTATCATCTGCTTTTGCCGGTGCTGTCGGAGTTCATGGCGCGCTATCCCGAAATCGAGCTCGACATCGATTTCAACGATCGCATCGTCGACGTCATCGAGGAAGGCATCGACGTTGCCATTCGCAGCGGCCAACTGCCCGATTCACGATTGGTGTCGAGACCCGTTGCACCTTTTCGCATGCTGTTGTGCGCGGCGCCCTCCTATCTCGACCGCCACGGCACTCCCGGCGTGCCGGCGGATCTCATCAGCCATTTCGGCATAAACTTCCGCTTTCTCAACAGCGGCAGGCTGCTGGAATGGCCGTTCATCACCGGAAGCGCTGAGCCACAGATCCGCTCGATGCTGACCTGCAACAACATGGAAGCGTTGAAGGGCGCCACGATGGCCGGCCTCGGCATCGCCTGCATGCCCGATTTCCTGGTCCGCGAGGCGCTGCACGACGGCAAGCTGCGGATCGTCCTGGACGATCATATCGACGGCCGTGGCCAATTCAGGATGCTGTGGCCCTCCAATCGCCATCTGTCACCGAAGGTGCGCGTCTTCGTCGATTTCCTTCCCGAACGCCTTTCGGCGCCGCGATAGCCGGCCAGCGGGCACGAGCTCTGCCGGCCAGACGACACGGGCTTTGGTCGGCCTGAGGTCACGGCCTTGTGATTGCCAAATGTGAAGTTAAACTTTGAAGTTTACCTTCATATCTGCTACAAAGCAGCCATGAAGGATCAATTGCCTCCGCAGAACGACCCCGAAACTATGCATGCGATGGCTTTGGCGGCCGAGCTTCGGGTCGTCGCCGGCAGGCTGATCCGGCGCCTGCGTGAACAGGCAGGCGACGGCGATCTGACCTCGTCGCAGAAGTCGGTGGTGCTGCATCTTGACCGAGAGGGTCCGGCGACGGTCACGACGCTGGCGCGCGCTCAGGATATGCGTCCGCAATCGATGGGCGCCATTGTCTCGGCTCTGCAAATGGCCGGTCTGGTGGAAGGGGCGCCGGATCCGGCCGATGGCCGGCAGACCCTGCTGTCGCTCACATCAGCCTGCCGGGACATGATCGCGACCGGACGGGCGGCAAGGCAGGATTGGTTGTTCCGCGCCATTCAATCGAAGCTTGACAGCGAGGAGCAGCAGCAACTCGCAGGCGCCGTCGAACTGCTCAGCCGCCTCGCCGACTTCTGACCAATCGTCTGGCGCGCCGCTGTTTCAATCATCGGAAGGAAAATAGGGATGGCAGTCACCACGCTTGACCAGAAAACTGCACTCGTCGTCATCGACCTGCAGAAGGGCATCGTCTCCTTGCCCACTGTCCATCCAATGGCTGAGATCGTGGAACAGGCCTGCACACTCGCCGAAGCGTTCCGCGGCGGCGGCTTGCCGGTCGTGCTGGTCAACGTTGCCGGCGCGCCTTCCGGCCGGACGGAGCAGGCGCCTCGCGTGCGGGAATTTCCGGCCGGCTGGGCTGATCTTGTCCCTGAGTTGAAGCAGCAGCCGAGCGACCACATCGTGACCAAACGCACGGCGGGCGCCTTCGTCAACACCGACCTCGAAGCCTGGCTGAAAGGCGAGGGCGTCACCCAGGTGGTGATCGTCGGCGTCTCCACCAGCATGGGCGTCGAAGCGACAGCGCGCCATGCCCGTGATCTCGGCTTCAACGTTACGCTGGCGCTGGACGCCATGACCGACATGAGCCTCGATGCCCACGCCGCCAGCATCGCGCACGACACGGGACATTCTTGATCTCCTGACAAAAAGGAGCGCCTGACGATGCAATGGATTGACTGCGTGGCCTATTTCTTCGGTGGCGCCGTGCTGACGAATGCCGTGCCGCATTTTGTCAGCGGCGTGATGGGACGGCCGTTTCAAAGCCCCTTCGCCACACCGCGTGGCCAGGGCCATTCCTCCTCGACAGTGAACGTTCTGTGGGGATTTCTCAACCTCGCGATCGGCTATCTTCTGGTGCTCCGTGTCGGAGGTTTCGATCTGCGATCCACGGCTGACGTACTCGCGTTGGGGCTGGGCACCCTCCTCATGGGGGTGATGACGGCGCGCATGTTCGGCCGCTTCAACGGCGGCAATTCCCCGGCCGACGGATGAGCGCTGCGGCAAAAGGCACGTTCCGTTCGCTGGCCAACTTCAACTACCGGATCTGGGCCGGCGGCGCGATCGTGTCCAATGTGGGGACGTGGATGCAGCGCACCGCGCAGGACTGGCTGGTGCTGACGCAACTGACCCACAACAACGCGACCGCCATGGGTGTGGTGATGGCGCTGCAGTTCGCGCCGCAGATCCTTCTGCTGCCATGGACGGGCTTTGCCGCCGATCATCTCGATAGGCGCAAGCTGCTGCTCGCCACGCAGGGCGCCATGGGCCTGCTTGCGCTCGGCCTTGGCCTGCTCACCGTCTCCGGACTGGTGCAGTTGTGGCAGGTCTATGTCTTCGCCTTCCTGCTCGGCTGCACGACAGCGTTCGATGCGCCGGCGCGCCAGACATTCGTCTCGGATCTGGTCGGCGAGAAAGACCTGTCGAACGCCGTGGCGCTGAATTCCACCTCATTCAATGCGGCGCGGATGATTGGCCCTGCCGTCGCCGGTGTCCTGATCGCGTCCGTCGGCTCCGGCTGGGTCTTCCTGATCAACGCGGCCTCGTTTGCCGCTGTGCTCTCTTCGCTTGGCCTGCTGCGTGTCGGTGAACTGCATCTGAAGGACAAGGCGTTGCCAAGCCGGGGGAGCCTTGCTGATGGCTTCCGCTATGTCTGGAAGCGCTCCGACCTTCGAGCCATCCTTCTGATACTTTTCCTGATCGGCACGTTCGGGCTCAACTTCCCGATCTTCATTTCGACCATGTCCGTCTCCGTCTTTCACGCGGGCGCCAGCCAGTACGGGCTGTTGACGTCGACCATGGCGATCGGATCGGTCACCGGCGCACTGCTTGCCGCAAGGCGCGAGCAGCCTCGACTGGCGTTTCTTCTTGTGGGTGCCGCGATCTTCGGCCTCGGTTTCGCGCTGGCTGCGGTGATGCCAAATTACTGGCTGTTCGGCCTTACGCTTGTCGTCATCGGCGTCTCCGCGCAGACGATGACCACCTCGACGATCAGCCTTGTGCAACTCTCCACCGAGCCTGCCATGCGCGGGCGTGTGATGGCGATACTGCTGGCCGTAGCGCTGGGTGGCACTCCGGTCGGCGCGCCGCTGGTTGGTTGGGTAGCCGATCATGTCGGCCCGCGCTGGGCGCTTGGCGTGGGCGCTGTTGCCGGCTTTGCGGCTGTTATCGTCGGGGTCCGCTATCTCGTGACGTATCGCCACCTGCGCGTGCGGATCGAGGCAGGGCGTCTGCGCTTCGGCCTAGATGATGGCAAAGCCGAGCCAGCATAGGCCTCCCTCTCCAGCGCCCTTATAAAATATGATTACTGAAGTCATGTTTCCTGTGGAAACCCCGACAGCGCTGTGGCATGCCCGACGATAGCGACGAGGCCAGGATCTTTCGGCGGCTTCGTTTGAACCGCTATTGAAGGATTTCAGCGATGGATCAATTGAGTGCGCAAACCCGGATCAGCGACGCGGCGATCATATCAGCGATCGAGCATCTGCGCGCCGAGCACGGCGAATTCGAGATCGAAACCGGCGCTGCCGATCGCTGGGAGCTTCGCCTGTATTATGGGTCGTTGAGCGCCACGCTCGAAGGCGATGCCATGCTGATCCACGTCGCGGCTACGGACGAAACCTGCCTGTCCTATATGAAGATGACGGTTGCCGGCCATGTCGCCCAGCATCTCGGCGCGGCCAGTGGATTGCGCTGGCAAGGCGACGGCAGCGATGCCGGCACGCCGGTCTTCTTCCGCGAGATAACGGTGATGTCGTCGATGCGGATTTCGCCGCACATGCAGCGCCTGCGCTTCGCCGGTGCGGATCTCGACCGCTTCAGCCATGGCGGCCTGCACATGCGGCTGCTGTTGCCGCCGCGTGGCCGGCGGCCGGTCTGGCCCTCCATGGGCACTGACGGCCTGCTTGTCTGGCCCACGGGCGTGGATGCGCTAACCGTCCGAGTCTACACGATCCGGGCAATCGATGCGGCAAGCGGCTGGCTCGATGTCGATTTTGTGCTGCATCCCGGCCAGGATACGCCAGCCGCCGTCTTCGCGCAGAATGCTCGGGCGGGAGACGTGATCGGCATGATCGGACCCGGTGGCGGCGATGCGCCGGAGGCGCGGACCCTGCTTCTCGTCGGTGACGACACCGCGCTGCCAGCTATCGGCAGGATCCTCGAGCAGCTGCCGCCGTCAACCCGAGTGGAGGCGCTCATCGAAGTCGATGGTCCGGATGATCGGATCGAGCTGCCGCAAGGCGGGAACATCGACATCACCTGGCTCTACCGGCATGGCCGCGAGGCCGGCGCCACCGGCCTGCTGCCGGCCGCGCTCAGGGAGCGCAGCCACGCCGCACTTGCCGACGGTCTCTTCGTCTGGGCCGGATGCGAATTCGCCGACTTCCGCGAGATCCGTAAGATCGTGCGCAAGGAATGGGGCCTGCCCCGCGACAGGCATCTGGTCACCGCCTATTGGCGCCGTGGCGCGCCGGGCGAGAATGGGGGCGGCGAGGAATAAGGCGCCGCCGGCGCCGAAGCAGGTCAGTCCCGGATGCTTCTGGCCACCAGCCGCGCGACGCTCGGGCCGACCAGCAGCACGATCAGGAAGCGCGCCGATTGCAGCGCCATGACGAAGGAGATGTCGACGTTTTGCGCCGCGGCGGCGATGATGGCAACGCTGTCCATGCCGCCGGGGCTGGTCGCCAGATAGGCGGTCAGCGGATCGATGCCCAAGAGATGGCTGATCAGGAAGGCGAGCCCGCCGCAAAAGGCGATCAGCGCCACGATCGAGGCGATGATCTGCGGCAATGCACGCGTCGCATGGCGCAGGATCGGCTTGGTGAAGTTGAGCCCGATCGACCAGCCGACCATGGCGTAGCTGACCGCCAGCAGCCAAGGCGGCAATTGTATTTCAACCCCCAGGCCGAGATGGATGACGGTGCCGAAGATGAAGGTGCCGAGGAAGAAGGGCGAGGGCAGCCGGCACAGCTTACCCGCCAGCCCGCCGACCAGCGCGATGCCTGACGTAGCGGCGAAGGCCTGGGCATCGATCGGCGGAAACCAGACGATGGCCGGGACTTCGATGCCCGATGTGTCGACCCACATCTTGGCGACGATCGCCGCAGTCATCGAAACGAAAATGACGCGCAGATACTGCATGAAGGCGACGAGGCGCTGGTCGGCGCCGAATGCGCCAGCCATCAGCACCATGGCGGTGGCTGCACCCGGCGAGGAGCCCCAGACGGCGGTGGTGCCGGGCAGGATGCGCCAGCGGCTGATCAGCCAGCCAAGCAGGCTGGAGGCCGCGACAGTGGCGATCACCACGCCAAGGAAGAGCGGCCATTCCTGATAGAAGACGGGAAAGATGTCAGCCGAGATCGACGCGGCGACAAGGCAGCCGACGATTGCCTGGGCGGAGCCGAACAGCAGGCGCGGCACGCGCACCGTGGCGCCATTGGTGCCGGCGACGATGGCCGCCAGCATCGGCCCGATCAGCAGCGCCGCCGGCAGAGCGGCGAGTTCGAGCGCACCGGCAAACAGCGCGGAGATGGTGAGCAGGATCAGCCATTGCCAGGGCCTGCCGATCCGCGCCATACGCTCAATGGCGGGCTGGTCAGGAGGCTGCTGCGCCGAGGAATCCATTTCTCGGTCTTAGACGCGAAGCGGGGCTATGCGAACCCCGCCGTGCTGAAAAAGCTGAACGCAGGTCTCAGCCCGTCTTGCCGTCAACCAACCCGAAGCCGCCGACGGGATGGGTTTCCACCTGGAACTCGAAGCCGGCGATGAAGGGGCGTGCCTTGGCGATGGCCGCCTGGACTTCCGGAAGCTGCAGCGAGGCCTTGTGGCTTTCGGCGTCGGTCCACACTTCAGTGACCCAGATCGCATCGGCATCCGCAGGGTCGCGGGCGATGATGTAACTCAGGCAACCGGGCAGGGCGCCGGTGCTGTCGCGCAGCACGTCCATGACCGCGTCGCGCTGGCCGCGCGATGCCCGCATCTTGCCGATCAGTCCGTACATTCTGTTGTCTCCCTTCAAAGTCTCCGACAAGAGTATGCGGGCTTTCAGTATGCAGATAGCCGGTCACGGCATCAACTGGCCGCCGTTCACCTCGATCACCTGGCCGGTGATATAGCCGCTCAACAGATCGGACGAGAGGAACAGATAGGCGCCGACGCAATCTTCGGCGGTGCCGGCGCGCCCCTGCGGAATGGTGGCGACCATGCCCCTTATCTGCTCCTCGGTCGAATAGCGCTCATGGAAGGGTGTGAGTATGACGCCCGGCGCCACCGCGTTGACGCGGATGCCGAAGCCGATCAGTTCCTTGGCCATGCCGCGCGTGACATTGGAAACGAACGCCTTGGCCGAACCATATAGCCCGGCGCCGCCGGCGGCGCCGTTGCGGGCGGCGATCGACGAGGTGTTGACGATGAAGCCGCCCTGTTTCTTCAGCCACGGCATTGCCTTGCGTGAGGCGGTCAGCACCGAGCGTGCATTGAGGTCCATCACCGCGTCGTAATGCGCTTCGGTCTGTTCGGCATAGGGCACGCGGCCAAGCATGCCGCCGGCATTGTTGACCAGCCCGTCGAGGCGGCCGAAATGCTGGGCACTGTCCTCGACGACGCGTTCGACATCGGCGGAAATGGAGAAATCGCCTTGAACAAGGAAGACCTCGCCGCCACCGTCGGCAATGGTCTTGCCGAGCTTCTCGGCGGCATCGCGGCTTGAATTGTAGTGCAGCGCCACCCTGGATTTCTGCGCGGCGTAGGCCAGCGCGAGCGCCGCGCCGATGCCGGTCGAGGCACCGGTGATCAGTACCGCCTTGCCGGCGAGATCGGGAATGGTAAGCGCGGTCGTGGCGGGCACTGCTGGTCCTCCGGAGGGTTCAACGAGACCAGCCGTTCCCGGCCCCGGAGTCAAGACTGTGCACTATGGCCTGAGATAGGCATAGCCCTGGCTTTGCAGTTCCACGAGCTTGACGACGCCGCCCTTGTCGGCGGCATGGAAACCGGCGAGCAGGTCGGCGAGCGAAATGTCCATGCCCTGCATGGTGTTGGCGCAGGCCTGCGGCTCGAGCCCCTGCTGCACCAGGCCGGCGAAGCGGCCGGAGACTGCGGCCGATATGCCTTTCGACTTGAAGGCGGCCAGGGCCGGGCCATGCACGACCAGCACGATGTCGACATTGCCGCCGGTGCCCTCATAGTGGTTCTTGATGTTGCCGAGCACGAAATTGACCTTGTCCAGATCGCTGAGGTGATAGGCGACCTTCAGCCGTGTGGTTTCCGTGGCTGCCGCCTGCACAACCCGCAGGCCAAGAAATGTTCCGGTTCCGGCAAGAACCGCGCGGAACATGTCGCGCCGGCGCATGGCATCCTCCCTGGATTTCACCGCGATTTGCGTGGCTCCGGCCGCAATACTAGCATAACTTGACGCTACGTCCTGTCGATGCGAGGAGAGGTCACATGACGTTCAGGGTAGGGGCATGGAAGACAATTGCGAGCGCCGGATTTGGCGTTGCGCTGCTCGGTTTGCTGGCAGGCACAGCCGTCGCCGACGACGCGCTCAAACTTAGGGAACTCAGCCCGAACGGCGCGGACGCCTGTTTCGGCCGGGTCTATGACGCGGCGCACCTCAAGGCGCATCCGAAGCAGAAGGTGGCGCGGATCTTCTTCTACTACGGCCATGACCCGGTTAGCAGGCCGAACGAGGAACCGGCCGCGAATTCCGACACCTCCTATAATGGCTTCGTCACCACCACGGTGCGCGGCGCCAAGGCGCCGCAATGGGCAAGCGGCTGGTGCAATCACGAATCCGAGGACGGCACATCGGGCCCGATCCGCTGCGGCATGGATTGCGACCGTACGCTGGCGTCGCTGAAGGTCGACGACAAGGGCCGGGTGCTGCTGTCCGACCTGTCGCCCGATATCTACCTCGATCCGGACTCGGAGGAGCAACTCGGCAAGGCGGAATACGACAGGCAGGCGCTCGGCTCGGAGGACGACAATTTCCGCCTCGACCCGATGCCGGCGGCGACCTGCAAGGCGGAGTTCGCGCGCATCGATCCGATCGATCCGGCGCTGGGGGCGCCGCTGCGCGAGCGGCTGAAGCCCGACCAGCCCTTCTGCTATGGTCGCGATTACGATGCGGCGCATATGAGCTCGCATTCCAACCAACTGACGCAGTCGATCCGGGTGTTCCGCGGGCCGGTGGAACTCGCTTCCTACGCCTCTGGCGGTGACGTCGCCAACTGGCCCGACGGCGCCGACATTGCCGTCTCGGTCACCACGCGGCTGAAATCGGGCAAGGTCACGCAGACCTATTCCTGCCAGGGCGAGGCCGACCAGTGGCGCTGTGCCGCGAGCTCGAAGATGAGCGATTTTTCCTGCGACATCGCGCAGAAGGAAATCTTCCTCAAGCGCGGCGCCAACGGCATGATGATGCTGGCAAATCCCAACAGCAGCCTGGCGATCGTCGATCTCTGCTCGAAGGCCGCCGACGGCAAGACGAAGTCGGACGACAAGGTCTATCGGCTGGAACCAATGCCGCAATCGGCTTGTGCGCCTTAATCACTATAGCAGCTATTTGGCAATCAACATGATGCGTCGCAGCTTTCTTGGTTTTCTGACTTCCTTGGCCTTCATCGGTGCCGCTAACGCTGAAGGCGAGGCTGAGGCTCGCAAGGCGGCCTCAACAGCGCAGTTGAAGAAGGAGGGCGTGCCCTTCATTGACCATTTGCCGACGATCGAAACCGCAGCCGAAAGTCGGCGACGGACGAGGGACGAGGTGGTTAAGCGCGCCATCGCACTAGTGATCGTGGCCGTCAAAGGGGAGACCAATGATCGAAATCTTGTAAGCAACTTGATCAGCCAGTTTGGAGCAGAAGGGTTTTTTACGCCCAAAGAGCAAGCGTTTGTCGGTAACACCGTTGCAACCGAGCAAGATCGGGCAAATTTTAGCTGGCGCTATGAAGGGGCTTTCGTAATGTTGTGGGCGTTGCAAGTCTTCAAAGACCTTGGGCGTCCAGATAGGCCTTGCGATGTGTCGCGTGTGGTTTCGATGTTGCATGACCTCGACACGGAAGGGCTGCTCAAGCGGGCCAATTTGCGTTCGCAAAGCGACCTTCTCGATGCTGCCGATCTGATCTATCGGTACGATTGGGCTGTGGTGGATGCGCGGGTGAATGGGAAAGCCGCGCCGGCAGGATTGGAACGAGACGTGGTTGTCGAACGTCATTACGCGCTCAATTGGCTGATTGGGTATATGGGGCAGGAATGGGATGACATCTCGACCGACACATGATGAGCCGGTCGCAAGCGGGGTGCTACCTTGGATCGGACTTCGCTTGCCGAGTTTGGATTTGACGAGCTTAGACGGTTCCTGACGGTTTTGCCGAGGCCGAGTTGGCGCGCCCTTGATCAGCAGGCGCGGCCCGATTTGGAGACCTTATTCAGGAACCAACGCCTGGATGGAGCCATTCAAGGGTTACCTCTCATGGCGGTAATGGCGCGATCGATCCGGCGAGGTCGGCAGATCCTCGCCCGAGGATGATGCCCTGAGTTTTTTCTCAAGCAAACGGCACCGCCGTCGTCCCCTTCGGCAGCTTCGCCTCATCATCGGGCTCGACGTGGATGGTGACGCGCACCGAGGGGATTTCGGCTCTCAGCGCGTCCTCGATGCGGTCGCAGATGACGTGGCTGGCGCCGACCGTCATGTCGGCGTCGACGACCAGATGAAACTCGATGAAGGTGGCGCGGCCGGCGATGCGGGTTTTCAGGTCATGCACCTCCAGCGCGCCCTTGCAGTTGGCGGAGATGATGTCGCGGATGCGCATGTGTTCGGCGGTGTCGACGGCGCGGTCCATCAATCCGTTCATCGAAGAGCCGATGACATGCCAGCCCTGCCACAGGATGTTGAGCGCGACGATGACGGCAAGCGCGGGATCAAGGATCTGCCAGCCGGTCAGGATTGCCCCGACCAGGCCGCCGAAGACGCCGATCGAGGTGACGACGTCGGTCATGATGTGATTGCCGTCGGCGACCAGCGCCGGCGATTTCTCGGCCCGGCCGACGCGGATCAGCGTCCAGGCCCAGAAGGCATTGATGACCGTGGCGATACCGTTGACGGCAAGGCCGTTCCAGGGCTTTTCCAGCGGCGCCGGCGCCTGCCAGGAGCGCCAGACCTCGTTGAGGATCAAAAGTGCGGCGAGCACGATCAGCACGCCTTCCAGCACCGCCGAGAAATACTCGGCCTTGTGGTGACCGAAGGGGTGGTCCTGGTCGGCCGGCTTGTAGCTGACCTGGATCGCCCAAAAGGCGGCGCCCGAGGCAATGACGTTGACGATCGATTCCAACGCATCGGAATAGAGCGCTACCGAGCCGGTGATGTACCAGGCGGCTGCTTTCAGCGCGAGCACGACAAAGGCGACCACGATCGACCAGAAGGCAAGGTTGGCAACCTTGCGCTTCGCGGCCGCCTTGGCTGCGATCGCCATCGTGTTCTCGGCTTCGGCCATCGAGGTCAGGCTGCCTTTTCCTTGGCCTTGCGCGGCAGATGGGCGACGATGTTTTCGATGATGCGCATGCCGGCGTTGTGGCCGAGCGTCATGATCGATTCCGGGTGGAACTGCACCGCGGCAATCGGCTCCTTGCGGTGCTCGAAGGCCATGATGACGCCGTCCTCCGTCTCCGCCGTGACGATGAAGTCGTCAGGCAGCCGCACCGGATCAGCAAAGATCGAGTGGTAGCGGCCGACGGTCACTTCCTTGGGCAGACCGGAGAAGATGATGCCGGGCTTGGAGACGCGGATGCGCGAGGGCTTGCCATGCATGGGAATATGCAGCTGGCGCAGCTCCCCGCCATAGGCCTCGGCCAGCGCCTGCAGGCCAAGGCAGACGCCGAAGATCGGCAGGTCGCGGGCGCGCGCCTTCTTGATGGTCGCGGCACAGTCAAAATCCTTCGGCGTGCCCGGTCCGGGCGACAGCACGACGAGGTCGGGCTTGAGCCGCTCGAACACTTCCTCAGGCACCGGCGTGCGCACGGTCGAGACATTGGCGCCGGTCTGGCGGAAGTAGTTGGCCAGCGTGTGGACGAAGGAGTCTTCGTGGTCGACGAGCAGGATGTTGACGCCGTCGCCGACGCGCGCGGTGGTGCGCTCGGTGCTGGCGGCATTGCCCAATTTAGCGTCGCGAATGGCGGAGAGCATGGCGGATGCCTTCAATTCGGTTTCGGCTTCTTCTTCCTCGGGAATGCTGTCGAAGAGCAGCGTGGCGCCGGCGCGCACCTCGGCGATGCCGTCCTTGATGCGGATGGTGCGCAAGGTCAGGCCGGTGTTCATGTCGCCGTTGAAGTTGACCATGCCGATCGCGCCGCCATACCAGGCACGCGGGCTCTTCTCGTTCTGCTCGATGAAGCGCATGGCCCACAGTTTCGGCGCGCCGGTGACGGTGACCGCCCAGGCGTGCGACAGGAAGGCGTCGAAGGCATCCATGCCTTCGCGCAGCCGGCCCTCGATGTGGTCGACGGTGTGGATCAGGCGCGAATACATCTCGATCTGGCGCCGCCCGATGACGCGCACCGAGCCCGGCTCGCAAACCCTGGACTTGTCGTTGCGGTCGACGTCCGAGCACATCGTCAGCTCGGACTCGTCCTTCTTGGAGTTGAGCAGTTTCAGGATCTGCTCGCTATCGGAAATGGCGTCGTCACCGCGCTTGATGGTACCTGAAATCGGGCAGGTCTCGACGCGGCGGCCGTTGACGCGCACGAACATTTCGGGCGAGGCGCCGATCAGATATTCGCCTTCGCCGAGATTGATGAAGAAAGAATAGGGCGAGGGGTTGATCGACTTCAGCTTGCGCGAAATCTCGGACGGCTGCGTCTCGCAGCGCTCATAGAACATCTGCCCGGGCACGACCTCGAACAGATCGCCGCGCTTGAACGAATCCATCGCCTTGCGCACCAGATTGGCATATTCGCCCGGCTCATGGTCGCCGCGCGGCGGGATGCGGTCGGCGGTCTTGAACGGCTCGGCGATTTCGTCGCGCGACAGGCCTTCGGTCGAAAAACCCTCGCCTGAATAGTCGTAGCGGTCGGTCCAGGCCTTGGCTGAATAATGGTCGACGACCAGGATCTCGTCGGGCAGGAACAGGACGAGGTCACGCTGGCTCGGCTTGCGCTCGAGCTTGTAGTCGACCGGGTCGAACTGGAAGGCGAGGTCGTAACCGAAGGCGCCATAGAGGCCGAGATTGGCATCTTCAGCGGTTTTGAACAAAGCAGTGATGGCACGCAGCACGGTAAACACCGAAGGAACGCGGCTGCGTTCCTCCTCGGTGAAGACCCTGCCGGGCTTGGCGACGTCGAGGCGTATCAGCTTCTTCGTCGTCTCTGCGATGGTGATGTCGGCCAGGCCACTGAGCGTCTTGCCGATCACCGGCAACAGCGCTTCGCCACGGCCGTTCAGCGCCTCGATGCGCATGGCGCGGCCGCGCGCCGAGATCACCAAAGGCGGGTCGATGATGGCGGTGTCCCAGCGCGTATAGCGGCCGGGATATTCGTAATTCGAGGAAAACACCGCGCCGCGCCGCGAATTCAGCCCGTCGACATAGGTGTCGATCGCGCCCGCATAGGGCCGGTCGTGGCGCTCGCGGGTGATGGTTATGCCACCCCCGGTCACGAAACGTTCAGCACCGTTGTCCAGAACCTGCATCGTCATTGCCGTCTCCATCTGGCTTGTTGGGCAACGGACCCGGGACTGGCTTGGAAAAAACAAATGGCCGCCCGGACTTTCCGTTGCGGCCACCCTCTCTTTTCACGCACGCGCGTTCGAACAGGCCGCTGTCAGCAGGCCCACCACCAAATGGTCTTGGTCGAACGCATGTTCATGGCGAAATCCATAGCGGCGAAAAACCGGATGCGCAACAGGTTTGAAAAGTCTGTTCGGTGGCCGCTGCTTCCCAGGCCCATGGCACATCGCCAGGGCCGATGGTCCCGACTAGGCTGGATATCCAACACCATGAAGACGGGAAGACACCAATGACCGAACAGGCCGAGCGCGCGCGGACGTTCCATTCCCTTCACGTCAAGGGCAACCCGATCGTTCTCTACAATGCCTGGGATCCGGGCTCGGCGAAGATCGTCGAGAAGGCCGGCGCCAAGGCGATCGCCACCGGAAGCTGGCCGGTCGCGGCCGCGTTTGGCTATGCCGACGGCGAGAAAATTCCGCTGGAGCTGGCGCTCGACAACATCAAGCGCATCGTCGGTGCGGTGGACCTGCCCGTCACCATGGACCTCGAGGGCGGCTACGGCGTCGATCCGGAATTCGTTGCTCGCACGGTGACGTTGGCGTTGCGCGCCGGCGCCATCGGTTTCAATTTCGAAGATCAGATTGTCGGCGGCAGCGGCCTGCACGACATCGACGTCCAGGTAACGCGCATCGAAGCCGCCGCCGCTGCCGTGAAGGCTTCCGGCATTCCGGCATTCCTAAACGCACGCACCGACATTTTTCTCAAGGCGAAGCCGGACGCGCATGACGACGAACTGCTCGATCAGGCCATCGAGCGGGCGCAGGCCTATGAAAAGGCCGGAGCGAATGGCTTTTTCGCGCCGGGTCTTGGCGACGAGGGCTTGATCGAGACGCTCTGCAAGTCGACGAACCTGCCGGTAAACATCATCGCGCTGGCGCATGTGCCGCGGCGCCAGCGGCTGGCCGAACTCGGCGTCGCCCGCATCAGCCACGGCCCTGTGCCGTATCGGCAGATGGCGGAATGGCTGGAGGCCAAGGCGCGGTTGGCCATTTCTGGTTAGGTCAGTCTTCCAGCGTCCCTGACCTGGCATCGGCGCTCTTCCTGTCGCCGACCAGCTTTAAAAGATCCTCGCCGGCGCGGATGATGCGGCGCGAGCGGCGGGTCAGGATGATGCCGTCCTGCGGCGCGAACACTTCGGCGCGACCGTCGGTCTCGCCCGGCGCGTGGACGATGGTGGCGAGGCGATCGCCCCTGGCGACGCGGTCGCCGGGTTTTACGTCGTAGAGGACAGCACCAGCCCGGGGCGCCGGCATCATGTCGATGTTTTCCAACGGAGCGACGACGCCTTTGAACGGGCTGGGCGCAGGGAGCGCGCTGTCGGTGACCACGCCGCGCGCCACCAGCAGCCGGTAGAGGCCTTCGGCGTCGGCGGCAGCCAGCGCGCCGTCGACGTCGAGGATGCCGCGATATTCGACGGTGGTTGCGACGCGGCGGTCGAACTTCGCCACATCGGCGGGAACGTTCTGGTAGGGCATGATCGAGGCGCCCTCGAAGGTGCCGTCGCTGTCCTCGCTCCACAGCACCACCGCATCGACGCTCATGGCGGCGGCGCAATCGGCCATGGCCGGCCACAGGCTGGTGTGGATGTAGAGATAGGCAAGGCCTTCGTCGTCGCAATGCAGGTCGAGAACGATGTCGTGGCCGAGCGAGAGCTGCACCAGGCGTGACTTCAGGCGCTGGTCGGCGCCACCAAAGCTGGTGTCGGGTAAAAGCTTGGCGTCGGGCGCAGTGAGCAGCGGAAAGGCGCGGTTGAAATTGGTGCGGGTGCCCAGGTGAAAGCGGCCCTGATGCTCGCCGAAATGATATTGCGCACGGCCGATCGGGTTGGCCCAGGGCACAATGGTGATGTTGCCCTTGATGCGGCCCTCGGCCGCGGCCTTGTTCAGCGCCGGCATCAGCGCGTCGATGGCGACGACGCCCGGCAGTTCGCCAGCATGAAGGGCCGCCTGCAGATAGGCTGAGGGTGCCGCCTTGTCGGCGCCGGCGAACCGGAACACCGGGAATTCGTAGGAAACGCCCTCGCTGTCACCGGCAATGCGTTCGATCGATTTCTGCATGACTTCCTCCATTAGAGCGAGAAGACATGCCCATTTGAGGCTATCGATGTCGATTGGTCCAGCCGGCCGCGCTATGGGCGCAAGGGTAGTCTTTTGCCTTGCTGCATGTCGTTGCCCCAAAACCGCTACGCACTTTTGGGCGACAGGCAGTTACTCCGCGGCAGCCTGAAGCGGGACCGGCGCGCGCCGGTCCAAGGCTTGCGACAGGACCGCAACGGTGACCGCCAGCAAAGCGAGCACCGCGCCGACCAGGGGCAGGTGGGCGTAGGAAACGCCGGCCGATAAAGCCACGCCGCCGATCCAGGCACCGCTGGCATTGCCGACATTGAAGGCGCCCTGGTTGAGTGTGGCGGCAAGGTTCGGTCCTTCCGAGGCCGCCTCGACGACGCGGATCTGCAGCGGCGGCACGACGACGAAGATCAGCAGGCCCCAGAGGAAGACGATGCCGATGGCGACGCTGGCGATGGCGCCGAACTGCATGAAGCCAACGAACAGCACCGCCATCAACAGCAGCGTGCCGATGACCGTCGGCATCAGCTTCCAGTCCGCCAGCCGGCCGCCGATGATGTTGCCGATCGTCATGCCGGCGCCGAACAGCAGCAGCACCCAGGTAACCGCAGAGGTCGACAGGCCGGACACGTCGGTCAGGTACGGCTTGATGTAAGTGAACACGGCAAACAGGCTGGCCGAGGCCAGCGAAGCGATCAGCATCGCCAGCCAGACCTGCAATTTGCCCAGCACCCGCAATTCGCCGCGCAGGCCGCCGCCGCTTGGTTCGGCGACATTTGACGGCACCAGCCAGGCTATTGCCGCGACCGAGATCAGGCCGATGCCGACCACGGCGATGAATGTGGCGCGCCAGCCGAAGGCTTCGCCAAGGGCGGTGCCGGCGGGAACGCCCAGAATGTTTGAAAGCGTCAGGCCGGCAAACATCAGCGCCATGGCGCTGGCGCGCTTGTTGCGCGGCACCAGGCTGGCGGCGACGACCGAGCCGATACCGAAGAAAGCGCCGTGGCCAAAAGCAGTGAAGACGCGCGCGGCCATCAGCGTCCAATAGTCAGGCGCGATGGCGCAGAACAGATTGCCGACGACGAACGAAGCCGTCAGCCCGACCAGCACAGGCTTGCGCGGCAGATGCGCGGTGGCCATGGCGACGATCGGAGCGCCGAAGACGACGCCGAGCGCATAGCCAGTGACCAGCAGGCCTGCCGAAGGGATCGATACGCCGAGGTCGGCAGCGACCTCGGGCAGCAGGCCCATAATGACAAATTCGGTGGTGCCGATGCAGAAGGACGCAATGGCAAGCGCAAGGATCGGCAAAGGCATGGGGCGTCCAGACTGAATCGGTTCAATCCGGAGATTGCGCGAGGAGTTGAGCTATGCGCAATACACATTGCTGCAATGCACCGATGCAGAAAGTCCAGAGCTCGAAGTGTCTCAGACCAGCGGTTTCAGCTCCTGGGCGATAGTGGGCAGCAGTTCGGAGACATTGGGATGGATATGCACGGCGCGCGCCAGCGTGTCGACCGGTGCCTTGGCGTACATCAAATCGAGCACGCTATGCACCGCCTCGTCGCCACCTGGGCCGAGCACCGAACAGCCGAGGATCTCCCTGGTGTCGGCATCGACCAGGATCTTCATGAAGCCTTGCGTCTCACCCTTTTCGACGGCGCGTCCGACGCGGGTCATCGGCCGCTGACCGACCAGCGCCCGGCGTCCGGATTTCTTCACCGCCGCCTCGGTCATGCCGCAGCGGCCGAGCGGCGGGTCGATGTAAAGCGCGTAGGCCTCGATGCGGTCGCTCACCTTGCGAGGATCATTGTCGAGCAGATTGGCGGCGACGATCTCGTAGTCGTTGTAGGAGGTGTGGGTGAAGGCGCCCTTGCCGTTGCAATCGCCCATCGCCCAGATGCCGGGCACGCTGGTGCGCAACTGGTCGTCGACCGTGACGAAGCCGCGACTGTCGACCGCGACACCGGCTTTATCGAGGCCGAGATCGTCGGTGTTGGGCACCCGCCCGAGAGCCAGCAACACGTGCGAGCCGAAGGCCGGCGGCTTGCCGGCCGAGAAGGTCACGGCAATATCCCCGCCCTGCTTGGTGAAGCCGATGTCGTCGGCACCGACATGGACGGCGATGCCTTCGTTTTCGAGGATCGACAGGATGGCGGCGGAGACATCCTCATCCTCGCGGCCGGTGAGGCGCGGGCTCTTTTCGATGACGGTGACTTCACTGCCAAAGCGGCGGAACATCTGCGCGAATTCTAGTGAGATGTAGCTGCCGCCGACAACGATGAGGTGGCGCGGCAAGACGTCGAGATCCATCATCGAGGAATTGGTCAGGTAGTCGATGTCGTGGATGCCGGGCAGGTCGGGCACCGAAGCGCGGCCGCCGGTGTTGAGGAAGATTTTTTGGGCGGTCAAAAGGTCGTCGCCGACGCGCACCGTGTTGGCGGATTCGAAGCGAGCATGGCCTCGGTAAAGCGTGCATTTGTCCATGCCGGCGATCCAGCTTTCCAGCCCGGTGCGGGAGGCGCCCGAGACCTTGTCCTTGCGCGCCTTGATCTTGGCATAATCGACGCCGACGGGGCCGGAGATCGTCACGCCATAGTCGGCGGCGCGCCGCGCCAAATGCGCGGCATAGGCGCTCGCCACCATTGTCTTGGTCGGGATGCAGCCGGTGTTGACGCAGGTGCCGCCGACCAGCTTGCGCTCGATCAGCGCCACGCTCATGCCGGCTGCGTTCAGCCTGCCGGCCAGCGGTGTGCCGGCCTGTCCTGCGCCGATGATGATGGCGTCGAAGCTTTTTGCCGTCATGCCACCGCCGCCACGATCAGCAGGCCGCCGATGATCGCCACCGCGTCCTCGATGAAGGCAGCGGGCGGGTCCTTGCCGAAGGCGGCCGCCAGCCGGCCGCGCACTTCAGCACCGCCATATGTGCCGATGACCGCGCCGATGGCGCCGGCGATCAGCCCGCCGATGGTGGAACCACCCGTTGCGCCGATCACCGCGCCGGTGAAGGCGCCCATGATGATGCGGGCGCCGAACTGCTGCGGCACTTTGCGGCTCGGCGTCGACGGCAGCTGGTCGGTGACCAGTTCGACGATGGCGAGGATGGTGAAGATGCCGACGGCGGCCCAATGGCTCATGAAGCTCGCCCAGGTGCCGGCGACCGGCAGCCAGCCAAGATAGGCCCCCCAGGCGACTGCCGCCGGCGCCGTCATGGCGCGCAGACCGGCAATGACGCCGATCAGAAGTGCAAGAAGATAGAGCATATTGATCCCCTCGATCCCGGCCAGGACGGCCTTGAGACGGCAGGCTACCATAGGTCCGATATTTGACCAGTACTTGGATTGGCGCTTTTCTGCTGGCCGCAACTATGCTTTGCAATGACGTCAATTGGAGACCCCGCCATGGCTGGAAGCGAGCGCGCGAAGATGGCGGCCAGCGAATGGTATACGTGCCTCGATGACGAGCTGGAGGCCTTGCGCGTCACCGCCCGCGACGCCGTGTTCGAGCACAATTCATTGCCGCCCAGGCAGCGCGGAAATCTTGGGCCGGGCTTGAAGGCATTGCTTGGCGGCGTGGGTGAGGGCACCCGCATCGAGGCGCCGTTCCATTGCGCCTATGGTTTGAACATTTTCCTCGGCGACAGCGTCTTCCTCAATGCCGGCTGCACCATCCTCGACACGGCGCCGGTGCGCATCGGCAAGCGAACGCTGCTCGGCCCCAACGTGCAGATCTACTGCGCCGAGCACCACAAGGAGGCTGCCGGCCGGCAAGCGGGGCTGGAGATCGCCAGGCCGGTCGAGATCGGCGCCCATGCCTGGATCGGCGGTTCAGCCATCATCCTTGGCGGCGTCAGCATCGGCGAGGGCGCCATCGTCGGCGCCGGTGCTGTGGTTACCCGCGATGTACCTGCAAACACGACAGTGGTCGGCAATCCGGCGCGGCCGGTTAAGCGCGACTGAAGTCCTGGCGCAAGCGATCAGGCGTGCCCATGCGCTCACCTTGGTCCGCTCGCCTGGAGAATTCCCGCCGATACTGCACCGGCGATGTCCGCAGCCTCGCAGCGAAATGCTGGCGCAGCGAGGTGGCGCTGCCGAAGCCGGCTTCGAAGGCAACGATGTCCATCGATTTTTCAGTGGCTTCCAGCAGGCGCTGCGCCAGTTCGATGCGCTGGCTGATCAGCCAATCGCCAAAACTGGTGCCGATCGATTTCTGGAAGCGGCGACTGAAGGTGCGCCGGGTCAGGCCGGCCGCTTCGGCGACGCTGTCGAGGCTGTGCGTCTCGCCTAGTGTCGTGCGCACGGCGTCGAGCGCCCTAGTGAAGCGGTCGGCTTTCGCGCCTTTTGCCACCGGGCGTTCGATGAACTGCGCCTGTCCGCCCTGCCGGTGCGGGGACAGGACGATCTGGCGAGCGAGCCGGAGTGCTGCCTCCGCGCCATAGCGGGCGCGCACGATGTGGAGGCAGCAGTCGAGGCCGGCGGCGACGCCGGCCGAAGTCACGACATCGCCATTGTCGACATAGAGCACTGTCGGGTCGACATCGATGTCGGGATGGAGTTCCTGCAACTGCTCTGCATAGGCCCAGTGCGTCGCAGCAATGCGGCCGGAGAGC
This sequence comes from Mesorhizobium sp. P3_A8, assembly GCF_056402995.1. Taxonomy (NCBI): domain Bacteria; kingdom Pseudomonadati; phylum Pseudomonadota; class Alphaproteobacteria; order Hyphomicrobiales; family Phyllobacteriaceae; genus Mesorhizobium; species Mesorhizobium sp. P3_A8. Next base: position 20,995 of record NZ_JBFUGI010000003.1, on the reverse strand, counting down.
AGCCCGGCGGCGGCAATGGCGAAGGTTCCAAGGCACAGGCCGACGATCAATGCGCCGTGGCGGTGCGCCTGGCGCAGCGCCTCCACCAGCAACGGCGACGGCGGCTCGCCAAGACGATACCAGCTTGGGATGATGACGATGTCGGCACCGTCGAACCCTTCGAGCCCATGCGGCGCGGCAACGGTCAATCCGGCCTCGGTGTGGACCGGGCCGGCCTTGGCCGCGCAGATGCGGAAGTCGAAGCGCGGCAGGCCGAGCTTCGTCCTGTCCTCCCCAAACACCAGGCATGGCACAGACAGATGAAACGGGCTGATGCCGTCGAAGGCGAGGACGGCAATGATCGGATCAGTCATTTGGGCTTCCTGCGGGTGAATGTGGATTGTCCCAATTCTTTTGAATGATGTCAATCGGGCCACTTTTGATCGTTGACCGGCCGGCCTATCTTCGGCCCATCGCATTCAAGCCGGAAAGGAAAACATCATGTCTGACCCAGCCAACACCACGCCGCGCCGGGCGCTGATCGTCATCGATGTCCAGAACGATTACGATGGTGGCAATCTGGCCATCCAGCACCCGCCGTTCCGCGACAGCGTCGTCAATGTGGCACGCGCCATGGATGCGGCTGCGGCCGCCGGCATCAAGGTCGTAGTGGTCAAGCAGATGGCGCCCGAGACGTCGCCGATCTTCGCCAAGGGCAGTCACGGCGGCGAACTGCATCCCGAAATCGCCAGGCGCAATCGCGACCACTATGTCGAGAAGATGCTGCCCTCGGCCTTCACCGGCACCGACCTTGAGGCGTGGCTGCGTGCCAACGCCATCGATACGCTTACGGTCGTTGGCTACATGACGCATAATTGCGACCTGTCGACCATCATCCACGCCGTGCATATGGGGTTTGCGGTCGAGTTCCTGTCCGATGCGACCGGCTCGGTGCCCTACGCCAACAGCGCCGGCTATGCCTCGGCCGAGGAGATCCATCGCGTGGTCACGATCATCCTGCAGTCGCGCTTCGCCGCGGTGCTGAAGACCGCCGAATGGGTCGAATGCCTGAAGAGCGGCGCCTTGCCGGAGCGCGACACGATCTATGCGTCCAATCAGCGGGCGCTGGCGCGCAGCGCGGCGTAGGACCACTCAGCAAACAAAAGGGCGCCGCATCGCTGCGGCGCCCTTCGCTTTTTGGGAACTGAAGGATCTTAGAACAGGCCTTCGATCTGGCCGGCCTCGTTGAGGAAGATCTTTTCCGAGGACGGTGCCTTGGGCAGGCCGGGCATGGTCATGACCTCACCGCAGATGATGACGACGAAGCCCGCGCCGGCCGAAAGCCTGACTTCGCGCACCGGCACGGTGTGGCCGGTCGGCGCGCCGCGCAGGTTCGGGTCGGTCGAGAAGGAATACTGGGTCTTGGCCATGCAGACCGGCAAATGGCCGTAGCCGGCGTCTTCCCAGGCCTTGAGCTGGTCGCGCACCGACTTGTCGGCGATCGCTTCCGAGCCGCGATAGATGCGCTGGACGATGGTGTTGATCTTCTCGAACAGCGGCATCGCGTCGGGATAGAGCGGCGCGAATTGCGAGGCGCCGGATTCGGCCAGCGCCACCACCTTGTTGGCAAGCTCCTCGATGCCGGCCGAGCCCTTGGCCCAGTGCTTGCACAGGATTGCCTCTTCGCCCATCGAGGCGACATAGTCCTTCATCGCCTGGATCTCGGCGTCGGTGTCGGAATAGAAGTGGTTGATGGCAACCACCGCCGGCACGCCGAACTGCCTGATGTTCTCGATGTGGCGGCCAAGGTTGGCGCAGCCCTTCTTGACGGCCTCGACGTTTTCCTTGCCGAGGTCTTCCTTCTTGACGCCGCCATTCATCTTCATGGCGCGCACGGTGGCGACGATGACGGCGGCTGCCGGCTTGAGGCCCGCCTTGCGGCATTTGATGTCGAAGAATTTCTCGGCACCGAGATCAGCGCCGAAGCCGGCTTCGGTGACGACATAGTCGGCGAGCTTCAGAGCCGTCGTGGTGGCGACGACCGAGTTGCAGCCATGCGCGATGTTGGCGAACGGTCCGCCATGGACGAAAGCCGGGTTGTTCTCCAGCGTCTGCACGAGATTGGGCTGCATGGCGTCCTTGAGCAGAACAGCCATGGCGCCGTCGGCCTTGAGGTCGCGGGCGTAGACCGGCGACTTGTCGCGGCGGTAGGCGACGATGATGTCGCCGAGGCGCTTTTCCAGATCCTTCAGGTCGTTCGACAGGCAGAGGATTGCCATGACTTCCGAGGCGACGGTGATGTCGAAGCCGGCCTCGCGGGGGAAACCATTGGCGACACCGCCGAGTGAGCAGATGATTTCGCGCAGCGCGCGGTCGTTCATGTCCATGACGCGGCGCCAGACGACGCGGCGGGTGTCGATGCCGAGCTCATTGCCCCAGTAGATGTGGTTGTCGATCAGCGCTGAAAGCAGATTGTGCGCGGTGGTGATGGCGTGGAAGTCGCCGGTGAAGTGGAGGTTCATGTCCTCCATCGGCACGACCTGCGCGTAGCCGCCGCCGGCGGCACCGCCCTTGACGCCGAAGTTCGGGCCAAGCGAAGCCTCGCGGATGCAGACGATCGCCTTCTTGCCGATGCGGTTGAGGCCATCGCCGAGGCCGACGGTGGTGGTGGTCTTGCCTTCGCCGGCCGGGGTCGGGTTGATGGCGGTGACCAGGATCAGCTTGCCGTCCTTGTTGCCCTTCACCGATTTGATGAATTCGGCGGAGATTTTGGCCTTGTCGTGGCCATAAGGCAGCAGATGCTCAGTCGGGATGCCGATCTTCTGGCCGATCTCCTGGATCTGCTTTTTCTTGGCGCCGCGCGCGATCTCGATGTCGGACTTCACTTCGGCCATGACGGCTTTCCTCTGGATTGAACGGTGGAGGGGACGGGGTTGGTCTCACTCGCAAGCAGGCTGGAACCGGGCGCGCGGGCATGTTCTAACCCTGTCGCTGCCGTGGCGTCAACTTCCATGCAACTATGTTTCCTATAGAGAAAATTCTTCCGCGGCGGCCGACCTGTCCTCGGTTCTTTCTGGCTCCGCTTGCCGCGCCGTATAGAAGCCAGAGCAAGGGCGCTTCCGCCGTCTCAAAACAGCCGCACAATGCACGGAATGCGACAGAGGCGACGGCGCAAATTCGCCATCGCCTGGGCCGAAGCCCAAAGGGCTACTGCGTCAGCACGTTGCTGATTTCGACCATGTTGGAGCGCACGCGCAGGATGTAGAAGCCCATCGTCGTCAGGTGCGTCGGCAAGAGCCAGCCGTCCTCGCGGCCATTGGCGATGATGAAGGGCTGGATGCGCAGCGCCGAGACGAATTGCGCGTCCATCGTGTCCCACAGGCTGTGCAGGTGCTTTTCCTTGATGACGTCCTCGAAGTCGGCCTGGGCGCCTTTCATCAGACCGTAATAGGCGTAGAGCTGGCCGTAGGCGAACCAGTAGCGGTCGTCGGCGCGGGTGTCGAACCAGCCATTGTTGTGGTTCTCGGCGCGCTCCTTGAGGATGGCGGACGTCGAACCGATGTCCGATGCGATGCGGTCGATATACTGCTTCAGATTGTCGGCGCGGGCGTCGAAAGTGGCCTGGCAGGTGGCCAGCCGTGCGTTGAACGAGCGCAGCTTGCGCACCGCGTCGCGATAATAGCTCGGGGTCGGCGTCTTCGGGCCGAACGGGCTGACGCCGAAATACCAGGTGTATTCGTCGAACTGCAGATTGCCGCGCGCATCCTGCAGATCGGCATCGATCTGCGAGGTGGTGCGCACGCGGCCGAGATTGTCGGCAAGCTCGGTTGCCGTGCGCCGCACCGCCTGATTGATGCCACGCTGGAACGAGGCCTTGTTGTCCATCCACGGCGTGTCGTCCCAGTCGATGCCGAACAGGCCGAGCTTGTAGAGGATCATCGACGAGATCCAGGCATTCTGGTTGACGTTGAAATCGGTCAGGTCGGCCGCCACCTGGGCGATGCCGGAGTTGCCGCAAGTCTTTGCCGTGTCGGTGCCGGTGCCGGCGGCCACCTGCTCACCGGCGGAAACATTGCGTTTCTCGAACGTGTAGGTGTCAGGGTAGTTCGGGTTGAATTTGTTCCACCACTGCGTGGCATAGAAGAAGTTGGCGTAGAGGCCGATCAGCACCAGCACAGCCAGGCCGACCACGGCCTTGAGTATCCAGCCGCGCTGCGTGTACCAGCTGCCGGCCCACAGGAAGGGCCACAGGATGACGCCGATCAAAAGGCCGATGCCGCGGCCGATCCATTGGAAAATCCGGGTGAAGAAGTTCACGATCGGATCGAGCATGGCTGTGTCACCCCTAAAAGCATGATGTCAAAAAGTTGCAGACTTTCTGGATAACATCATGCGCCAAAACAACAAGTTAGAACGAAATGACCGGTCATTTCGTTCTAGTCAGTCAGGCCGTAGAGGCGTGTGCGAAACGCCACCTTGTCCTTCAAATATGTGGTTTTCAGAACGTCCACAACATGCGATCGCCAGGCGTCGCTGAAGCCGTCATAATCCTTGTAGAAGCCGTCCTTGTTGAAGATGTAGCGCGAGACGAAGTCCGACGGCACGAAATCCGAGATCAGCCGGTTGGTCAGCCAGGCGTCGGGATGGTCCGGCTTGGCGCGGATCACCAGGAAGCGCTGCTGCGGGAAGACATCGTCGATCTTGAGATGGCCAAGCTGGGCGATCTCGCGCTTGGCGGCGTTGAGGAAGGGGAAATTGCCGTCCTTGGTGATCAGATCGGCATGGCTTTGGATCCATGTCTGCAGCCAGACCTTGTCGACATCGGTCAAATTGCGGTCCGGCTCGGCGTCGCGGATCAGCGCGCGCACCACCATTTCGGCCCGGTGTTCGAGATAGCCGGAGGCTTCGACCCAGGAGGCACGCGGCAATTCGATGCGACCGGTGGAGGCCAGGAATTTGAACACCTTGTCGGCGTCGTTGATCGAGAGATAGCTGACCTGCCATGGCCGCGAGCGGCGGAAGCCGGGGGCAGCCGGATCGCTGATCACCGTCGTCATGTCGGGATCGACGAAGACGTAGAGCCCGCCGAAATGGCTGGTCCAGTAAGCGTTGTGGCGGAAGATCACCTGGTCGGGCACCAGTGCGTTCTCTCTGATATCGCCGCAGATTTTCGCCAACTCCACCATGCGGGTCAGCATGGCATTGTCGCGCCAGGCATCGGGCTCCTGTTTTAGCCGGTCGACGAGCTTGCCGAGTTCGGCGGCCTTGCCTAGCACGTCCTCCGCCGACAGCACCTTGAACTCGACCTGGTTGATCGACAGCAGGTCCTCGATGTCGTTGACCTTGGGAACGGAGTCCTCGATCTCGCCGTAGATGACGTCCTTTATGGTCAGCGCGTCGATGGCGCGCTGGTTCTTGGACATGAACTCGAACATCAGCAGCGAGGTGTTGGAAAAGGCGGTGTGCACCACGGGCAGGTCGATCTGCGACGGCGTCAGGATGATGAAGCGGCGGTTGACCTCGTCAGGGTCGAGGTAGTCCGGGTCGCCGCATTCGTCGGCGATCTCGGGCGAGAAACCGGTGCGGTCGATCTGGAAGCTTTTCAGCTTGGTGGGCTTCTTGCCGAACGCGGCCAGTGCCTTGTTGTAGCGATCGATCAGATGCGGCTCGTCGACGGTGAGCAGCCGGCCGTAAATGAGTTCGTTGTCGCGCAGAAGGTCGGGTTTCTTGGCGGGGTGGGTCATCTTGCCTTCTCCCCGTTCACGGGGAGAAGGTGCCCGAAGGGCGGATGAGGGGCGCGAGCCTTCCTTCTCCCCTTGTGGGAGAAGGTGGATCGGCGCGACAGCGCCGAGACGGATGAGGGGTGTTCCAGCGGAGTGAGACGCTGGCGTTCACTGGAACACCCCTCATCCGTCGCCTTCGGCGACACCTTCTCCCACAAGGGGAGAAGGGGGCGGCGGCGCATTTCAAGCATTCCAGTTGCCCTTCTTCTTCATCTCCTCCATCGCGCGCGCCGCGCGTTCGCGCAGACGGGCATCGCGCAGGAGCTTTTCCACCGCGGCGTCGTCGGACTTGTCGGAATAGCGGAACTCGCTGTCGGCGTAGCGGTTGATCTCCTGCATGATCATGTCCATCGAGAACGGGCCGCGCAGTTCTTCGATCATCGCTTTCTTCTCGTCATAGCCCTTGTGCATGAAGGCTTCCGGTTTCTCGAACCAGTCGTCGGGCAGCTCGATGTCCATGGCGCGCATCTTGATGGCGTCGGTGACGTTCTTGATGGCGCGGCCGGTGAAGCGCGGTTCGGCATCCTTGATCAGGTGCAGATAGGTGCCGATGTCGGCCATGGTCTTGGGCGCGCCATTCTCTTTCATGTAGCGCTCGTAGACCTTCATCAAGCCGTCTTCCTGCGGCTTCTCATGCTCCTCATAGGCCTCGGTCACGGCGCGCTGGATCTCCTGGGCGGCGTAGAGCTCATGCTTGCCCAGAGGGATCTCGTGGTTCTTGCCGGCAAGCAGCACGAAGATGTCGATATAGTCGTCGCGGGTCTGCGGTCCGTCGACCAGCCAGCGGGCGCCGGCGCGCTGGCGCAGCGCGTCGTCGACATTTTCGGGATAGTTGGAGAACATGCCGAACGAGCAATTGCCGCGCACCACGGTGGAAGCACCGGCGAAGGCATCCATCAACACGCCGGTGATTTCCTGCTGGCCGGCCGAGGCGCGGTCGTCGGCGCGGCGTGCCGCCACCTGGTCGATGTCGTCGATGGTGCCGAAGCCGATGACGCGGGGATTGAGCACATTGTTGATGAACTGGCGGCAGTTCTGGCCCGACTTGCCCTGATAGGACGAGATCTGGTCGACGCCGAAATTCTCGTAGGCGAAGGGATAGCCGGCGACCTGGCAGTAGCCGTTGACGAGGCCGGCGATCATCTGGATCAGCGTCGTCTTGCCGGTGCCGGGCGCGCCGTCGCCGATGAAGGTGAACAGGAAGCCGCCGAGCTCGACGAACGGGTTCAGCTCGCGCTCGAAATCATAGGCCATCAGCATCTTGGCGAGCTTGACCGACTGGTATTTGGCGATGTGGTTGCCGACGACCTCTTCCGGCTTCTTGAAGGTCATCACCAGCGGCTTGGAGCGCTTGCCCGGCGCCACGTCGAAGCCGTCGAGGGTGAAATCGTCGGCATCGATGCGGATATGGGCATTCTCGAACGGGCCGATGCCATCGAAGCGGCCTTTTCTGGCCAGCAGCCCGTCGATGGCGACGCGGGCGAAGGCGCGCGCCCTGATCATCAGGTCGGCATCGTCTTTCGAGCCCGCTATCGCTTTGTCGAGACCGGCGAGGATCGACTTCACCGCGTCCTGCGGCGTGTCGAAGAGAAAGTCCGGCTCCGGGGTGTCGTTGGGCGCCTCGCCATCGCTGTCGATCAGCTGAAACAGATAGGATGCCAGGCTGAAGGCCGAGATGTAGGCCGAGGCCGACAGGAGTTTCTTGAAGGCGGAGGCTTCGTCGCCTTCGAGCGGGGCGCGGGTGTTTTTCGCCTGCAGGCTTTCGAGGTCGGAGCCTTCGGCGAAGACATCCGATACGGCGAGTGCAATCGCCGTGCCGCGCCGGGCGCGGAACAAAAGCGTGTGCTGCGGGATGGTGAGCAACTGGTCGTCGGGATGGACGGCGCCGACGGTCTTCGTCAACTCGACCTCGCGGGTGCGGCGCACCGAGCCGACCGAGACGGTGGAGACGAAGCGGCGGTTGGTGCCTGCCAAGGCCGTGCCTGATTCGGGTGAGGGATCCTCCAGCACGACGATGCGGGTGATAAAGCTCTGCGCGGTGGCGCGGTGCTTCTCGATCGCTGCTTCCGGGATGGTGGTCAGGCCGGTGTCCATGAAGTGTGCTCCGTGGTGTGACGGTCAGACGTCTGAGATGACCTGTCCGTTGGACAGGATATGAACCTTGTAGCCGCCAAAAATCTTCTGTGCTTCGCCGGCGGCGTAGAGCGCCTGGTAGGCCTCGTGCGGGATCAGCGCGTGGTTTTCGTAGCTCGACACGCCCTGGCGCGCGGCTTCCAGATCATCGGTGTTGATGAAGAATTCCTGCGTCGTCTTCTCGCTTGAGAACAGCCCCTTGCGGCCGGGCTTCTCGCCCTTGGAATAGACCTCCTGGATGGTCCAGGTCAAAAGCCAGGCGTTTTCAGGCTTGCGTACCTTGGCCAGCACCTCGGTCACCGTCGAATTGTTGTCGGTAATGCCGGCCGAGTAGAAAGGGCCAAGCACGACGCGGCGCAGCTGCTTGGGATGCAGCGGCTCGAAATCCTTGTCGAGGTTGACGGCGATGGTCGCCGGCGACAGCGTGTAGGCGGAGTTCTTCTCGGTGAAATCGTCGAAGCGATGGGCGAGCTCGGGGTTGAGCAGGCCGTCGACCGGCAGCGGAATGTCGACCTTGTCGTTGAGCTTGCCGTTGCTGTCGACGAGCTGGCGGATCATGCTTTCCGAGGAATCCTCCACCGTCACCATGTAGACCAGGGGCAGGTTGGCGCTGCCGTCGAAGGTCGCCCAATGGACGAGATAATACGGCCGCGCCGTCTTCGGGTTGACTGAGACCTTGGCGGTCTGCGCCAGCGTGAACGGCCCGAAAGTCTGCTCGCTCTTGACGTCCTCGAGGTAGAGCCGCTCGGCCATCGATTTCTGCAGCGCCTCGGGGAATTCCTTGTGGCGCAGGATGAAGTCGGCCATCTCCTCGCGCAACTCGCCGGCCAGCGGGATGTTGGCGAGCCGGCTGTCTGCCTGGCGGCGATCGTTTTCCAGCTCGAGCAGGTTCTGGAAGACAGGAAAACCGCTTTCGGCGCGCGAAATGCGGAACGTGTCCATGAAGCCCAGCCGGTTGCGCCAGCAAGAGAAGGACTTGTCGAGCCGGGCGATGTATTCGGCAACGATCTTGGCGACGATGCCGTGCCGGTAGAGCGGCGAGCGGTCGTCGCGCATGAACACTTCAAGGCCGCTGAGCGCGGCCGTTATTGCCGAGAAATACCGCGCCGCCGCGTCGTTTTCGGGGGTCATGCTGTCAGCCCTGGGATTGTCGCACCGGTGCGCGCGGCAATTATGACTGCACGTAGTTGGCCGAATTGTGCTTCTTCAGCACCTCGTCGAAGCGGCGCGCGAAGGCATCGTCGGCGAGCTTCTTGCGGCGCTGGATATCGGCGCTGGCAACCATGTTCTTCTCGTGCATTTCGAGCAGGTCGCCAATATGCTTCTGCGAAGCCGCACCGATGCCGGCCATGGTTTCTTCCGCCGTGTTGTCGACCTGGCTGCCCAGCGTGTTGATCTTGTGGGCGACGTCCTGCTGGGCGGCGGTCTTCAGCGAATCTTCCAACGCCTTGTAGAGCACGATGCGCTGCTCGGTATCGATGGTCAGCTTGTTGATCAGCGTCGCCTGCGCGGCGATCTGGTTGTTGAGCGAATCGACGAAGGTCTGGAACATCGAGGTGTAGCGCTCCAGCGTCTGGCTTTCGGCCAGCAATTCCTGCTCCTTGGCCTGCTTTTCGTTGTATTCGGTCGCCAGCACCGAGCGTTCGCCTTCGAGCTGCGTGCGGTCCTTCTGGTTGGTCGAGGCAGCGATCTTGTTTTCGATGTCGAGCAGCATCGGGTTGAGTTCCTCGATGCGCTTCTGCACGGCTTCGAGGTTGGTCATGGTGGTCTTGCGGCGCTCGATGACCTGCGACAGGCTAGCCTCTGAGGTCTTGTAGCGCTGGTCGAGCACCTCTTTCTGCGCCTTCAGGATGCCGACGATGGTGTCAGACTTGGCCAACAATTCCTGCAGATTGCCGGCCAGCGACATGTTGCGGACACGGTCGGTGCGCAGGCGTTGCTTGCGCTGGCTGGAGAAGATGCCGACGAAATTTTCCCAGCCGGAATAGTTCTTCATGCTCTCGAATTCGGCGCCGAAGACGTTGGTGGCGTCCTCAAGGCCGATGATCAGGTCGGCGATGTTGCCTTCCATCACCTTCTGCTGCTTCAGCACATCCTCGATGCGGGCATTCTCGATGTCGAAATTGGCGTCGCCGATCTTCTTGTCCGCGGTGGCGAGCGTATCAAGCACGGTGCCGGACTGCTCGATCTTGGTGCGCATGTCCTGGACGACCTGCTTGGTCTTGGCAATTTCGGCATCGAAATTCTGCAATGTCGCCATAGGGGCCTCCCGCTTCGGCTTCCGGTCGCTGGTTGCGAACAGCGGCGAATATATGTGGGGCATCCGGGGATTGAAAGACGTGAAGATAGAGGCGGTGTGAAAACAAAAGAATCCGCCAAGGCCTTGAAAGACAATGAAGGTGGGGTCATGACGTGATTAGCCAGCCGGCCTGGTCTAGTTCAACTGTCATTGAACTTTCATGCCGCCAAAGCAATCGGCCGCCGCCAGCGCTGATATGCTGAATTCAGCAGGGAATTGAACCGGTTGCAGGCAAACAAATCAGGTGAAGCGGGTGCCGTGCTGCGCGCTCAGGGCTTCGGATCAGCCTTCAGATAGGCGATGACATTGGCGATGTCGTCGTCATTGGTCAGGCCGCCAAAAGCCATTTTGTTGCCGGGAACCTTGAGCTTGGGCGCCCTGAGATATTCAGCAAGATTTGCCTCGTCCCAGACGAGACCGTTCGCCCCGGCACTCTTCATTGCCTCTGAATAATGGCCAAGGAAGCTCTCGGCTGTACCGGCGGTGCGGCCGACGACACCCAGCAAATGCGGGCCGACCTTGTCGCGGTCGCTGGCTGCTTCATGGCAGGCGATGCAGCGGTTGAAGACGTGCTTGCCCTGCACGGGGTCGCCGCCGGCGTGGGCGGCAATGGAGGTGGCAAGGAGAAGAAGGCTGGCTGAGGAAATGGCTCGAAGCATGGCTGACCCCGGGGAGCTCTGGCTGACGGCCTTATAGGACCAAGCCCTTAACAAACGCTGCATCGTGGCGGATTGGCAAGGCCTGGACGACGATCTCAGGCCTGTTGCGCGAGGTCGCGGCGCAGGAAATCGTGCAGCCGATCGACCGCCGGTGTCGTCGACAGCGGGTTGCGCAAAATGCCGATTTCGAGATCCGGCAGCACGGGAAGCCCTTCATTGCCGCCGATGATGCGCAGCGATGGCGGCACGCTGCGTTGAGCGAGACCCGCGACCGCAAGCCCGGCCTGCACCACCGCGATCAGGCCAAGCAGCGAGGCGCTGGAATAGGTGCAGCGATAGGATCGGTCGGCTTCGCCAAGCGCCTGCAGGACGTTCATTCTAGCGGCGCAGCCGGGCTCGAACAGCGCGACGGGCAGGGGATCGGTCTGCCATGCGACATGGTTTGGCGAGGCGACCCAGACGAAGCGTTCCAGACGAATCACCTCGAGCGCCTGCTCCGGCAAACGGGTGACGATCGCCAGATCGAGCCGGCCTTCCGCCAGGGTTTTCACCAGCGCGGTCGACTGTTCGCAGATCAGTTCCACCGTCACCAGCGGATGATCCTCGGCGAAGCGTGAGAGCACGGGCGGCAGCAGGAAGGCGGCATAGTCGTCCGGTACGCCAAGGCGCACGCTGCCCGTCTCCTTCGGCCGGGTGACGCTCGCCCAGGCCTCGTCCGACAGCTTCAGCAGCCGGCGCGCATAGATGAGAAAGTCCTCGCCGATGGCGTTGGGGGTAACCGTTCTCGGTCCCCGCACCAGAAGCTGGTTGCCGACCATCTCTTCCAGCCGCTGCATCTGCATGCTGACCGCCGACTGGCTGCGGCCGACCCGCGGTGCCGCATTGGACAGGCTGCCACTCTCGACGACGGCGACGAAGGTTTTCAGCAAATTGAGGTCAAGCGGAGCAGCCATGGTGCTATCAGCATATCGAATAGCTAGGTCCAAATCTATTCGCTTGTTTGAAAGCTATGCTGCTGGCCAGATGGGTCTCGCCTGTCCGAGGCATAGTCCCGAGGGATTTCGATGAAGGACCTGCCAACCTCCCGTTTTCCGGCCGCGAGCCTGGCCTTCGCGATGACGATCGCCGGCACGGTTGGCGCCTTCGTGACGGAAGCGGGGCTGCATCCCGTGACGATCGTGTTCTGGCGCTGCGTGTTCGGCGCCATGTTCCTCGGCGCATGGTGCTTTCTGCGTGGTTATCTGCCAGACCGCACCCTGTCCTTGACCCGCCTGGCGCTGGCAGCACTTGCCGGCGCCTGCATGGTGCTGAGCTGGACGGCCTTTTTCGCCGGCTTCGCCATGACGTCGATCGCCACGACGACGATCGTCTATCACGTCCAGCCGTTCTTCGTGGTTATCATCGGCGTGGTCTTCCTCAAGGAGCGTATCTCGCTCGACCAGATCCTGTGGATGCTTGGCGCGTTCCTTGGCGTCGTGCTGGCCAGCGGGCTGGTGGTTTCGCATGCACAGGCCGGCACGGCATGGGCGCTGGGCATCGCGCTGACGCTGGTCGCAGCGCTGCTCTACGCAGTGGCGACCATCCTCGCCAAGGGCCTGGGCCAGCAGCGCGCGGAGGTCACCGTGCTTTGCCAGACGATCGTCGGGATCGTCATGCTCGCCCCTTTCGCCGGGATCGGCGAGCCTGTTCCCGCGCATTCATGGGGCTGGCTGGTCAGCATCGGCGTGCTGCACACCGGCATTGCCTATGTGCTGATGAACTCGGCCTTTCCGCGCCTGACGACGCCGGTGATCGGCATCATCACCTTCATCTATCCGGTCGTTGCCATCATCATCGACTGGGCGATTTACGGGCATCCGCTTGGACCGGCGCAGGCCGCCGGCATGGTGCTGATCGCCGTGGCGACGCTCGGTGTCCGGCTGGGCTGGCGGTTTCCGCTATGGCGTGTCGCGGCCGCCTGACGCGGATCGGGGCTCAGGATTTCATGAAGCCGATGAAATCGTCGGGCGCGGCGCGGCCCATTTCTTCTTCCCAGTGGCGGCGGCAGAGCGAAACATAGACGTCCTTGCCGATCGCCACCTGTTCGCCCTGGCGGGCCACCTTGCCGTCGGCGCCGAGGCGCACGACCATTGTTGCCTTGCGGCCGCAGCGGCAGATGGTGCGCACCTCGCGCAGATCGTCGGCGATCGCCAGCAGCGCGCGCGAGCCTGAGAACAGCTTGCCCTGGAAATCCGTGCGCAGGCCGTAGCACATGACCGGAATGTTCAGCCGGTCGGCGATGCGGGCCAATTGCCAGACCTGCTCCTCCTCGAGGAACTGCGCCTCGTCGACGAAGACGCAATGCACCGTCGTATGGTCGTGATGCTCGGCGACGCGGGCGAACAAATCGTCGCCGTCGCGGAACATCTCGGCCTCGGTCTCCAGCCCGATGCGCGATGAGATCAAGCCGCTGTCGCCCTTGCGGTAGTGACCGGCGACGAACAGCATCGTCGTCATGCCGCGCTCGCGATAATTGTACGACGCCTGCAAGAGCATCGTCGTCTTGCCGGCATTCATCGTCGCGTAGTGGAAATAGAGCTTGGCCATGCCGCTCTTTTAAGCCGACTTGGCCCAAGGCGGGGAGGGGTCGCCGCCGCATTCCCCTGAAAAAGCCGGCTCTCCCGTGTCTGGCAAGACAAAAGCGTCAACCGTGTCGCTGATTGGCCAGTCCGCGCCGTTGATCGTGATTGCCTTGACGCTTGAATCTACACGAGAATGGTGTTTGGCTGACAAAACAAGGCGGGCAGAGAAACCGTAACTACGCTTCGCCAAAGAATCACAATGGGAGACTAACTATGTCGCGTATGAATTCCTTCGCCGCCGGCCTCGGCCTGGCGGCTTTGTTGTCCACGAGCGCTGCCTTTGCAGGTGACGCCGCAAGCTGCAAGACCGTGCGTCTTTCCGATGTCGGCTGGACCGACATCCAGGCGACCACCGGGGTTGCCTCGGTGCTGCTCACCGCGCTCGGCTACGAGCCGAAGGTGATCCAGCTGTCGGTGCCCGTGACCATGGCGTCGCTGAAGAACAAGGATCTTGATGTCTTCCTCGGCAACTGGATGCCGTCGATGACCAACGACATCAAGGACTACACCGCCGATGGCTCGGTCGAGACCATCAGCACGAACCTGACCGGCGCCGGCTACGGCATCGTCGTGCCGACCTATGTCGCGGATGCCGGCGTCAAGTCGCTGACCGACCTTGGCAAGTTCAAAGACAAGTTCAACGGCAAGATCTACGGCATCGAAGCCGGCAATGACGGCAACCGCATCATCCTCGACATGATCAAGAATCCCGCCGACAAGCTCGACGGTTTCGAACTCGTCGAGTCCTCGGAGGCCGGCATGCTGACGCAGGCCGAACAGTCGATGAAGAACAATGAGTGGATTGCCTTCCTCGGCTGGACGCCGCATCCGGTGATGGGCGCCATGAAGATCACCTATCTCGACGGCATGGGTGACAGCGGCTTCGGCGCCGCCACCGTGTTCACCAACGTGCGCAAGGGCTACACCACCGAATGCCCGAATGCCGGCAAGCTGATCGCCAACCTCAAGTTCAATCTGGATATGGAAGGCCAGATGATGGACGCGATCCTCAAGGGCGGTGATGCCACTACCGTTGCGACCGACTGGCTGAAGAAGAACCCGGGCGCGGTTGCTCCCTGGATCGCCGGCGTGACCACCTTTGACGGTGGCGACGCGGCAGCGGCCATCAAGACCGCGCTCGGAAGCTGAGCCGACTGAATTCGGCAAGGCCGAACCAGGAAGGGCAGCCATCTTAGAAAAGGCTGCCCTTTTTCATATCCTGTGACAAGATGACGTTGCGCGAGCCGAGAGCAGGACGGCTCCTGGACGAAGAGGGGTGAGATGGATCCGATTTCGCAATTCATGGTCGACCACAAGATTCCGATAGGGGCCTGGGGAAAGGCGTTCTTCGGCTTCCTGACCGACAATTTCGACACCATCTTCAGGGCCTTCTCCAATGGCCTCAATTTCCTTCTCGACGGGCTGGTCAACATCCTGCTGATGGTGCCGCCGGTGGTGCTGGCGCTGGTCATTGCTGTCGTCGCCTGGCTGCTCCAACGTTCGCGGCCGCTGGCCATCGGCGTATTCCTCGGCCTGATCTTCATCATCAACCAGAACCTGTGGAAGCAGACGGTGCAGACCCTGGTGCTGGTCGTTGCCGCAGCCGCCATGGCGATGGCCATCGGCGTGCCGCTCGGCATCTGGGCGGCGCACAAGCCGAAGGTCTACCGGATCATGCTGCCGGTGCTCGATTTGATGCAGACGCTGCCGACCTTCGTTTACCTGATCCCAGTGCTGACGCTGTTCGGACTCGGCAATGCGCCCGGCCTCATCGTCACCATCATCTTCGTCATTCCGACCGCGGTCAGGCTCACCCATCTCGGCGTCGTTTCGGTGCCGAAGTCGATCGTCGAGGCCGGCGAGGCCTTCGGCGCCACCAAGAGCCAACTGTTGTGGAAAGTCGAATTGCCCTCGGCGCTGCCGACCATCATGGCCGGCCTGACGCAGTCGATCATGTTGTCGCTGTCGATGGTGGTGTTTGCAGCGCTGATTGGCGCCGGCGGCCTCGGCACCGAAATCAACCGTGCGCTTGGCTCACGCCGCATCGATCTCGGGCTTGAGGCGGGGCTCGCCATCGTCGTGCTCGCCATCGTGCTCGACCGGATGACTAGAATTGCCGTTGGAGGCAAGAAATGACCGTCGCCGTTGATTTCAGGAATGTCGATATCGTCTTCGGCGCCGATCAGGCTGGATCGCTGGCGATGATCGACAAGGGTGCCACGCGCGCCGAAATCCTCGAGAAGACCGGCAATGTGCTGGGCTGTGCAGGCGCCAGCCTGACCGTCAACGAGGGCGAGATTTCCGTGCTGATGGGCCTGTCCGGTTCGGGCAAGTCGACGCTGCTTCGGGCCGTCAATCGGCTGAACGTGGTGTCGCGTGGCCAGGTGCTGGTCAAGGACGGCGACAAGACCGTCGACGTCGTCACCTGCGACGAGGCTACCTTGCGGCGGCTGCGGCAGAAGCAGGTGGCGATGGTTTTCCAGCAGTTCGGCCTGCTGCCGTGGCGCACGGTGGAAGAAAATGTCGGCCTCGGTCTCGAACTTGCCGGCGTGCCGGAGGCGGAGCGCAAGGAGCGCGTGCAACGCCAGCTCAAGCTGGTCAATCTCGACCAGTGGTCGAAGAAATACGCGCACGAACTGTCGGGCGGCATGCAGCAGCGCGTCGGCCTTGCCCGAGCCTTCGCCACCGAGGCGCCGATCCTGTTGATGGACGAGCCGTTCTCGGCGCTCGACCCGCTGATCCGCACCAAGCTGCAGGATGAATTGCTGCAGCTGCAGGCCGAGCTGAAGAAGACCATCATCTTCGTCAGCCACGATCTGGAAGAGGCGCTGAAGATCGGCAGCCACATCACCATCATGGAGGGTGGCCGCATCGTCCAGACCGGCGCGCCGGAAGACATCGTGCTGCGCCCCGCCAACGATTACGTCCGCGACTTCATCGCCAATGTGAACCCACTCTCGGTGCTGACCGCCTGGAACGTCATGCGCGACCGCCGAGACCTCGAGGAGAGCACGGACGGCTGGGTGTGGCTCGACCGGCGCAAGACGACGCGCTTCAAGATCGACGAGCACGGGCTGGTGGCAGCGGCCGAACGCGACGGCAAGCCGGCGGTGTGGGTCTCCTGCGCCGATGTCGAGTCCCAGTCGGAGGAAGCAGCGCAAGTGTTCTGGGCCAATCCGGGCACCTCGCTGAAAACCGTCATGCTCGCCATGCACCGCTCGCAGACGGCACCGGTGGCGCTGTTCGACGACCAGTCGCGGTTTGTCGGCGCCATCGGTATCAGGGATGTGCTGAGCGCCGTGCTGCGGCGGTAAGGCGCCGCGCGTCTACTTCAGGCCGCCAGCGGCAGTCGTAGCTCCGTCAGCAATCCGCCATCCGGGTGGTTGGACAGCCTGATCTCGCCGCCGGCGGCGCGCGCTATGTTGCGGGCGATGGTGAGGCCGAGGCCAAGGCCGCCGGTCTGGCGGTTGCGCGACTGTTCGAGGCGCACGAAGGAGCCGAACACGGCATCGATCTGAGCCTGCGGTATGCCCGGTCCTTCATCGCGGATGGTCAGCGTGATGGTGCCGTCCGAGCGGTGCAGGCTGAGATGCGCCTTCTTGCCGTAGGTGACGGCGTTCTGCACCAGATTGGTGACACAGCGTTTGAGCGCCACCGGCCGTGCGATGCAGATCAGGCCGCGAGAACGGGTATCGTCATTGTCGAACGAGACCTCCGGATAGGGGTCGGCGATCGATTCCACGAGCGACCAGAAGTCGATGCGCTCGGTCTTTTCCTCGTTGACCTCGAAAGTGGCGAAGTCGATCACCGAACTGGCGATGCTCTCGACATCGGCAAGATCATGCGCCAGCGCCTCACGAACCGCCGATTTGCGCAACAGTTCGAGCCGCAGCCGCATGCGGGTCATCGGCGTGCGCAAATCATGCGCGAGCGCGGCGGCAAGATGCTCGCGGTCCTCGACATATTCGCGCAGCCTCGCCTGCATGGCGTTGATTGCTCTCGCGGCAGCTTGAACCTCGCGGCTGCCCGACTCGGCGATCGGCGGGCTCTTCAAATCCTTGCCGATGCGGTTGACGGCGGTTTCCATCATCCGGTAGGGCGCCGTCAGCCGGCGCAGCGACCAGATCGACATGATCACCACCAGGCCGGCAATCAGCGAATAGAGCGGCAAGCTGTCGAAGCTCAGGATCGGGCCGACAGGCGTGATCGGTTCGGTGAAGTTCAGCCACTGGCCGTCAGCGAAGCGCAGCGAGGCGGTCAGCTTGTCGCTCTGGGCGAAATCGGCGGCCAGCACCAGAAGGTCGCGTTCGACCTGGCCGACATCGGGACCGGATACGGCGCCGCTGGCGTCGTCGGCCTCGCGCGTCGCCGGATCGCGCCGCACGCGCGCGTCGGTGACGCCGAACTTCGACAACCGGCCGACGAGGATGTCCTCGAGTTCGGCCAGCTCATCGTCGCCCGCGATCGAGGAGGTGACGGCGGGCGTGTCCGAGACGGTAAGGGCGTAAGTCGCGTTGAACAGGCCCGCCGCGGTTGCCTTGCGCTCCTCGGGCGTGGCGCTGCTCATCAGCTGCACCAGCGAGAAGGCGCGGTCGTTGAGGCGGTAGAGGTCGACCACATCGTTGGCGGCGGCACGGTCGCGAGAGACGATGTAGAGGGTCGCGACCTGGCTGATCAAAAGGCCTGATATGACGATCAGCAGCACCCAGACAGGCAAGGTCTGCGGCAGGAAACGTCTCATTCGGAGGTCGTCTCAGGCAGGAACTGGTAGCCGCCGCTGCGCACCGTGAGGATCAGTTTCGGTGTTTTCGGGTCATCTTCCATCTTGCGCCGCAGCCGGCTGACCAGGATGTCGATGCTGCGGTCGAAGGAATAGTCGCTGTCGCCGCCGGAGAGTTCGATCAGCTGGTCGCGGGTCAGCACGCGCTGGGCGCTCTTGACGAAGGTCTGCAGCAGGTTGAATTCGGCCATGGTCAATTCGACCCTGACATCGTCGGGAGCGGTCAGCCTGCGCCGCGAACAGTCCATCGTCCAGCCGGCGAAATGGTAGATCTGCTTGGTGCTGGCGCGTTTCGGCTCGGCGGCACCATTGCGCCGTAGCACGGCGCGGATGCGGGCCAGCAGTTCGCGCGGATCGAAGGGTTTGGGCACGTAGTCGTCGGCGCCCATCTCCAGGCCGACCACGCGGTCGGTTGTCTCGGTGACGGCGGTCAGCATGATGATCGGCGTCGTATACTGGGCGCGCAGGTCGCGGCACAGTTCCAGCCCGCTCTTGCCGGGCAACATCACGTCGAGCACGATGAGATCCACCTGCGCGCGGCGCAGGATGGTCTCCATCTCGATGCCGTCGGCGGCAACCGAAGTGTGCAGGCCCCGCTTCTGGAAGAACTCCTGAAGCAGGTCGCGGATGCCCTTGTCGTCATCGACGATCAGTATGTGTGCGTCGGATTTCACGAGCTGCCCTGTTTGGTTGCCGGCCAAGTATTCTGGCTGGTGAGCCACACGATAGAATTCGGGCCATATGTTGGCCAGTGCCTTGGATTTCAAGGGAGAACGAATTCCACCTGCTCCACATGGAAAGCTATGGCCTCTTCGCGGCGCCCCGGCCAGACACAATCCAGAAACAAAATTCTACAATCGGGAAAAACTCCTGAAAAGGTAGGGCGGCATAACGGTGCCGTGGCGGTCAGGTTATCGGCTGCGACGCTAATCTCCGGGTTCACGGAAAAACCGATGCCAAGCTTGTCGATCAGTCTGTTGGGTGCGTTGCTGGGCCTTGGCCTGGTCACTGCCGCTGTCGGCCAGTCGGACGCAAAGGCGCCGCTTACCCGGAGCGAACGGTGCGCCAATCTCAGCCACCAATTTGATGAAGCCCTCGAAACCCATGCCACGGCAACGCAGGTCACCGCGGCAAAGGCACTTCAGAGAAAGGGCAACCGGTACTGCGCTGCCAAGAAACAGGCGCAGGGCATCCGGATGCTCGCCAATGCTTTGAAGCTGCTTGGAGTGACACCGAACGACCCGGTCCAGTGACACTCAAAATCGACCCGCATAAAAAGGAAATGAAAGCCATGAAAAAGTCCATCCTGTCCGCCACCGGTCTCGCCGTCGCTCTCGCTTTCGCGATGCCGGCTCTCGGCAATGCCGCTGCCACCACGACCGCTGCTCCGGCTGCTGCTGCCACCACGACCACCCCGGCTCCGGCTGCTGACGCCACCGCCAAGCCCCCGGTGAAGAAGGTCGTCAAGAAGGTCAAGCACAAGAAGGCCCCTGCCAAGAAGACCGTGAAGAAGGCCAAGCCCGCGGTTGCTCCGAAGGCCTGATCCAGGTCGCAAGACAGATTTCTATCAAGGCCGCTCCAGCCGCAACTGGCTGGGGCGGCCTTCTGCCAGGCACCCGATCGAGCGGCTGAACACCGGCGGCTCACAGCCAGCCACCTCGATCTGACTTAACCCGTTTTCAACGCCGGCCGTGTAGGACAATCCGCATGAAGAAGCGGCTTTCGTCCATTTTGCGTTCCATGGTGATTGGCGGCCTCGTGGCCACCGGTGTCGCCAGGGCGCTGATTCTGCTCACCGCCAGCCCCGTGCCCGACCCTGCCAGTGGCCGCACCGAGCCCTCGCTGTTCGCACCGATAATTTCCAGCAACTGGGACTACATTACGCCTGTCCAGGCGTGGCTGCTGATCGTGCTCCTTGCCGTGACGCTGGTCTGCGTTGCCGGATGGCCGATCGCGGCGTGGCTGGAACGCCGGGCGGATGCCGCCGCGCATCACCGCGTCTTCGGCCGCCAGGGCCGTTGAACCTCGCCCGACAATTCCCCACATGATTGTGAATGACCGGGCTCTCCGCGCTGAGGGTCTGCACGCCAATCAAAATGGACGATCGCTGCCGCCCGTGGCAAAATGCACGGTGAAGCCCGATCGCGAAACTGTCGGTTCCAATGCCTGAAATCACCACAAAACCACGTACCAAGGTCAAGCCGCAGACCGAGCGGCCGAAGCTCTACAAGGTCATCCTCATCAACGACGATTTCACGCCGCGCGAATTCGTGGTGACGGTGCTGAAGGGCGAGTTCAAGCTCAGCGAGGACCAGGCGCACCGCGTCATGATCACCGCGCACCGGCTCGGTGTCTGCGTGGTCGCGGTGTTCACCAGGGATGTCGCCGAAACCAAGGCAACGCGGGCCACCGACGCCGCCAAGGAGAAGGGCTATCCCCTGCTGTTCACGACGGAGCCGGAGGAGTGAAGAGGGTTCTTCCCTTCTCCCCTTGTGGGCCTGTTGTGTAATTGCAGCAGAGCGCGGATGAGAGCGGGATTGCGGGAATATCGCCCGTATTCGTGAGTTCTTGTGTCTGGTTTGGAATTTCGGGCGGCGGTTCGGCCTCGTGGGGCCGGACTGCGGGCGCACCTATCCTGTGATGGCGGCCCATCGGCGCATGTTGAAGGCAATCGCCGCTAACGTCACCTGGGCAGTGGCTTTGGCCAGCCCGACATAGCGGATCGTGGTCAGCTTCATGCG